>JALOON010000001.1 GCA_025454405.1 Oscillatoriaceae cyanobacterium Prado104 | reverse complement strand
GGTTTCTGTGGGTACGCTGGCAATCAATCACGTTCGGTTTACAATCTTAGAAGAGTTACCAGCAGTCAGTTGATAGTTGTTCGGGAGTTCTCAGTTTTGAGTTTTGAGTTTTGAATTAGGAACTGTCAATACTCAAAACTCACAATTTAAAACTCAAAACTCCTTACTAATTACCAATTACCAAGTTTTGTAGGAAGGGCTATGGAATTTAATTTTGTTAATCTTTTGATTTTTGTGGCGTTTGCAATGCTGGTAACTGTTACTGGCGGTGTCGCTTATTTGACGGCGATTGACTGGCGCGATCGCAGGCGGTTAAATGAGGCTAAGCGGAAAAAGAAATAGGTGTTTGCTGTTGACAATTTGAGCAAATTGTGTTATTAAATGAGGCGATCGGGGGCGATCGTCTTGTTTTTTTGTTTAATGAATATTGAATGTTTCTTAGATCGGGGACGGTGTTCGTAGTGCGAACAAAAGTACGTAAAACAAAAGTACGTAAAAAAGAGCGGACTAAAGTCCACACTACGAACGGTTTTTGTTATTATGGTAATCGATCGAACAGGATATCAAACACTAGCAGATGACCTTTTGCTGTGCCTCCACCAAATTCAGTACCTTGCCCTAAAGTCGAATAACAATCAATCTTGCCCCGGTGTGTTTCGGTAACAATTTGATGCCCGATCGAAAGTCCCAGCCCCGTACCTTTGCCGATAGGTTTGGTGGTGAAGAAAGGCTCGAAAAGTTTCGCCCGAACTTCTTCGCTGATGCCGGTGCCGTTATCGGCGATCGAGATATTAACCCAGTTTTCAGAGGAGACAAAGGTGCGGATAGTAATACCGGGATGGGGCAATGCGGGGGTGTTTTTGGTATTCTCTTCCAAAGCATCAATAGCATTGCTGAGCAAATTCATGAATACCTGATTCAGTTGGTTGGGGTAGCATTTCACCATTGGCAATTGCCCGTATTCTTTGGTAACTTTAATGCTGCGATGTTTGGGTTTGGCTTTGAGGCGGGGTTGCAAAATTAGCAGGGTACTGTCGATGCCTTCATGAATGTCAACGGCTTTGAATTCTGATTCGTCAAGGCGGGAGAAGTTGCGCAGGGAAAGAACGAGTTGGTGGATGCGATCGCTACCTAATTTGAGAGAATTGAGCAGTTTGGGCAAGTCTTCTTCTATATAATCTAGTTCCACCTCTTCCATCCAAGCTTGAATTTTCGGATGGGGTTCGGGATAGCATTCCCGGTACAACTGCACAAATGCCATCAAATTGCGAATGTGTTCTTCAGCAGGAACTAAATTGCCAGAAATGAAACTCACGGGATTGTTAATTTCGTGGGCAATTCCCGCCATTAATTGACCCAAGCATGACATTTTTTCGCTCTGTACGAGATGCGCTTGGGTTTGTTTCAGATTGTCTAAGGTTTGAGCGAGTTTTGCTGTACGTTGTTCCAGTGTTTTTTGGGTATTGCTGAGTTGGATGTGTACGCGAATTCGTGCCAGCGCTTCTTCATGTTGGATCGGTTTGGTAATGTAATCGACAGCCCCCAGGCTCAATCCTTTTACTTTATCCACAGTCTCGGAGAGGGCTGTCATGAAAATCACGGGAATGTCGCGAGTAACAGGATTTGCTTTGAGTCGCTGACAAAGTTCAAATCCATCGATTCCCGGCATCATTACGTCCAACAAAATCAGATCCGGGTGATAGGATTCGAGGCGTTGCAGGGCTGCTTCACCACTTTTGGCGATCGCCACTCGATAGCCGATCTCGCTCAACACATCAAACAAAACCTGAATATTTGTGGGATTATCATCCACCACGAGAATTGTTCCTGTTTGAACGGCGACTTCAACAACCATGCTGTACTCCTAGAAATAATTAATAATCCAAGTCGAAATTAAAAAATATGCGGTATATAGCAGTCATAGAATCATTTGTAAAAATTTTCCCCCACCCCAACCCTCGCCTTACTTAGGGGAGGAAGCAAGATATTTACAAATTATTTGCGATCGCTATATTTGAGAAAATTGATTCTTTTCAGCGTGTAATTACATAAGTTTCTATTAAATTAAGAATCATTTCATCTTCAAACCTTTGGCTCAATTCTAACATTTTGTTGGCAAAAGGCGCGTATTGTGAATTAATTTGTTTGAGACGATTGGCTTCCTGCTGGACATCGCTCATAAATCCGTCCCGTGCTGCCCGATAGAGCGCTGCTAGTTCCTCTTTGGGCGGCACCACCCAATCAGTTATTTCGGAAACAACGGCTTGAGTTTCTGTTGCTGCAGGTGGGTTTTCATAAATCCAATGCAATTCAAGATGTTTCTGTAACTCACCCAGCAACCCCGCCAACTCGATCGGTTTGGGCAAAAAAGTATCGCACCCGGCATCGATCGCTGCCTGTATATTCACCTGCGACAAACTGGCGGGGGAGACAATAATTGGAGTGCGGGCAAAATCCGGTAGTTGGCGCAGTTGGCGAACCATTTCCAGTCCAGTCATGTCAGCCATCCTCACATCGGTGATAATCAAGTCCGGGCGCATTTGGATGGCTTTTTCAAGTCCGCTTTCTCCGTTTTCAGCTTCTGCCAACTTGAAGCCCAGAGGAGCCAGCATTCCCACCAACACCGCACGATTTTCAGCGCGATCGTCGATCGTCAAAATTTTGCGCCGTTCCCCCTGGTAGCCGATGGCTTTGCGGTGGGCGATCGCTTGTCCCAGCGTCCAGTTTAATGCTAGAGGTAACTGTACCTCAAACCAGAAACTGCTGCCTTTACCAGGAGTGCTGCAGACTTGGATGGAACTGCCCATTTGTTGGACGATCTGCTGGCTGATGGCCAGTCCCAATCCCGTGCCTTCGCTGTTGCGATCGCGCTTTCCCGCTTGCTCGAAAGGTAAAAAGATCGTTGCCAATTTGTCAGCAGGAATGCCAATCCCGGTGTCTCGAACTTGGAAGCGCAGGCGCGCGGACGAAGTATTTTCCTCTTCCCCATGCTCAACAACTTCGACTGTAAATGTCACGCTGCCAAAATCAGTAAACTTGGCGGCATTACTCAGCAGGTTGAGCAACACCTGGCGCAGGCGTTTGTCGTCGGCATAAACGGCGATGGGTAGATTGGCAGCGCATTGGTAATGGAAAGCAATGCCTTTTTGCTCGGCTTTGATGCGGCAGATGTCTGTTGTGGTGGAAAGGAAGTTTGCGAGATGGAAATCCTGCGGGTAGAGTTCCATTTTTTGCACTTCCAATTTGGCAAGATCCAAAATGTCGTTAATCAGTGTCAGTAAGTGGGAACCGCACTGGTGAATTACGTGCAAACCTTTTTGCTGTTTCTCGGTGGTGGCGGGATCGCGTTGGAGGATTTGGGCATAGCCGAGAATGCCATTGAGTGGAGTCCGCAATTCGTGGTTCATGTTGGCGAGAAACTCGCTTTTGGTGCGATTGGCAACTTCGGCAGCTAATGCAGCTTGTTTTAGTTGGGCTGTGCGCTTTTCTACCCGTTCTTCCAACTCGATATTGCTGTTTGCTAAAGCGGTGAAGGATTCGCGCAGTTGCTGTGCCATCTGGTTAAACCCGTTGGCGAGGCTGTTGATTTCCTGGATGTTGCTGGCGGCAACGGTGCGATCTAAGTCGCCTTTGGCAACTGTCGAGGTGGCTCGATTCAGACTCAGCAAGGGTTTAGCAATCCAGCGCGAGGTGAGCACTCCGAGGAATGATGCGATCGCCAACGCGGCGAAACAAAGGAATATTGTCGTGCGGGTGTTGGCGGCGATTTCTCCCATAAAAGCACTTTCCGGCACGCCGATAACTACCAACCAATCTAAGCCGTATTCATCGTGCCAGGGCGTAACCTGCACGTAGTGGGGTTCTCCTTGCACCTCAAATCGCAAATTTTGCTGTTGTGCGATGCTTTGAAAGTTGGAAAACTGCTGCTGGAGTTGCCGCGCGATCGAGCCGATAACGGGATCGGGGCTGGCTGTTGCCGGGAGGCGCTGGATTTCTTGGTTCTTCACGACAAAGGGCTGGTATTTGCTGGAATTGGCAACCAACATTCCATCCCTCTCCAGGATGAAAACCCGCCCGATGCGACTGACATCCATATTGCGCAAGAAATCGCTTAGTTTGGAGAGGTGAATATCGGCTCCCACCACACCCAGCAATTGTTGGTTCGCCCCATAAACCGGACGGCTGGCGGAGGCGACAATATAGGGAGGATAGGCGGGATCGTAGTAAGTGTAGATCCCTACCCAAATAGGTTTTCCAGCTTTTACCGCCTTTGCGTAGAACGGTTGCTCGAAAGTGTCCCACACAGATGTTGCGAGCAATGTTGTGGGATTTCCCGCGCTGTCAGTGAGGTAAGTATTACTGTTCTTCGGCAAACTGGGCGACTTAGTGCGGGTGTCATCAATGGTGATGGTTTTGCCATCGTAACGTGCGGCTCCGGCTCCCTCCCCCGTGGGTAAGTTCAGGGCAATGTAGGTTAAATCGTAGGCTTGCATTTGATGCCAGAAGAATTTGCCGGCTGCTTTGCGATCGCGTCCGTTAAGCCAACCCATCCGCAACGCTTCGGCGTTGATCTGACTTATCCTGTGGGGAACGGAGAGATAAGATTTCAAGTGTTCGTCCGCGACATCGCCGGTGCGATCCATCAACTGCGCTGCCAAGTCGTTAACAGCTTTCTGTCCGTTTTTAAAGGATAGATACCCAACTAAACCCACTGCCCCAAATATTTGCAAGACAAAAGGAACAATCAAGACAAGCTGCAATGGAAATCCTCGGCTTTGGGGGGTTCGATCGGTCTTCATTAGATTAAATGAATGTTGGGAAAAATAGTTTTTCAAACTTGAATTTGAGGAAACTGCTGTTGAAGCATGAAATTTCGATCCCCCCTACCTTAAGAAGGGGGGAACCGGAAGCGATCCCCCCTAGCCCCCCTTAAGAAGGGGGGAACCGGAAGCGATTTCAGTTCCCCTTCTTAAGGAAGGGACTCGGAGTACTCAAAGTTCTCCTTCTTAATGAAGGGATTCGGAGTACTCAAAGTCCCCCTTCTTCAGGGGGATTTAGGGGGATCTAGACTAAGCATAAAAACGAGATTTTTGGTGAATTTTAGTCCTAAGTTAACACCTATGGGCTTGACTTAAATCCCGAGATTTGTCGATTAAAATCAAGGAAAGTTCAAAGCGCGATCTGGTATGATTGTTACTTTTTTAACACGGGCGATCGCATTCTGCCAACCAGAGAAATACGGAATTATTGAAACAAGTATCGTTTCACCCGCTTGTGGTTATACTGTAACTGAAGCTTGACTTTCTTGAAAACCAGAAGTTTTTGAATTGCGTTATCTAATAAGTTATAGAAGGCTCGTGAAATATATTTTCTACTTTTTATTTTTCCGCTTTCCTCCACCTGTTTTAGGTATTATGCCTCGCAATAAATCGCCTAAAGCATCATTACTCCTGCTATTAAAGTCAAAATTATTTTGTCCAAACACCTTAAATAACTTGTTCTGATATTCCTGATGTTCGCGGGGTGAAGAACCTGCATTAGCAGAAATAAATGCTTTTGCAATATAAGACTTTTTCAGATGTACTTTGAGAGCGTTGTAGGTATTAATTACTTGCTCTGTTGCATGACCTAGATCGCTCATATTATCTTTTAATTCTACAAAACAGATGACGCGATCGCTCCCTTTAGCATAAAAGACTATCAGATCGCAAATTTTTTGACCTGTTTCTGTTCCCCATAAAAATTGACGCAACTTGCAACCGGGATTTGATTGCTCGTCTATATTGAAAAAAAGTATAGTTTCACCTGCTTGGGGTTCTACTTTGACTGAAGCTTTACTTTCTTTAAAAAAGGTTTGACCTGGTAGCAAACAGGAGGATAAAAGCAAAATTTCCCAAGGCGAACTTTCAAAAGGCATTAACTGTCTCTCAATCTTTAATTTTCAATAAATTACCATAGATTCGAGAAACATCATCAGAGACTCGACCAAAAGTTTCCCAATTTATTGTACCTTCCTCACTGAGAATATTTTTAGCTGTTCCATCCTCAAATAAATAGATTGACACTTTATCTTGAGAAATAAAAGCATCCGATCGCTCTAAGTAAAACATTTCTTTAATGCTATCTGGATCTTGATGCTTGGCGGCTTGCATGAGATTAGCAAGATGGTCAACAATGTACGGACTGTGAGTGGTAATTAAGACCTGCAATCCAGCATTTACTAGCATCGCCAAGAATTCAGCGATTTCTACTTGAGCTGCTGGATGTAAATTCATTTCTGGCTCGTCAATTATTAGCAACTCATTGGGTTCAACTAAATAGCGCAAACACAGAACTAAGGGAGCTAGTTCTTTTACCATTGACGAAACAATAGGCATCTCCAGTTTGGTGTTTTCTTGAATTTGAAAAAGTATTTCTTTTCGCAAATCAGAGGTTTCAAAATCTACCTTTCCTTGTAGTATCTCTTTTTCCAAAAAATCAGCCAACATGACATATTCCCCTACCTGCGGATTTTCCTTGATTTCCACTTCCCTATCTTTTTTATTGTCATAGCTAACAAAAATCATCTCCAAAAAACGTCTTACGGGTTCAATTAAAGGCGTAACTTGTAGGTCAAGTTTAGATGAATCTGTTTCCTTTAAAAGACTTTCACTGCTAAATTTTCTAGCTTGAAAAGAACTAAAGGGAAAAGTTATAAAAGTTGTTCTTTCCGTAGGAAATGTATATAGATAAGCATAAAATGCTCTATGTAAAAGCTGGAAAATTTCATGAAATACAAATTGCTTAATCGCTTTTTGAGGAAGATTGCTTATTTTTTGGCGATCGCCTAAATAAAAATATAATATTTTATCTCCTGATTCTTTGAGAGAATTTAGTAAACCTAAAGAAATTTGTCTCTGAGCTGCCGCTAATTTGATTCTTTCCAAAAAATCGGCTTTGGTTGATGCTAAATTAAACTGTACTTGCAAATTGTCAAAATTTGCTCGCTCTGTAGCCATAAAATATTGCATCCATTTGGGAGTCAAACTCGCTACATCATTAATATAAATTTCTGCAAATTCATTAGCAAATTGAATCACATCAATTTTTGCATTACCTTCAGCTATAAGTTGCTGAAGCGCGCTATCTATAGTTGAATAAGTCTGTCTGGTATTCCCGTCAAGGTAAGCTTTTAAATAATTTTTGTATCCTTGTTCTCCGAAAATAGCTGACAAAGTATATGCCGCCCAAGTTTTGCCTTCACCATTGCGACCAATGAAAACAGTTAAAGGTTTCAAATCAATTTCAGCTTGCTTAACAACGCCTAAGTTCTTAATTTCTAATTTCATTAAAAAATGTCCTGTTGATGAACGATCGAATCGAGAGTAACGTCAAAGGGTTAGTTTTAAGGAGGTTTTATTTTTTAACCCTTTCTACTTGGATTTGTAATTACCGTTCAATATTAACACAAGCACTTACTCACGGGCAGCCAGAAACCGGGTTTTTTATTTGAATCTTTGGTTTAAATGCAAGGATTCGCAAAAAAACCCACTTTCTTTAGCATAAATGCGATCGCCCCGCATTTGGCAACACCAAATCTAAGTCCACTGGCGGAAAAATGTATTTTCTTCCCAAGCAACAGCAGTTCGTTTTTCTATGGCTGCCATTTGGGCCTGACTCAGTGGTTTAAATGCTTGGGCTACTTTAAAATTTTCTTCCAACTGCTTCACCGATTCGGCAGCAATCACGCAGCAATGCACCCCCGGCAGCGAAAGCGTGTAGCCCATTGCTTGGTGCATTCCATCCAAAACTTTGTTTTTAAACAACTTGCCGTAAGCCGGAACTTTCATCGCAATTACGCCGATGTTTTTGGATTTGGCAATCGGTAAAGCGTTGGCCACAAAGGAACGGGGATGGTGTTTTTCGGCGGCGTTGAGGGAGATTAATGTTGTGTCGAAAGGATAGCGTTTTAATCCCGCCGCAATAATCGCAGGTTCGTGATGTCCGGTAATGCCAGAAAAACGGATGATTTTTTGCTGTTTGGCTTCTTCGATCGCCCTTATTGCCCCGTTCGCGCTGAAAATCTGGTCTAATTCTTCTTTAAATGAAACATGGTGCAACTGCCACAAATCGAGCCGATCGGTTTTCAATCTTTGCAAAGAACGTTCTAAATTTCTCCACGCACCATCTCGATCGCGCGCCGAGGTTTTTGTTGCTAAAAACACGCGCGATCGATAAGCTGGCAGCACTTTTCCTAAATTTTCTTCACTCGGGCCGTAATCGGCTGCTGTATCAAAATAGCGGATTCCGAGTTCGATCGCCCGTTGAATTTGCGCCACTGCTTCGGCCGTTCTTCCCTGCTGCGACAGCGGTGTTTGTCCCGCGCCTCCCAAACCGAAAATCGGTAGTTTTACGCCAGTTTTTCCTAACATTCTTTCTGGCATTTTTCCCGTTACTGCCGCTGCGATGTCGTTGGATGCTTCGGCTGTTTCTGAATTTGGCTGTTCGATCGCTTTTACGCCTGCAATTGTGCCCGCGACAGCCATACTGCCCAAAATAAAATTGCGCCGAGTCTTTTTGCTAGTCATGGTTGCGGCCTCTGCTTGAAAACTGCTTGCCAAACATTGTAATCTCATGTCCGCTCGATTACCATACATAACAAACGGTTTGTAGTGTGGACTTTAGTCCGCTCTTTTTGCGAACTAAAGTCTCTCGGGGGCGGGCACGGGGGCACCGCCCCTACGAACTAATCTTATTGAGGTCAACAGACAGGACATGATATAATATCTATTTTAGTAATTGACAAATCAAGCGATCTACTACTAAAGAATGAAAAAATTTGCAGTTAGTTTGGTGGCGCTGGTACTGGGTTTTTCGCCAGCGGCTGTCGCTCAAACAGGCGGGGAATCTGGGGATATTTGTACTGGGCAATTGGGGGCGAAAATTGAGGCGATCGCAAACCGTCCTGAATTTAGTCGATCGCGCTGGGGCATTTTAATTCAACCTCTATCTGCTGCACCGATTCTCTACAGTCGCGATGCCCAAAAATATTTTATTCCAGCATCGAATGTCAAGCTGTTAACTACTGCGGCTGCTTTGCTAAAACTCGGGGCAAATTTTCGGATTCGGACTGTTGTTTACGGTGGAGAAAATAACAGTTTGTACGTTGTCGGTAGGGGCGATCCGAGCCTTGCGGGAACTCAATTAAAATCCTTGGCGCAGCAGTTGCAACAGCGGGGAATCAGTCAAGTAAATGAGTTAATCGGCGATGACAATTATTTTCAGGGAAATGCAGTCAATCCGAATTGGGAATGGGAAGACGCGCAAGCGGGATATGGCGCGCCAATTAACAGTTTGATATTCGATCGCAATTCAATAGAACTGATTCTTTCGCCGCAGTCGATCGGACAACCTCTAAAAGTTGCTTTTGCAGAACCCCAACTTACAAATCAATGGCAAATTCAGAATAAATCTGTAACTGTTGGGCAGAACGATCGAGAGTTTGTGGAAGTAGGGAGAGAGTTCGATCGGGCGTTAATTCGAGTTAGCGGGCAGTTGCGAGTTGGTGCCGCATCCGAACCAGTTTATGTCGCAGTTGTCAATCCCGCAAACAATTTTTTGCAGCGATTTCAACAAGTGTTGGCGGGTGCGGGAATTAAGGTCGATCGAACTTCTGTTGCATCGACTTACCGCAATTTCACTCAAGAATTAGCCGCCGTCGAATCACCTCCATTGGCGGAATTAATTAAAGAAACAAATCGGGAAAGCGATAATGTTTATGCCGAAGTTTTGTTGAGATTGCTGGGGAAAACTACAAGCAAAATACCCGCACAGCAAACAGATAGCAGCGACATCGGCTTGCAAGAGTTAAAAACTGCTTTAACTCAATTAGGGGTAAATCCAAACAGCTACAGATTAGCTGACGGTTCGGGATTGTCCCGCCACAATTTAGTCAGTCCAGAAGCGTTGGTGCAAACATTAAGATTGATAGCTAATTCACCTGTTGGTTCTGTTTACCGCGCATCTTTGCCAGTTGGCGGCGAAAGCGGTACTTTGAAAAATCGCTTTAACAATACATCAAATCGAGTTATTTTGCAAGCAAAAACCGGAACTTTGAGTGGAGTTTCCGCACTGTCTGGCTATGTAGAATTACCTAATTACGAACCCCTAGCCTTTAGCATTGTTGTCAATCAATCCGATCGACCATCCGCAGAATTGCGACGGGCGATCGACGAAATTGTGGTATTATTGAATCGCCTCCGCCGTTGTTAAAAGCGAAAATTTCCAGCATTTTACTTATTACTTCTTCGTTATTAATCGCAGCAAAATTGCGAAGAGCGATCGGCGCAATGTGCTATTATTGAATCGGCGAGGTCACTGTTGAGATGGAAAAGTTAAGGATAACTCAGTCCTTCTTCCTTCTTCCTTCTTCCTTCTTCCTTCTTCCTTCTTCCTTCTTCCTTCTTTCTATGAAATCTTTGGAACCCGAACAGCAACATATCTTTGTCGAAACAAACAATATCCGCTTGCACTGCGTTGCTCGAGGCGAGGGCGAACTTGTTTTGCTCCTGCACGGCTTCCCCGAATTTTGGTATGCTTGGCGGTATCAAATCCCGGCTTTAGCGCGCCATTTTAAAGTTGTAGTGCCGGATTTGCGCGGCTACAACGATTCGGACAAGCCGGCAAGCGGTTACGATTTAGATACGCTAAGTACGGATATTCGCGGATTAATAGATCGCCTGGGCTATGCTAAAGCTCACATTGTAGGTCACGATTGGGGAGGCGCGATCGCGTGGCATTTAGCTCAACAATTCCCCGAAAAACTCAACCGTTTGGCAATTTTAAACGCCCCTCACCCGCAGCGATTCGTACAAGAAATGGCGAGCAATTTCGATCAGTTACGCCGCAGTTGGCACTTTTTGGCTTTTCAGGTTCCGGGAATTCCTGAATGGTTGATCCAGCAAAATTTGCAAGATTTCGTGAAAAATGTGTTGCAGGGACAAGCAATTCGCAAAGGGGCTTTTAGTGCCGAGGAAACTCAGATTTATCAAGCCGCTTTGTCAAAGCCGGGAGTGTTAGCGGCGGTGATGAATTATTACCGGCAAATATTTCATCCCGATCGACTTTTAGCTTGGGGGCAAAAACAGGAACCAGTTACAGTACCGACTTTGGTACTTTGGGGAGAAGAAGATGCGTTTTTGAGTCGCAAATTGGTGGAAGGTTTAGATAGATTAATTGCGGCACCGTTTAAGTTGAAATTAATCCCGAATTGCGGTCACTGGATTCAGCAGGAAGTTCCGCAAACTGTTAATCGAGAATTGTTGGATTTTCTGAGAAGTTCTTCTCGTTCTTTGAGTATGGCATAGTTGATTTTTTGCTCCCCCTGCGAGCAAAATTATTATCCGCGCGAGCGGGGACGATCGCACACTGTACTTGTTAAACTGCGCGATCGTTTTCGCTCGCAATGCACTCTCTCATTACCCGTGCGAGCAGGGACGCTCGCACTGTACTTGTTATCGATCCCAAAGCAAATTTTCTTTCATCAAAAAAGCAACCATCGCTGTTCTAGAGCAAACACCGAGTTTGATAAAAATTCGACGCACGTAAGTAGCCACCGTCCAGTGACTGATATTTAAATGTTTGGCAATGCATTTATTTGGCAAACCTTGGGCTACTAATTGTGCGATCGCTTTTTCGCGCGGACTTAGGCTGAATTCCGGTTTGTAACTTGTACTTTGCATAATTTGGCAATTTATTGGTAGCTTCAAACTTCATCAATTAATGTCACAATTCCCGATTTTTTATGATTTCCGATCGGGAAATTTCCCATCTAACTCTAGGTCTCAGTCAAGCGGTCGATCGAGTATTGGTGCGTGTTTGAATCTGGCGATAATTTCTCTGAACCTGCAACGATCGCGCAGCCCGCCAATTAACATTAAAATCGTGCAGGCAGGTCGAAATACTCGATGATTAGTAAATGCTTGAAGTGCAATTGCCTCTTCTCCTGAACCTGTAAGACCCGTCAATACCTGCAAAATATCGTTGCTGCGCTGCATCCAGTTTTCAGAATCGATCGGCTCCCAAGCTCGATCGCCCAAAAATCGTGCAACTTTTCTCACTAGCATTCCAGCCGACAATTGGCGAAAATTTTTCCAGTTGATTTCAAACTTTTGATCGCTCTCAATTTGAGGATTAATTGTTTGCGTCATCTCTAAGATAACTGCTAATTGAGAGTTTATCATGATTTATTCTCCATCTAAAAATGATAGATTTTTCTTCAAACTTTAAATCGCATTTGTCAAGTTTTTTCAACCTCCCATAAACCCGACTATTTTAGCCTTCAAACCCAGAAACTCTTTATTTCTGCCACAGAAACTGCGTTTCCGGAACTTTTACGTTTCTTTACAAACCGCCGTGAATCTACTTGAATATCCGTAAAATTCGCTGACATCGCAGCTCCTTACTTACGTATATAAATATATTGTGCTTCTGGCTGTTGACACCTGCAATGAGTTGTACGTTAAAGCCCGAAGTGTGGGTAATGCGGGCGATCTCTACTGAAGAGAGTTGAAGTGACCTGAAGTAGGGTGAAGCAAACATTTGTGAGTGCGAGCGTCCCCGCTCGCGAACCTCATCAGTTGATAGTTGAGAGCGATTGTCTGCTGTTAAGATGGGGATTTAAATCGAGTCTTAAAAACAATCAGCCTCAAGGGAAGGATCATCACCCTGAATATTTGATAAATATACAGTAATAGGTAGAATGAGTGACACTCGATCGAGCGACTGGTAAAGTATTTTGACTGCTAGCTATATATAAAACAGACAGGAATTAAGCGGGTATTACTGTAGGGGTTCGCACCGCGCACCTTACCGCTTATTTATCGGGACTCACTCCGGAATAGTCAACAGCCAAGTTTTTGTAATGCAATCCATCAGTTGCTACTTACAACTTAAGTAAAATTTCCTGTTTTTTGAGTTTATAATACGTAAGTAATATTAGCGCTAAGATGCGGAAAGCGCATCCTGACACTAATAGCGAATTGACGCCATGTTGGTGCAGTGATTAATAGAATGATGTGCGAGGTATTGCAATGAACAAACATTATATTTGGTTGTCAGCAGGAGTTTTGTCTTTATTTTGGTGCGCTGCTGCCAGCGCTACTACTTATATCAATCACACGGGAAAAACTTCCTTAAACCTATCCGAAAATGGCAAGAATACCGCAGGTTTTTATCATACTAAAGTAGGCAATCGGCAGTTTATGGGTTATATTAATATAACCCGTGCTGAAGGTGCGGCGGGTTCTTACTACTATACCGGAACATTTGAAGATCGGGCGATCGGTCCTGGCAAAACAATAGTTTGTACGGGAGATATCGATATTGTCAGGCATCAAGTGGGTAGAAACGGACAATGGGGTGCCGACGTGACTTGGAAAGTGAAAGGAGGAGCAAATTGTCCTTCTGTGGGTCAGAAATTTAAAGTTAATTTAGTCGAATCTTTACCGCGCGCTAACAGTAAGGGCGACTACACGGCCAGCAATGCAAATACTTGGTTGACCGAAACAGCAGGATGGTCAACTTGGCCTTATTGGCGGGTTACGTCGCGAGATGGAGAACTCAATTGCCGCCAGAAACCAAATGGAGCAATCAAACAAGTTTATAAGATCGATCGAGATACAATTGCTGCTGAACTTAGGGGAACAAATGCGATTTTAATGGAGAACGGTCAACCTTGGATGCTGACGAGGCAAGGCTGTTACGTGCGCGCTAATTCTCAATACATTCAGCCGATTTCTTTGCCAGAATAAGGGGAATAATATCTTCTCCGGTCGATAATTTACAAGTATGCTTGTGTTGGGAGACAGCAAAAAGGCGGCTCATCAAGCCAGACGGTGGAAACGCTTTGGTTGAGCGAGCTGCCAGATCTGTTATTTTTCAACCATTATCCTGCAAACCTTTTTCCTTCTGGTGACTAACATTCACAATCGTCCGCTAAACCGTGCACTCGCCAACAACTCATCCGCTACATCCGCTACAACATGCGTTGCCGCACTTCCTTCTTCCTTCCACTTAATTAATTGTCGATCGAATCTATTCCCCGCCGCCGGCTGTAGCGTTTCAATTCATCAATTAATTGAGTATCGCTAGAAGCCGTGCGAGCTCCGGCTTCCGCCGCCCAGCGCTTCAAATCTTCAATTTGCGATCGCGCGATCGCAGCTAATGGTACTGTATCTTCGATCGACCTCAAAATATCTTCCGTTGTCAAATCCCGCCGCTGTCCGCTAACAAAAGTGCCGAAGGCACGGTACAATCCATCAATCACAACTTGCTCGATTTCCGCACCGCTAAAATTCTCCGCGCACTTCGCCAAAGCTGCCAAATCGAACTCGCGCAATCTAGTCGGCCGCAACCGCTGCAAATGCACTTTAAAAATATCTTGCCGTTCCGATTCTGAGGGCAAATTCAAAAAGAAAATTTCGTCAAATCGCCCTTTTCTCAACAACTCAGCCGGCAAAATCCGCACGTTATTTGCAGTGGCGACAATAAACACCGGACTGGTTTTTTCCTGCATCCAAGTAATCAAACTGCCAAATACCCGGCGCGAAGTTCCCGAATCGCCGTCGCCACCGCTGATAATGTTACCGAAAGCTTTATCTATTTCATCAATCCACAACACGCAAGGAGCGATGGCTTCTGCTAATTGAATCATTTGCCGCACGCGGCTTTCGCTTTCCCCGACGACACCACCAAACAATCTCCCAGTATCCAAACGCAGCAGTGGCAAACGCCATTCGCAAGCAATAGTTTTCGCCGATAAGGATTTTCCCGTTCCCTGAATTCCTACTAACAAAACTCCCTTAGGATTCGGTATGCCGTAGCGGCGCGCTTCGTCAGTAAACGCATCTTGCCGCATCTTAACCCACTGCTTTAAATTTTCCAATCCGCCCACATTTTTGAGGGATTCTCTGGAGTTAAAAAACTCCAAAATTCCGGTTTGGCGAATTGCTTGCTGTTTCTCTTCCAAAACTCCCTCAATATCTGAGTCATTAATTTGCTGTTTGGCCGCCAAAGCTTTCGCTAAAACCCGCCGGATTCTGGCGCGGCTCAAACCCTGACAAGCTTTCACCAACTGTTCCTTGGCCAAACCGCCCACTTGCAACTGTTCCGGTTTTTCCACGACGTGGGAAATTAAATGATTGATTTCTTGAATGTTGGGCAAAGGGAAATCAATTACTGTAATTTCTTCGCGCAATTCTTCCGGCAATTCCAGCGCGTGAGAAGTGAGAATTATGGTTTTTTTGCTGCGCTTCAATTCCCGCGTTAAATTGCGCAATTCCCGGACGACCGGCGCATTTCTTTCTGTGTAGGGATATTTCAAAATCGGGTGCAAATCCCGCAATACGAATACAGTATATTCTTCAACAGCAGTTTTGCCGATGCGATCGAGCGCCGCCATTACCGAACCTTTTCCAGAACCGTTGTCTTCCCAGCCGCGCACGATATCCCAATACAATACCCGGCGGGCGGGAGTGACTTGCAGCGCTACGTGGTCAATTACTGTTTCTATCGGTTCCTCTTCCGCGCCGACAACGTACAACAGCGGATAGCGGGCGCGGATCATCAAATCTATCTGTTTTACCAGTGCCTCGAAGGCATTATTTTTAGTTTTTTTGACGGTATCGCCAGCTTTGGGTTGAGAGGAATTTTCTGTCATTTTATTTGATATTTTAGATGCCCGGTTTAAATTTTCTTAAAAATACTGTTCGTAGTAAGGACTTCAGTCATTTTAAGGACTCAAGTCCCCACTACGAACCTTTAAATTATAACAGAATAGGAGACAGTTGGCTATTTAGCAACTTTTCTGGCTTGTTTTACCATCTCAATCAGAGTGTGGTGAGCATCTTCAGCATCTTTCAAAGGTCGATCGAATTTAACTCGCACAGGTAAAGTTTCGCCCTTGATTTGAGCGGTTAAATCCATGCCGTTCGCATCAATGGCCAGCATTTGAGCTGATTCTGCATCCGGTTGGCTGCCAAATACTCGAGCGTAAAGCGCGACAGCATCAGCGTGGTCGTCGTTCATGTGAGTGCAGATGCGATCGCTAATTTCTGTAGAAAATTGTTCTGACATGGGGAAATTCCTTATATGCAATACCGATCGATTGTACTGCGATTTGTCGCAACAGAGAGTATATATGATAATATTGTGTTCTATTAAGAGCGAATAATCTCATGAATAACTCTAATGCTTATATTGAATTGCTTAAATTATTTCCACCGCGACCCATAACTGTGGAGAATGAATTAATCGCAACTCAAGGAGCGATCGACTCTCTATTGGACAAAGGCGAACTGACTCCCGACGAACGCGATTACCTCAACTTATTGGGAATGCTTGTTTATGAGTACGAACAAACTTTAGAACCCATACCCGATATTTATGGAGTAGAACTTTTAAAGGCTTCGATCGAAGAATTTGAACTCCGGCAAAAAGACCTCGTTCCTATTTTCAAAACCGAGTCTATTATCTCCGATAGTCTCCATGAAAAGCGCCAGCTTACGGCGGAACACATCCAAAAACTTGCTGATTTTTTCTGCGTGTCGCCCGCTGTTTTCTTTCCGCTGCATCCTGTCAAACAAACTGCTTGAATTTAATGTTTGTAGTAAGGACTTTAGTGCAGAAACCTGGTTTTTACGATAATACGCATTGTCACCGAGAGATTTTCTAAAAACCGGATTTCTTTATCGGAGTGCGCAATACCAATTAATGTGAAGTTTCACAGATCTCGATCCCCCTAAATCCCCCTTAAGAAGGGGGACTTTAAGAGTGCTTCCGGTCCCCCCCTTCTTAAGGGGGGCTAGGGGGGATCGGATTCTATGCAGCCTCATAAAAAATTGGTATAGATCCTGAGAATGCTTCCTCTTCATTGCTTTTTAAAGGCGAGACAGTTTATCATAATTAGCACTTAGAGAGAATTTAACCAACCTGCCATGCTGTGGACGCCCGGACAAATCCTCAAAACTCGCCCCTACCGCATCGACGACATCCTGGGAATGGGGGGATTTGGCATGACTTACAAGGCCACACACTTGCAACTTAACTATCAAGTTGTCCTCAAAACACCGAATGTGAGTTTGCAAAATGACCCGGAATATCCCAACTTTGTCCGTAGATTTATCCGCGAAGGGCAAATCTTAGCAAAATTTTGCCAAAACGCGCATCCTGGAATTGTCCGCATTAGCGATTTGTTTGAGGAAAAAGGCCTTCACTGTTTGGTAATGGATTTAGTAGTCGGGCAAAGTTTATTTGCTGCAGTACAGCAGCGAGGGCGATTCCCGGATGCGGAAGCAGTGGCAATTATCCGCCAAATTGGAGAAGCATTAATGGATGTTCACCAAGCAGGAATTGTCCATCGAGATGCCCATCCGGGTAATATTATGTTGCGTCCCAACGGGCAAGCGGTATTAATTGATTTTGGTCTTGCAAGTGAATTAATGCCAACTATTATTAGTAGCAAACATCCTCACAACCCTGCTTTTGCTCCTTGGGAACAGCATATCGAAGGTAGCGGTCAACCAACGGTTGATATTTATGCTTTAGCTGCATCTTTATATTATGCAGTAACGGGAAAAGTGCCCACAGCTTCTCTCAATCGGCATTTTAGAAATGAAGTGTTGCCACCTGCGAAAAATTTTGGGGTGAAAGATTGGGTGAGTTTAGCAATAGAAAAAGGGATGGCATCCGAACCGGAAAAGCGGCCGCAGTCGATGCAAGATTGGTTGAGTTATCTGCGGGAATCGATTCCGCCCACGGTTGCCGATGTTTCGGTACAGCTTAAATCGGCGCGGGGAGTTGACTATACTCGCCTGCGGGATTTATTGGCGGCCGGGAAGTGGAAAGAGGCGGATGAGGAAACATTCAAGGTGATGTTAAAAGCTGCGAGACGGGAGAATGAAGGCTATTTTAATAGGGAATCGATCGTGAATTTTCCTTGCGATGATTTGCGGACGATCGACCAATTGTGGGTAAAATACAGTCAGGGTCACTTTGGCTTTAGCGTCCAGAAAAAAATCTGGTTGGAAGTAGGCGGTAAAATTGATTATGACACTGAATGCAAGCTGGGCGATCGTGTCGGTTGGCGAAAGAGGAGAAAGGGGAGGAAAGAGTGGTTGAAGTACGATGACCTGACGTTTAATCTAAAGCAAGCACCACGGGGACACCTCCCGGTATACCTTCGGGGGTTTGGGGGTTGGGTTGGTTCTTCTTCTCTCGCAGGTGAGCTTTCTCTCGCATCGAGAGCTGTAAGCTGTAATCTATAGCGATTTCAGCCCTTTGTAAAGTCTTTTTTTGAGAACCTTTTTTACGAACATAGGGTTAATTAGCGAACAGTAATGCACCAATCCTATTAAAATATACACAGCTTTCTTCTTCCTGTGGCTATGTTTTTTGCTCGTTGTAAAGCTCCTTAAATTTTCGCTGCTGCAGGTTGTGGTCTACAATTGGTTCGGGATAACCGAGAGTTTTCCGCACTAAAGGTGTAATATTTCCTGTTAATAACAGTTTCGTATCTACTCCGCGCAATTCAGGCACCCAATGCCGAATATATTCGCCTTCTGGGTCGAATTTTTGAGCTTGGCTGGCGGGATTAAATATGCGCAAAGGTTTCGGGTCCATGCCGCTCGATGCGCTCCACTGCCAGCCGCCATTGTTAGCAGAAAGGTCGCCATCTATCAATTTTTGCATGAAGTATTTTTCGCCCCGCTGCCAGTTAATAATTAAGTCTTTGGTGAGGAAACTGGCGACTATCATCCGGCAGCGATTGTGCATCCAACCTATTTGATTTACCTGTCGCATTGCTGCATCAACAATTGGATAGCCGGTTTGCCCTTCGCACCACGCTTGAAAGAGTTGTTCGCTATCATCCCAAGGAAAGTTTTTGAATGGTTCGCGATAGGGACCATCTGCTAGTTTGGGGAAGTTATACATGGCGTGTTGGTAAAATTCCCGCCATGCTAATTCTTGTTGCCAAGTGCGGATATTTGCCTGCATTTCTTCGCTGTGGCAATTCTCCATTAATGTTTGAGTTGCTTGCCAAACAGTGCGGATGCCGATCGCGCCAAATTTAAGCGCAGCGCTGAGTTGAGATGTGCCATTTGCTGCTGGAAAATTGCGCTGTTCTTGGTATTCGTAAATTGCCCGATCGCAGAATTGTGTCAACTTTTGTCGCGCTGCATCTTCTCCGGGTTCGATAACTAATGGATTGTCCCAAATAAACCCCAAATTTTTTGCTGTCGGCAGCAGTTGCATTGCGCCCGATCGATTCGCATTGTCTTGTTCTTCTGCTGTCAATCCGGTCAATTGTTTGAGACTGGTTATCGCCAATGTTTCTACTGGTTCGGCTTTAGGTTTGGCGATCCAATTTTTCCAAAAAGGGGTGTAAACTGTGTATGGTTGCCCCGTACCGCTGCGCAGTTCGTCGGGGGAATGCAGCAGTTGATCCCAAAAGTTTTCGACTCGAATTCCGGCTTGTTGGAGGGCAGTTAATACGGCTCGATCGCGCTGTTTTGCGTAGGGTTCAACGTCCCAATTCCAAAATATTGCTTTAGCATTTATAGCCGTTGCTAATTTTGGGATGCCGCGACTCGGTTCATCTTGAATTACCAGCAATTGACTGCCTGCTTCCCTGTAACGTTGCTGGAGATTGCGCAAGCAACCTATCATATATTTAACTCTGGCTGGCGCTACGTCATCGCGATCGAGAATAGCGCGATCGAGACAAAAAATACCGACTACTTTCGGGCTTTGCTGGCGCGCCGCAGCCAGTCCGATGTTGTCACAAATTCGCAAGTCGCGGCGGTGCCAAAATAAAATGAGATCGGACATTTGATGATTTTAGATTTTAGATTTTAGATTTTAGATTCTAATTTAATGCGCGCTGCGCGTCTTGCTACTAGAGACAGAGATTTTAAGAATGCGTTCCCAGCATCTGCCTGGCAGCTAAACTCAAGTAATATGTAGAGTAGTCTCGCGCACCCATTGGTAGCAACTTAAAATTGAAACCAACTAAAAATCTCATTTTTACCAAAGTCTAGATCCCCCTTAAAAAGGGGGACTTAAAGAACTCTCCGGTCCCCCCCTCTTCTTAAGGGGGGCTAGGGGGGATCTATATCTAATGGTTAAACAGCAATCTGACACCGCCATCGATATTAAGTTAACACCGATGGTTGCGTACCTTACTGTTATTTCAACAGTATATTATCGATCGCCCACTCATCTGCTTCACATCAAAAAAGGGCGCGCTAAGAAAAAACTAGAAATTGATTTCGCATCAATTGGATCGCCAGCTAAGATAGCTTTTTCTAACTCTTCAGGAGTGAATAAAACTGTTTCCATGTCTTCATCATCATCTTGTGCGGGCGGCTTTTCCAACTTGACTAAATCTTGCGCTAAAAAAGCATAAATTATTTCGTCCGAATAGCCGGGGGCGAGAAAGAATTCTCCCAATTTTTGCCATTTTCCCGCGCGGTATCCGGTTTCTTCTTCAATTTCGCGTTCGATGGTTTTTGCCGGATCTTCATTAATTTCGATCGTCCCTGCAGGAAATTCTAAAATCCGCCCTTTAGCAGCAAAGCGGTATTGCCGCACCAAAACGAGTTTACCTTCGGGAGTGACGGGAACAGCAAGTGCTCCGCCGGGGTGGCGAATGCATTCCCAGTCGCCGACAGCGCTGTTGGGAAGGCGGAGGGTGGCCACGTCAAAGTTAAATTTGCGTCCTTGGTAAAACAGGCGCTGTTGGATAAGTTGGGGTAATTCTTGACCGAAGGGCATAGGCTAGGAGCGAATAATGTTGGATTGCACCGATTTAAAATATGATAAGCGATCGCATAGCATTTTAGATTTTAGATTTTAGATTTTAGATTTTAGATTGAGAGATTTTAGATTTTAGATTTTAGATTTTAGATTGGGGATTGGGGATTGGGGAAGTTCTGACTTTTGAGTTGTGAACTTCAGAACTGTCTTTAACTCAAAACTCAAAATTCAAAACTCAAAACTCCTTACCAACTGTCAATTTTTGTACTCCCGAACAGTCTGCAGCTTGCAGTAATTTGTCGATCGCGCTTCCCGTTACCGGATGCACCCAATCAGGAGCAATTTCTGCTAAAGGTACTAATACAAATGCTCTGTCTGCCATCCGGGGATGGGGCAAAGTTAGCGTCGGAGTTTCTAAAATTAAATTATCGTACAGCAGCAAGTCTAAATCCAAGGTGCGCGGTCCCCATTTTTCGCGGCGAATGCGGTTAAATTTTGTTTCTGTTTCTAATAATTTTGCTAGCAATTCTTCTGGTTCTAGCGCAACTTCGAGGATAGCACAAGCATTTATGTAATCGGGTTGGGGAGGTCCGATCGGCACTGTTTGATACCAGCTAGAATGAGATTTTACAGTGATTTCTGGCTGGCTGTTTAGGGTATCGATCGCGCTTTTGAGAGTGGCAAGGGAATCGCCTAAGTTACTGCCGAGGGCGATCGCGCATTTTGCGAGTTTCATTGGGAATTGGGAATTGGGAATTGGGAATTGGGAATTGGACTGAGTGTTGCGGGGGTAAGCTAAGCGGATGTATTGCTTTTCAAGTGTTTGTAGAAACTATCTATTGAACAGGACAAGATCTGACTAATGACTGATGACCGATGACTGATAGCTGATGACTCATGAAGTCGGACAAGGTTCGCGAGCGGGGATGCTCGCACTGGCGACCTTCCGGGCCTGCCGCGAGCGGGGATGCTCGCACTGGCGACTTTCCGGGTTCGGCGCGATCGGGGACGCTCGCACTCACGACTGCTAAAATAACTCAATATCTTGACAAACAGCCTTCTCCATGCAAAAGCTTCCCAACTCAACCCGCCGCTTTAACTCTCAAGATACTTATCCTTGCCCGGTATGTCGCACCGGTCAAATTTCCACCTTACCGCTGATGGACGCCCTAGCTTGCAACTTTTGCCAGCACATTTTTACCGCCAGCGAAGAAAGACAAATTTTGAAAATGGTCGATCGATCTCCGCCGGTAATTTGGCACTGGAACGGCAAGCGGTGGATCGGAGCTCACCTCGAAGGGGTAGAATTCGGCTGGCCCTACCTTGCAGCCGCCATAGGTTTAATTTTTCTGCCCCCCGCATTGTTGGCGCTGGCAGCATACTATTTTCCCCCCGTACCGGGAAGCCGCTTGTCTTGGTTGCCTGCAGCTTGGACGGGCTTGGCCTTTTTGTCTCACTTGGGAATTGTGTTGTGGTTGGTTGTGGAATTTTATCAATTTCCCGTGGCGACGTACTTCAGGGCTTGGGGGCGGCGGATTTCCAGGCGCTGAGGCTTGCGGGGACTCGCGAGGCAGAGCCTCGCGGATCTGCGTTACCAGGCAGAGCCTGGTAACGAGTAGAACGAGTAGAAACGAGTAGACGAGTAGAACGAGTCGATGCAACTGGTTCCTAGGCTCTGCCTGGGAACCCATGTCCAGAGGCTCTGCCTCGATAAATCGACACCTCTAACGCTATAATCGTTAGCTATTCTTAAACAGTACAGATCCAGACGCATTGCGATTTGTGAGGAGAGGCATGAACATACTTGGAATCTCGGCGTACTATCACGACAGCGCCGCAGCATTAGTTCGCGACGGAGAAATTATTGCCGCAGCACAGGAAGAGAGATTTTCCCGCAAAAAGCACGATGCCAGATTTCCCAAGAATGCGATCGCGTATTGCCTGAAAGAAGCGCAAATCGAGCTGCGGGAACTCGATAAAATTGTTTTTTACGACAAACCTTTAGTTAAATTTGAGCGCCTTCTCGAAACCTATTTAGCCTACGCGCCAAACGGTTTTCGTTCTTTTCTCGCCGCCATGCCGGTATGGTTGAAAGAAAAGCTTTACCTCAAAACCATGCTCAAAAAAGAACTCGCAGAAATGGCAAACTGCAAAACCAATAAATTGCCATCTCTGCTGTTTACCGAACACCACCAATCCCACGCAGCCTCAGCTTTTTTCCCCAGTCCGTTTCAAAAAGCCGCCGTTTTGTGTCTTGACGGTGTGGGCGAGTGGGCGACAACTTCAATTTGGTTGGGAGACGGCAACGAACTGACTCCGCAGTGGGAAATCGATTTTCCTCACTCTTTGGGTTTGCTTTATTCAGCTTTTACCTATTACACCGGCTTCAAAGTTAACTCGGGCGAATACAAATTGATGGGTTTAGCGCCTTACGGCGAACCCAAGTATGTAGATAAGATTCTTACCTCTTTAATCGACCTCAAAGATGACGGAACTTTTCGGTTGAACATGGATTATTTCAACTACACTGTTGGCTTAACCATGACCAATCAGAAATTTGACGAACTGTTTGGCGGGCCTCCGCGCCAAGCTGAAGGGAAATTGACTCAGCGGGAAATGGATATTGCTGCTTCAATTCAAGTTGTTACTGAAGAAGTTGTATTGCGGCTTTGCCGGACGATTAAAAAAGAATTGAATGCTGATTATCTTTGTCTCGCGGGCGGGGTGGCGCTCAACTGCGTTGCTAACGGTAAAATCGTGCAGGAAGGTATTTTCAAAGATATTTGGATTCAGCCGGCGGCGGGAGATGCCGGCGGTGCTTTGGGCGCGGCTTTGGCGATTTGGTATCAGTATTGCGAACAAAGTCGGAATGTTTCAGAGCGGACTGAAGTTCTCACTACCAACCAAATGGTAGAAGAGCGGACTGAAGTCCTCACTACCAACCAAATGGTAGAAGAGCGGACTGAAGTCCTCACTACCAACAGTGGGGTGGCGACTGCGGTGAAATCTTTTGCTCATTTAACTTGCAACGATCGAATGCGCGGTTCTTATTTAGGACCGAAGTTTTCTGATGCGGAAATTATCGAATATTTGGATGCTATAAAAGCCAGCTATCATCGATTGGATGATGCGGAATTAATGCCGCGTTTGGCAGAGATTTTGGAACAGGGAAATGTGGTGGGCTGGTTTCAGGGGCGGATGGAATTCGGGCCGCGGGCGTTGGGCGGTCGATCGATTATTGGCGACCCCCGCAATACTAAAATGCAGTCGGTAATGAACCTGAAAATTAAATATCGGGAATCTTTTCGACCGTTTGCACCGTCAGTATTGGCCGAACGAGTTGCTGATTATTTCGAGCTCGATCGCTCCAGTCCTTATATGCTGTTAGTAGCTCCTGTTAAAAACAGTCTCCGCATTCCGATGACTGCGGAACAAGAACAGTTATTCGGCATCGAAAAACTCAACGTACCGCGTTCCGAAATTCCGGCGATCACCCACGTCGATTACTCGGCGCGCGTCCAAACAGTTCATAAAGAAACCAATCCGAGGTACTACGATTTAATAACTCATTTTGAAGAGCGATCGGGCTGTTCGGTGTTAGTAAATACTTCTTTCAACGTGCGAGGCGAGCCGATTGTTTGCACTCCTGAGGATGCTTACCGCTGCTTCATGCGCACCGAAATGGATTATCTGGTTGTGGAGAATTTCTTGATGGCAAAAACCGAACAAATTCCCTGGAAACAAGACGATTCTTGGAAAAACGAATTTGAATTAGATTAAATCCAAAGTCCGGCAGTCTGACATCAATCCAGGAGTCCGGCACCAGTCCATCAGTCCGGCAGCAGTCCATCAGTCCGGCAGGGGTTTAAACCCCTGCCTCATAGCGAAAGTCGGTTGAAACCGACTGTTAATTACAATGAATTACAATCGTCAATTACAATCGAAATTACGATGTATTTTAGTCCTCTTTCAGAGGACTTTAGCTATGAGACAGGGGTTTTCAACCCCTGTCGGACCCTCGGAATAATCGACGGACTTTCTGCACGATCGAATCTCTTCCTTCTTCCTTCTTCCTTCTTCCTTCTTCCTTCTTCTTTCACCATGACTCACGACGAAATTAAAAAACTCGATAAAAAAGGCCTGCGCGATTTCGGGCTGCTAATTGGCGGCTTGATTGCAGTGCTGTTCGGTTTAGTAGTACCTTTACTGCGGCGGCATTCTCTACCTTGGTGGCCCTGGGCAATTTGTGCGGTGCTAGTCGTGCTAGCATTAGTTGCACCGAAAGCCTTGAATCCCATCTATCACGCTTGGATGAAATTCGGAATTCTCCTCAACAAAATCGAAACGCCGATTATTTTGGGGATAGTTTTTTACCTGATAGTTTGGCCGATGGGAGTTATCAAAAACCTGTTTGGTGAAGATGCTATGCGGCGCAAACTGAATCCGAAAATGGATACTTACCGCGTCCCAAGAACAAAAGTTAGTATGGAGCGACCTTTTTAAAGTGTTTGAAGCAACTTTAGACTTTCTCAAAGATTTGTGGGCGTTTATGAAAGAACGCCAAAAGTATTGGCTGCTGCCATTAATTATTACTTTAGTCTTTTTGGGAGCTTTGATTGTCATCAGTCAGGGTTCTGTAATTGCTCCGTTTATTTACACGCTGTTTTGAAAGGATGAGCAAGTTGAAGGATTTGGGTGTCAATTTGGGTTTGACACTCAGCGGTTTGTTTGTGGGGGTGATAATTGGTGAAATTGGATTGCGGGTAGCGCAGATTGAAGGCTATCAAAAAATCGGGGATTTTGTAGAGTCGGCACCAACTAATTTCCACACTTCCGATCGCGATTTGGGATGGAAACTCAAACCGAATGCTTCGGGGGAGTGGAAAGGGGAAGGTGCGAGTTTTGTGCGGGTGAATAGCGAGGGTTTGCACGATCGCGAACATTCCAAAGTTAAGTCGCCAAATACCCTGAGAGTGGCAGTTTTGGGCGATTCTTTCACCGAGGCAATTCACGTCCCTCTAGAACAAACTTTCTGGTCAAAATTAGAGCGCAAATTGGGCAATTGCGCGGCGGTAAAAGGGCGAAAAAATGTTGAGGTAATTAATTTTGGCGTGCAGGGTTACAGCACCGCCCAACAGCTAGTTATGCTGCGCAAAAAGGTGTGGGATTACAATCCCGATATTGTAGTTCTGGCTTTTTTTACGGGCAACGATATCATCAACAATTCTCCCAAACTCGAATACGATCTTTACCGACCGTTTTTTGTTTATAATGAAAGCGGTAAGTTAGTTCAAGATAATTCGTTTCGGGATTTAAAGCCAGTCGATCGCAATCAAAAAGCTGTTTCATTTGTTGACAGGCTGCCGGGTTGGCTGGTCGATAATTCGCGAATTTTACAAGTTGTGAAAAAAGCGGATTTAGACATGAAAAAGCGGCAGTTGTCTGAGGATTTTACGAATCTGAGTACCAAGAATCTCAAGCCGCCGGAGAATGCTGTTTGGAAAGATGCTTGGAAAGTAACGGAAGGTTTAATCGTGAAAATTCGCAATGAAGTCGTGCAGAAAAATGCTGATTTCTTGCTAGTAGTTATCGGCGATCCGATTCAAGTCGATCGCGATCCGGCGAAGCGGCAAAAGTTGATGCAGGAAAATAACATTCAGGATTTGTATTATCCCGACAGGAGGCTGGAAAAATTGGGCGCGCGCGAAGGTTTTCGAGTGTTAACTTTATCCGAACAGTTCAAAGGTTACACTGAAAACTATCAAGTTTGCGTCCACGGCTTCGAGAATTCCGTACCCTGCGGCGGCCACTGGAACGAAATCGGACACCGTTTGGCCAGCATCTTAATTAACCAAAATTTGTGTCGAGAATTGAAGCAATCTCAACTTCCCAAGCGTTAACCGCAGTATGTCTAATTTTATGAAAGATTCAACGCTATTCAAAAAAGCCAAAAATCTCTCGGTTTTAATTGCTGTTAATTTGGCGATCGCATTTGTTTGTCTGGAAGCTATCTCATTAGCGTTTTATTTTGTCAACCAAAAGCAGTTTTTTTACACGCGGGGTAAAACTCAAGAAAAAATAGTAGAAGAAATCGATCGGGCGGGAATTAGATTAGATGAGTCGATCGTGGAAAGGCTGCACCCGTTTTTCGGCTACGTACTCAAACAAGGTGCTTTTACCAATGAAAAGTTAAAGTTAAAAGTTAACAGGCACGGCTTTTTCTCGCTGTATGAATATCCGTTTGTCAAAACCAATAAAAATCAATTTATTATTGGAGTATTCGGCGGATCTGTAGCTAACAACTTTGCCGTAGATGAATATGTAACTCAAAGATTGTCGAAAAAATTAAAGAGTTATCCCGAATTTGCGAATAAGGAAATTGTAGTTTTAAATTTCGGCAACGGCGGCTACAAACAGCCGCAGCAATTATTGATTTTAAATTATTTTTTGGCTTTGGGTCAAGAATTCGATCTAGTCATCAATCTTGACGGTTTTAACGAAGTTGCACTTTCAAATTTAAACAACAAAGCCCAACTCGATATCGGAATGCCCAGCGTGCAACACCTACAGCCGCTGACGGGTTTAGCTAACAACAACTTATCGCCGGAATTGATGGGGTCGATCGTCCAAATTAGCGAAACTAAAAAACAGTTGAAAGCAGCAGTTGACAAATTGCAAAATTGTTCGATCGCGTTGTGCCACGCAGTAACATCGCTACAAGTGAGACAATTAGTTAGCAGTTACCAACAAGCCGTTGTCAAGTACGACAAGCAAGTCAAAGAATCCAATTCAGATGCAAATAGCGGTATATTTTACATTCCCAAAGCCGATTCTGTTTTAGCAGATGCCGCCGCTTTTGACAAAATGGCAGCAATGTGGTATGAATCCTCGGTATCTATGAATCAAATTTTATCGAGTAGAAAAATCCCGTATTTTCATTTCATCCAGCCCAATCAGTATTATCCGACAAAACGAGTTTTTACTGATAAGGAAAAGGAGATTGCAATTAGCAAAGACAGCCCTTACATCGCAGGAGTAAAACAAGGCTATCCGGTATTGCTGTCCAAAGTAGGCGACTTGCGAAAAGCCGGAGTTAATATATTTAGCGCTGTGAATATTTTGGACAATACCAAAGAAACAGTTTACAAAGATGCCTGCTGTCACTATAATTCAGTAGGCGATGAAATCTTGGCAAATTATGTTTCAAGTTCGATCGTTCAAACAGTCAGAAAATCAAAATAGATATTTATGAAAGAGTTGAAGTTTGTCAAAAACATTCCCGAAATTTTAAAAATCGCTGCGATTAATTTAGTGATGTTGTTAGTTTTCCTAGAACTCGGTTCTTTGGGATGGTACTATGTCAAACACAAGCAATTTTTCTACACCAGACAAAAGCCGCAAGACAATTCAGCCCTGGGAATTAATTTAGAAGGAGTGCGGTTGAATCAGTCGATCGTAGAAAGATTTCATCCTTATTTTGGATTTATTCAAAAACCAAGTTCGGATTTTCGTCCGGGATTTAAAGTTAACAATTACGGGTTTATTTCTCCCTACGATTACCCTTTCAAAAAAACCAAACCAAATCAATTTATTATTGGCGTATTTGGCGGTTCAGTTGCTTCGGGTTATGCAATATTTGAAGTGCAAAATCAAATTCTGGCTAAATACCTCAAACAGTTACCAGGTTTGCAAGATAAGGAATTTGTGATTTTATCATTTGCGACGGGCGGTTACAAACAACCGCAGCAGTTATTAATTTTAAACTATTTTCTGGCTTTAGGTCAAGAACTCGATATGGTCGTCAATATTGACGGCTTTAACGAAGTAGCGCTGGCTAATTTAAACAATCAAAATAAAATAGATTTGGCGATGCCCAGCGTGCAGCACATCCTGCCCCTGACTAACTTAGCGAATAACAGCCTGTCCGTAAATGCGATGAAAGCTACGATCGCGATTCAAGAGAATAAAGATCGAATCAATCAAGCTTTGGAAAGTTTGCCAAACTGCCAGCTAGCAGCCTGCGATGCTTTAACGTCAGTTTACATTCAAAACTTGGTAAATAACTACCGCAAAGATGTGATTCGGTTTGAAAAAGAACGCGGTAAAACGAATGAAGATGATGGAGGCAGTGCGGTTTTCATCAATACTAACAAAGCTGTTTTAAAGGATGAAGTTGCCTTCGAGCAAATGGCGTGGAATTGGGCGAAAAGTTCGATTTTTATGAATAAAGTATTGTCTGCCAGCAGAGTGCCTTATTTTCACGTCCTCCAGCCGAATCAATACTATCAAACTAAAAGAGTTTTTAGCGAAGCAGAAAAGCAGATTGCTTTTAATAAAGATACTCCTTATGCTAAATCTGTGAAACTAGGATATCCGGCTTTGTTGAAAAAGTTTCCTAATTTGAAAAAAAATAATGTGGATGTATTGAATGCCGTGAATGTTTTTGACAAGACTAAAGATGTTGTTTACGTAGATAGCTGCTGCCACTACAATCAAACGGGAGAAGTAATTTTTAGCAATTATATCGGTCGATCGATTCTCGAAAAATTGAGGAAAGAAGCGCCCAAAAGCAAGAAGTAAGTTCAACAGTTGACAGTGCGAGCGTCCCCGCTCGCAGATGTGATTAGTGCGAGCGTCCCAGCTCGCGATCGTCAATATTTGACAGGTGCGGAAGTTTTGTTTGTGTTATGTTGAGTAAACGGAGAATTAAATTATGCAACATGAGTATTAAATACTTAATATTTACTATTTTAAAAATTGAAATCCAAAATCTCAAATCTCAAATCTTAAGAGACATGACGCACTCTACAGTATATCCCAGTGCTATGTCCGCAGCTATACCGGGCTTTTTGACGGAGATTCGAGTTTGGATCGATCTATAGTAATAGCTGAAATTCGATCGAGTTTACTGCTAGGGGTGGATTTGGAGCGCGCGCTCGATCGATATAGTAGTGATAGTTAAAGAATTTGCCAACAGAGAGCATTTAGGATTATGAAGCCCTCAAATTTATCTAAAGCAATCGGTGCAGGCGTTATCGCTGCTGGTTTAGCAATTCTCCCCGCTAACTTGCCCGCTTCCGCTCAGACAGATACCGCTCCAGGGACTAACAGTAGAGACACAACTACCACTACCACAACTCCTCGCTCCGATGTGTACGGTACTGAAACAGATCGCGATTTTGATTGGGGATGGTTGGGCTTGTTAGGATTGTCTGGTTTGCTCGGTTTGATTCCTCGCAAGCGCGAAGAACCAGTCCGCTATACTACTACTACCACGGGCGATCGCGACCCTGCTGTTCGCAGCGACTACCGTTAATCGTGCTCTAGTCTTTGGACTATGAGCGCCAGACGGGGACAGGGTACTTTAACCAGTCCAAAACTTAATATAGATCGCGAGACCTCCACCTTTGGGGGTCTTCTGTTTTATGGATGGCATTAAGGAATCAATTCGCCCTCACACAAAGATAAAATAATATTCAGAAAATCTTTTAATTCAGGTTAGACTTACCCGAGCTTGGATCGTTGCAATATGCACAATTTTACTCCACCAGAACGCTTTTTTCCTTATCTTACCTGGACAGAAATTGAGTCGATGCCCGATAAGGAAAATACTGTTATCATTCAACCTCTAGGCGCGATCGAACAACACGGCCCGCACTTGCCTTTAATCGTCGATGCGGCAATTAGCGCGGCTGTCACGGGCAAAGCTTTAGCAAAATTAGATGCCAATATTCCCGCTTATGCTTTGCCCACTCTTTACTACGGCAAATCGAACGAACACTGCCATTTTCCCGGTACAATTGTGCTCGGCGCTCAAACTTTATTAGCGGTAATTTGCGAAATGGCGGACAGCATTTATCGGGCTGGATTTCGCAAGTTAGTGCTAGCGAACGCTCACGGAGGGCAGCCTCAGGTGATGGAAATTGCGGCGCGGGATATCCATCAAAAATATCAAGATTTTTCTGTTTTTCCGCTGTTTGTCTGGCGTGTGCCGAACGTTGCTGCCGAGTTATTGACTGCGAAAGAGTTAGAATTCGGGATTCATGCGGGAGATGCAGAAACGAGTTTGTTACTGTCAATTTTGCCGGAACAGGTGAAAATGGATCTGGCAGTTTGCGAGTACCCGCAGGGTTTGCCAAGCGATAGTTTGTTGAGTATGGAAGGTAATTTGCCTTTTGCTTGGCTGACGGGAGAGTTGACTGCAAGCGGCGTGTTGGGTGATGCAACGGCGGCAACTAAGGAAAAGGGCGAAATTATCCTCGAATCTCTCTCTGATGCTTGGGTAAAAGTTATTGAAGATGTTGGTAAATTCCGACAACCGAGGATAAATATAAATCGTTCGTAGTGCAGACTTAAGTCTGCTTTTGGGGAGGACTAAAGTCCCTACTACAAACTAATTTTAAGTTCGTAGTGCGGACTTAAGTCCGTCCGCTTCTTGGGAAGACTAAAGTCTCCACTACAAACTAACTTTAAGTTCGTAGTGCGGACTTAAGTCCGTCCGCTTCTTGGGAAGACTAAAGTCTCCACTACAAACTAATTTGATGGCGATCGCCCGATCGAACGCAATCTAAGAATTAAAAATTAATTAAATATTAAGAGCGCAAACTGTGCCGATCCGTGTCAAAATGAGTTTAAGAAAATTTCTAAGTTGGAAAAGTAACGATGAGTGTAGAACCTAAATTGCAGCAAGCATTCGATCGAGGTCGCGCCCTAAAAATTATCAGCGGATTGAATAATTTTGATGCTGCGAGAGTGGCTGCTGTAGTTAAAGCAGCGGATCTCGGCGGTGCTTCTTTTGTCGATATTGCGGCCGATCGAGATTTGGTACTGATGGCAAAACAGTTGACAAATTTGCCAATTTGCGTATCGGCGGTAGAACCGGAAAAGTTCTTACCTGCGGTAGAAGCCGGTGCTAATTTAATTGAAATTGGCAACTTTGACTCTTTCTATGCTTTAGGCCGCCGTTTTGAAGCTGAGGAAGTTTTGGAATTAACTTGCCAAACTCGATCGCTCCTTCCCAAGATTACCCTTTCTGTGACAGTTCCCCACATTTTGTCTCTCGACAAACAGGTGCAATTAGCAACAGAATTAGTTAAAGCCGGCGCTGATATCATTCAAACAGAAGGCGGCACCAGCGCCCAACCAACCCACGCCGGCACCTTAGGATTAATTGAAAAAGCAGCGCCTACTTTGGCTGCGGCTTTTGAAATTTCCCGCGCCGTATCCGTGCCCGTACTTTGCGCTTCCGGCATTTCCAGCGTCACTGCACCCCTAGCTATCGGAGCCGGTGCTGCCGGTATTGGCGTCGGATCTGCTGTCAGCCAACTTAACAGCGAAGTGGCAATGGTAGCAGCGGTTCGCAGTTTGGTCGAAGCTTTGGCATCGGTAGAGCGCTCGCGCGTTTTCGCCTCCATGTAAACTGCTGAAATGCGGTTGGTATTTCTCATTTTTATCCAGATTTCGATCCCCCCTAACCCCCCTAAAAAAGCAGGGCTGTTTCATTCTCCAAAAAACGAGGTTTCTTTAGGGGCGGAGCGTTTAGCCCAGGGAGTGTCCCCGTGCCTACCCCCCCACCGACCATTTGCCGTTATTTCAGGCCTTGGGGCTGCCACGGGGGCATTTCGACCTCAAAGTCGAATATGCTACTATTTGACCTGAAACTCGAATATGCTTCTATTTGACCTCATACTCGAATATGCTTCGCTCGTTATTCGAGTATGAGGTCAAACTCGTTCTTCGAGTTCCAGGTCAAACTCGTTATTCGACTTTGAGATCGAACCCTACAAGAGCAATGTTACAGCCCTGCCGAAAAAAGGGGGGGATCGGAATGCGAGTTCTGTTAATAATTGGCAAACCACGTACTGTAATCATCCAATAACCTATCGTTTGGAGAGTTGTTATCGCTGGCTTCCAACTCTACTAAAGGCAGGATAAATTCTTTCTTGTCACTCAAGCGCTGCACCTTGACGATAATGCCTTCATCTGTATCGAAAGCGTCCTCGAATTGTGAAATCGCGAAAGTATCAGTGTAAGAAGGTTGAGTTTTTTTCAATTTTTCATATTGTTTCTTGCTACCGCCGCCGAACAGGTATTCTTCTTCCCAGATAAACTCTTCTCTTCCGGTGACGCGGCAGGGAAATTTAATATTTTGCTTGAGGTATTCCAGATATTTAGTTAATTTTTTAACATTCACATCAATATTTTTGGCATTCAGGATTTTGCTAATTCTACTTTCAAATTCTTTGACATCAACAGGATCGTCTCCTGCAATATCGGCGGGGAATGCCAATTGGCTGATGTGAAAGTTCGGCATTTCCATGAGCAGTCGCTCTAGCTGACTGAGTTTTTTCGGCCTGTGACCTGCTACAATAGTTTCATCAAGCTGAACGGGAGGAAGTTTTGCTGTTGGCAAAGATTTGCTCTTATTTGAGCAATCGTCGGTAGAGTTAGACCCGTCAAATTCAGACTGGTTTAATTTAGACTTGTTTAATTTAGGCTTGTCAAACTTAGGCATAACTCGATCTCGGTGTAGGGGTTTAACAACAGAGTATATCTCGGTCGAAGTACATTCGTGTCTGATTTCTTGTCCGAATCCAGTATCTGATACAAAGGAGAAAGCTGTGACGCAACTACTGAAATCGCCTGATGAATCGTTCGTCTACCAAGGACAATTCGGGGAATTTACGATTACTCAAAGCGATCGCACCGGAACGATCGTCTACCGCGCCGGATTGGGAGTAGCAGCGCTGTGTTTTGCGATCGGCACTACAATGGTGCTGCAACACGGCAACAATCCCACTGCAATCCAAGCTCTAACACCTATTTTTGCTTGTTTTTGGATGGCTTTAGGTATCAGCTTAGCAACTATTCACATTTACATGGTGGCATTGCACAGACTGCTGCAGCTATTTTGGGTCATCGGGGGCGCAGCAGCACTGGCTGTCGCCCTCAGTTTCAAGGAACCTCTAGCTTTAACAGTGTACGATCGACCTGCCACTTTGTGGGGAATTGGCTTCACTTTTGTCGCCTTAACAGGAATCTATTTTAAAGAAGCATTCTGCTTCAACCGCCTAGAAACTAAGTTTTTGACCCCCGCAGTGCCACTATTGATTTTAGGACACATGGCCGGTTTTTTGTCCCCCGATAAAGAACAGTTTTTGCTATCAGTTTGGGCAGCTTTATTTATCATATTTGCCGTGCGGAAATTCGTGCAACCAATCCCTCAAGATATCGGCGACAAGAGCGTTTTTGATTACTTGAAAAAAAAAGAAGAGTTGAGAGTTGAGAGTTGAGAGTTGATAGCTGATAAGATTCAGCAGTGCGAGTGTCTCCGCTCGCTTGCCAGATCGCCCTTGTAGTGCGAGCGTCCCCGCTCGCTTGCTTTTGCTCCTCGCTCGCCTATGGCTAATATTGGAAACAATCAAAAATGCAAAAACCCAAAATCAAAATTAGCCTAATCCGCCGCCGAGAAACATGGACAATTACCAGACAAGGCTGGATAATAGGAGCGATCTCACTCACAATATCAATGCTCTTAATCATCACTAACATCCATCCATTTTTAGCAGTAAACTCCCCGATCGAAGCAGATATATTAGTAGTCGAAGGCTGGCTGCCAGATTACGCGATCGAAAGCGCGATCGCCGAATTCAAAACAGGCAATTACCAAAAATTAATTACTACAGGACTCCCTTTAAGCAAAGGCTACTATCTAGCAGAATATAAAAACTATGCCGAATTAACAGCCGCTACTTGTATTGCCTTAGGATTCGATCGAACCAAAATAATAGCCGTACCCGCCGCCAGCGTTATCAAATACCGCACCGCCGCTTCCGCAATTGCTCTGAGAGATTGGCTGTCTGCTTCCAGTTTAAAAATTAACTCAATTAATCTTTACTCATTCGGCACGCACGCCCGCAGAAGTTGGATCATCTTTAAAGAAGTGTTAAAGCCCGAAATTCAAGTCGGCATCATCGCAGCAGAACCCCAAGATTACAATCCCCAAGAATGGTGGAAATCCAGCGAAGGTTTTCGCACAGTTACAGGAGAAATTATTGCTTATATTTACACCCGTTTCGTCGGTTGGAAAAATTAGCAATAATTTTTAATTACTTATATTTAATCTCGTGTTTCCCGCCCGTCTAGATCCCCCTAAATCCCCCTTAAAAAGGGGGACTTTGGCCGCTTCCGGTCCCCCCCTTCTTAAGGGGGGCTAGGGGGGATCTAAATCCCACGGTAAAAAAAATGATAAAATCGTACTCAGAAAAGTTGAGGAAAACTCTTTGATCCAAGAACGCGCTTACTGGCTGGCATGGTCGCAAATTCGCGGTGTCGGACCGATTTTACTGCAAAGATTGCACCAACATTTCCCGACTCTAGCAGCAGCTTGGACGGCAAAACCCGCAGATTTAGCGCAAGTAGAAGGTTTTGGCAAGCTGACAATAGAAACAATATTACAAGAGCGATCGCAGATCGATCCTGAAGAATTTATTGCCAAACATTCGATCGCCAACCCCCATTTTTGGACGCCCGCCGATAAAGAATATCCCCGCTTGTTATTGGAAATTTCTAACCCGCCGCCGGTGCTGTATTATCGCGGTAAAATCGAACTCGATGAAAATTTAGGAATCAAGCCAACTGTGGCGATTGTCGGCACTCGCAGCCCTTCGGAATACGGCAGGAGGTGGACTCGCAAAATTAGTACAGCTTTGGCTAAAAGCGGTTTTACAGTTGTTTCGGGATTTGCCGCCGGCATCGATACAGAGGCCCATACAAGCTGTTTGGAGGCGGGAGGGCGGACTTTGGCAGTTTTTGGCACGGGAGTCGATATCGTTTATCCCAAGCCGAATCAGAGGCTGTGCGATCGACTTTTGCAGCAGGGATTGGCTATTAGCGAATATCCTGCAGGCACTCAACCAAATAAAACTAATTTTCCCCGCCGCAATCGGATTATTGCCGGCTTGAGTCGCGCTACAATTGTGATAGAAGCTCCTCAAAAATCGGGAGCTTTAATTACTGCTTATCAAGCTAACGATTTTTGCCGCGACGTGTATGTTTTGACAGCAAGATTGGATGACGATCGCTCTTTTGGTTGTTTGGAATTGCTGAGTAAAGGCGCGCACCCCATTTTGCCCGATAGCGAACGATTGTTGAGCGAAGAACGCTTGTTAGAAATGCTCGGAGCTATGCCAAAATTGGATAAAGTTGAGAGTAAATACGAGCAATTGTCGTTGTTTCCCGTACCTGCTGTTCCTGAAAAGAAAGCGCCGCTTTTGGAACCGGAATTAGAGCAAGTTTTGAGGGCGATCGCATCCGGGCCAAGTTCTTTTGATTCAATTGTTGAAACTGCCGGATTGCCGCCGGGAAAAGTTTCGGGAATCCTCTTGCAATTAGAATTATTGGGATTAGTTTCGCAATTACCGGGAATGCGATATCAGCGGTGCTAATTATGGGGAGAGGGGGAGAGAGGGGGAGAGGGGGAGAGGGGGAGAGTGGGAGAGTGGATGAGGGCGAGAGGGGGAGAGTGGGAGAGTGGGGGAGGGGAAGAGTGCGAGAGGGCGAGAGGGGGAGAGTGGGAGAATTCCCGATACCCAATGCCCAACTGTCAACTATCAACTGTCAACTGTCAACTATCAACTGTCAACTATTCCCGATCGCCATCGCAGCAGGAAAGTATTTTAGAATTTCACCAATTGCTAGCGTGCCGTTACTTTCTAGCGTTTGATTTGTCACCGCATCTTGCCAAACAACAGGCATTTCCGGTGGCAATTCTAACTTAGTATCTTTCCAAATTTCGTTGCCGATCGCCATTGCTTCTGGCGCAACAAAACTCGTGACAAATCGCGGGGCGATCGCTATAATTGTTATGTCTCCCCAGCTTCTGGCAAAAGCTACAATACTATCTTTAAACGTGCCAGTTACTGTTAGCGGTTGGTAGTTGCCTCTTTGAAAAACATTTTGGTACTGTTTTCTCGCTGCGAGAAGTCTTGCTGTCAGGAATAGCTTAATTCTAGCATCTTCCCGCGTTGAAATCAACTCCTCAATCAGTTGCAAAATATCTGTTTCAGATTTCTCTTTAATCTCCCGCAAAACCTCGATCCGGCGATCGAAATCTACCGGGCGGCGGTTGTCAGGATCGACATGGCTTAAATCCCAAAACTCCGTTCCTTGATAAATGTCTGGGACGCCGGGAGATGCGATTTTGAGCAGAGTTTGGGATAAAGAATTGCCAATGCCGTAGAGGGCTACCTTTTTGCAGAAGGGCTGAATTTTTTTGAGAAATTGATTTGATTCTGAAGGTTCCAAAACGCGATCGACAAAGGTAATAAAACCTTCTTCGTATTTGTTATCCGGCCTCAGCCAAGCAGTGTGAACTTTAGCTTCGCGGACGGCTTTGGTGACATAATTTTTGATGCGAACGATATAATCGGTATTTTCAATTCCCTCAAACGGAAAAGTACCTACTAAGGTTTGATAAAAAAAGTATTCGTCGTTAGTATCGGGAACGATGCGATTGACTAAGTTGACTTTTTTTGCAGAGTTCAACTCCCTCCAGGATCTGACTTGCTGTTCCCATTCTTCAGGCATTTCTGAAAGTATGTTAATTCGAGCTCGGACATCTTCGCCGCGTTTGGTGTCGTGGGTAGCTGTAGCATTCATTTTGTGCGGCCAAACTTGTTGCTGCTGTTGGTTGAATTCGTGAAAATCTGCTAAAGAAACACCGAATTGACTGGGATTTCCGCCGACTTCGTTAAGCGATAACAGCCGATAGTAGACGTATAAAAGCGTATCTTCAATGCCTTTTGCCATCAGCGGACCAGTTAGCTGCTGCAGCTTCATGACGAAGTGGCGGCGGTAGGCTTTTTGTTCGGATGTTACGGTTTCTTCTTCTTCCAATAACAGGATTTTTTCGATAAAATCTAGTTCTTTCAGCAGCAGCGGTACTTGTTCTTTTGCTTGGTCGATTGCTTCTTTGACATAAGTGCGATCGGACTCTCTCAAACCGTCTTGATTGATGTAGGTTCGGTAAACTGGAAAAACTGCCAAAACTGCGAAAAGCGCTTGTTCTAAGCCGCGCCTTGTAAAGTCATTTCCTTGTCGGGAATGACCGGAGATATTTTTTAAAAGTTGCGCCAGATTGTCTACATCCCCCGCTAAATTCTTTTCTATAATCAAGGTTTTTTTATCGATAAAAAGCTGTTCGTAGGGAACGTTTAAGCGAGTAAATCTGGAATAAATATCGCTAAATTGCTGTTCGCGATCGCACCGACAAAAAACGCCGTTTGCGTAGTTTAAAAAATCGTAGCCGCTAGTTCCTTGAATCGGCCAATAAGCAGGCAAATCTTCTTTGTGTTCGAGGATTTTTTCGACAGCGATGTAAATGTCGCCGATTTTCTTTCTCAGCCTTTCCAGATATTCCGTAGGATCGTAAAGTCCGTCAATGTGGTCGATTCTCAATCCGGTGAATTTACCTTGTTCGATCGAGTCAAAAATCAAAGCATGGTTTTTTTGGAAAACTTTAAGTTCTTCCACTTTAACAGAAATCAGTTCGTTGACAGTAAAAAATCTCCGGTAGTTAATTTCTTCTGCGCCCACCTTCCAGAAAGCAAGGCGGTAAAACTGATCGGAAAGCAAATTATCCAGCGGGTTAAAACTTTCAGGATTCCCCTTTTCTCCGTTGAAAAACTTGATATTATCCTCAAAAAATTTCTGGACGATGGGATTTTGAGTGTAGAGTTCCCAAAGCAAGCCTTTTACAAAAGCTATTTGGTCGTACCTTTCCTTACCTTTAGTTTCTGAAGGGACATTTTTAATCATGTAAAGAATCCCCAGCAACTTGATAAAATCCGGGTGGCGTCTTCCCAATTCCCCGCTTAAACGTCCCAAATTTTGACCGATAAACTTGATGTAAGATTCGATTCTAACTGGCAATTCTAAGCTGTAGTAATTGACACTCAACCCCGATTCGCCGTACTTGAGTTGAATTTCGCCATTTTCCAAACATTCGCCGTAAAAGTTGCCCAAAAGTGGCGCTAGCAATCGCCCCCTAATATTTTCGTAACTGTGGTTCCATTCAATATCAAAGTAGTCGAAATAGTCAGAATCTGGTCCGTGTTCGAGTACGTCTAAAATCAGCAGGTTTTGAGTATCGTAAGCCATGTGATTCGGGACGATATCTTGCAGCCATCCCATTTGGCGTTTTTGAATTTCCTCACTGAGTGTTTCAAAGTCTTCTGAGGTTCCCAATTCGGGATTTAGCTGATTCGAGTCAACTACATCGTAACCGTGAGTGCTGCCTTTTCTGGCTTTAAATATAGGTGAAGCATAAAGATCGGTAATTCCTAATTCTTCCAAATAGTTGAGGATTTGTTTGGCAGATTCAAAGTTAAAGCCTGCATGAAATTGAATCCGATATGTCGTGGTGGGAATTCTCATGATTTTAATGTTATTTGGGAATGGGGAATTGGGAATTGGGAATTGGGAATTGGGAATTGGGGACGGTAAGGTGCGCACTGCGCACCCTACAAGTCGAGTGTTTGTGTATGGTAAGGTGCGCGCTGCGCACCCCTACAAATCTCAAAAAGAAGGACTGAATTCCTCACTACAAAACGTTTACTGTAGTAATTGATAAAGTGCGAAACTCTGCGGTTTGACGGTCAATTTTTGCTCGGAAGTTATCTTTTCGGGCAAAGTCGAACCCGTACCCAGCCATTTTTGGTCGATCGAATCTAAAATCTTTTCCCAGTTACCTTGAGGAACTTTCACCGTACAAGCAACCTCTTGCTTGTTGAAGTTTAGAATGCAAAATATCTGGTTGTCATCTGTCCAACGACGGAGAAATAAGATTTTGTCAGCTTCGATGCAAGATACTTCCAAACTGTTTTTATCGAGTTTTTTCAATGCAGGAACAGTCCGCCGCAGTTGAATTAGTTGCTGGTGCCATTCCCAGAGGATTTTGTGTTTGCCTGCTGTTTGTTTTTCCCAATTTAACTTGCATTTTTGGAAAGTCTCAGGACTTTGGGGATCTTGAAATTCTCCCCGCCCTTCAAAGATTTTAAATTCTTGCTGTTTGTCTTTGCGGATGGCTTCGATTAAGTCCCCGTCTGAGTGGGAAACGAAGTAAAAAAACGGTGCTTCTTCCCCATACTCTTCCCCCATAAATAGAAATGGAATATAGGGAGAAATCAAAACAGTTCCGGCAGCAAGTTTCAAAGCTTCAAAATCAACTATTTTTGACAGCCGGTCTCCGAGAATGCGGTTGCCGATTTGGTCGTGGGTTTGGGAAAATACGAGAAATTGATGGGCTGGTTGGGATGCTGCAGAATTGCCGTGTTTGCGCTTGCGGTGGGGGGCGTATTGTCCTGAATAAACAAAGCTTTCTTTGAAGGCTTTTTCCAGGTGTTCGCACTTGCCGAAGTCTTGGTAGTACCTGTCATTTTCTCCGGTGAGAAGCGCGTGCAGTGCGTGGTGGAAATCGTCGCACCATTGGGCGTCGAGTCCGAAGCCGCCGAGTTCTTTCGATCGCAAGACTCGGACATCGTTTAAGTCGCTTTCTGCGATTAAATAAAGTTGCCTTCCTAGCTGTTGGGAAAGTTCGGCTGTTGTGTCGGCTAGTTCTTGTAAAAACGGTCTCGCGCTTACTTCAAATATTGCTTGAATTGCGTCGAGTCTCAGGGCATCGACGTGATAGTCCCGGAACCAGTAAACGGCGTTTTCGATAAAGTAGTTGCGCACCTCATCGCTGTATTCGTCGTCGAAGTTGAGGGGATCTCCCCAAATAGAGCCGTATTTTGAGGTAAAGTAGGGGCCGAAGTCGCGGAGATAGTTGCCTTCGGGTCCGAGGTGGTTGTAAACGACATCTAATATTACTGAAATACCTTGTTGGTGGCAGGCATCAATGAGTTTTTTGAAGCCTTGCGGGCCGCCGTAGGAGTTTTGCACTGCGTAGGGATATACGCCGTCGTAGCCCCAATTGCGATCGCCCGGAAATTGAGCGACGGGCATAATTTCTATGGCATTGATTCCCAGTTGTTTGAGTCGATCGAGCTGGGGAATAATTGCTTCAAATGTTCCATCTTGTGTGAAAGTACCGACGTGCAGTTCGTAAATTATCATTTCCGGTAAAGGCACTCCTTGCCAATCTGCATCCGTCCATTTAAAAGCGCTGTCATCGATTACTTGAGATGGAGCGTGCACGCCTTGGGGCTGATACTTTGATGCGGGGTCTGGGCGATCGATTTTACCATCGAGTTTGTAGTTGTAAAGAGTGCCTGGTGGGATGTCTGTAACTGTAGTTGTCCAATACCCAGCCCCAGATTTTTGCATGGGGAGGAGGCGTTTTTGGGGAGCAACAATTTGCAGTTCTACTCGATCGAGGGTGGGAGCCCACACGGTAAAATCGCATCGGTTGTTGCCCAAATAATTTGCTCCGAGCTTCACTTTGAGTTTTTCTCCTGATAAAATTGGTTTGCTATCTCGCTGAAAATGGTATTGTGGCAGTAGGCATATTGAATGCCGATCGCCCAAAATCGATTTGAAAAGTAATATGAATTAAAAAAGAAGTTCAAGACAACTAACTTCAGATAGAACAACGGCTAGAATTGTCCCTGAGAATTATCACTGAGGTAAAATTAGCAGTTGGCTGTTTAAATTAAAGCACGAATATGTATGAGTTCGATCTCAAAATCGGATCGCGTCCGCTAGATTGCCATAATTAAGGTTCGTAGTGAGAACTTCAGCCCGCAGATTTAGAAGACTGAAGTCCTCACTACAAACTGTTTTTATTGCGGGAGTTGACCCGAGACGATATTATCGGCCTGCAAGGGTTCAAATGCCATATTTTGATCGTGTGTAGAATCTACCTAAAGGTAGACAACAAATCAGTGCGAGTGTGTCTTTATGGTTATTGCTTTTGGACGGGAAATTTGTGGCAATCTAGACTCTGGGGAGTCTCGCGAGTGGTTGGTAACTAACGGCATCGGCGGTTACGCTAGCGGGACGATCGCGGGTCTCCTTACCAGGCGCTATCACGGCCTGCTGGTGGCAGCCCTCAAACCCCCGCTGGCAAGGACTTTGATGCTTGCCAAGCTGGACGAAACGGCCGTGTATCACGATCGCGCCTACCCGCTTTATACAAACCGCTGGGCCGACGGGACGATCGAACCCCAGGGCTACAAATACATCGAAAGCTTTCACCTCGAAGGCACGACGCCGGTTTGGCGGTTTGCCCTCGCCGACGCCATCCTCGAAAAGCGGATTTGGATGCAACAAAGTGCTAACACAACATATATACAATATCGCTTGCACCGCGCCTCAAAATCGATCGCCCTAGCCGTCAAAGCCCTTGTCAATTACCGCGACTACCACCACATTACCGGTGCCGGCGACTGGCCGATTGCCGTAGAAACCCTGCCGCAGGGCGTTTGCGTGACAGCTTTCGCAGCAGCAGCCCCGCTGTACCTGCTAGCAGATGCCGCACCTGAGGCGAAATTCCGAGTTTCGACACCTTTATACAACTGGCACTACGGATTTGACCTGGCAGCAGAAAGGCGGCGCGGACTCGAATGCTGCGAGGATCACCTGCATGCCGCGACTTTTCACTTCACGATCGAACCCGGACAGTCCCTCACTTTAACAGCCAGCACCGCCAAAAATCCCGAGTTAGATGGCCCTACAGCCTTGGAAGCACGCCGCGCAGGCGATCGCGAAGTTTTGCAAAAATGGTCTGCCGCAGGCGATTCACCCGATTGGATCGAGCAATTAGTCCTCGCTGCAGACCAATTTATCGTCAGCCGCCCGCTGCCGGAGGAACCGGAGGGCAAAACCATCATCGCCGGATATCCCTGGTTTAGCGACTGGGGGCGCGATACGATGATTAGCCTGCCGGGCCTCACAATCTGTACCGGGCGGTGGGAAATTGCCCGATCGATCCTGCGGACTTTTGCGCGGTATGTCGATCGGGGAATGCTGCCGAACCGCTTTCCCGATGCCGGCGGCGCGCCGGAATACAACACCGCAGACGCGACGCTGTGGTACTTTGAGGCAATTCGCGCCTATGTTGATACTACCGGGGACGATCGACTGTTGGGCGAACTCTGGCCGATTTTGTGCGAGATAGTGGACTGGCACTTGCGCGGCACTCGGTATAATATCCGCGTCGATCCCGACGACGGTTTAGTTTACGCCGGTGACGACGGCCTGCAACTTACCTGGATGGACGCCAAAATCGGCAATTGGGTGGTGACGCCCCGGACTGGCAAGCCGATCGAAATCAGCGCTCTTTGGTACAACGCTATACAAGCGATGGTAGATTTCGCGCACAAATTGGGCAAACCTCACTATGAATACCAAAAGTTGGCCGATCGGACGGCAGCCGGATTCACCCGTTTCTGGAACGGCAATGCAGGCTTTTGTTTCGACGTTCTCGACGGCCCCGGCGGCAACGACATTTCCCTGCGCCCCAATCAGATATTTGCAGTATCCCTGCCCCTCGACTTGTCCTTCAAATTCCCGTCATTCAAGGGGATGCGGGGGAAAGAAACTCACAGGTATACACCGTTACTCACGCCCGATCGGCGCAAGGCTGTAGTAGATGCCTGCGCGCAGCATTTGTTAACTTCCTTCGGGCTGCGCAGCCTCTCCCCGAACCATCCGCTGTATCGGGGCAAATACGGAGGCGACCAATTGCAGCGAGACAGCGCCTACCATCAGGGGACGGTTTGGGGCTGGCCGATCGGTTCCTTTGTTTTGGCTTACTTAGATGTATACAAAGATCCAGCACAAGCCAACGAACTGCTGGCACCAATGGCACATCATATACTTGCAGGTGGTGTTGGCAGTTTGGGCGAGATTTTTGAAGGCAACGATCCTTTTGAGCCGCGGGGCTGTACGGCGCAAGCTTGGACGGTGGCGGAAGTGTTGCGGGCTTGGTTGGCAATTAACGGTACGGGTGGTTAAATTAGCAGCATCGTTTGGTAAGAAGAAGGAAGAAGGAAGAAGGAAGAAGGAAGAAGGAAAAAGTAAATGTTAGGTAGTAGGTGGAACGGCGCTAAAAAAACCTAAAACCTAAAACCTAAAACCTAAAACCTAAAACCTAAGATTAACGCAGATAAGTTCAAGGAAGTTTATGGCATTATTATTGGCGGGCGATATTGGCGGTACTAAAACTATTTTGCGCTTGGTGGAAAGGAGCGTTAAGGGTGAGATGAACGCTCTGTTTGAACTCCGCTATCCGAGCGGCGAATTTCCCGATTTAGTGCCGATGGTGGAGAAATTTTTGACGGAAGCTGCTGCTAAATTGGATTTTGTACCTGTACCTGAAAAGGCTTGTTTTGCGATCGCTGGTCCGGTGGTTAACAATTCTGCTAAATTGACTAATTTGCCTTGGGTTTTGGAGGCGAAGCGTTTGGAGGAGGAGTTAAAAATATCTCGCGTCAGTTTGATTAATGATTTTGTAGCTGTCGGCTACGGCGTGTGGGGTTTGGATGCGGCAGATTTGCAGGTTTTGCAAGCAGGAAAACGCCGGGAACACGATCCGATCGCGGTTATTGGTGCGGGTACTGGTTTGGGTAATTGTTTTGCGGTTCCCGAGGCGAATGGAGTGCGGGTTTTTTCTTCGGAAGGGGGACACGGTGATTTTGCGCCGCGATCGGAGTTGGATTTTGAATTGTTAAAATATTTGCTGGCAAAACATGACATTCAAAGAATTTCGATCGAGCGTGTTGTTTCGGGACAGGGAATTGTTTCAATTTATCAGTTTTTGCGAGACAGAAAATTTGCCCCGGAGTCGCCGGAGGTAGGGGAAGTTATTAGAAAATGGGAGTCGGAAATCGGGAAAAGCGAGAAGACTGTCGATCCGGGTGCGACAATTGCCACGGCGGCACTGGAAAAGCGCGATCGACTTTCCGAACAAACGATGCAAATGTTTGTTGAAGCTTACGGTGCGGTGGCGGGAAATTTAGCTTTAACGCTGTTACCTTACGGCGGTTTGTATGTAGCGGGCGGGATTGCTGCTAAGATTTTGCCGTTGATTTTGGAGGGAAGTTTTATGCGGGCTTTTACGCACAAAGGGCGGATGGATGTGCTGTTAGAAGTGATGCCTGTTTCTGTAGTATTGAATCCGAACGTGGGGTTGATTGGGGCAGCGGTTTGTGCGGCAGGACTTTAGGATTTCGGATGCGTTGCGTGAGGGCCAGGGTGAAGCATATGCCTGCCGGCAGGCTACGCCAACGGATATAAAAACTGTAATTTATTTCAGAGATTATCGCCCGAATGCTTCACCCCTACAAGGATGTACGATCGATGCGATCGGACAAAATATAACCACGATCGACTGTCAACTGTCGATCGGGGGGTTATTGGTGGGGTCGGGCGGGTTTATTTAATCTGTTTGCTACGTTTTGAACCCCTAGCGAACCCGCCCCTACAGTAATCGATGGACTATCAACTATCAACTACTATATCCGTACTTCCGCTAACAATGGCAAGGGTAGATTTGCACATAATAACTCCGCACAATTCCAGTCTTGCAGGCGATCGGATATTTGGGAAATAATTGCATTTGCTGCATCTAAATTATCTGCTTTAGATGCATGATAGTGCGCTCTAATTAGCGGCTGAATATCCTCGATATTTTGCCATTCCGATGCAGGTTTGAGGGAAATGCTGATATAATAATTATAGGCTTGGTTGTGGGCGGTACGGAAATATTCGGAATTTTGATTTAACAGATGCTCGCCCTTTTCTCGGACTAGGGGATGCAACTGATAGGATTTGAGGTGGCGATCGTAATATAGCAATTGCCTGCGCTTCAGTGCTTGAATAATATTTTCTTTAAGTTCGTATTTGCTAACTTCCGGCATTTGAGCGCTAATCCCGGCAAAAGATAGGGGATATTCTGAGGTTTGATAGACAGAAATTCGGCCCAGACAAGTTTGCTCGCTGTTGCTGAGACGGGCGATAATTTCATCGATCGCGCTTTCAATATCTCGAATTAGTAACCAGTCTCTATTGTGTAAAAACATCCCGACATTTCCCTGAAATTCGCTATCGTCTCGAATCAAGGCTGCGACGAGTTGTAAGGCTTTGGGATGTCCGCAATAGCGATCGCACATTTCCGCTAATTCCTCTGCATTTGCAGTCAGATTGAAAGATTGCAACAGGGAAATTGCGGCATCTCGATCGAATCCGTCGAGCTGAATTTCGCGGGTGACTGTTGGCGGCAATTCAGCCAAGCTTTCGCGACTGGTAAATATAATTTTGCTTTGATGTTCTGTTTCTAATAGTTGTTTGAATAACCAAGCATATTCCGCACAATCTTCTGCAAAATAACCGGCGGCTTTTGCTTCTCCTGTTTTTAAAAGTGTTTCGGCGCGATCGAATACAATTAAGCAAAGTTTAGCTTTGATAATTTTTATCAGTTTTTCGATCTTTTGGAAAGAGTCATTTTGAGGATTTACGGCTGCGGTAATCTCGCCGTTGGAGAGGGTGAATAGCAGGGAGTCAATTGTGCGATCGAACGGTGGTGCTTTGCTTGTTGCGGATTGCAAGGATTGCCAAGCGGCGGAGGCGAATGGGGTATTTTCTGTGTGGAGTTGGCGAATTAGTTGGCTGGCGAGGGTGGTTTTGCCGGTGCCAGGTAATCCGACAATTGAGATGGCAGCGATGTCTGAGTTAATAATAGTAGTTTTTAAGATATCGATTTCTTTGGTGCGCTGTACCCAATTTCTGACGGGGGGTAAGTTTTCTGGGAGGGGGAAAGTGCGATCGGTTTGGGAGTCGAGGGGAATATCTGCGATCGAGGCAGCTAAAAGTAATTCTGTTTGTTTTATATCATTGCGCTCGATAATATCTTCCCAGTTATTGATTCCGACAGCTTTGCAAATATCGATAAATGTTTCGCGTCGAATTCGGTTTTGCGTCCAAAACCGCTTTAAAGTGGCTTTTGAAGTTAGAGCGGCTTTGCACCAAGTATCCTCAGTTTTATTCCATCCGAGATTGCGTCGTACCATGTCGATGATTTTTAGCCCTTCTTCGGATGCTCTGAGCAAGCCTGCCATTGGTACTCCCCTACGGAAACTTTGCGTTAGTCAAGAATGTTACACGATCTGGTGAGCCGAGAAGTGAGCCAAATGAGACAAATGAGCTAAATGAGCCTTTTTTGCTGAGCCAAATGGTGAGCCGTTTAGCCCTATGCAGATTCAGGATTCTGGAGTAATCTGAAATGATGTGTCTGGTTGTCAGCTACGTTTGATGGTGCATCTGGCGGGCGATCGGGCATACAGCTTATCTGCTCTGGGGAGCAATGTAAAGTTTTATTACAAAATGCGGGCAAAACGCATAAAAAAATTGCATCTGCCCTGAGAGATATATAGGAAGGCTTGCAAGGCGGGCTTTGCTGGTTTTGACGCAACCATATTTTTGAGGAGATGGGATTATGACGAATATTACTTTGGGACAGACGATTGATGGAAGCTTTACACAGGATGATTCTAAAGATACAAGGGGAAATGATTATTTTGTAGATGAATATGAGTTCACTGGGTTGAGTAATTGGCAGCAAGTTGAAGTGAGCTTCAATCGTACTACATTAAGAGATGCCTCAAAATTGCGACTGATTAATGCTAATACCGATGAAATAATTGGTATTAGCACAAGTATCTTAGAGCTAACTGAAGTCCAACCACCTATTAAAATAGCATTTACTGTTTATCCTGGCGTTGATTACAAGCTGGAAGGAGTCGCTAGTTCCGTTTTCGGTGGTGATTATACAATCACTACTAACTTACTAAGCTCAGCATCATCAGTCATTAATCTAAGTAACCCTGTATCTGGTGATACAATAGGGACAGTTGATTCATCTGGTAATGCAATACCAATAAGAACCAGCTTACCTGATGGTAAAAGCTTCGAGGATATAGCTGTATCAAGTAATAGTCAGATTTTCGGTTTTAATAATTTTAGTAAGGATTTGTATAGCATCGATCCGAAGTTAAACTCCTTTTCAATTATTGGAAAACTTGACAAAGCTCTAAGTTGGAATTCATTAGAATTCGCTCCAAATGGTCTACTGTATGGGTTAGGGAGTCCTTCTACCAGCCTGTTCGGCAATTTTGGTCTCTACACAATTGATCCCGATCGAGCTCAGGCATCATTAGTAGCTAAATTTGATCCTAACTTAAGTATTGATAATCTAACGTTCGATCCAATAAGGAATCAATTTATAGCTACCGGAACCTCTGAACCATTAATCTCTTCAAGCTTATCTTCGCCAAAAGCCAGTCTCTTCTCTATTTCCTTGACTGGGCAAACTACTAAAATTATTGACCTGGACTTAAACTCTTATTCTGATTTAACAGACATTCGCGGGTTGTATTTTGATGAGTCTAACACTCTTTTTGGCTTTAATACTGCTTCTGGCGCTGGCAATAGAAATCAACGAGTTGTGATCGATCCAGTTACCGGTTCGGTTACACCTGATGAAAAATTAACTTTCCCTGCTAATTATTCTGGTGGTTTTTCAGTTAGCGGAGGATCATCTATCCCATCTGCGACTCGGACTGTGCTTCCCCCGACTCCAACTCCGACACCAACACCAACTCCAACACCGGCTGAGACTCCGACTCCAACACCAACTCCCCTAACTCCGACTCCAACTCCTCTAACTCCAACTCCAACTCCTCTAACTCCAACTCCAACTCCTCCAACTCCAACTCCAACTCCAACCCTGACTGTTCCAACCCCGACACCAACTCCAACACCGACACCAAATAACATACAGCAGCCAACCACCAACAGTAGCTCAATCTCCATCACCAGTGCCTCGGATTTGGGAGATGGCGATCGAGCACTTGTTCCAGGTGGCACAATTTTGGTCGAGGGTTTAGTGACAGGCATAAATAATGCTAGTTTCGATCAAATAACTGGTTTTCTCCTTAATAACTTGAAAGTATTTTTGGGCAACAATTCCATACCAGTAAACTTCGTTAGTTCTACTAATGGGTCAATTCCAGTTAAATTTGACACAAAAATAACCGTACCCAACAATATTTCTCCAGGTAACTATCCTTTAAAGCTGGTTCTTAATACTGGTACAGGTAGTTCAATCAGTGCCGTCGGGCCAACCTTCGATATTACTCCTGGCATTGGAAGTTCTCTGAAGACACCTTTTGAAATTGGAAAGTTACTAAAGTCTCAAGATTTATTTAACTCCGTCGATTCAAGCAATACCAGTGACTTCTTTCGATTTAGTTTAACAAATCGTAGTAGCTTCAATTTATTACTCAATCCTCAAAATGCAGGAAAGCCAAGTGGCGATGCTACCGTAATTCTGCGCTCCAATGATGGGGAAGATCTCGGATCGGGAACAGGAATTCAAAAAGGTACAAGCAGCGCTATTAGTCGGGAGTTACAACCAGGTGATTACTTGATTGAGGTGCAAAGGAAACCCAATGCAAGTGATGAGAAAATTGATTACAATCTGCGAACATCAGCTATATATTTAACAGAAGCTGAAAATCAAACACTGAGTCTGCAATCACCTTCAGAAATTGCAGGTTTTGTTACCAATGATGTGAATAAAGATAAGTTAATTGATAAAACTCCTAAGCTGAAGGATGAGGAGAAGGATAAGGAGCGTCTTGCTATCAATATTCGCAAGCGCGATGGCTCACCTATAACAAGCATTGATCCTAACAAAGAAACATGGATTGTGGTTCATGGAAATACAGACTCTTCTAAATCAGCCAAAATGTCTGCACTAGCTGATGCAGTTGCAGAATACAAGAAAAAACAAAATAGTGATGAAGAACCACAAGTTTTGGTAGTTGACTGGAGTCAACCGGCTGACAATAATTCAAATGCTGGTGTTCGTCCTAATTTAGCCGCTGAATGGGTCAATAAAGTTGCTGAATTTGCAGTTCATTCTCTCAAAGACGTTTGGGGTGTTTCGGCAGATAAAATCAATTTAGTTGGTCACAGTTTAGGAACTTTTGTGTCGGGGTTAATTGCGGAAAAGTATCTAAAGTATACTGGATCTAAAATCAACAAATTAATACTCCTTGATTCAGCAAGAGTTCTTAAGATAGATCGAGATAGTACATTCTCTTCGATAGGAGGACAATTTACAGATTCGGAGGATTACGATCTAGATGGGAGCCAACCAGGGATTCAATCGCCTCCTAAGTTTAGTGAAGTTGCTACTTTTTCTCGATCGATCTGGGGAGATTTCGTAGAAGGTGATGGATTGGGCTCACCGCGTTACAATGAAACTGCTGATGAGTCTATACAAGTTGTATTTAAGGGCAGCGATCGATTAATAATATCACAGAGCCTATTAGGTGATGGCTTAACTAATCATGGCGATCTAGTCTATCTTTTTAGTAATATCCTGAAGGGTGAAGATGCCATCAGCAGTAAACTATCTCTAGATGCACCTTTGAATAAAGAATGGCGTAATATACCTGGTGGTCCTGAAGCTGTTCTGGAAGCAGAACAACCTGGTGATTTAGATGAAAATAAAAACGATAGAGGTGCAAAACCCGCAACGTTAATTGTTAAAAATGCTGAGTTGTCTGGAAAAGAAGACGACATCGTTTACGGTACTAACGGAAATGATACTTTAGATGCTTCTTTTTTTCGCAGCCTAATTATCGCTATTAATTCTCAAGATAACTCACTTTATAGTGATGCAGGCAACGATATATTTTACGGCGAAGCAGGAGACGATCTAATTTTTGGTGGTTCGGGAAATGACACCATATACGCTGGTAAAGGCAACAATTTCATCAATGCTCAACAAGACAACGATCGTATTGAGGGTGGGGATGACAACGACAATATCTTTGGTGCGAAAGGAGAGGACACAGTTATTGGAGGTAAAGGCAACGATAGTTTAGAAGGCAACGATGGTAAAGACACTCTCATCGGTGGAGAAAATAACGATACCCTTTGGGGTGGTGGTGATGAGTTAGCCGATAGCCTTGTCGGGGGCGAGGGAAATGACTACATCAGAGGACAAAAGGGAAATGACACCATATACGGCGATGGAGGCAACGATTTCATCAATGGTGAAGAAGACAACGATTCCATTTTCGGTGGCGATGACAATGACACTATATTTGGTGCGAAAGGAGAGGACACAGTTATTGGAGGTAAAGGCAACGATAGTTTAGAAGGCAACGATGATAAAGACACTCTCATTGGTGGAGAAGATAACGATACCCTATGGGGTGGTGGCGGTAACTGGACAGATTATCTTGATGCTGGTGATGGAAATGACTTGCTCCTGGGAGAAGGTGGTGACGACATTTTAATTGGTGGAAAAGGCAAGGATACCATTGATGGTGGAGATGGCAATGATACCATAGTCTTTGGAGTTGATGACGGTAGTACAAGTCGTGATGGAGCTGATATAATTACCAATTTTCGTACAGGTAAGGTAGGTTTTATTTCGACTGGCGACTCGCGGGGTGTCACTAAAATTAAGCTGAACGGCTTAACTCCTGGGCAGCTAGATGTCCTGATAATTGACAATAACAAGACTCTGTTATGGAGCAAAAAGAATGATTTAGACTTATATACGGCGTTCAAACAGGATACATACTTTGCGATTTTGGATGGCTCTTTCAATAAAGACCAATTGACCTTCATTTGAGCGCTTCATCCCTCCGCGTCAATTCCCGTTCATCTGCTGTTGCTAAAAAGAGCGATCGCCCTTACCACAACAAGTGCGATCGCCCCTTTGTTATGCTGGATTTACTGTCTCGAACTATTGACCAAAGATAAGCAGAACTTAATGCCAGACATTCAATACCAATCGGCGATAGCAAGTCCAGAAACCCTCGCAAACTCCTTGACATTGTGAGTAACAAGAGTTGCCTGAAAAGCTAAGGCTGTCCCTGCAATCAAAACATCGATCGGACCGATCGGAGTACCTTGTTGCTCTAATTGAGCGCGGATTGTGGCAGCAGCAACAGCAGAATCGCGATCGAACGGAATAAGATTAACTCGGCTCAAAAGTTGATCGAGTTGTTGGGTGCGTTTTGCAGGCGAAGTAGATTTAGCAATACCAACTTGCAATTCAAACAGGACGATCGTGGAAATTCCAATTTCTTGAGGAGATACATTCGCAATGTTTTGGGCAACTTGTCCTTGTCCTTTGAAGTAGTAGATTAATGTGTTTGTATCCAAAATATACATCTAAAAGCTCTCCCTCAAAATGTCTTCCCCCTCCCCGGTACGAATTTCTTCCAGAGTAGGAAAGTCTTCTGCCCAAGTTCCTGCTAGGGAATAAATCAGTTCTTGCCAAGGAGTTAAAGAATCTACTGTGTCGGTGGATTGGTTCGCATTCAGGTACTTGGCACGAACAAACTCAGCAAAAGTGAGAATTTCGCTAGCTTGATTTTGGGGAAGACTTTTGACGATCGCGTAGATTTGTTCAATAACAGTCATAATCTGATTATAGATAAAGTGCTATTTAGTTTTATTTTAGCAATTATAATCGGTTTAGTTCCACAGACGATCGCGCTTAACACAAAAAGTGCGATCGCCCTTCCTCAATCCTTCTTTATTTCCGTTCCGAAGCGCTGCTAAAAAGTGCGATCGCCCTTACCTCAAAAAGTGCGATCGCCCTTAATCCCAAATACATCCATCAGCCTGCACCTGCGATCGAAAAAAGTACAAACATCAAGTAACATTGTTGAGTGGGGGCGGGTTTTCGAGATTGTTAATTCTTGGCAAATATTGTAAGCGAACCCGCCCCTACAGCAATTACGCTCGATCGGACACGATTTCATTACCCTTCGATCGCACTTAATGCCACCGTTTTTTTCAGCCATTCAACCTCTGCGGCATCCAATACGGTAGCGAGTTTTTCCACTACGGCGGCGTGATAGTTATTCAACCAAGTTAATTGTGCCTTTGACAGTCGATCGACCGCTATTAATTTGGTGTCAAACGGGATGTATGTCAGCGGTTCAAATCCGTACCAAACTGTATCGTTTTCTGAGGGCATTTCTTTCACAAGATAGAGATTTTCGATGCGAATTCCGCCCCATCCCGGTTCGTAATATCCCGGTTCTATGCTGTTTACCATTCCGGCTTCTAGGGGATATTGGACAGATTTGCTGATGCCGTTTGGCCCTTCGTGGCCGCTTAAAAATGCGCCGACTCCGTGACCCGTTCCGTGTCCGAAATCTAGTTGTTCTTGCCACAAAGCGGCGCGGGCGATCGCATCTAATTGCGCTCCCGTTGTTCCTTTGGGAAATTGCTGCATCGCGCAGTTAATGTGCGCGATTAAAACTGTCGTGTAACGCTCGATTTGTTTGGAGGTTGCTTCGCCGATAATTAGCGTTCTCGTGTCGTCGGTGGTGCCTCCTAAATACTGCGCTCCCGAGTCTAAAAGCAGCATTTCTCCGGTTTTTAAAACGACTTCCGGGCTGGGCGTTCCGTAGTGGACGATCGAACTGTTTGCTCCCGCACCCGCGATCGTTCTAAATGTTAGTGTCTGAAATTCTGTTTCTTCTCGGTAAAATCGTTCGATCGCCTCTTTAACATCAAACTCAGTAATTATTTTACCAGCTTCTAGCTGTTCTGTCAACCATTTTAATGTCAGAGTTTTTGCCCGACTGGCTTTGAAATTTGCCGATCGCATTTGCTCGATTTCCACTGGATTTTTGCGAGCTTTCATTGCTTCGATCGGATTGCTGTCACACACAATTTCGATCGCATCTGGCTTCAGCTTTTGCCTATCTGAAATTATCTGGTACGTGCCTGCTGTAGTGTGTTTCGGATCTAACAACACCCGCGCTTTTTCGCACAAATTCAGCCAGGTTTCTAAAGCTTGCGGGTAGTCTGCGTAGGGCAGCAAAGTTACACTGGCAGGCAATTCTTGTTGGATTTCTGCCGCAACTCTTTCCGGGTTGGTAAACAAATATGCTGCGTCGGAACTGACGATCGCGTAGGATATGAAAATGGGAATGTGGGGAATATCCGCACCGCGCAGGTTGAACAGCCATGCTATTTGATTGAGGTTGGTAATTGGCAGCAGGTTGATGTTAGCTTTTTGCATTTCCTCCCTGACTCTCGCTAGTTTGGCGGTTGCAGTTTCTCCTGTCAGGTGGACGGGCAAGCTAAATATTTGGGCTGTGTCAGTTTCGGGCAAGTTTTCTGTTTGCGATCGCACCTTATCTGCTAAATTTTCCGGTATCGGTACGAGTTCGATCGCGGCCTTGGCAAACTTTTTCTCCCAGCTTTGAAATTGCTCTAACGAGACGGTAAAAGGATCGAAGCCAAAACGCAATTTAGTCGAATTTTTGTTTTCGGAAACCTGTTTTTCTAGAGTTTCAATTAAAGTTAAATTCCCTTCCAAGCCGAGTTTCGAGATTTGAATTAGCGCCGCATCCACCTGCAATTCTGCTTGTTCGTAATAGCGGGAATCTACAAACAGCCAAGCTGCATCTTTGCCAACTAACAAATCGCCTGCAGAACCGGTAAAGCCGCAAATCCAAGCCCGCCGCTGTTTCGCTGCCGGTACTGATAAATTTAAATGTTCGTCAATTGCGGGAATTAAATAGCAATCTAAATTGCCATCTCCCATCAAAGCGCGCAAACCGCTAATTTTCTCAGCAACTAATTGCTGCTTTGTAGCGGATTTAACATTAGTTGCGACCATTTTTTACGCTCCTAAAATTGTTTTCAAACCTTTAACTAATCTGCGAATTCCTGCGGCGGCGGTTTCAATTTCCAAAGCGCCGTAAGCAACTCGCAAATAGCAGCCGCTATCCATGCCAAAAGTAGTACCGGGCAGGACTGCTACTCGATATTCGCGAATTAATCGTTCTACCAATTCCATTGTATTGATTTTGGTATCGACTTTCAAGAAGAAGTAAAATGCGCCGCCGGCTGGGGAAATTGTACAGCAATTTTTGAGGTTGTTGAGTTCTTCTCCTACAAGTTGCCGGACAGATGCGATCGAGCTTACATAATTATCGCAGTATTCTCGCCCGACTTGCAGTGCTCCCAAGGCGGCATATTGTGAAATTACTGGGGCACAAATTAAGATGGTATCTTGAATTTTTCTCACGGAAACTAGCAAATGTTCGGGGATTACCATGTACCCGATGCGCCAACTGGCAAAACCGTAGGCTTTGGAAAGGCTAAACAGGGAAATTGTGTATTCGCTGCTGTCGGGAAATGATGCGGGGGAATAGTGTTTGACACCATCATAGGTAAAGTATTCGTAGGCTTCGTCGCTGATGTGATATATGTTGTTTTGGCGGCAAATTTCGCTGACTTCTCGCAAGGCTTCTGGAGGATAAACTGCGCCTGTGGGATTGTTTGGTGAAATGGTAACAATAGCGCGGATTTGGGGGGTAATTGCTTGTTTTATGGCAGCAATTTTTAGCTGGTAGTTTTCATCTGTTTCTACTATCACCGGGCGGCAGTTTGCCATGATTACCGCCATTTCGTGATTGAAGTAATAGGGAGATTGAATGATGATTTCATCGCCGGCATTCGTGATGGCGAGAATCGCGTTGGTAAATCCCATATTGCTGCCGGCGGTGACAACAATGCAGTTTTTTTCGTTAATTTCTATGTTATTATCTGCTTTGAGTTTCGCCGCGATCGCTTCCTGTAGTGCGGGAATTCCTTCGACGGCTTTGTATTTGTGATTGTCAGGATTTTCCAGAAATTCGGAAATTTTGGCAAATGCTTCTTTTGGGGGATTGTAATAAACTACGCCTTGTCCTAAAGAAATTGTTCCGGGATTTTGGCGGATTAATTCGCCGACAACAGGAATGATTGGCGACTGTACCGATTGCATTCGAGTGGGGTTGATTTCCATGTTAAATATTTGGTTAAATATTTGCTAATCTAACTCTGCCTCCACATCATCCCATTTTAACCAACCAGCACGCTCGTAATCGTTGCCTGCAGCTTTCAGTTTAGCCAAGACACTGCGCGCCACCTGCAAATCTTCCATATCTTCCAGGCATTCAATTAATTTTTCCCAGTCATTCGCATTCAAAACGGCAAGGCGTTTACCTTTAACCGTGACCAACCTCACAGATTGTAGAGCTTCCAAGTTTATCATAAAATTACCTCAGAGTCGATCGAATTTAATTACTCTCGATCGTACATCATTTTTTTAACTTTCAGCAAGTTGCTGGTGTGCTTTTCCCAACAATCGAAATAGGGTCGATCGCAAATCGATCGTGCTAAAATCAAAGCTAAGCTCAAAATAGGAGAAAGTTCTTATGCCAGCAATGACTGTCAAAGATGTAGAGCAAGTTCAAATTGCTTTTGCCGAAGCAGGTTTAGATTACCAAATCGAATTAGAAGACGGGAGAATTTCAATCGTGGGGCCATCAGACATCGTATCCAGCGAAATCAGTAGTCGCCTCATCGCCTTTCTCTTTGCTTGGGTAGATCCCCGCCGTCTGGGGCGAGTTTGTGATTCTTCAGGTGGTTTCATTATGCCAGATACTAACCTGAAAGCATCGGATGTTTCTTTTGTTAGTGCTGCCCGTTTGCGTGAAAGTCCGCGCTATTTCGCACAGCTTGTCCCCGATTTGGTGGTAGAAATTAAATCTCAGAGCGCTCGCATTAAAGTTATTGAAAGCAAGATTGTAAAATTTATAGAATTGGGCGCGATTGTGGGAATTGCGATCGATCCCGACGCAGAAACAGTGAAAATTTATCGAACGACAGGCGAACCGACGGTTTTAGAAAACGGCGATATCTTGACTGTACCAGAACTTTTTCCCGGTTGGGAATTGCCAGTCTCTCAATTGTGGCCTCCCATCTTTTAGCAAAGCTCTTAGGCTAAACTTAACCCATTTAATCCAACGGTTTTTCACGATCGCTACTCCAGCTTTAATAATATGACTATTCCCATCGCAATCAACCTAACTCCGATGATTTCCTGTACAATCGCAGTTGCTCGATCGCCAATATGCTGCCTCAAAAAGCTACAATTATTATTGTTATTCCAATAAAATGACTGAGCCGCAGGAGGCAGAGCCTCCGGATCTGCATTCCCAGGCACAGCCTGGGAACGAGAAACACGAGAAACACAGATCGCACAGAGAGAGAAGTTTGAGAAACTGGCAAACTATCTTCAGACTATCTGCGTTAATCTGTGTTTATCTGCTGGAATCTGCGCTTCCCAGATCGAGAATTTATTGCAGTATCAAAGCAACTTCCTTGGCAAAATAAGTCAAAATCAAATCTGCCCCGGCTCGCTTGATACTGGTCAAACTCTCCAAAATAATCCGTTTTTCATCAATCCAGCCTAACTGTCCCGCCGCTTTAACCATCGCGTATTCGCCGCTGACGTTGTAAGCCGCAACGGGTAAATTAGTTGCTTCGCGCACTTGGCAGATAATATCGAGATAAGCTAAAGCTGGTTTTACCATCACGATATCCGCACCTTCTGCGATATCCAAAGCAACTTCTTTCAGCGCTTCTCTCACGTTTGCTGCATCCATTTGATAAGTCTTTTTATCGCCAAATTTCGGCGCGGAATCGAGGGCATCGCGGAACGGGCCGTAATAAGCTGAGGCATATTTTGCCGAGTAAGCAAGGATTCCCGTATCGAAGTATCCCGCTGCATCTAAAGCTTTACGAATTGCGCCGATCCTGCCGTCCATCATGTCCGAAGGTGCTACCATATCTGCACCCGCTGCTGCTTGAGAAACTGCCATTTTGACTAAAACTTCGACGGTTGGATCGTTGAGAATGCGCCCGCTTTCGTCAATTAAACCGTCGTGTCCGTGACTGGTGAACGGATCGAGGGCAACATCGGTAATTGCCACTATTTCGGGGATGTTTTCTTTAATAGCTTTGACGGTTTTTTGCACCAATCCTTCTGGGTTGTAACTTTCGGTTCCCGTGTCATCTTTTTTGCTTTCTGGAATTACTGGAAAAAGCGCGATCGCGCCAATTCCCAAGCTATAACATTCAGCTATTTCTCGCAGCAATAAATCGAGGGAATAGCGATAGCACCCTGGCATGGAAGCAATCTCAACTTTTTGCCCTTCCCCTTCCATGACGAACATCGGATAGATGAGGTCGTCAACTGTCAGGTGATTTTCCCTTACCATCCGGCGCAAGCCCGCCGTGCGTCGCAGGCGGCGCGGGCGGATGGGAGTTGTTACAACAGTTGAGGTTGTGCTTTCAGAGGCAATATTTTCTGAGGACATGAGTGGCGGCAAAACGTTAATAACGATAATGATTATCGTATCATGCGGTGCGATCGAGTTTGTCGTGAGGAATTGATACCAAATCCGGGGTTCATAAAAAGGCGTTCGGAAATCTCAAAAACAAGAAGTTAAAACAATGTATTGAGGGCGCGATCGATCGATAACTCCTTCTTCTGCCAATCTCGCCATCAACCGCGTTACTGTAATCCGAGTAATGCCGATCGCCTCGGAAATTTCTTGATGAGTTAATCTCAAATCGATTAACCGTCCCTGTTCGATATTTCGACCAAATTTTTGTCCCAACCAAATTAACAATCTTATCAGGCGATCGCGCAGGCAATCCTGCCGCACAATGCAGAAAAATTCCTGAGTTTGCTGGATGTGTTGAAAAATTTCACCTAAAAACTGAGGAGATAAATGTTCGGGAATATAGCTAATTTCAACAGGAGTTTTGCACTCGATTTGATAGGGTTTAATGCCCGACAGCGCATGACCGATGGCGTCTCCAACTCCCCAATATCCCAGCGTCATTGCTGTTCCCTGTTCGTTCCACGTAAATGTTCGGACTATTCCCCGTTCGATGCGCAGCAAGCCCTTAGGCGGCACGGGAACTAGCTGGCGGGTGATGAAAGCCTTCGGTGGCAAATTCGGGTACAAGACTGGTGTCTGGATGGCAAGAGTCATAGTATTGCGGTCGATCGCTACCGCTACTTAAGTACAATCTGCAGTTTAAAATAATTGATAATTTATGTCAAATAGCTGGCATCGAGTTCCAGTAGCCCTTGAATGCTGGGATTGGGGCGCAGGTATTAAAGAAACCGGGTTTTTTAGCTAATTTCGGCGCTATAGCGCAGGATTTTAGTAACAACCCTCGGTTTTTGCTTGCATAACAGCGATATGCTGTGAATTCTCAAGGTTGAAAGCCTTTGCGGGCGGAGTACGAGAATTGGCGGAAGTTGACGGTATCGGTGTCGGGGTTGTAGAGAGTGTAGGTGACTCGTCCGGGCGATCGTCCGATATTTCCGACTCCTATGACACGGCGGGGGGTTGCCGAGACGCTGGATGGCACCGCTTGAGAGTCAAGTGTTTGCACGAACTTATTGATAATAATTTGCTGTAATTGATACTCGAAGGCCAAACCCGCTCGCCGATTTTAGATTGACTCATTCCTTCATGATAATCGTTATCATAACCTGAGTTTACATTCTATATCTAAATTGCGCGATCGGGCATTCTACCCCGAAGCGAGGCAGAGCCTCGGGATCTGGGTTCCCAGGCAGAGCCTAGGAACCAGTAATACTTTTGCTCCCCCCTTTTTTTAAAACTCTTTGAAATAACTGCAGTTTTAGGCAAAAATTCAACCTCCAGCAATTGTTGGGGGTTTATTTATTTATTTATTTATTTATTTCATTAGTTGATTTATCAAATCGTCCACCTTCCGAAGTTCTGGGATAATAATTTGCTCTACTCTATCCACTTCAGTTGCTGGATCGGGCGCTTGAATAACTGTCGATCGGAATATAAACCTGTTGGATTAATCTACTGACGCACCTCACACTCTCTGTATCGAATCAAACAGCTTTGCTTGCCAAAAATTCGAGCATGTATTTATTCACACTCTTTCAACTTCGATTCTCGAACCTTGCGGCGACTTAAACACTTTAATTTGTGCGGGCAATCTTTCCCCCAATCCCCGCACGTGCGTAATCACTCCAATCAACCTTTCTTGCTGCCGCAAAGATTCTAAAATTTGCGTCACGCTTTCCAGTGTTTCCGCATCCAAAGTACCGAATCCTTCATCCAGAAACAAGCTACCTAACTGAGCTCCTTGAGATAGTTTTTCCGACAAAGCTAAAGCCATTGACAGGGAAGCTGCAAAGGTTTCGCCGCCGGAAAGAGTGCGCACTCTTCTCGCTTCGCCGCCATTCCAATTATCTGCTACCCAATATTCGCCATCTTGGATTTTTAACGCGTAGCGGTTTTCTGTTAATTCTTGCAAAATTACTGTCGCGCTGCTCACTAATTCGGCTTCCAAATGCTCTAAAATATAAGATTGAAATTCGTTAGCCTTGAGATTCTGAGCTAAAGTGTGATAGGTTTGCTCTTGTTCCGTAAAATTGGTGATTTGCTGCAACAGTCTTTCGGCTTGTTCCAGGTTTTGTTCGGCTACTTGAATCCAGGCTAAAAGTTCGGCGCGATCGTTATTTGCTTGTTTGAGATTTTCGCGGGCTGCATCTTTAGCCGATCGCGCGCGTGCTAAAGTAGTTTCATCGATAGTCCTGCCTGCAATAGTTTCGATCGCATCTTGCAATCGCGTTTCTAATTGAATCTTTGTTTCTCGATGTTCCCGAATCGCCTCTTCCCATTTAGATTGTTCCGCAGCGGTGGCAACGGCTGCTAAAAAAGTTGTTTCTGTAAACTCCGCCGCCCTTAATTTTGCTTCCCAATCCAAATTTAACTGCTCTTTTTTAACAGTAGCTTGTGCCAACAATTCTCGCGCCTGTTCGTTTCTTTCTGCTGCTTGAATTGCCGTATTTTGAGCAGCTTGATAATTTTTTTCCGCAACAGCTAGGAGGTTTGCTAAATCTAGCTTGTCTTTTGCCAGCGCGTTTGCTAAATTAGCGTAAGGTTGATATTGCGTAATTTGATAAAGCGCGTTCGAGCAAATTTGCAATTGCTGTTGGCGGCGTTCCGATTCCGCGATCGCTTCTTGATATTCTTTTTGTTTGGCTGTTTTAGTAGCTTCGGCAAAACTAAATATTTGCTGGAATCTGTCGTATTCTACTGAGGCTTGTTGGAACTGTTGCGCCGCTTCGCGATACTGTCGATCGCTCTCTCTCAGATTAGCAAATTCCTGCTGTAACTGCAACGCTTCCCAACCAGCATCGCCCAAAATATCGGTAATTTGCTGCTGCAATTCGGCAACTCTTTGCAGTGTCAATTCTAGCATTTGAGCAATTTCTGATTCCTGCTGCAAGCGCGCCGTCACAGCGCTTTTTCCCTCAGCAGCAGCCAGTTGGGCGGTTTGAAAAACTCGATCGGCTGCTGTTAATTTCTGTCGCAATTCGGCAGTATCTATTATATTAGATGGCGGTAACACAGGAAGTCGATCGCTCTCGGGATGCTCCCCCCCACAAACAGGACAAATATCGCCAGGATTCAGTGACATTCTGACAGCAGCAACGCTATGCAAACGGGCAGATTCCGCATTAGTTACCTCTGCCACTTCTAACTCGCGACTGCACTCTTTTACCCGAAGTTCCGCAGTTGCCAAATTTGTCGCAAGTTGAGTATAATTATGTTGGGCATTTTGTCGCTCGCTCGCTGCTTTCTCTAACTGCTGCTGCTGATTTTTTTCCTGTTTGGCAATTAGCTGAAACTCCATTAATAGCGGCGAAATTTGCTGCAACTTCTCCAAACGATCGCCTCCCACCGCATATTGTTCCAACAAAGCTGCTGCTTGAGTTACCAACAATCCCGCGCCCTGCATTTTGCTGTTAGCAGCTTGCACTTCTTTTTCTGCTGCTTGCAAAGAGCGCAATTTTTCCTGTTGCAAAGTTTGCGCTGCTTTCACTTCTTTATCTAACTGCGCGCGCTGTTCTTCATATACTTTAGCAGCAGCTAAAGCATCCTCTCGCGCCTTGATTTGCGGCGCAATTTCTGCCGATTTTGCCCTCGCTGCATCGACTTGCTGCTGCTGCAAGTCTAAGTCCGATCGAGCTTTAATTAACTTTTCTTGCGATAATTTAAACGCACTTTCAGCCGCTGCATCTTGACTGCGTGCTTGTTCGACTAAAGCCCGCTCGCCCTGCAATCGATCGGCCGTTTGCGCATTTACCAAACGTAAAGTTAAAAGTTCAATTTCCGGCGCGCTAGCATTTAATTCAGCCAACTTTTGCTGCAACTGGCGCGATTTATTAATTTGCAAAAACAGCATTTCCCCTTCATCTAAAGCCTTTTGAGCCTCAGCAGCAGCGCGATCGAACTGAGGCAATTGCTGTTCTAAAATAGCTAAGCGCGATCGTTTTTCTGTCACCTCATCTGCAGGCGGCGCATTCAAATCGCCTAACTGCCTTTCCACCATTTCCCGTTCCTGTTTCAGCAACTTGGCGAGCTCGTTTGCTTCCTTCCGCATTTGCTCAAAAACTTCAAATCCCGCTAATTGTCGCAAAATTTCCCGGCGTTTGGAAGTATCGCCTTTAATAAACTCATCAAACTTCCCTTGAGGCAAGACAATCGATCGCGTAAAAGTATCGAAATCCATGCCTAAAATTTGTTCGATCGTATTTTGAACGGCAACAATACTCGTTCCTACAGTTTCCCAACTGCCGTTTTGCCAGCAATCCAAAATCACTTTATTCTCGGGAGTTTTCGGGCGAAACCGCCAGGTACGCGTCACCCGATACTGTGCCGCACCTACTGCGAAGCGCAACTGTACTTTTAAATTTTTGCTACCTTGACTTGCCAAATCTGCTACTTGTTTGCCGCTGCGAATTGTCGTGCCAAAAAGAGCATAAGTCATCGCATCTAATAGTGAAGACTTGCCCGCACCAGTAGCACCGACGATCGCAAATAAATCGAGTTCGGAAAAGTCCAAACGCTGCTCGCGACGAAAGCTAGTAAATCCTTCAAGCAATAGTTCTAGGGGACGCATAGGGCGATTGTAGATTGGGGATTGAGGATTTGAGATTTGAGATTTGAGATTGAGGAATTTTGGGATTTGAGATTTTGGATGGGGATTGTTGATTGTCAGATGGGAAGATTGGGGATTTTAGATTGTTAATTGTCAGATGGGAAGATGGGAAAATTTTGATTGTCGATCGATTGTCAACTTTTTGCTGTAAAATGTCAACAGTCAATTGTGAGAGAATCAATTTACAAGAACTTACTTAATAGAAATTTTGAATTTTTGGCAATGCGATCGACACAATTGCACTTTAGCGCAATTTTCCTTGCCGACCTCCACAGCCTTATTTTGCGGGCAAAGGCAGGACGGAATCCAGACAATGCCTTTATTCTAAGAAGAGAACGGATTAACAAACTGACGATGTGCTGCAGCTATCCGCTAAACAATGACCGCTTTTGAGGCGTCAAGGTTTTATTTTGTATGCTGAGTACACGTTTGTCCAATTAATTGGCGATTAGAGACGTACCGATCGAACTATGCCCCAGACTTTACCTCAACCGGAAAAACGAACCTTTTTAGTCGTGGACGATCATGCGATGGTGTTAGGCGGTACGCTTAGCATTCTGAAGCAGGAGTATCCAAATGCAGATATTGTGTCAGCTTCGACCGCTCGGGCAGCCCTCTTGCAGGTAGAGGAGGCACACCCTAATCTAGTAATTGTAGATCTGGTGATGCCAGAGGCGATCGGCGAAACTGCTCAGGCTAATTCAGGGCATCAACTTCTCAAAACGTTGATGGAAAAGTATCCGAATTTGAATATCGTGGTGCAGAGTGCTCATGTTCGCACATTGGTGTGCCTGAAACCGTCGATCGACAATCACATGGGCGGATTTACAGTTGTTGATAAGAGCCAGTCGGTGAAAGATTTGCTAGAAATGGTCGATTGGGCGCTGCGCGAGCGGATTTGTACGCCTAGAGAAATCCGCAATGGGCTGCAACTCAAACCCGAGTGGATGCAGGTGCTGCAATTGGCTTTTCAAGAGAGTTTACAGGATACGGCGATCGCCAAACGGATGAATGTTTCCGAACGAACAATCCAGTATTATTGGGAGAAGATTCGAGATGTGCTAGAAGTGTATCGCGATGATGACAAAAATTTGCGAATTCAGACAGAAGTGCGAGCTAGAGAAGTAGGACTGATCGATTAGTTAGCGATGCAGCCGGAGCGCGCAGTCACGATATCAGTCTGTATTTAAATCTAACTCTTCTAACTGCGCTTCTACTACAGACAAGGGCACTGTGGGACGCTGACGGCGATCGCCGATCGTTTCCCAAAACTCTACTGAAAATTGCAGGTTCCATTGCTCCGGGTCAAAGTCTTCCAGTCCTAGCAAGAGCGCGATCGGTTTGCCATTTTGAGTAATCAAGATTTGTTCTTGTTGAGCCGATCGCACGTATTCCTGTAATTGTTCGGACAATTGTTCTAAGCTTAGCTGTTTCATCTCACGATCTCCTCTGTTATTTGTCCGGGTGGTTTGTGACGGACTGCTCGAATGTAAACGATTTTCTCTTCCTCATCTACATCATAGAAGACTCGATAGTCTTCTACCCGCAATTCCCAAATGGGAGGCACAGCCTCAAAATTGGGTACTAAAGGCTTAAGACGTTTGCGATTTCGCGTAATGACTGTGGGTTCGCGGGTGAGTTGCTGGTGAATGACTTCTATAATTGGACGACGATCGAAGGCACGAATTCCCTTCAGTTCTTCAACCGCTAAGTCGGTTACTTCAATGGAATAGGCGGTCATGACAAGACTATCTCAGAATTATCAATATAAACTTACATTCTTTCCCTCAAATGCCACATTAATCTTTGTGCCAAATTTGCAAAATTCCCTTGGTACAACCATTTACCATTGTTTGTCCATCGGAACTAATAGCTAAATATAGCCTTTCTTGTGGTAGGTGAGTTACAAATAAATGCTTGAATATCTTGAAATTCGCCGAATGGGGTGTACGTGATGAAAGTAAAGAACGCGATTTGGTGGCGGGGTTCGCGGCCAGGATTAATTTTGATTGTCGCTACGATCGCGGCTCGATTGATGGGTGCGTTTCAGTTTTTAGAATTGGTAGCGCTCGATCGATTGATGCGCTTGCGTCCCCCCGAACCAACGGACGAACGAATTGTCATCGTCGGCCTTACCGAGGAAGATATCGATCGCGCCAAAGCTTATCCCATTCCCGATCGCGATCTTGCCAATTTGCTTAAACGATTGCAGGCCTATCAACCGATCGCGATCGGACTCGATATCACCCGCAACATTCCGGTTGAACCCGGTCATGCCGAACTGACAGCAGTGTTGCGCAGCAGCAAGAATATCATTGGAGTAGAAATTGCCCTGCCCGATCGCAACGGCTTTACAGTTGCGCCCCCCCCCGCGCTGCCGCCCGAACAAGTTGGCTTTGCCGATACCATTCCGGATGCCGATGGCTACCAGCGCCGCAGTTTGTTGGGCGCTAGCAACCCCCAACACGAGTACCGTTTTTCCTTGACGATCCGGCTGGCAGAAAGGTATTTAGCAGCCCGAGGCATTAAGTTGGGCAATGGAATTCGCGATCGAGATGCGATGCGCTTCGGCAGCGTTGAATTAACCAGAGTACAACCCAACTCTGGTGGATATGTAGCAGCCGATGCAGGCGGCAACCAAATTTTGTTAAATGTTCGCAGCGGGCCACAGCCGTTTCGCGTGCTGTCTCTCTCGCAAATCAAATCGGGACAAGTCAACCCGGATTGGATTCGAGGCAAAATTGTGCTGATTGGCATGATGTCTTTTAGCGCGAAGGATTTGGCAAGTTCCGGCGCGATCGCGGGCATCAATCCCGGACGGATTTACGGAGTCGAAATGCAGGCCCACGCTACCAGCCAAATTCTCAGCGCGGTACTGGACGGGCGGCCGTTGCTGCAGGTGTTGGGAGAGGGCTGGGAAACTCTGTGGATTGTCGCTTGGGGACTGTTGGGGATGAGTCTGGGGCAGTTGCTGCGATCGCCCTTGAAACTTTTGTGCGGTTTGGGAGTTGTCACCATCAGCCCGATCGCGATTGGTTACGGATTAATTTTGTGGGGATGGTGGGTGCCGATCGTCCCCGTGTTGGTAATTTTGGTGCTTAATGGAACGGGTTCGATCGCCACACTTTTTTACCGCTACCAACAGGAATTGCAACTGCGGTTGGAGGAACGTCAGTTTGCGATCGAACAGATTTTTAACGCAATTCATAGCGGCCCTTTACAAACTTTAGTCGGGATGTTGAGAAGCGCTGGGGAACAAGAATTGCCGCCATCCTATCTATCGGATTTGCAGCGCCTGAATCGAGAATTGCGGGAAGTTTACGGTTCGATCCAGCGAGAAGCGAGCCTGAACGAACAGAATTTTTGCGGGGGAAGTTCGATCGAATTAGGTTTACAATCTCCCCTGCATGAATTGCTTTACAAAGTTTATGACGACACGCTACAACACGATTTGCCCTATCTCCAAACGCTCAGATGCAAAATAGTTCAATTCGATCCTTTGAACGCTGAGAATTTGCGATTGGAACACAAGCGAGGACTCTGCCGCTTTCTCGAAGAAGCGATCCGCAATGTGGGTAAACACGCGATCGAAGCCACTCGATTGACAGTAATTTGCACTCAAGAGGGCGATCGGCTGGTGATTCGGGTGGCGGATAATGGCTATGCAGAAACCCCAACAGCGGCTGAAACAAATTGCAATTCGGAGGCGATCGCAGATGGCAATGTTCAAATCCCACCTTCTGGATTGGGAACGCAGTTAGCAAACAACTTAGCCAAACAGTTAGGCGGAACGTTTCGGCGCTATCCGAATCATCCGAGGGGGATGGTATGCGAGTTAACTTGGTCGGTGAAACGGCGGTGGTGGTTTGGATTTTTTTGATTCGATTTGGTAATTTTTATTTTAATCGGCTCGACCTAGGGACACGACACTGCCTATAGGTGTCAACTTAATATCAAACACAAACGCAAACTACTGTTTAATCATTAAATCCGATCCCCCCTAGCCCCCCTTAAGAAGGGGGGGACCGGAATCGCTCTCAAAGTCCCCCTTCTTAAGGGGGGACTGGAATCGCTCTCAAAGTCCCCCTTCTTAAGGGGGATTTAGGGGGATCTAGACTTGGGTAAAAGCGAGATTTTTCAAAGTTTTTAGTCTTAAGCGGTTGTTACTTCAGTTGACATCAATGCTAACTATCAATTTGCACCTTCCCGCAAACTTAGTTTGCGGGAAGTTGTATTGTATTTGTGTATTGTCGCGACAGAAAATAGTTAGGGATGAAGATGATGGCTCACAGGTTGAAGCGCCGAACTGTCTACTCTACAGGCATTGCGAGTTTCATGCTGATTGTTGCGCTCTCGATCGCACCTGTAGCGCTGGCAAAATACACTCCCCCCAAAGATCCTTCCGCACCGAAAGAAACGGTGACAAATACCACTCGCGGGGGCAGTTGCGAAGCTAATTCAACGGTGGGATTGACTGCCTTGGTGCCGTACAGCCATGTAGGAGAAACAATTTCCGGGCATCCGACATTTATCTGGTTCGTACCCGATCGCACTTCTCGTCCCCTGCAATTCCGCCTGTTCGGTGCCGCCGGACAGCCGATTTATCGCACCGAGATCCAAAGTCAGCCGGGAATCATGTCCTTTACTTTGCCCTCAAATTTACCGCAACTGAAGGCCGGACAGTCGTATAAGTGGCAGGTGGTGTTGGTGTGCGATCGAAATGCTCCTTCTCGGAACGTGGTGGCGGTGGCAGAAATGCGAGTGGTTGGACCCGATGCGTCCTTGCAGGCTCAACTTGCAGCCGCCGGCACATCCCAACAGCGAATCGCCCTGTACGCGCAGTTCGGGCTGTGGTACGACGCGCTCGCCGAAGCGCGCAAAGCCTCTGAAACTTCTCGAAACCAAGCGCCCGTGCTGGAATTGCTAGATGCTCTCGCTAGTTCGGAAGCCCAACCTTTGAAAGATTGGAGCGATCGATTGCAGCAAATAAGGGCGATCGAACAACAGCGCCAACCCCCTCCCAAACCCTAAAATCCCATGCAGCCTTTCTCGATAAAACTGCTTAAATACGGTAATTGTAAAGTGCGATCGGGCTTCCTTTTTCCCCTCGCTTTTTGCTTTTTATCTGTTGGTTTTTACATTCCTGTGCTTTTCTCAGTCCCGGTTGTTGCTCAGGCGATCGAGGTTAGTGAAGCAGAGGGCGATCGACTACTGCAACAGGGCAACCAACAGTATCAGACTGGTCAAGTCCCAGCAGCGCTGAATTCCTGGCAACAGGCACTGGAAATTTATCGCGCCCTCAAAAACCGCCTTGGGGAAGGTAGGGCATTAGCCAATTTGGGAGTCGCTTATCGCTCTCTGGGCGACTATGCCAAAGCGATCGATTATGGGCAGCAGAGTTTAGCGATCTTTCGTGAAATTAAAGACCGCCAAAATGAAGGTAGGGTACTGGGCAATTTGGGAAACGCTTACCACTCTCTAGACGACTATGCCAAAGTAATTGAGTATGGGCAGCAACTTTTAGCGATCGCCCGTGAAATTAAAAACCGCCACCTTGGGGAAGGTTGGGCACTGGGCAATTTGGGAGCCGCTTACTACTCTCTAGGCGACTATGCCAAAGCGATCGAGTATTGGCAGCAACTTTTAGCGCTCGCCCGCGAAATTAAAGACCGTCTTGGGGAAGGTAAGGCATTGGGCAATTTGGGAGTCGCTTATCGCTCTCTGGGCGACTATGCCAAAGCGATCGAGTATGGGCAGCAACATTTAGCGCTCGCCCGCGAAATTAAAGACCGTCTTGGGGAAGGTAGGGCACTGGGCAATTTGGGAATCGCTTACCGCTATCTAGGCGACTATGCCAAAGCCATTGAGTATGGGCAGCAACATTTAGCGCTCGCCCGCGAAACTAAAGACCGCCGTGGGGAAGGTGCGGCACTGGGCATTTTGGGAAGTGCTTACGACTCTCTGGGGGACTATGCCAAAGCCCTTGAGTATGGGCAGCAACATTTAGCGATCGCCCGCGAAACTAAAGACCGCCGTGGGGAAGGTGTGGCACTGGGCAATTTGGGAATCGCTTACCACTATCTAGGCGACTATGCCAAAGCCATTGAGTATACACAAAAGACTTTAGCGATCGCCCGTGAAATTAAAGACCGCGATGGGGAAGGTAAGGCGCTCAACAACCTTGGAGCGATGTTGTTGAAGGCTGGCAACCCAACAGAAGCCGAGAAAATGCTCTTCAATGCCATTCAAGTTTGGGAATCGATGCGACAAATGCTCGGCTCCAACGACGCGAATAAGGTTTCCATCTTTGAAGGACAAGCCGAAACCTATCGCCTTCTACAACGAGTCAGGGTGGCTCAGAATAACCCGATCGCAGCCTTAGAAATTGCCGAACGGGGACGGGCTCGTGCCTTTGTCGATCTCCTGAGTGAACGCTTATCTTCAGGTTCTACCAATCCGGTTATCGCTTCTTCTCCGAACCAGGAGCAAATCCGCCAAATCGCCAAAGCGCAGAACGCCACTTTGGTGCAGTATTCGATCGTCTACGAGGACTTCCAGATTCAGGGCAGACTCGAAGGGCGTGAATCCGCGCTCTACATCTGGGTGATTCAACCCACGGGCGAAATTACCTTCCGCGAGGTAGACCTCAAACCCCTCTGGCAGAAACACAACGCCTCCCTAACCAACTTAATTGTTGGAAATCAAGAATTTCTCGCCGTTCGCAGTCGCAGCAGCACTGGTTTTGCCGCACTCCAACCCAACTTGCCGACGCTGCATCAACTGCTGATTGACCCCATTCAAACGCTGCTCCCCAAAGACCCCAATGCCCGCGTCATCTTCATTCCCCAAGGTTCCCTGTTCCAAGTGCCATTCCCTGCCCTGCAAGATGCCAACGGCACTTACTTAATCGAAAAACACACGATTCTCACCGCCCCTTCGATTCAAGTTTTGGATTTAACCCGACAACAACGACAGAAGTTATCGAGCCAACAATCCAACAGCAGTAACGCTCTAGTCTTGGGCAATCCCACCATGCCGATCGCCTCTGCCTATATCGGATCTCCCAAACAGAAATTGTCTCCCCTACCTGGGGCTGAAGCCGAAGCCAGAGCGATCGCCCCCCTGCTCAACACCCAAGCGATTACAGGCGCGCAAGGGACAAAAGCTGCGATCGTCCAAAAAATGCCCCAAGCATCGATTATTCACCTGGCAACCCACGGATTGCTCGACGATCTGCGCGGATTGGGAAGTGCGATCGCCCTTGCTCCCTCTGGCGGTGATGACGGCTTGTTGACTGCAGAAGAGATTTTCGATATGAAACTGCAAGCTTCTTTAGTAGTTTTGAGTGCTTGTAACACCGGAGAAGGCAGAATTACCGGGGATGGCGTAATTGGTTTGTCGCGCGCTTTGATTTCGGCAGGAGTACCGAGTGTAATTGTTTCTTTGTGGGCGGTTCCCGATGCGCCAACAGCCGAATTGATGAAAGCATTTTATCAAAACTTGCAAAACAATCCCGATAAAGCCCAGGCATTGCGGCAGGCAATGCTAACCACGATGAAAACTCATCCCCAGCCGAGAAATTGGGCGGCATTTACTTTAATTGGGGAGGCTGAGTAAGTTTTTATTAATAGCGAATTGGATTGATATTTTTATAGCGATCGAAGATTGCTGTTTAACTATTAAATCCGATCCCCCCTAGCCCCCCTTAAGAAGGGGGGGACCGGAAGCGCTCTTTAAGTCCCCCTTCTTCCCTAGCCTCCCTGAAGAAGGGGGGACTGGAAGCACTCTTTAAGTCCCCCTTCTTAAGGGGGATTTAGGGGGATCTAGACTTTGCCTAAAAGCGACATTTATATTTGTAGGACTTACGCCTGGGGCCCAGAAACCGGGTTTTTTGCGAAATATTTGGTTGTGACCCGCAGATTCGGTAAAAAACCCGGTTTCTTTGGTCGAAGTGCGTAAATCCTGTCTGCAAGATAACTAATGAATTATATTCTTCAGTCCTCTTTGAGAGGACTTGCGCTATGAGACAGGGAATTAATTCCCTGGCGGACTGTGGAATGAATCTTGGTTTGCGATCGCGATTCAATCTCAAAACTGATGGAAGTGAACCATCTACTCTACATATTCACAGACATCTAAGATATTGCACCAATGTCAATAAGAGGGTTATTTGGGGGTTATTTGGGGGTTATTTGTGAGGTTAGGCGGGTTTATTTAACCCTGCTTCGTTTTTGACCCTTGGCGAACCCGCCCCTACAGGATTCTCGCTCCTGGTGCAAGATATCACATACTTTGCACTTTCCCGCAATCTATTTTGCACCTGATACTGCATCAAGTCTGCGGGTAAAGCGAATGATTTTTCCATCTAGGCCGCCTAAGATTTAAATCAACTGTTAAACAGGTCAACTGTCAACTTACTGCGTAACTTTATGAATGCAGAATCAGCTACAAACATTCTAGATAACCTGGTAAGGGAAAAGAGAGGCGAACCATTGAACCGTTTGCAGCGAGCAATTATTCAAGGAGTGTTAGATGGTTTGACATACCAAGAAATCAAGAATAATTATGCGATCGCGCGGAACTATGAAATATGCTACTTAGCGCGATACGTTGCTTATCATTTGTGGAAATTGCTGACAGAGGTATTGAAAGATGCAGGAATTATCAACCCGGACGAAAAAGTCCGCAACAAAAATTTGTGGGAGTCCGCGATGAGAGTGGCCCAGCAAAGCGTGCAGTCGGAATCCGTACAAAAAAGTCAACCTCCCGTACCGCCAGATCCGATGTTGGACAGAAAACTGCCAATGCGTTACCGAATTACCGAACATTTGGTAAGTACCGAGTTTAGCGATACTTATCTTGCGGAAGATGAAGATCGGCCCGATCGCCCTTTACGTGCCAATATGCTTGGGTTAGCACTCTCTGACGAATTTCATCTCACTAATTTATGGGAATACAGACTTGTGAAAAAAAGTCAGATTGTTCTGATTTGAACAGTATTGCTTTACGTGCAGTCAAACCTTTAAAAAGTCAGTCGATCGAAACAACCAAGTTGTTCGAGTCCGAAGCGCGAGTATTGCACAAATTAGGCAAGCACGATCGCATACCGAAACTATTAGCTCGCTTTCAGAAAGATCGATATTTCTATTTGATAGTTGAATTCATTTAGATCTGAAAGAGAACTAATGAGTTATATTCTTCAGTCCTCTTTGAGAGCGTCCCACGAGGGCTGCGCACCCGTTATGTAATGAAATTGTGGGGTTGGGCGGGTTTATTTAAGCTGTCTGCTTCGTTTTTGACCTGCAGGCGAACCCGCCCCTACAAGATTCTCGCTCCTGGTGGAAGATATCAGATACATTTATTCCCTTTGACAGCTATGAAACCTACAGCGGTACATCGATGGCAACGCCGCACGTAGCGGGTGTAGCGGCTTTAGTGTTGAATGCTAATCCGACTTTAACTCCGCCTCAAGTAAAGTTATGGCTGTCAATTGAATATGGGGAAAGTCATTGGGATCTAACTAATTTTTTATTTGGCCTTCCCCCGGATTTGTAATTAAAGCCAATTCAATTTTATTTTCACCTGTTTGATTAACTTCCGCCCGCAAACCCGGACCGAAAAAAGCAGCTATTTTTTGCTGTTTTTCTTGCCAGGTTTCTAGGGGAATCAAAGGCGAATCAAAATCTAAAATTAACCCGTAAGCGCCGCCAAAATCAGCTTCCCGCAATCCTCGCAGCATCGGTCTTTCCTCATCTGTGGGTGCCAAACCCAAGCGTTCTAAAGCAACATCCAAATGAGCGCTTTGACCGTAGCGAAATCGAGTAACATCTTTGCGGACTTGATTTTGAGTATCGGTCGCTTGCTTTTCCCTCAGGGCGAGAATCTCAGCACTAGGTTCGGCAAACGGTGTCGGTTCGAGTTCCGCTGCTTTTAGGGCCAAACCTCCCAGCAATAGAGGAATTCCGTAAAAAAAGCCTGCCAAATTCAGAGTCGGTTGGTTGGAAAAGTAGGCAGCGAACCCGCCTGCTGCTAAAATACTTCCAACAACTAAGGCCAGGTTTGCTAAGGAAATTTGACGCAACATATAAGTGAGGTAGTTAGCCGAAATTAACGATCATTTAATTATTATCGCTCGCGCAGTCTCGATCGCAAAAAATATGCGAGATCCCTCGAAATCGAAAATTTACCAACACCCGCCGCCGGGAAGGTCAAAGTCTTTTGTCAAAAAATTTAAATTCTGATTTTTGACAAAAGACCGATAAAAACTGCTAGCATCGATGTGCGCGGGAGAGGGGTGCATCTGCGATCTTGTTTCTAGCTTCAGCAATTTATCCCGCCAGACGCGCTGCGGTGTACCTGCAAAGATTCGGTGTCAATCGTGCGGCGCAGCTTCCAGATGGCAATCGAGATAGCCAGTATCATCAAAGTATGGAGAGTGGCCGTCGCGATCGGCTCTCTCGCCCTTACAACCACTTTTTTAGATATGATAAGAGACGAAGACAGACCACCTGCTGGGGCAAATAGATCGGTAATCGAGCAAATTAATTCCCTCAAGCGAGAAGATGAAAGGCTTTACAACATCTTAGCTATAGATGTCTGGGCGCTGGCGAAGACGATGGATGAATATCAACCCGGATTTTGGGCGGCTTTTATGCAAAATCGCGAAAAAGCCTTGAAGCGATTTCTAGCTGAAATGATGAAAAATAAACCGGCAGATACCAAACGCCCGCCTTTTTTGCGCTAAAGATTTAGAGCCGAACTAATTTCACCAAAACTGCTGCTAAAGATTGTTGCAGTTTGCGGTCGCAAGCGGTATATATTTTTGTTAAGAACAGCAAAGGAAACAAACTTATGGACGCACAGACGATTAAAGAACAAGTAGCAGCGATCGCAGCCAAGCGGGAATCTTTAGTGCGACTGTTAGACAGACCGGATTTGGGTTCTCTGAGAATCGATGTCAGTCAGGCGATCGAAGAAATTGATGACCTTTTAGAAGAATTCAAACGCACATTTGGCGATGAATAATTGTTAGTCATTAGTCATTCGTCATTAGTGCGAACGTCCCCGATCGCTTTCCGTTATTAGTAATTAGATCTCTCCAGAAACTAAGTTTTTTCCCGATCGAGTAAGGGTTAAAAAATATTTTTTGGAGATGTCTATTATATTGTAGATACTGTCTTGACAGGTGAAGACAGTATCTACAGGTTATTTGAACTGGTTCCCAGGTTGTGCCTGGAAACCCATGTCTAGAGGCTCTGCCTCGCGTAAGGTGCGTGGCGCGCACCTTACAATTGAATTACTTCGATCCGATTTTAGCTGTTAGCTGCTTGCAGTTTTCAACTAAACGGATAAATTCAGCCCGATAGCCTTCTTTATCTTCACCTTTAGATTGATTTGCCAATCTCAAAACTTCATCAAAGTTAGCATTTCCCTTGTATTCCGAATCCCTCAACAGCATTCCAAAAGCTGCAACAGCCGCCGAGAATCTGAAGTTTTTCGAGGCATTTTCCAGCGGTACGGCTCGATCGACTATTGGCTGCGAAATTAACTGACTCGTTGTATCGTTAGGATTTTTATAACGCAGTTTCACCTCCATCAATTCATCGCTTTGAGAGTTATTGCTTTGAGAGGGTCGATCGACCGCATTCTGTTGGTATTTTAACTCGTCAACTTCCGGTAACTTAACATCAAGTTCTACGCCAACTGGAATAATTTCGTACAGGGCGGTTACTGAATGTCCCGCACCCAATTCGCCCGCATCTTTTTTGTCATCGTTGAAATCTCGATCTTGCAGCAACCGATTTTCATAACCTATCAAACGGTAGGCTTGAACTTTGGCGGGATTGAATTCTACTTGAATTTTAACATCTTTCGCGATCGCCAACAACGTTCCGCCCATTTGACTTACTAATACTTTTTTCGCTTCAAACAAGCCATCGATATAAGCGTAATTGCCGTTACCTTGATCGGCTAACTGCTCCATTTTGGCATCTTGTAAATTTCCCGTACCGAATCCTAAAACGCTCAGAAAAACTCCTTGTTCGCGCTTTTCTTCAATCAGGCGAACTAACTCGGCATCGCTGGAAATTCCTACATTGAAATCGCCGTCTGTTGCGAGAATGACGCGATTGTTTCCCGATTTCATAAAGTTTTCGCGCGCCATTTTGTAGGCAAGTTTAATTCCCTCGCCCCCTGCCGTAGAACCGCCTGCATTTAACTGTTCGATCGCCTCTAATATCTGCTCTTTTTGGTTGCCTGGGGTAGGGGGCAAAACTAATCCTGCCGCTCCCGCATAGACGACAATAGTTACTCGATCTTTTGCTCGCAATTCGCCGACAAGATACTTCAAAGATGCTTTGACTAGCGGCAACTTGTCGGGGGAATTCATCGAGCCGGAAACATCGATGAGAAATACGAGATTGTTCGGCGGTAAATCCTTGGTAGAGATGCTTTTTCCTTGCAAGCCGATATGTACTAATTTATGTTTGGAATTCCAGGGGGTGGCGGCAACTTCGGTATTGATAGAAAACGGTCGATTGCCCTTGGGTTGCGGGTAGTCGTAGGTAAAATAATTAATCAATTCTTCCAGTCTCACTGCATCTTTTGGCGGCAGCATTCCTTGACTGATAAAGCGCCGAATATTGCTGTAAGATGCCGTATCTACATCGATGCCAAATGTTGACAGTGCGTTGTTTTTAACTCGCTGGTAGGCATTTTCATAAATGCGGTTGTAGCCTTCGCGATTGTATTCTCGATCTTGGGGATTTACAGGTGAGATACCAAAAGTTGCTGATGGTGCTGGTGGTGGATTAATACCTGCAAAATTTGGGGTGATTTGTCCGCTTTGTAGGGGGGTAGCAAAAGGGGCGTAATCTTGAATTCCCAGTTGTTGGGGCGAGGCAGGAGCAGGAGAAGCGCTGGGTGCTTGAAGTCTTGTATCCAGTCGATCGCGCCCTGTAATGCTAATATCGCCTAAAGGAGGAGCAGTTTCTCTGGGAAGAAAAGGCGGATTTGGCGGTTGTTGATTTCCCGAATTTGGAACATTAGACTGTTGATTTCGTTTGGGTTCTGGATTGTTTCCTGCAGCATTATTGCCGCGCAGGGCTGCTAATTCCGTGGCAAATTCTGCTTGCAAACGCTGCACTAAAGCTAAATCTTCCGGGGTGAATTTCTGAGTACCGGCTGCGATCGCCCGATCGATTTTCTCCAAACAAGCATTTAAACTTGCTGCGAATTCATGGCGGCTTAAAGTGAGGGTATGAGGAGCGATCGTACAACTGTAGCGTTGCGCTAAAGTTTTGAGTGCTTGCACCGCCCAGCTATTTTGTGGAACTTCTGATGTTGGGGGAACATTTGTTTGAGCTTGTGCGTCTTTTTCTCGTTTTACTTCTGAGGCGATCGCACTTTTTGAACTTGTTTTTAAGCTTGTTAAGTAAATGCTCAAAATTGCGGAACTCAAGACGATTGCCTGCAACAAAACTTTACGCATAAGCGCTGACTCCTGGCAGTATGCCGATCGCGATCTGATTGAATAAATATATTACAGTAGTTCCGGCTGTAATGCGGTATACAAAATACAGTGGCAGCCGCTTTAAGAAATTAGTTTGATAATTGCTGCTAATGTATCTCATAACTGCGGGAACCGCTGTACACCTTACAGCGCACATGGTTTCAGGCAACTGCTCCGTAGTGCAAAACCCGCCTGCATTTGCGCAGCAGCCAACATATAAGTCGAGCTAGCGAGCTTGGAATTAGGAGTTCTATTGGAAAACGCCGGCAACTTGGTTGGTCTGGCGGAATAGATTGTAAATTTTAGGTTTTCTTAAGATTTAGGTTTTGGGTTTTTCTCTAAAATTTGGATAGTTGGGCAGCTATTCAAAAACCTATACTCCTGGCGATCGAGTTCATTCAAAAACTGAGCGGTTCACAAGAGTTTAAATCTCAGAACTTCGGTTTACTTTCCGGTGAGTGAAACGATGCTTTTAGGCTTTTCCTGCTGGCTTGGCGGGATATCGGCACTGTCATTTTTACGTTTGATAGTGTCAGTTTTTTTAGTGTTAAAATTAACGCGAATGATGTCGTGTAAATAAAGTAAAAAAGATGACAAAAGAGGTTGACAATCGAGATTTAGCGATGCTATACTTTCAATAAATGCATTTATTTAATGAATGCAAATTTTCAAATACCAAATAGTAAAATTTTTCACGGGTGAAATCATGCAACTTTTAACCATTGACACCAAAAATAATTGTTACGTTATTGAAGACAATGCAATGCAATATTTGCAACAAAATGTTGCTAGTTCTTTTACTTTGGAGTCAGGAACTTTTGATATAAAAATCACCAGTGGCAGTTACAGTTACGCTCAGAGCAAAACAGAAGGCGAACCTTTGGTTGTACTTTGGGTATACGGGGTTGATGGCAGTACGTTTATCAACAAAAACACGGGCGCTGAAACAGGTGCAACTTGGACAACTTTAAACGGATACAGCAAAAGCTTGCAGTTAGAAGTCAAAAATCAAGCAGTTGTCTGCGCTTTGTTCTTGGATGTTAATAATAGCGATAACAAAGGAGGGGTTAACCTTTTAATTACGAGCGACAAAGCTTCTTTTGCCCCTCAAAATATAACGGTTGATAGCAAGAAAAACTGTTACATTCTTGATGAAGGGATTCTATCAAGCCTGAAGCAACAAAATTCCAATTTTATTGAGTTGGCAGCGGGCAATTACAAAGTCAAGATTCGTGAAAGCAATGCTAGCTATTGGTCTGCCGAGCAAAAATTTCAATTAGAGCCCTGGGCGTTACTGTGGGTTAAAGATGGGAAATTTGTCACCAATATTACAGGCATTGAAGTTGAAGAAACTTGGTGTTCGCTCAACGGATTGCAAGACGAATTCATTTTAGAAGTCAAAGAAAAAACTACCCTTTTAGGATTTTTCTTTGACACTTACAAGGAAGATAACCAAGGACAAGTTGTTCTAGAAATTAACACAGTGAGTGAGGCCCAAGTAAGGGAAAAGTACAAAGAGCAGGAATCCACAGGAAAAGGAACCGGTGGCAAAAATACCAACGACAGCAATGTCACTGTGGTAAACCCTGGTGGCGGAACTAGCGCTACAGGATTTACTGCTGGGATCGGTGCTGGTGGAGGTAACTTAAGCAGTGGGAATGCTTTCAGCTTCAGTTTTGACGAAGAGCGGATGGAGCGAATGTGGCAAGAGATGGCAGCCCGGATCGAAACCTCAGTCACCGTAACTGATGACAAAGACGAGAACAAACAAGCCTACTGGGACAACCTGGAAAAATCGATCCTTAAAGGCTATCAAAGTCAAGCTAAGAAACTTGCCATGCAGGTAGCGCGGGTTGAGTTCATGATGAAGACTCTCACGCAACAAATGGAGGTAAATTTCAACGAGAACTTCCAAGCTTGGTCCAATCACTTTAACAAAAATGTCAATGACTTGTTCGTTACCAGAGTTCCCAGAATGGTGAGCGACCAGGTTAATGTAGCAATCTACGAACAAACCCAAGAAATTAAAAACTTGGTGATTCAACAGATGCAAACAGAATTGAGCGAGCGCGTTGAGTCTGTAGTTAATCTGAAAATCAACAACCTAACTCAAGAGATTAAGACTTCAGTCGTTCAGCAAATGCAAACAGAACTGGAGCATCGGATTGAAAGCGTCGTCAATCTCAAAATTGCCAATCAATCTCGAGATATTAACACTCAAGTTGTCAACCAAATCTCAAATGACATTGACCTCCGCATTGATAATGCCTTTAATGTCAAAATTGCCGATCGAAGTCAAGAAATCATCACTCAAGTCGTTCAGCAGATCAACTTAGACATCGATCGACGAGTGGATAATGTCGTTACGCTGAAAATTTCCGATCAAACTGAGGATGTTAAGAATCTTGTGATTCAGCAAATGCAAAACTACATGGAGGAACGCATTAACAATGTAGTTAGCCTCAAAATTGAAAATCAAGCCCAAGATATTAGCACTCAAGTCATTCATCAGATACAAAGCAACATCGATAAGCGGATTGATGCGGTAGTTAACATTAAGGTTGCCAACCAAAACCAAAATATTAAGAATCTGGTAATCAAACAGATTGAATCTGATTTCGATCGGCGCATCCAATCTGTTGTTAATCAGTCCACAAATGACAACCTTCAGTTAGTCGTTAATAATGTTGTCAACGATGTGGATAACCGCATCAATGTCAGCGTAGACAATAAGTTTTTCAACTTCCGCAATGAAGTACCTACCCTCGTTAAGAATGAGGTCAATCAAAACTTCACGGAATCTCTCAAAACCACGATTTTAGGAGACATCAAAAAACAGCAATTTTACATCGACATGCAGTCAATCAAAACTGACATTGAGAACTTCTACGTCCGTTTGGGACAGTTTGAGAATCAGTTATATTTCCGCATCGAGCAGGGAGATATCCAACTGTATAACTGGACTCTAGAACAACTTATTGCCCTGCAAGGTTGCTTAACGGATCGCCAAGCTTTGGTTGAGATGTTCGATCTCTTTGCCAAAAACCTCAAAGATGAACTAAATAATGCTGAATGCGTTCATCCGAATCGGTTTACTCCTTGGGTAAGAAGAACTTCGCAAGGGCAATTAGATGCTCAGCAGCCCCAGCAACTACCACACGCTTAGGCTGCAGCCTTAGCTATCCCGACTACTTCTCCCTTCAGCGTCCTGCTGGAGGGATGTTTGTTTATAGAACCCATTTAAGATCTTTTTGACGATCGCCCGAGCCCTGTACGATCGCGCCCTGAAAATTCGCCTAAAGGAGGAGCAGTTTCTCTGGGAAGAAAAGGCGGATTTGCTGGCTGTTGATTTCCCATATTTGGAGCAGTTGAAGTTTGATTTTGTTTGTTGGGTTCTAATATGAAATAGAAAAAAGAATGCTACCGATCGTATTTTATGCTACCTGCATTCGGGCTCGATCGTTTGTAGCAAACATTTAGATATTTCATATAAAATATTTGCTGCTGCATTATTTTGGCTTCGCAGTGCTGCTAATTCAATTGCAAATTCTGCAATCTAAAATAGACAGATCGCGAAATAGAATAATATACGACATCACTATCATAATAGCGAGCATTTTTTTCATATTTCATACCGACTTTCTGCATGACTCGCTGGGATGCGAGGTTTTCCGGGCGGGCAACGGCGACAATTTTCTCTAACTTCAATATATCAAATCCATAATGCAAACTAGCGAGAGATGCTTCAGTAGCCAAGCCTCGATTCCAATAATGTTTGTCTAGAATGTAGCCGAGTTCAACTTCCGGTGTTTTATCGAGGAAAACCAACCCGCAGCGGCCGATAAAGCGATTATCTATTTTGTGTAATAATGCCCATATTCCGAAGTTGTTTTGTTTCCAAGTTTCAAGAATCGCATACAATCGATTTTGGGTTTCTTCTTTAGTTAGAACTCCTTTCCCGAGATGTTTCATGATTTCTGAATCGCTGTAGATGCGGTACAAATCATCTAAATCGTCTGGCGTGAATTGTCTGAGGTACAATCTTGCTGTTTCTAATTCTTGCATGATTTACAAACAAATAGAATAATATACTCGATCGCGATCGCGATAGTTAAAGTTATGTTGGTATTGCATCCCCACTTTTTCCATTACCCGCCGCGAAGCGATGTTTTCAGTATCTGCAACTGCAACAATTTTTTTTAGTTGCAATACTTCAAATCCGTACTTGAGGCTGGCTGCTGCAATTTCCGTTGCTAAACCTTTCCCCCAATAGGCTTTTGCTAATACATAACCGACTTCAACTTCCGGCGTATCGCCTAAAAAGCGAAGCCCTCCGTCGCCGATTAATTGGTTGTTTTCTTTACAGACAACAGCCCACAAACCGAAACCGTGTTTTTCCCAATCTGCGATTATCTGCAACAAATCGGCTGCTGTTTCTTCTCTATTTCTGACACCTTGGCTCACATATTTCATCACTTCAGAATCGCTGTAGATCGGGTGCAAATATTCTAGGTCATCAGCAAATTCAAGGGAAACCTTCAATAGTAATAGAAGAATACTGTTTGCGATCGCCCCCAGAAGCAGAAATAGAATTTGCGGGAGCCGTAGGAGATTTCATAATTTAATTGAAATTTGTTACAATTATTACTGCGATCTATTGTACAGCTATTAACAAAAATCCTATGCCTCGCTGGTTCAATACTGCTGGTCCCTGCAGAGCTGACAAACACTATATGCTATCAGCTACAAGTCGCCTCCCCGACTTGGAAACCCTAATCGAACAAGAAAGTTATTTTGTGCTTCACGCACCCCGACAAACAGGTAAAACTACGGCAATGCTAGCATTAGCCAAACAGCTAACCGCAAGCGGACGCTACGCGGCGGTAATGGTATCGGTGGAGGTGGGTAGTGCCTTTAACAATGACCCTGCTGCTGCAGAATTAGCAATTTTGGGGGCTTGGCGCGATGCAATTAGCATCCGCTTACCGCAGGATTTACAACCGAATGCTTGGGTTTATGAAGAACCAGGACAAAGAATTAGAGCGAGTTTACAAGCTTGGGCAAAAGTTTCACCTCGACCTTTGGTCATATTTATCGATGAAATTGATTCTTTGCAAAATGAAACTCTAATTTCAGTGTTGCGACAATTGCGGGATGGTTATCCCAGTCGCCCGGAAAACTTTCCCTCATCTTTAGCTTTAATCGGTTTGCGAGACGTGCGGGATTACAAAGTAGCAGCCGGCGGTAGCGATAGATTAAATACAGCGAGTCCTTTTAATATCAAAGTCACTTCCATTACTCTCAGAAACTTTAATCAAGAAGAAGTAGCAGAGTTATACCAGCAACACACTCAAGAAACGGGACAAATTTTTACTTCCCAAGCGACAGCAACAGCCTTCGATTTAACTCAAGGACAACCTTGGTTGGTCAATGCTTTGGCTAAAGAAGTTGTCGAAAAAATGGTGAAGGATCGAACGGTTCCGATGACCGAAGCACATATTTTGCAAGCTAAGGAAATCCTAATCGCCCGTCAAGATACCCATCTCGATAGTTTAGCAGAACGCTTGCGGGAACCACGAATAAAAAATATCATCGAACCGATGTTAGCAGGTTTGGAATTGGGAGATATTCCCAATGATGATATTCAATTTTTGATCGATTTGGGTTTGTGTAAAATGCACCCCCTTGGGGGATTAACTATTGCCAATCCGATTTATCGTGAGGTATTACCGAGGGTATTAACAGTGACACCAATGGCTTCTTTACCTACAATATCGCCGACTTGGTTAACTGCGACTGGTGAGTTAAATATAGATGCTTTGCTGGCAGCTTTTATTAAGTTTTGGCGGCAGCATGGAGAACCGTTATTGGGTACGACGGGCTACCATGAAATCGCGCCCCATCTGGTATTAATGGCTTTTTTACACCGCGTGGTTAATGGCGGCGGAACTCTGGAAAGAGAATACGCGATCGGGAGCGATCGCATGGATTTATGCTTGAGGTATCGCTCGGTTATTTTGGGAATAGAATTAAAAGTATGGCGCGAAAAAAAACGCGACCCTCAAGCAGATGGCATCGAACAATTAGAATCCTATTTAGCGCGATTGGGGGTAGATTTTGGTTGGTTATTTGTGTTCGATCGGCGCTCGAATGCCCTGCCCATTGAAGAACGGTTGTTAACCGAGGTTGTAGTGACCCAAAATCAACGTACTATTACTGTGATTCGGGCGTGAGTTTCTGCTAATATTGTTTTCGATCTATCGACCTCAATAAATAACGTTTGTAGTGCAGACTTCAGTCCGCAGCATATTGTAGACTGAAGTCCGCACTACGAACGAACGGTTTTTGTTATGGTAATCGATCGAATTAAACGCTATATTTTAGTAGCATCTAAAATCTTAAGCCTAAAATCCCAAATCGGATGACTATTTCCTCACCAGTCGCAGATACCAAACACCAACCCCGCCGCGAAACAGACTGGCGCTTGTTCTTGAGGTTGGCAGCCTATGCAGGGCGCTGCAGGCGCTTGCTAATTATTTCGATCGCCCTGTTAATTCCGCTGTCAGTATCGGGGGCAATTCAACCTGTCTTGATCGGGCAGGCAATCTCTTTAATTCGCGCGGAACCTACTTACGAATTTCTGCGGGGAATGCCTCTATCTACCGGATTAAATGTGCTGGCAATTTTGCTGATGCTGACTATAATATTTCGGCTGGCATTGCAATCGTTTCAAGGATATTTAGTCACGAAAGTCGGGCAAATCATTACTACTGATATTAGAAACGATTTGTTCGCTCACGTTACTTCCCTGGCAGTTCGATTTTTCGATCGCACTCCCGTAGGCAAATTAATCACTCGCCTTACCAGCGATGTCGAAGCATTAGGAGAAGTGTTTTCTTCAGGGGCGATCGGGATTGTCAGCGATTTATTTTCTATTATTGTAATTGCCGTTTTCATGTTTGTCATGCAGTGGCAACTTGCTTTAATTTTGGTGTTGATGATGGTGCCGATTACCGCACTAATAATTTATTTTCAGTACCAATACCGTACCGCCAATTACGACGCGAGAGAAGAACTTTCCGACCTCAACGCCCAACTGCAAGAAAATTTGATCGGCATCGGCGTCGTGCAACTTTTTCGGCGCGAAAGATTCAACTCAGAACTGTTCCGCGTTACCAACAACCGCTACATCAAAGCTATCGATAAAACTATCTTTTACGACTCCGCCGTATCCGCCACATTAGAATGGATTGCCTTAGTTGCGATCGCGGTTGTTTTGTGGCTGGGCGGTCAAAAAGTTCTGCAAGGCAGTCTGAATTTCGGTACTCTTTCTGCATTCATTTTATTTGCCCAGCGCCTCTTCGATCCTTTAAGGCAGTTTGCGGAAAAATTCACCGCAATTCAAGCAGGATTCACCGCCATCGAACGGATTAGCGATATTCTCAACGAACCGATCGAAATTAAAGATCCAACTAGCAGCAAGCCAGCAGAAACCAGCATCAAGCAGCAAAAAACTAACAGGCTAAATTATCAGCCGCCCCCAATCGTCGGCCATCCAGAAGCAATTCCTTACAGCTTATACCAGTTCGATCGCGCTTCTCCAAATGCTCGATCGAACCGACAGCCAAAAAATCCAGAATTCGCCGCAACTTCGCAGGAAACAAGAGAAACAGTAAAATTCGATCGAACAGCTTCAGGAGAAATCCAATTTGACAACGTATGGTTTGCCTACAAACCGGGCGAATATGTTTTAGAAAACCTCAACTTCACCATCAAATCCGGCGAAAAAGTAGCCTTAGTCGGTCCTACAGGTGCCGGAAAAAGTTCGATAATCCGCCTGCTTTGCCGCTTGTACGAACCCACTCAAGGACGAATTTTAGTCGATCGAATTGACATTCGCGATTTGCCGCAAGCAGAATTGCGCAAACATATCGGCGTAATTATCCAAGACGGCTTCCTATTTGCCGGCGACGTTAAAAGCAATATTAGCCTCGGAGAAAACTACTCGATCGAACAAATTCAAGCAGCAGCAGAAAACACCAACGTCGCCCGACTCATCGAACAATTGCCCCACGGTTACGACACTCAATTGCGGGAACGCGGCACGAATCTTTCTGGCGGACAAAAGCAATTGCTAGCATTTGCCCGCGCTGCCATTCGCAATCCCAATATTTTAGTTCTCGACGAAGCAACTGCTAACTTAGATGTCGGCACGGAAGCTTTAATTCAAAAAGCGCTAGAGAACTTAATGGCCCAAAGAACTGCCATAATTATCGCCCACAGACTCTCGACAATCAGAAATGTCGATCGAATTTTAGTTCTCAAACGCGGTCAATTAGTAGAGTCTGGCAGTCACGAAGAACTCTTGCAGCAAGAAGGATTGTATGCCAGCTTGTACAAATTGCAAATGCTAGGAAACTAACATGAGTTCGTAGTGCGGACGTTAGTCCGCAACATATTGCGGACTAACGTCCGCACTACAAGCTGATTTTGTTATGCTAATCGACGGAGAGCGATCGCGTATTTATGCAATATATTCCCATCTCCAAAATCTTTGGAGAACCTTCCAGGGTTTTAGCATCTCAACTACTTTTGCGGCCTAAAAGACTAGCTATTTTTGAAGCCTGCCTGATCGGTTTAGTCTCCGGGCTTGCCGGAGTTTTGCTCAAATTAGGAGTGGGATGGCTGGGCAGTTGGCGGGTTGCTACATCAACAGTAATTCCCGCTTGGTTGCTGTTACCCAGTGTCGGTTTATTGGGCGGATTGCTAACAGGATTTTTAGTAGAACGTTTCGCTCCCGAAACTGCCGGGAGCGGCATCCCCCACGTCAAAGCTGCTCTTGCCGGCGTCAATCTTTCTTTGAACTTGCGAGTTGCTACCGCTAAACTTTTAAGCACAATTCTAGCAGTTGGTTCTGGTTTAACTTTGGGCAGACAAGGCCCGACAGTGCAAATCGGCGCATCTTTAGCCGGTTGGATCGGTAACTTAATGCCTACTTCTCCCGACTACCGCCGCCAATTAATTGCTTGCGGTGCAGCAGCGGGATTGGCTGCCGGTTTTAATGCTCCAATTGCCGGAGTTTTGTTTGTAGTTGAAGAACTCCTGCACGATGTTTCGGGACTGACTTTAAATACCGCAATTATTGCTTCTTTTATCGGTGCAGTTGTCTCGAAAATTTTGGGAGGTGATAGTTTAAATCTTAATCTGCGAGAGTATCAAAGCAGCTTTTTAGCTACAGAAATTCCTTTTTACATCCTGCTCGGAGTTTTAGCAGGATTGCTGGGGTCTTTGTTCAGCAAAGGGGTGATGGCTAACTTGCAATTCAACCGGAGAGTCCTGAAATTAGCCTTGCCTTATCGCATTGCTCTCGCTGGTTTAATTTGCGGTTCAGTAATCGCCTTGATGCCGGAAACTTTCCGCAATAATACTGGTTTGCGCGAGTTTTTGGTGACTGGCGAAGCTAGCGCTAGAACCAGTTTAATTGCTTTTATCGGTCACTTCGTCCTCACAATTATTTCTGCAGCATCGGGAGCTCCGGGAGGCTTGTTCGCGCCTTCTCTAGTTATCGGTGCTGCACTCGGCCACATGGTAGGTATTTTACAAGCAGATTCGCTGGGGGCTGGTTTGCCTGCAACTTACGCTTTAGCGGGAATGGGAGCATTCTTTTGCGCGGTTTCTCGCGCACCGATTACTGCGGTAGTAATCGTATTTGAAATCACGGCAGATTTCCAGTTAGTGTTGCCTTTAATGATCGGTTCTGTTGTAGCTTATTTAGTAGCAGAAAAAGTAGACAGCGGCTCTTTGTACGATCGACTTTTGGCATTTAACGGCATTCAACTGATAAAGGAAAAACCCGCTGGCGATTTGTTAAGGGACTTGCAGGCTGCTAACGTCATGCAACGCCGAGTAGAAACTCTTTCAAGTTCCCTAACTTTCGAGGAAGTAATGCAGGCTTTTTCTCGATCGCACCACCGAGGATTTCCCGTAGTAGACGGCGGAAAATTAGTCGGAATTGTCACTCAAACCGATCTCGCAAATGCCAGCAAACGCAACTTTTCCGACAAATCATTGCTCAAAGAATTCATGACCGAACAGCCGATAACGGTAAAATCGGGAGATACTTTAAGCGAAGTTTTGCACAGGCTCAATCACTACAATCTCAGTCGCTTGCCGGTGACTGAAGGCAGGCGTTTGGTGGGCATTATTACCCGCAGCGATATTATTAGAGCAGAGTCCGATCGACTCAGTGGAGAAACAGCCCGAGGCCCCCATCCAGAACCTTCTTATGTAGTCTATCAAACTCGATCGCCGCAAGTCGGAAATGGCAGGTTATTAGTGCCGCTATCCAACCCGCAAACAGCACCGGCTTTACTGCGGCTAGCGGCAGCAATCGCGCGCGATCGCAATTACGAACTAGAGTGCTTGCAAATTATTTTAGTCCCCCGCAACAGTTCCCCTTCAGAAACTGCAGTGCGGACAACAAAAAGCCGCCGTTTGCTGCAACAAGCCGAACGAATTGCCCGCAATTGGAAACTCCCAATCCACGCGCAAATCCGCCTAGCTCATGACATACCAAACGCGATTTTAGAGACAATTAGGGAGCGGCACATCGACTTAATTTTGATGGGCTGGCAAGGGGAAATGTCCACCACAGGACGCATTTTTGGCAGCGTTGTCGATACGGTAATTCGGCAAGCAGGCTGCGAAGTAGTATTGGTTAAGTGGAGCGATAAACTATTGCTGCGAGGCAAGCAAGACCAGCTCAAAATTTATCCTAAAACGCTGGAATATGCCCCTACGGATTGGCAATTGAATGTTGTGGAACCTGACGCGCCTGACTGCGATATGTGCGCGATCGAATATGCTTCACCTCCAATTACTCAAACTCAAGATCCGGGATCGAATTCAGATATTCCGCAGCCAGAATTGGGGTTGCACACTTTGATGGGATTGCACCGCTGGCTGGTGCCAATTCGCGGCAGTTACAAACAAGCAGCAGCTTTGCGGCTGTTACCTGCATTAGTAGCTGCCAGTAGCTTGCCCGAGATTAAATTGTGTCAAGTACACCAACCTTCAGTTGCCGAACCGGATGGTCGAGAATTGAAACAAGCAGTAGATTTTTTGAAGCGCCGGGTAAGCTGTACGGTGGTAGAAACTCCAATTTGCGCCAATTCAGTTTCTGATGCTTTAATCGATCTAGCGCAAAACGATCGATGCGACGCGATCGTCCTTGGTGCCAGTCGCGAAGGACTGCTAAAACAAGTAATGCACGGTAACATTCCCGAAGCTGTTGCTAGAGGGTGCGACTGTACGGTAATTTTAGTGCGATCGGCAACTTAGTCATTAGTCATTAGACATATCCAACAAGAATCTCTTGCTGTTGGATAAATGTATGGGTATTGAAAAAACTGCTGTTACATTGGGAATTCGCCAACCCAGAATCCAAGTAGTACGCCACGTAATTAACAAACAACAATTAGCCCAGTTATACCTATCGGCAGATGCTTTTTTAGCACCGTTTCGGGGCGAAGGTTTTGCAATCAAAATTTTGGATGCTTTTGCCGCGGGATTGCCCGTCGCCCTAACAATGTACGGCGGTCCTACTGATTACGCAAACTCTACCAATTGCTACCCGATCGATTGGGATTTAGTTCCAGTAGGCAAGTGCTACGATACTCAGTATTTAAAAATCCGAAACGCCCCTCATTGGGCAGAGCCCAAAGTTCAGTCCGTTCGAGTGCAATTGCGGAAAATAGTTGCAGATCCGGGGCGGTTTGCAGTGAGTAAAAAAGCTAGAGAAACGGCAAATTTATTTAGTTGGGAAGCAACAGCTCAAAAGTTGCTAAAATTAATGCGGCAGTTATTTTAGGATCTCGAACGATGGGACTCGAACGCAAAATGTTTAGGGGAATGTTTGCACCCAACGAAGTGGTACAATTAAAGCAGCCTTGTTTTACTCCGAGCGGGCTGTTTGAGCCGGGAAAGTATCAAGTTGCAGATTTGCCGGATAGTGCTTTTGAGATGGGTTTGGTAGAACATTTGCCGCCAGTCAAAGGTAACAGCACTGAAAGCAGAAATTCCGAAACTTGATGATATCCTGTCCGATCGAGCGACTTGTTTTTAACTAAAACAAAAAACGGATGAGAACTCGATCGCCTTGCCCCAAGACGATCGCTCGCCTTCGACCCAATTTATAGTTTCGCGTCCGGTTTTGCAGGCGAGACGGGGAGAGCGAGCAGATCAAGCCCTCACATTTTCCATCAGCCAATTAAACTTAGCCTGAGCTAGCGCCAAATTCTCCAGCACGCTCGGATTTATGTCTTCGAGTTCGAGGTCGGGAGGTTCTAATTCTATACTCCGACCGTATTCTAAGTGTCTGATCGTACCCCGCATTCTGTCCGCCAGACACAGCGAAATTCCGTGATAAAACCTGGAAGCAAAGCCCATATCGTGCTGCAGTTTTGTTACTAACTGTCGCCGGGGAATAGCCAGCAAGTGAGTTTCTTCAATTGCTTTCACCGTTGCCAAAGGCGGGCGGGCGTCAATAAAAGAAACCTCTCCCACAAGCTCTGCTGCTGATATCTGAGCCAGTTCTTTAGTACCCTCAGTACCCTCACCGTTAAGCAAAACGCTCAAAGTCCCCTTCAAAACTATGTACAGCGCATCAAGCTGCCTCCCTTCGTGAATCAGGAGCGTGCCTGGGGGGAGAATTTCCTTTTTGCCTTTCTGGACGATCCAGTCTATATCGTCATTATTTAACTGGCTCAAAATAAATAGTGCTTTTTTTCTGCTGTTCGGCATAGATTTAGCTCCATATTGATTTTTTTATAACAATTAGAGGTCGCCCGATCGCAACTTTTCTCGCAACAGCGGCTTCTCTTTGAGTACACCGTTACCAAATATTAATCTTTTAATACTAGCATTGGTCGAAGTACCTGTTTCACTATAATCGACGCGCCTAAAATCTTCCCAATTTGTCGCCTCAAGAGCAATGGGACAAGCCCTGCCCTAGAAGCTGAAACCAGAAATGCCAGCACCGCGCAGCTTTGAGTTCGGGTGCGGCGCAATTAAAAATTGCTGCCATAAAAACAGGACTTACGCAACTCTCTGTTTTTGCGCAAGTCCGATCGTGTTAATTTTTATGCTGCTTCATCTTCGGTATCCGGTGTTTCGGACTCGATCGATGGGACTAAATCAATTTCAGATCTGGATAGCCTGCTAGCATATCGTCAGAACTCAGAGTATCCCCGCTAGCTTGAGGAGTCCACAGCACCTCAAAGGCCAGCAGTTGTTCGCTAGATAATCCACCAATCTGCCGCAAAGCTTGGCGCAAGTCATCAGAATTTTTTACAGCAGGCAGTTGCAGCTTGCCTTGAGTACCCGCGATAATTGTCACCACAATGTATTCACCAGGAGCTCGATCGCCCTCAATCGCAACCAGTTCGCCGCTTTCCTGCAAACCTGGCAGTATTTTGTTGCTCCCCGCTTGGTGAAGCTGGTTGTTAAAATTGGTGAGGGTTTCCTCAGTGAATTTGCTGCGCTCTGCGAGGGAAAATTGGTTGAATTTAGCTTCTGCTGCTTCCAAACGAGTTTGCTCGGACTGCGCCCCTGCATAAACCCAATATTCTGGGTGGCGCAACAAGGCGAGGGTAGATTCTTGCAGCACCTGAGTGCGTCCAGCAGCCGTACCCGTATCTGCTCTTTGAGCTAGGGAGTCGAGCTCGGCTTGCAGGCTGCGGGCTTCGGCGAGCAAACCGACTTGCACGCGGGCAACTGAGACAGTTGTCGGGGCGCTGTAGCCGAGTTCGTCAGAACCAGCCCCAGCCCGCCGGAAGCTCTGGACCAAGAAATTAGCGATCGAAATAAAAATCAAAATGGTAAACAGGCCGCCAAATCCCCCGCCAAAACCAAAAAACGGCAGGAGGAAAGGGAATCCGAAGCCACCGCCCGGATAGTAACCGCCGCCCGGATAGTAGCCGCCGCCCGGAGATGTATAAGTGCGGCTGGGTGCGTTGTAAGTGCGCGACGGAGCTCTAAAAGAGCCGCCGCCGATGCGCCCGCCGCTGCGCGCTGCTAGAGCTCCGTCAGCGTTACCCAGAGCCAGTGCCAGTACCAGCCCGATCGCAAATACTGATTTCAAAAGCGGTTTAATTGTTGAAAGTAGTTGCTTGTTCATAGCCGTTTCTATTTCGATACATATATAATTTACCGCTTCCTCAGGTTACTGGGTACGGAGGTTTCAGGTAGCCCGCAAGAGAGATATCCGTACCTCAAGCGCTATACCAAGTTCGCGAGGGCGGACGCGGGAGCAATGCCCCTACCAGAAACTCTCTCAAGTCAACAGTTAAAAAACCTCATTAGACATAACGATTTTCGATTGGGGGATGGGGAGATGGGGAGAGGGGAATTTCTGAGTTTTAAGTTTTGAGTTTTGAATTAAGAACTGTCTTTAACTCAAAACTCAAAACTCCTGAGAATTGTCTTTAACTCAAAACTCACGCATTCACGCATTCACAACTCCTGAAAACAGTCTTTAACTCAAAACTCAAAACTCAAAACTCTTGAAAACTGTCTTTAACTCAAAACTCAAAATTCAAAACTCAAAACTCCTTACCAACTATCAACAGGCTAACCTCCTCCTACAATCGTAACAATTTCCAAACGATCGCCCTCTTGCATTTGTGTAGTTTCCCAAAATTGTTTGTGCAGAATTTCGCCGTTATATTCCACAGCTATCAAACGCGGATTTAAATCCAACTGTTTCAACAATTCTGGCAATAGCGTTTCCACAGGACAACTGCGGTTTTCTCCGTTAACTTGCAGAGTAATTAGATCGGTCATGAGTAATTAGTCACCAGTCATTAGTCATTAGCAATCAGTCATTAGTTATTAGTTATTAGTCAACTTTCCAGGTCAACTCTCAACTCTCTTTCAACTCGAAACTCCAAACTCCCTCACAACTCTCTTTCAACTCAAAGCTCAAAACTCAAAACTCCCGAGAAACAGTCTTTCAACTCAAAGCTCAAAACTCAAAACTCCCGAGAAACTCTCTTTAACTCAAAACTCAAAACTCAAAACTCAAAACTCAAAACTCAAAACTCAAAACTCCCTCTCAACTCTCAACTTTTTACCTGGATAAGTTTTTGAGCTTTAAGATTTTGCATCCGAGTCAATTGAGAGATAAAAAACTGCGATACCAAAGTTGGTTGCTCCGCATCCATAATCGATCGCACCACAGCCACTCTTTCAGCACCAGCCCTCAATACTTCATCGAGGTTGTTGATATCAATTCCCCCGATCGCAAACCAAGGAATCGGCGATTTAGCGGCCGCGTGACGCACGTAATCCAAACCCGCCGCCGGTTTATTAGGCTTAGTAGGAGTTGCGTATACCGGACCGACTCCAATATAATCAGCTCCCTCCTCAACAGCCCGCTGCATTTCCTGAGGATTGGTTGTCGAACGACCGATAATCTTGCCCGGGCCTAGCAATTTGCGAGCTTCAGCTACAGGCAGATCTTCCTGTCCCAAGTGTACGCCGTCCGCACCTGCCGAGATCGCCAAATCCACGCGATCGTTCACGATCAGCAAAGCCCCGTAACGGTGGCAAATTTCGAGCAGCTTCCGCACCTTAGCCAGCTTAGCGCCATCAGCAGCAGTTTTGTCGCGGTACTGCACCACACCCAAACCTCCCTGCAAAGCAGCTTCCACCACTGCAAACAAATTGTCTTTTGCCGAAGTTACCAGGTACAACTGCGATCGCAATAGCTGTTCGTAGCGCCGGTAAGCTAGCAAATTGCTTTCGAGAGCGTACACCCGATAGCGCATCTCCTTAAAAGCCTTCCCCATTTCCGGGTTGTAAATTTTGCCGTATTCTTCCAGTACCCGCAGTGCTTCTTCCACTCTAGAGAAATTTACCTGCAGTAGCTGTTGGATGCCAGAACGCTGCTCTTCTTGGGGGTGAGTCAATTCCGTTCCGGGATCGCCGGGGGTATCTCTGGCAGCTCGCAGTTCCGGGGTGTGCCACCGGGCCAATTCCTGGCGCAGTTGCTTGCACTCATTTGCCAAATCAGCACTGTTGAGGCCGAACCTGCACCATTCTTCAATAATTCTTAACCCTTCGCGCGATCGGTCTAAATTGGCATCTAAAATGCGGCAGAGGGCTGGCTGTGCTGGCAAAGTTCTGTTTTGTTTTTCGCTCATCAATCTTCTCCAAAAGGCTCTCTCAAAATTTCTGTAGGTGGCAATCTCAGGCAAAACAGTAAGTTTGTCGTTCTTAAGCTAGCCGTTTTCCAGTCCGACAGCCAATACCTCCTTAGCCGCGATCGATTTTAGCAGCCTGGTTGCCATTTTGAACGCGCAGGCAAGATTGCGCTCGCGCGATCGTCCCGATCGTGGCAGCAAACAAAATCATAAATTTTGCAGGTATTTGTAATTTCGCAAAAACACAGCATAATGGATCGATACTTAAATTCGAGTGGAATCGTTAAGCTGCACACCACACTTCGGAGGACAGCCGTGAGGTTAGCAGAAGCATGCCAAAGATTGAGGGAGAAAAACCCCAATAAGTCAGTGAAATTCAACTTAAATCGCCCTCACAAAACTGAGGGGACGAAACACCCTACAGCAGCGAACAACCAGCAGCCTTTGTCTGTCGGCGCGCCTTCGCAACAAACCAAACTTACAGGAAATAGTTGGCTCGATCGCAGTTGCTGGTATTCCCTGATTTTGGTATTTGCCGCTGCAGGTTTGGGGGTGAGACCCATGTCAGTTAGTGCCGTCGAGTCTCCAGAAGCGGAATCGATCGCCCAAGCACAGACCAGCGAACTCAACATCCTGTACGTCAGTTCCTCCGGCGGCAGCGATTCGGGGGGTAACGGGAGCGATCGAGCCCCTTTCAAAACCCTCACCTACGCCTTGAGTGTGGCACCTCCAAATACGGCGATTTTGCTAGCACCCGGTACTTACAGCGCTCAAACCGGAGAACAATTTCCCCTGATGTTGAAATCTGGGGTGACGGTTCAGGGAAATCCCAACACTCGCGGTCAAAACATCGTGATTAAAGGTGGGGGCTATTTTCTCAGCCCCACTTGGGCGGGTCAAAATATTGCGATTTTAGGGGCTGACGGGGCGGGACTCAGCGGAGTGACGGTGACGAATCCGAACGATCGCGGTTACGGTTTGTGGATCGAATCGAGTTCTCCGACTGTAGTTAACAATACTTTTTCCGGCAACACTCACGATGGAATTTCGGTTGTAGGTACTTCCAGGCCGGCGATTAGCGGGAATTTGTTCTCGAAAAATGGAGCCAACGGCATCACGATTTTTAACCGTTCCGAGCCGTTCGTGCGCGACAACGTGTTTGAAAACACGGGATTTGGGGTGAATGTGGCGCAGCAAGCTTCGCCCATGCTTGTCGGCAACCAGATTACTCGCAATAAGGATGGCGTGGTGGTGCAAGCTGAGGCTAGACCGGTGCTGCGCAACAATTATATAGAAAAGAACCAACGGGATGGAATTGTGGCGATCGCCCAATCTCTCCCGGATTTGGGAACGGCAACCGCACCGGGGGGCAATGTAATTCGCAACAACGGCCACCACGATGTAAACAATGCTGCCAAAGGTCAAGTTATTCCAGCTTACGGCAATCAATTGGCGATCGACCGCACGGCGGGCAGGGTTGATGTTGCGGGAACTTTTAGCCCCGCGCCCTCAATGGGAGGAAGTGCTGCACAGCTATCGACCGATCGTGCCAGCCGCCCGGACCCCGTAAATGCTCTGCCTGTCTACACTCCAGGGCGGTTAACTCCCAGAACTTCCAGCGTCCCGGTGGTTGTACCACCCCCTGTTTCAGGGCGTTCGGGTCAAAACTTACCAACATTGGGCAGCGTGAGGCCTTTGACTCCTCCCAGGAGTGCGAATCCGGAGTCGGCTGTTGGGTCGATCGCGATTCCGGTGCCAGTGCCGGAGTTTCGTCCGCCTGTTTCAGCAATTCCCGATCGACCTAATTTTGAACCCAATTTTGAGCCCAATTTTGACAGTTCGACTCCTGTGGTTTCCGAGGGATTGTTGCCAGTTCCGAGTTCGAGAATTCCGCTGGGCCGGGGCGGTTATGTACCTGCAGGTTTGGGGGGTAATTCTGTGTCGGATGATGGGGATAATTCGCCGTCGTTCGATAGATCGATCGCTTTAAATTATCCCTATCAGGTAATAGTCGATCCGAACGGTGCTGTAGATTTAGCCAAGCTAAGAGCGATCGTTCCCGATGCTTTTCGTACTTTTATCGGCGGGCGAACTGCGATGCAAGCCGGAGCTTTTAAAGACCGTCAAGAAGCTGAAGAATTGCTCCAAAGGCTATCCGATAGCGGTTTAAATGCCCGAATTGAAGAGAGGAAATAAGAAAAAGGAAGAGTTGAAGGAGTTTTGAGTTTTGAATTTTGAGTTGTGAGTTAAAGACAGGTCTTTTGAGTTTTGAGTTTTGAGTTTTGAGTTGTGAGTTAAAGACAGTTCTTTTGAGTTGTGAATGCGTGAGTGCGTGAGTTGTGAGTTAAAGACAGTTCTTTTGAGTTTTGAGTTGTGAGTTAAAGACAGTTCAAAATTCACGCACTCAAAACTTAAAACTTAAAACTCAAAACTCAGAACTTCCCCTCTCCACCTCTCCCTACTTCTGCTATAACAAAATTTAAGGGTCTCGCAGAATGGCTGCTAGACCCTCAAAGGTTTGTAAATTAATTGGGTTCAAGTAGGTTTTAGCTAAGCTGATTTGAGCTAACTACAACTAAAGGTGGACTTTTTTGCAACTTTTCTGTTCGGAGCTAGGTATCGGCGGAGCCTATTCAGACTTCTGTGTTTGACTGTCGGATCGCAACTTCCAATTAATCACCTTCACTCGCAAGAGATTCCAGTTAATTAACTAATTTCGATCGCATTGTCAACTCTTCTTTACCAATACGCTGCGCGGTTCAGGCGTTGCCTGCGAACTAGAGCCGATAAGGACAAACACTCTAATTCCTATTTGTTGAGCCAAGTTTTTTGTTGCTTGGTTTTGCCCTTCATGTTTTTTAAGTTAACACAGAGCGATCCCTTGCCAAGTGTTTCTTTACTAAACTTGACACTTTTTGATAGGCTGAAATACTTTCCCGATCGATTATTAATAATATTTACAATCAAACGAACATGGAGCGTGCAGGTGGCATCTGAAAGCAGAACTCATACCAAATCCGGGTTTCTAACCCCCGTTATTACTCGACGATCTTTCACGTTGGCGCTCGCGTACCGATCGAGCCGACAGCGGCAACCCGTGTCGATCGGTAGAATTTCCAAGTACCAAAAAGAGCGCTTTTTGTCAATCAAATTTACTGAATTGGCGGTCTAGGAATTGGCAGGATCGAGGCGGTTGATAAATGCCGCCAGCACCATCATCGGCAGTACGGGAATTAGGCAAATGAGGAACTGGTTGAAAGTCAGCGGTGCTGTATCAAATAAGACATTCATTGCACCCCACTGACTGAAGAGAATTTGCAGGAAAATGGTACAAAGTATGCCAATCGCGATCGCGCCCCCTTCTTTAACCAACGCCGCCTTACCCCTAAGTTTTGCCACAAACGCCGCACCCAACTGGCTGATGCTCAACAGATAAATCACTCGTCCGGCAATTAAAGCCTGTATTGCCATTGTCCGCGCCACAGCAACATCCCCAAAAGCTTGTCGCGCCCATTCAAAAATGCCAAAGATCAGAATCCAGTTGAAAGCCGAAACCGCTAAAATTCTGTGGAACAGTTTGCCCGAAAGCAACGGTTCGCGCGGATTGCGCGGGGGTCGCTGCATCACGCGATCTGATTTGGGTTCAAAGGCTAAGGGAACCGTCATCGTCACCGAGTTGACCATATTCAGCCACAAAACTTGCAGCGCTAGAATCGGCAAATCTCTTGCCAGCAAAGCGCTAATTAGAATCGTCATCGATTCGCCACCATTAACGGGGAGAATGAAAGCGATCGCTTTTCGCAAGTTCTGATAAACCGTCCGTCCCTCTTCTACAGCCGCTTCGATCGAAGCAAAATTATCATCCGTCAGCAGCATATCGGCAGCTTCTTTCGCCACATCGGTTCCCGTCTTACCCATGGCAATGCCGATATCGGCTTGTTTGAGTGCTGCGGCATCGTTTACTCCATCTCCGGTCATGGCTGTGATTTCACCCAGGGACTGCAACGCCGTTACGAGACGGAGTTTCTGGGCGGGAGAAACTCTGGCAAACACAACCCCGTTTTCGGCTGCCCGAGTCAGTTCCCCACCATCCATTTGTTCTAATTCCTGCCCGGAAAATGCCAGGACTTGACCGTCTTTTTGCAGACCAATGCGTTGCGCGATCGCTCTGGCGGTAGCGATGTGGTCCCCCGTAATCATTTTTACCTGGATTCCCGCAGATTGACAGGCATTTACGGCCGCGATCGCCTCGGTGCGGGGTGGGTCAATCATGCCCTGCAATCCGATAAAAATTAGATTTGCTTCCACATCTTCATGGCTGAGGGATGTTATCTGCAATCCTTCTTTTGGCGTTACGGGTTTCTCGGCAAATGCCAGCACTCGCAATCCCTGTTTTGCCATCCCCTCAACTTCTGCTGCGATTAATTCCCGATCGAGAGGCGTCAAGTTTCCGCAGGCATCTACCATCTGGCGACAGCGTTTTAAAATCGTTTCCACCGAACCCTTGACATAGATGAAATAGGGTGTAGGGAATAATGGCGAAGACGACACACCCCACTCGCTGCGATCGACACCCCATGTTTGACTGTCTAATTGATGCAGCGTTGCCATGTACTGAAATTCTGACTCGAAGGGAATCGTATCGAGTCGGGGCATTGCTCGATCGAGTTGCAACCCATCGAGTCCGGCTTTCCTTGCTGCAGCAATCAAAGCGCCCTCTGTCGGATCGCCCACTACCTTCCATTGCCCGTCTTTTTGTTCTAAATGAGCATCGTTGCACAGCAAACCCGCAATTAAACAGGCCTCTAGTGCCGGAACTGTATAAGGATCGATCGGTTCCCCATCCTGGTAAAAATCTCCTTCTGGACTGTATCCCGTGCCGCTGACCGAGTAACGCCCTCCTGCTACGTAAATCGCTTGCACCGTCATCTGATTTTCTGTCAGCGTGCCGGTTTTATCCGAGCAAATTACCGTAGCGCTGCCCAGTGCTTCTACTGCAGGCAGCTTGCGGATAATCGCATGGCGGCGCGCCATCCGATTCACTCCCATTGCCAGCGTGACAGTTACTACCGCAGGCAATCCTTCGGGAATTGCACTCACCGCCAGTGCTACCCCTGCCTCAAACATCTCCACCCAAGATCGGCCCTGCCCAATTCCCACTGCAAAAGTTACCGCTGCCAGGAACAAAATAACGTAGAGTAAGGTTTGGCTAAATTTGGCGAACTTGCGGGTGAGAGGCGTACTCAAACTCGCCTGCTGTTCGATCGATTGAGAAATTTGTCCTACTTCCGTAGCATTTCCCGTTGCCACCACGATCCCGCTACCTTGCCCGGAAGTGACAAAACTGCCCGCATAGGCCATATTTACCCGTTCTGCGAGGGGAGTATCCCCACTCAGTGGCTGGGTTTGCTTTTCTACTGGGAGGGATTCTCCGGTTAAAGCAGATTCGTTGACTTGCAGGTTGCGAACCTTGACCAAGCGCAAATCTGCCGGCACCTTATCGCCGGAAGCCAGCAGTACCAAATCCCCCGGCACCAATTCTCTGGAAGGAATGCGGATTTTTTGACCTTCTCGCACTACTGTAGCTTCCGTCGTGACGGCTTTTGCTAAGGCTGCGATCGCTCCTTCTGCTTTCGACTCTTGCACGAAGCCGATAATCGCATTAATTACCGTCACGCCCCAAATAACTGCCGCATTCGTCCAAGATCCCAACAGTGCCTTAATTAAACCCGCAACTAGCAAAATGTAGAGCAGCGCCTGATTGAATTGCAGCAGAAACCTCAGCCAAGCGGGTTTCCCCGGTTTAACTGCCAGTTCGTTCAACCCGTACAAAGCCAGACGATCGGCAATTGCTGTTGCTTTCAAGCCTGTTTCCAGGTCAGTGTCGAGTCGCAGTGCAACTTCTTTTGCTGGCAATTCTAGATAAGGATGTAAAAGTGCTTTGGGTGATTGAGTAAGTGTCATATTTAAGTCCCAAAATTTAAGTCCCAAAAATCCAAGAATGAAGCAGGGGAATTAGGCGGTGATTACGCAATCAATAACTTGGGGAATCGCACCAGTAATTTTTGAATTTGCTCTGAGTCGAGCGCTTTACCCGTACTAAAAACTTCGCCATTGACGACAGCAGCCGGAGTGGGGAGAGTTCCCCATTTAGCAATTTCCCTGGGGTCTGTTACTTGACGGACTTCTGCTTTGATTTTTAAACGGGCGATCGCAGTCCGGAAATTATCAGTCAATTGATAATTCTTTTGGCAATTAGCCCCAATAATTTCTACTTGGTTAACTTCCATAGATATCTGTTGGTGAGGCGGAATTGAAGTCTTCATAAGTGGAAAATTGAGAGATTGCCAGGGAATTCATTCCCTGGCAAGTCGTGATTCTCAAGGAGTGTGAGGGAGGTTCTCTTATTTGAACTTACTGCTTAATAGTTAAGAAAATGAGAGGAAATCGGGGGGATTTCGGGGGGACAGCGGTAAAAAGGCAAAAAAATCCCGATCTGTTTGGCTACTACAGGTCGGGAAGCAATAACTGGTAATAAATTTTGGACTCTGCTTTTGGGAATACAGCTAAGCTGTCGCTCTCACTTACAAAAGGAAGAGGGAGATAGAGGTGAGAAAAATTAATAGTTCTTCCCACCTGAGGAACCACTCTCGCCTAAGTTGTGCGAATCGAATTTGCTAGCTCGACCTCCTTAATATTAATTACTATTTAAAAGTTAAGAAATCGAGTGTAAATCGGGGGGATTTCGGGTAGTTCACCCTAGCTGCTTCATGCGATAGCCCAGTCCGTGAACGGTTTCGATAAAATCGTCAGGAGCGCCTGCGGCGCGGAGTTTTTGACGCAAGGTTCTAATGTGGGTTTTGACGGCTTCTTCGGTGGGAGATTCATCAATCGACCACAAGCGGTCAATAATTCCCGGTCTGCTCAACACGCGCCTACCGTTGTTCACCAGCAACTCTAAAAGGGCATACTCTTTAGGGGTGAGGTGCAGCATTTTCTGTTCAAACGTAACTTCGTAGGTATCGGGGTCAAGACATAAATTACCCCAAGATAGTTTAGAACGGGTAGTGGAACCCTTGCGCCGCAGCAGCGCTCGAATTTGAGCCATCAATTCTTCGAGATCGAAAGGTTTTACCATGTAGGCATCGGCTCCCGCATCCAGCCCGATAATTTTGTCAGCTATGGTGTCGCGAGCCGTTAACATCAGGACAGGAATGGAAAAGTTGCGATCGCGCAATTTCTGACAAAACAGCAAACCATTCATCTTCGGCAGCGTGATGTCTAGCAACACAAGATCGTATTCCATAGTTTCGATCCAATTCCAGGCCATCTCGCCATCCTGCGCCACATCGATCGCATACTGACGATTTGTTAGCGCCTCCGCCAGCATATCCGCAATCTGTACGTCATCCTCAACAACTAAAATACGCATGGCAATGTTAGATTTTAGATTTTAAATTTGAGATTTTTTAAATTATCTTAAATTATTTTTCGCATTCTTATGAAATGGTCGCTTGAAGGCAAATGGATTACCGGAGGATTCAGTTTAGCACTTGTATTCATGGGTGCTGTTAGCTTAATTTCCTATCAAAATGCAACTCAGTTAGCTGAAAGTGCCAAGCAAGTCCGACAAACCAATCAAGTCCTCAAAGTCATCACCGAAATTTCTGCAACTCTCACCGATGCGGAATCTGGGCGGCGGGGTTACATCCTGTTCGACGATCCAGAAGAACTGGAGCGATACAACAAAGCCGTTGAAAGCCTCAAACAAAGAATAGATAAACTCAGGCAACCCCTCGAAGATACACCCATCCAGCGCCAGCGTCTCGATAATTTAGACTCTTTAATTTCCCAAAGATTGGACTTATTTCAAAGTTCGATCGACCAGTACCAAAAAGCCCCACCGCAATTCTCTGTTCGAGATCCGCTCATCGTTCAAACGAAGCGAAATCAAGATGAAATCCGCCGACTGATTCAAGAGTTAGTGAGCGAAGAAGAAGAGCTGTTAGAGAGGCAGGTAGAACAGTCGCAAGCTAATTTTCAATTCAGGATGTGGCTGGAATCGTTGGGTACGCTACTAACTTTTGTGATTTTATTTGGCGTTTATGCTTTGCTCTACCGCCAGATGGTCAAACGCCAACAAGCAGAAACCCTTCAGCGAGCCTTAGCTCAAGAAAAAGAACTCAGCGAACTCAAACTGCAATTTTTCTCGATGGTTTCTCACGAGTTTCGGACTCCCCTCAGTTTAATTGTAGGTTCGGCGCAATTGTTAGGAGAAAGTCTCAAATCAGCGGTGGAACCAGGCAAACTCAAAAATTTGTATCGCATTCAATCTTCAGCCAAAGTGATGACTCAATTGCTCAGCGATGTTCTCACCCTAGCAAGAGCAGATGCGGGGAAGCTAGAGTGCAATCTAAGTTTGGTGGAAATGCAAACATTTTGCCTCAATTTAGTAGAGGATTTTCAGGTTTTCAGCGAGTCGAAGCGAACAATCAAATTCATCAAGCAGGGAAGTTGCACCCACGCAAATCTAGATGAAAAATTGCTGTATTCGATTCTCAGCAATCTACTTTCCAACGCGATTAAATATTCGGCTCCAGAAAGTACAGTTTATTTCACGCTGATTTGCGAAGTGGATGTAGTTTCTTTTCAGATTAGAGACGAAGGCATTGGGATAGATATTCAAGAGCAACAAAAACTTTATGACCCCTTCAGCCGAGGCAAGAATGCTAGGGAAATTATCGGCACAGGATTGGGGTTAGCAGTGGTTAAAAAATGTCTCGATCTCCATCAAGGTGAAATTTATGTCGAGAGTGAAGTAGGAGTTGGCACGACATTTACTGTCAAAATGCCCCAAGGGAAAGAGCAGAGAAGCCAAGATTTTTGGCAATCTCCAACCTAAAGGCTTGGGATTGTCAATTACCAAAATTTTAACGCAGCAGAATTTCCCAAGTAGCGGGGCCGACTATGCCGTCGGCTGGCAATCGATACTGTCGCTGAACCGCCTTAACAGCAACTTGAGTTTGGCGGCCGAAAACGCCATCAGCGCGACTTTGCAAAAATCCTTTAGCCCGCAGTCTCTCTTGCAATTCTCTGACTGCATCCCCCCGCATTCCCCTTCTTAAAATCGGCAAATTAGTTTGAGATGGTAGGGACAATCCCTCTGCGGTTGCCCCCTCCGGTGCGGGAGTAGCGATCGCACTTGTGGGACTTTCGGGAAACAGCCTGTTCCAAGTGTCTTGACCTACTATACCGTCAGCGCCGATACCCGCAGCTTGCTGAAACTCAGACACGGCTTTAGCGGTGCCTTCGGAGAAAATGCCATCTACCTCGCCAGTATAAAATCCCAGCAATTTCAAAGCAGCTTGAAGTTCGGTAACTTGGGGGCCGCGGCTGCCCAATTTTAGCGCGGGGCGGACAATTCCACCTACTTGAGCGATCGAACTGCTGTCGGTATCCCGTACCGCGGGCTGTTGGGCCGCAGCCGGAATTGGGGCATTCAAGCCAATCGCCAACAAACCGCACAAACTCCAGCCTAGGAGAAAACTCGGAACTTCGCGGGCCTCATTCCAACTTGCTGTCAGGTTTCGGGACATTGAGAATTCAAGCTGTGAAAAACTGCAGGCAATTCTACATCAAATCTGGAAACAATTGATAATTATCATCAAAAATTTCTTTTTTCTATTTTTAATGCGGGTCGATCGATACAAAATAGGGAAAAAATCGATCGATCGTCTAAAATATCAAATCTAGTTCGCATACAAAAAATTCGGTCGATTTTTAGCGCGATCGCTCTCTCTTCTTTTCTTCTTCCGCACCCTCTGCGGTTGATAAAAACAAATCAAATTCACAAAGCTCGATAATTATTTTCCGCTCGATCGCTTGATTTTGCCCAAGCTCGTCCTGCTGCAAGACAAATTCCTGACATTAGGGTTTCTATCCAGTGCAAGTGAGCCGATACAGTCCACGACACAGAGCTTTTATTGACGTACCAAATTATGTTAACTGTCAGAATGAGAAATATTCCGATGCCGAGCAAGCCTAGAATAAAACTTGGTTTTGAAATTGAAAAATAAGGCAAAATCCAGACGATCGCAGGCACAATAATAAATGTTGCAATTCCCGCGATCGGAGTTATGTTAATGAGCGGTATTAGTGCAAAAATTAGCCAGATTGTTAATGCTACCAGTTTTAAGCGATTAGCAGAAAGACTCATTTCAAAGGCGACAATACCCGCGATTGCTGGTGGCATTACCAACCAAGCAGATATGTCTTGCGTTGCCGATCGCATTGCAGTAACCCAACACAAAGGCATTAACATAAAAGCTAGGGAAATTCCTATGCTACCTGGTTGTTTTTCCGAGACGGCATACTGATAAAATAGGGAACCGCATAAAGTACCGCAAGCATTAGCAAGGATATCGTAAAAATTGCTGCTGCGCTCTATAATTGAAAGTTGGGCTATTTCGATCGCAGAACTTAATAAAGCTCCATAAAGCACAATAACAATCTGGGGAAATTGAAAGCTGTGACGCAGCACAACTCCTAGGGGAAAGAACAGGAAAACGTTCTGAAAAAAATCAACAGCCCAAAAATCAAAACTCCAGCCATGTACGGCAACAAACCAATGAAATTTAAAGGGATTAAGTGCCAGAATTAGGAGAACTAGAGATATGCAAGCAGCAGTAAACCGATTCCAGTTTTGCAAACGGCTATTCATCGTTAGATATCTCCTAAAAATCCAGGATTCGGATAGTTTGATGGCAGATCCATAAATGAGATAAAAATAATGACAACAATTAAAGACCTAGATATTGTTGCTTTAAGTGAAGACTTAGAAGCAACTCATTTTGAAACAAAAGAAAGCATTAAATTATATAAAGGACAAGTAGGAACAGTGGTGATGGAATTTGATGGCAGTGCTTTTGAGGTAGAATTTTCTCATCAAGATGGTACAACTTACGCAATGGAGACAATTCCAGCCACAATGTTAATGCTTTTACATTATGAATTAGTAGAATTTATTGGGGCAGGTTCACCAATGAATTCGATCGCCCACCAATGACATTTATCTAGGCGATCCCGCCCCTTGTATCTACAGAAATTATGGTTAATTGACCGGACAGGATCTAACTCCTCCTCAGCGCCAATCGTCCAATACAAAAACGTCCGATCGACAGTAACCGACATCATTTGGCCTGTGCATGGCAATACCCGTACTTTCCGTGCGAAAATCCCGATCGAGCATTCTCATATAAGCTGCATCGCGACTGGTATTTATGCCAGCCCTAATCAGCAGCATTTTTTGAGTTTCTCCAAACGCTTCACAGATATCGAGTAACTGCTCGAACCTTTCAACCGCATTCATTCCCGATCGTACTGCTCCAAATTTAACGTAACATACATTGCTGCCAGCTTCGCTACCCGCACCGCAATGACAAACAGCAAATCCTGCCAAACCTTTGTCATCTTGCAGCAACACAGTATCGCCTAAGTTTTGAGAGTGAACTGCCACAATTTCCCGCGATAAATCCAAACCTTCATAAATAGAATCAGTCAGTTCGCAACATTCTTTCAGACAGTTCGAGCGCTCTTCAGGATTCAGTTCAGAATATTTAATTATGGGCAAATCTCGATCGGCAGACTGAATCGATTTTACCATCATAAATGTCAAAAAACGCGGGTAAAATCCGAATTTTTGATAAAGTCCGTGATGTTTGGGACTGTTGGAAAAAGTAAATAAACCCGCCTGTCGAATATCCCATTCAGAGAAACGGTCGATCGCGCTTTCAATCAAATATTTTGCAATACCTTGACCCCAGAAATTGGGATGAACGCTCAGCGGTCCAAAAAAACCGACACTGCCCCAACAAACTGCGATATTTGAGCCAACTAATTTGCCATCAACCTCCGCTGCAAAAGCCGCTGTCGGATCGGCGAGCGATCGAGTTTGAACGTAATTTGCATCACCGCAAAAATCTGTAGGTTGAGGCAATGCAATAAAAGTACCGAAAGCAAGTCGAAAGATATGTTCTGCCGTCGGGAACTCATCTTCTCGAAGCAATCGAATAGAAAGGTTCATTAGGCTTTTTCCTGCACTGTAAATCCAATTTCTTGACCGTATGATAGTTCAAGGGTATGACCGTCTGGGTCTTGCAAAAAAGCCCAATAGCCGATCGGATATCCAGAATCTTTAGGTTCTTGAATCAGTACAGCTTCTTGACGCGCTAAATCGCACAGATCGTCCATAGATTCGCGGCTTTTGCAGCCAACTCCCAGATGTGCGAGTGGAGACAAAATGGGATGTACTGAGTCTTTTTGAATCAGCACAATTACAAAAGGTCTAGTACCGTCAGAAAGCCATGCTACAGCAACACCAGTTTCTGCGTCGATGCGACGGTGAACGACTTGCATTGCCGCGTATTTCGAGTAAAATTCAATACTGCGATCGACATTTGAAACTGGTAGCGCGATATGAGTTAAACCGATATCGATCGTTTTGTTATTTATGTCCATATTTAGATATCAAACTTTATGAAAGACTCTCTATCTTACCCCCTCCCCTTACTAAGGGGAGGGTTGGGGTGGGGTGAAAAATTTACTACTCATTTAGACTAGCGATAGTAAGGTTTGATTCCCAACTCGCAGGCAGCTAGCGCAAAGCGATGACAGCAATACATTCGATTATTAGCTCAAAAGGGTTCGCCCTAATCCATAACACAAATTTCCAATATTGTAAACCAGTATTGCCATCATTATTACGATCGGTTCGGAATTGATATTACCATACAGGATTTGCGGATCGATAATATATTTATGTTATTGCGATCGATAGCGTTAGGAAAGCGAGCCGAAATCACGCAATTGCTGTAGCTGTCGTCCGTCGTTTTTTCACCCGCCATCATGAAATCATTTCATAATGTTCCACTGTGGGAAATGGATCGTAAAAATGGTGCAATAAAGAACGCCATTTTTGATAATCTGGCGATTGCCGAAATCCAATGGTATGGTCTTGTAAACTCTGCCACCGTACCAGCAGAATATAACGACTTGGAGTTTCTATGCAGCGTTGCAACTCGTGAGAGATATACCCAGGCATAGCAGAGATTATAGCTGAAGCTGTTTTGAAAGCGATTTCAAATTCAGCAGCCATATTAGGCTTAAGATCGAGAATTGCAACTTCCAGTATCATCAATTTAATTAGGCAATTTAATTAGACGATCGCCACTGGGCAGCTTTGCGATCGATTTCTTTAATAAACCCGTCTTTGCCGTCCATGTATCTCTGAATATTATAGTGTGCCGAACTTGGTGCGTCAATTTTAGCAAAATTTTTAACCTCAACTAGAATATCGATAATCGGCTTTGCATAAATTTGTAGAATAACCATACTACCGATGTGATGGAGCGCGATCGCATTTTCACTAAGTGCCAGGGCAATCTGTTTCGAGTCTATTTCAAAAGCAACTCGCCAAGTTCGATCGTGCGGTAAAACTTCTACTTTAAAACAGTCTAGTTGGCTTGACATGACTGATAATTATTTGCTAGTGTCAATTGATAGATTTGATATAATTGAATTTCTGTGCTTAACCAGAGAAAGTTCGATCGAACCAAAACACAACCGCCGTGCAATCAGTAGACTTTACAACTTTAACTGCCGCTTGCAGCGAACTGCGAGCCGAATGGCTGCCAGCGCGCTTAGAACAAGTCTACCAGCGCGATCGCTTCACCGTGGCATTGTTCCTGCGCACTATGAAACAGCGCGAGTGGATCGATATTTCCTGGCATCCCGCAGCCGCCCGCATCTGCGCGGGGGACGCCCCGCCCCGAATTCCCGACACCTTCACCTTCAGCCAGCAACTGCGCCACCAACTCAACGGTTTGGCTTTGGTTGACATCGCCCCCATCTCTCCTTGGGAAAGAGTCATCGACTTGCAATTTGCCAAACGCCCCGGAGAACCCGCACTGTGGCACCTGTACGCCGAAATTATGGGCAAATACAGCAACGTCATCCTCACCGCCCAAGACAATCTTGTCGTCACCTGCGCCCACCAAGTCAGCGCCAAACAGTCGAGCGTGCGCCCCATCCAAACCGGTCAGCCCTACGAAATGCCCCCATCTTTGACCGATGCAGCCCCAAGCCTTCTGGAACCTCAAAATCGCTGGCAAGAAAGAATCAGCCTGGTTCCCGGTCCGTTAAAGCGCAATCTGTTGAAGAATTACCGGGGACTTAGTTCGGCTTTAATTTTGTGCATGGTGCGATCGGCCGGTTTGGACCCGGAACAGTCTACCGACAGTCTCGATGCTGATAGTTGGCAGCAGCTTTTTCATCGGTGGCAATACTGGTTGCAAGCTTTGGAAATATCCAATTTTAAACCTAGTTTTACTCCCGAAGGTTACACGGTAATCGATTGGCCGGTAGCTAATAATTTAACTGCAAAAACACCCGAGGCAGAGCCTCTAGATCTGCATTCCCAGGCACAGCCTGGGAACGAGAAGAACGAGAAGAATGAGAAGAATAAGAAGAATGGGAAGAATGGGAAGAATGGGAAAAATGAGAAGAACGAGTCTGCATCTAAAAACGAATCAAACTCCTCTCTTCCTTCTTCCTTCTTCCTTCTTCCTTCTTCCTTCTCTTCCGTCCAAGAATTGCTCAACAGTTACTATACAAGGGAAACCAACCAACAAGTATTTGCTCAATTGCGGCACCAACTAAGTCAAAAGCTCAACAGCATTCTGGGCAAACTGCGCCTCAAAGCGAATACATTTAAAGAACGATTGCAGCAATCAGCCGATGCCGACACGCACAAAGATCGAGCCGATTTGCTGATGGCAAACTTGCAGCAGTGGCAGCCGGGAATGAAATCGATTTCTCTCCCCGATTTTGAAACTAACCAACCTGTTGTTATTCCTTTAAATCCCGAAAACAACGCCGTTCAAAACGCCCAATCCCTCTACAAAAAACACCAAAAATTGAAAAGAGCTCGATCGGCCGTCGAACCTTTATTAGCAGCAGTCCAGGAAGAAATAGATTATTTAGAACAAGTAGAAGTCGCGCTTTCGGTATTGGAAAATTACCGCACCTTCCAAGATTTGCAAACGCTTAATGAAATCCGCGAAGAATTGATCCAGCAAAAATATTTAGATGTGCCGGATTACCGCAGTGGAGACAAAACAGGGGCGATCGAATTTTACCGCTACCAAACTCCGAGCGGTTTTGAACTGTTAATCGGTCGCAACAACCGCCAAAACGACCAACTTACTTTTCGCACTGCCAACGATTACGATTTGTGGTTTCACACTTTAGAAATTCCCGGAAGTCACGCTTTGTTGCGCCTCAAACCCGGTACTGTTGCTGAAGAAACTGACTTGCAATTTGCCGCCGACATGACTGCTTATTACAGTCGCGCGCGCCACAGCGAACAAGTTCCGGTGGTTTATACAGAACCTAAATATGTATACAAGCCGAAGGGCGCGAAACCGGGGATGGTTGTGTACAAGCAGGAGCGAATTGTGTGGGGGCGGCCGCAGCAAGCGCGGGCTTGAGTTATAGATTGTGAATTAAGGGTGAGATCGAATTCAATTAAAATTAAAAATCGATCGGGCGATCGTACTATAATGGAAGTTTCTACTCTATTTAGCAAAAACGATGGAAACTATTAATGTCAAAGAACAAGCGCGCAGCTTAATCGATCGACTGCCAGAAAATATTACATGGCAAGATTTGATTTATGCAATTTATCTCAGACAAAGGATGCAATCTCAAGCAGTTCAGACTAAAGATATCAAATCGGGAATTGAACTAGAAACTTTCGATAGAGTTGAAAAATCAGGGCCTAAACCCAGTCGATTTGGGATGGATAAAGGCACGATCGCAATTTCTGATGTTTTTGACGAGGCCCTGGAGTTATTGCCATCAGCATTGGTCGATCGCTTGCTGGAAAAAGCTAAAGAATTGACTGACGTATCCGCCGAAATATTTGAAATTATTGCCAAAATAGAAAAAGAGCGGCAGAGGAATAAACCTGATAATTTTTGGGAAGCACTCCAAAAGTTCCGTCAAGAAAACAACTTAGAAGAAGCAGGAATTGAATCAGAAGTTTTTGAAGGAGTCAGGGATTCATCACCAGGGCGCGAGGTTATTTTGTGAGCGTGCAATTTTTATTAGATACTAACGTACTTTCGGAACCAACTCGACCAATACCCAATCAAAATGTGGTCGAAATGTTAGAACGATACAAATCCGAAATTGCTACGGCAACAGTCGTTTTCCACGAACTTCTTTTCGGGTGCAAACGACTTCCTGAATCAAGAAAACGTCGAATTCTAGAAAACTATCTCAACGAGGTGGTTCGAGTTCAAATCCCTCTACTGCCTTATGATGCTAATGCGGCAATCTGGCACGCTACAGAAAGATCCCGTCTCGCGAGTATTGGCAAGACTCCATCATTTGCAGACGGTCAAATTGCAGCAATTGCTAAAGTAAACGAGCTGATACTCGTAACGAATAATGTCTCCGATTTTGCTGAGTTTTCAGGCTTACAAATAGAAAATTGGTATGTCTGACTAACTCATCGATCGCCCGCGTTCAAACTTTCGCCCACAAAGCCAATCCGCCACCCCTTCCCCTGGCTGCAATTATCTCATTTTCTATTAAAAAATAGGCAAAAAATGCCTGCTGACCCACTCTCAAACTAAAAAATTCCTTCTCCCGCGCTTCGCCACCATGAATAAATCCTTGATAAACTGTTTTACCCAATAATTTTACAGTAATTCTGGTAAAATCAAAAGCTAAAATATTGTTGGGCAAAAACTTAGCAGGCCCGGAAAGAGTAAGTTCGATCGCCCCTACTATCACGGAATTTTCCATCTTACCAGTTTCGCTATTTGCTGGTGTTTCTGCAACAGTTTCTGGTACTGAATAAGCAATTTGAATTTTTGCCACCCACTCGGGAATGTAACGCCCCGCACCTAACACTATTCCTGCTTTTTGTCGCGTCTTTTTGGTGCCGGTGATGAAACACAAGCGCCAGGTGCCGATTAATTCCTGGAAAGCATGGCGGATTTTAGTTTTTTTGGCGTTTTTTTCTGCTGTTAAAAGTGCTTCAACTACGGTGTTGGGAGATGGTTTTGGATGCGATTGAGTGGCTTTTTTTAGAATTAATATGTTTTCCATTTTAGAGGATTTTGAAAATAGGATATAATGAATTATACCAGATATTTGTAGGGAATCGGCATTACCGCGTGCTTTTTTTGTGGGACTTAACTCGCTTTTTCAGTTAACGCGCTGTCCCACAGTCCGACAGGGAATTAATTCCCTGTCTCATAGCGAAAGTCCTCTCAAAGAGGACTGAAGAAATTACAGCAGATTCTTGTTTTATGATATTCACTGATTTGCGCGTTTTAATAAGATGAATTTAACCGCAGAGGGCGCAGAGAGAAATAATGAGAGAAATTTTACCCAATATTATCATACCATCGTTTTCTATCAACTATCAATCCCTCGACTATCAACTGTCAACTGTCAAGTGATTTGAGACTTGAGATTTGAGATTGGGTAGAATCTTTCCTTTTTCCTTCTTCCTTCTTCCTTCTTCCTTCATGTCAACTATCAACTATTTGGTAGGGTGACGGTAATTGTGGTTCCCCGATCGACTTGGCTGTCTATGCGGATTTGGCCTTTGTGATTTTCGACGATGGCTTTGGCTATGGCTAATCCTAACCCGGAACCGGCGCTTTTGCGGTAGGTGCGGGCGGGATCGGCGCGGTAGAATCGATCGAATATGTGCGGCAATGCTTCGGGGGAAATGCCGATGCCAGTATCCATTACTTTTACTTGCAAAATATGGTTTGATAATTGCGAGTTTCTCTTGTTTTTCACGGCGAGTTCTAGTTCGATCGCGATTTTGCCTCCTGCTGGTGTATACTGTACGGAATTGCTGACTAGATTGGTAAACAATCGCGCTAATTGGTCCCAATCTCCCAACAGCGTAAAGTTTTCCTCGCCGTCGGGAGGATCGATAATTTCTAAGGATAAAGCAAGATTTTGGCTGGTTGCGATCGCGAGTTGTTCTTCGATTACTTCCATCAACAAAGCATCGAGGGGAACTTCCACCCATTCTTGTTGAACTATACCGCTATCTTGCCTCGCTAAAAATAGCAAATCTTCCACCAAACGCCCCAAACGGCGAGTGAGGCGTTCGATAACTTGCAGTTGTTGGTATTGCTGCGGTTCGATATCGGGTTCCGCCAAAGCAACTTGCACGTTAGTTTGAATAGTCGCGATCGGATTTCTTAATTCGTGAGAAGCATCAGCGGTAAACTGTTTGAGACGCCCGTAGGATTCCCGGATCGGTTTCATCGCCAATCCCGACAGCAACCAGCCAATAGCTGCCACGCAAATTAAAGTTAAACTCGCACCTAAAATCAGATCTAAAATTAACTGGCGGATCGGTTTTGTCACCTCAAACCAAGGATGGCTGACTCGCAAATATCCCAAAACTTGACGGCCGATTTCCACTCGCTGCGTGACTTGCCTCAAAGAATAATTTTGAATAGTCCGAGTGCTCACCAGTTTAGTAGAAATGCGATTGGTACTTACTTCGATCGCGCCTGCAAAACCCCCATTCAAATCTCTAACTTCTCCCCTCTGGGCCCTCTGTGTCTCTGCGGTTAAATCCTCTAATTCTGCTGCCCGATTGCCTCCCTCAAAGCGCAACTTGCGATCGACCCAAACTGTTTCCCCAGCGCGATTGGCATGAATCGGAACGTTCAGCGGTTCCGAAAAAGTAGACCACAACAATTCACCCGTAGGACTGAACCATTCTAAATCTATGTGGTCATCATCCACTTCATTACTGCTGTCTCGAAAACTCGCTGGAACGTTCACTTGAAATTTAGTTCCATACCTGGCAACAGACAAATTTTTGGGATTTTTTACTGGTTCGATAACGAGCGAGCGCTCTACTATTTCTACTACGTGATTGAGAGTATCGTCAATGCGATCGATTAAAGTATTCCGCACGTATAAATAGAAACCCGTCGCAAATAAAAGTAACAGTACGGCCGTAACGGCAGTATACCAAATAGCAAGGCGGCGGCGAGTAGCTTGAAACATATTTTGAAGGAAGAAGGAAGAGGAAAGAAGGAAGAGGGAATTTAAAAGCTGTTGTTCTCTAAGAAAGGTCAGGCTTTGGCAAAAACAAGGTTTCTCCGTATAAAAACATAGTTCTATATAATATTACCTTGTCTTCTTCTCTTTCTTCGCGTACTTCGCGCCTTCGCGGTTCGTTAAAAAACTCCTCTCCGCAGCCCTGGAAAAAATTCCCCCAAAATTCCATATTTGATACTTCAGATAGAGGCAGAAATAACTGTACTTTTAGTATCATCTTCGCTAAACTTAGCAGGTAAACAGGTGTGAACAAATTTTTATTCCGGATGGCGATCGGGCTGTTAATGGCGTTTTTTGGTGCAATTACTTATTATACAAGCGACGTACAAAATCCTGTAACGGGTGAAAGACAGCGAGTGCAACTTAATCCCCGACAAGAAATATCTTTAGGATTGCAAGCGCGACAGCAAATGGCAGGGAAATACGGGGGGCTTTATCCCAGCCAAAACATTCAGCAATATGTCGATCGAGTTGGCGAACGAGTTGTCAGGAATTCAACAGCCGCACAAGCGCCTTATCCCTTTGAATTCCACTTGCTGCGCGATCCCAAAACTATTAATGCTTTTGCTTTGCCGGGGGGACAAATTTTTATTACTGCAGGGCTGTTGGGGCGGCTGAATTCCGAGGCGCAATTGGCTGCTGTATTGGGACATGAAGCCGGTCACGTTGTGGCGCGCCACGGTGCGGAACACTTGGCAAAACAGCAGTTTGGTAGGGCTTTGGTAACAGCGGTGGGAGTAGCTACTAGCGACAATCGCGGGGGCGGACAAGAAGCATTATTAATTGCCCAAGCTGTCAACCAAATGGTTAGTTTGCGCTACGGTAGATCCGACGAACTCGAGAGCGATCGACTCGGTTTTCAGTTTATGACGGAAGCGGGTTACAATCCTCAAGGTATTGTTGAAGTGATGCAAATTCTCAACTCTGCGAGGCAAGGCGGATCGCCACCGGAGTTTTTAAGTTCTCATCCAAATCCTGAAAATCGCGTGGAAAAATTGCAAGCTTTAATCGCGCAAAATTTTCCTAACGGTATTCCTGCTAATTTGGTTTCGGGAGGCGATGAGTTTGCTAGAAATGTACGGGCTCGCTAGCGATAAATAGAAGGAAGAAGGAAGAAGGAAGAAGGAAGAGGGAAGAGGGAAGAGGGAAGAGGGAAGAGGGAAGGAGGAAGAGGGAAGAGGGAAGAAGGAAGAGGGAAGGGGGAAGGAGGAAGAAGGAAGGAGGAAGAGGGAAGGGGGAAGGAGGAAGAAGGAAGGAGGAAGAAGGAAGAGGGAAGGGGGAAGAAGGAAGGGGGAAGAAGGAAGGAGGAAGAAGGAAGAGGGAAGGGGGAAGAAGGAGGAAGGATGCTTGATTACGATCGCCCTTAACAAAGATTCATGCTAAAGGCGGATCTGAATTTGGGTTTGAGTTGGCACGATCGAATTAGATCGAATACGGTCAATTCCCTGCATCGAAAGTGTTTGTAGTGCGGACTTCAGTTCGCAAAATCTGCGGACTGAAGTCCGCACTACGAACCTTATTTATTGCGGTCGTTCGATCGAACAATTTCCAGGTTTAAAACAATGATTCCATCTTGTTGGATAATAATTGGTGGCGTAACTTTTGCGGTTGCTTTCGGCACTTTGTTTTTTAAACTCCGCGATTTAAACTGGGCAGTCAAGCTGAAAAGACCGGATTGGCTGTTTTTCGAGCCTGCAATCCCGCTAATTTGGACGGTTATTTTTACTTGCGGGGCGGTCAGTGCTATAATGGTATGGGAACGCGACCCCGGCAGTTTTAAAACTTGGCTGCTGATGGCTTCTTACTTGCTTTTAGAAATTTTAACTGTCGCTTACATTCCCGCCACTCTCAGGGCGAAAAGTCTCAAAACCGGGACGATTTTAGGAGGAATTGGCGAGATTTTAGGCATCGTGTTGCTGCTGGCAGTGTTGCCAGTTTCTCAAGCTGCTGCTTTGTTGCTTTTGCCTTACGCAATTTGGGGCGCGATCGGCACTTATACCACTTGGGAAATGATTAATTTGAATCCAGAATCAGCTTAGAGAGTTGAGAGTTGATAGTTGATAGTTGATAGTTGAGACGAACAATGAGATTAAACCCGCAGTCCGGCAGTCCGGCAGGGGTTTAAACCCCTGCCTCATAGCAAAAGTCGGTTAAAAACCGACTGTTAATTGCAATAGTAACTATGATTTATTTGAGTCCTCTTTGAGAGGACTGTCTTCTATGAGACGGGGGCGCAGCGAAGCGGAGGGTTGCAACCCCTGTCCGACTGCAGGAACGATCGATAAATCCCGATCGCAATCTCGATAAATTATCTAAAATCTCAATCTCAAATCTCAAATCTCAAATCTTAAATCGGTTAACCGATCTAAGCAAGTGAGGAAAACCGACTGACAAAATTTGCGGATTTAATGACAAAATAAAGAAATAAAAGCGATCTAATTCAAAGGATGATAGATTTCAATGTCAATTAAAGACCAACCGCAACCACCCCGTTTTCGACAGATAGGCAATATATTGTTATTGCTTTCAAGTTTGTTTCTGCTGGCAAACATCTTTTTGCCTAGTTTGTTCGGTCCCCAAATTCCGCAAGTACCTTACAGCTTGTTCGTCCATCAAGTACAAGAACAAGAAGTAGCGCGAGTTTCCGTGGGTCAAAATCAAATCCGCTACCAACTCAAAGGTGAAGCAGATAAACCCGGTCAAGTGCTATCAACTACGCCGATTTTTGACTTGGAACTGCCCAAACTTTTAGAAGAAAAAGGCGTTGAATTTGCTGCAACTCCCCCCCCGAAAAATGGCTGGTTTACCAGTATTTTGGGCTGGGTAGTACCGCCGCTAATTTTTGTGGCGATTTGGCAATTTTTCATCAATCGCGGCGGTGGTGGACCTCAGGGCGCGCTGTCGATCGGAAAAAGCAAGGCTAAGGTCTATGTTGAAGGTGAATCGGCCAAGATTACATTTAGAGATGTAGCTGGTGTTGAAGAAGCTAAAACTGAATTAGTTGAAGTTGTTGATTTTCTGAAAAGTCCCGATAGATTTACGGCAATTGGTGCCAGAATTCCCAAGGGCGTGCTGTTAGTCGGACCTCCAGGAACTGGCAAAACCCTGTTAGCAAAAGCCGTAGCAGGTGAAGCGGGAGTGCCGTTTTTTAGCATCTCCGGTTCGGAATTTGTCGAACTGTTTGTCGGCGTCGGTTCCGCGAGAGTTAGAGATTTATTCGAGCAGGCTAAGAAACAAGCCCCTTGTATTATTTTCATTGATGAATTGGATGCGATCGGCAAATCTCGCAGCAGCGGCGGTTTTTACGGCGGGAATGACGAACGGGAACAAACGCTCAATCAACTATTAACTGAAATGGACGGTTTTGCCGCAGGAAATACTACGGTAATTGTCCTCGCTGCTACTAACCGCCCGGAAAGTTTGGATGCTGCATTGTTGCGCCCGGGCCGTTTCGATCGCCAAGTTTTAGTCGATCGCCCTGACTTATCCGGTAGGGAAGCTATACTGAACATTCACGCTCAAAAAGTGAAGTTAGGCCCGGATATCGATCTCAAAGCAATTGCTACTCGAACTCCCGGTTTTGCAGGGGCAGATTTGGCAAATTTGGTGAATGAAGCTGCTTTGTTAGCGGCCAGAAACAAGCGTCAAGCTGTCGCCCAAGCTGATTTTGCAGAGGCGATCGAACGCATTGTAGCAGGTTTGGAAAAGAAAAGCCGCGTGCTCAATGAAAAAGAGAAAAAGATTGTTGCTTACCACGAAGTCGGACACGCGATGGTTGGTGCGATGATGACAGGCGGTGGCGAAGTTGCCAAAATCTCGATCGTCCCGCGCGGTATGGCTGCTTTGGGTTACACTTTGCAGTTGCCGACTGAAGACCGTTTCTTGTTAGATGAAGCGGAATTGCGCGGACAAATTGCTACACTGTTAGGAGGGCGATCGGCTGAAGAAGTTGTATTTGGCAGCATCACAACCGGCGCTTCCAACGACTTGCAAAGGGCGACAGATTTAGCAGAGAGAATGGTCACAAGTTACGGCATGAGCAAAGTTTTGGGACCTCTGGCTTACGATAAAGGCCAGCAAGCGATGTTTTTGAACGACGGTATGGGAAATGCCCGCCGCGCCGTCAGCGCCCAAACTGCGGAAGCTATAGACAAGGAAGTCAAAGATATTGTCGAAACCGCACACCAACAAGCCTTAGATATTCTCAAGGAAAATAGAGAGTTGTTGGAAACAATTACGCAGAAGCTGTTGGAAACTGAGGTAATTGAAGGTGAGGAATTGCACGATTTTCTCGCCAGAGTGAAGGCGAATGGTAAGGTTCATGCTGCGGTTTAAAAGAGGTTAATTTAACCGCATATCTAGGCACTTCGCCTTCTTTAAATGTATGCGGAGTAACGCAGACGATCGCAAATCGTCTGCGTTTTTCAATATTTATTGGATTTTCAGCCCGCCCCCACCCCGCCCGATCCCAATTTCATAAATATTTGCTAGAGATTCAGTTTTAACCCCCCCCCGAAGTTCGGGGGCGTTGGGTGGTAGAGATGTAGCGCTACTTTATGAAATTGGTATTAGATATTAAGTGCGATCGACAATCGCAAAAAATCTCAAATCCCCAATCTAAAATCTAATACAGCCCTCTCACTGGTTGCGGGGCTGGAGTCCTTGAGGGAACGGGCATCACGCGCGACGGAGGAGGCGTCACCGGCTGCGGGGTGGTGCGGCGTTCGATCGTAGTTTCGGTGCGAGTTGTTTCAGTTGTAGAATTCGATCGCGTCGCATCTTGCAGCATCGTTTGCAAGCTGCCTGCCAAACTCTGAACCTTCGCCACCGTCGCCCCGATGCTGGCAACATCTACATAAACCTCCGGTAGGGGATATTTTCTCAAGATTTCTAGCAGCGACACCTTGCCATCATCGCCTGCTGCCAGAATTACCGCAGCCCTGAGGGCTTTACCGTTTTCCGTGCGGCGCTGGGTGCGAATTGCTTGACCGATTTCGTCGGTAAGTTTTTCTCCCGGAGTGCTGTAAACTACTCTGGCCAAATTAGCAGGCTTCAAGCCGATTTCTAAACCGATCAAACCCCGCAGCAGTTGCGGATCTTGTTTGGAAAATCGGATAATTTGTTTTAAAGTGGGCGTAGTGTCGCCATTTTTAGAGAAGTTTTCTAAGTCTTCAATATTGACGGCTTGACGGAGGGGACCAAAAGTGAGGACAATTTTTTCTGCTCCCTGTGCTCTGCTACCTGTCGAGAATATACTAACGCTTGCTGCTAGCGCAGCGATGCTGGCGATCGATACAAACTTTGCTAATTTCATGATCGTGAATGCGATTTTAAGCCACTGATTCGAGGTTGGTTTATTATAGCTCCTCGAGTTAAATTTTACCAGATTGCCAGTGCAAGTTCTCCGGATGTCACATTTTAATTGTCGGTCGATATTTTTCGCTAGACCGACTTTAACCATCATTAACTAGAGTTCTCAAAACAGTTTTCTCTCGATCGCGCCTGCTATCGAATGCCTCGAACAAATTATGGTAAAAACCAAGCGCAAATCCAAGACAACCAACAAACGCAAGCAAAAGGAAAAAAAGACAGCCAACAAGAAAGAAGCGACACTACAAAAGCGCAAGATTGCAGAAAGAATCAATGAGTTCGTACAGGCGATCGCTATTTGCATAACTGCCAGCATTGCTGTTGCCTGCGGTCTATTTTTCACCGTCAAACCTATGTTTGCGATCGCGGGAGGCGGTGCTGTTGCTATCTTATTGCTCTGCTACAAATATCCCCGTCAAGCTTTGTGGGCATTTCTAATTTACTTGCCATTTAGCGGTACGGTTACTTATACGATCGGCCGCGGCGCAGCAGCCTTTCAAGTAGCGAAAGATGCTTTCTACTTTCCAGCTCTAATTGCCCTAATTCAAAGCTGCAAAAACAAACAGTTGCCCATTTTCATTCCCAAACAATGGATTCCCACCTTCAGCATCCTGTTGATGATGGCGCTCATGACTTTTATTTTCGTCAATGGAGGTATGCAATTCAATCCTCTTCCAGGTGACAAACTTATTCCAGGTGACAAACCTATTCTCCAAGGACTTCTCGGGTTAAAAGTATTGATAGGTTACATACCTCTAATTGCCTGCACTTATTATCTGCTGCGCACTAAAAAGGACTTGGTATTTTTCACTCGACTGCACCTAGTTCTAGCTATTATTTGCTGCAGTTTGGGCGTGATTCAATACCTGCTGTTGCAAAGCGGGAAGTGTGCGGGCACGCGGGGGATGGTAGGAGAGGATTTATTTAAAGCAACGCTGGAAGCTAGATGCTTTGTTGGTGGCTCTTTGGTATTCAGTCCAGAAGTCGGGTTTACCCGATTGCCCGGAACTTTTGTAGCGCCTTGGCAGTGGGCTTGGTTTTTAATTTCTAATGCTTTTTTGACCTTTGCCTCTGCTTTTTGCGACCCTTCTTTTTGGTGGCGGACGCTCGGTTTATTTGGCATGGCATTAGTATTTGCCAATGCAGTTATTTCCGGTCAAAGAGCGGCTTTAATCGTGGTTCCCGTTGCTACAGTTTTGTTGCTAATTCTCACCGGTCAAGTAGTCAATTTTAAGCGATTTATTCCGATCGGTGCGGGACTCGCTATTTTGCTGTTTGTCGCCACCGCAATTAATCCGGGAGTTTTTGAACAGCGTTGGGAGAGTTTTATCAGCCGCTGGAATGCAGCACCTCCCCAACAATTTTTGTTCAATCAATTCCAACAAAGCCACGATTTTATTGTAAATAGGCCGTTGGGTAGAGGTGTGGGACGCGCCACTAATTCAACGCGGATCTTTGGTTCTCCCCAGTTAATCGAGACTTTTCAACCTAAGTTGTTGTACGAACTAGGTTATCCGGGTACGATCGCTTTTCAGGTGATGGTTTTGCATTTAGCTTTTCTGACTTTTAAAGCTTACCGTTCTGTGAAAGATAAAAATTTGCGGAGTTACGGAGCTAGTTTTTGGGTGTTTGTTGGGTTTATTACGATCAACCCTCAATACTATCCGCTGGATGTAGATCCGGTATCTGTGTATTATTGGGTTTTGGCTGGAGCGATTTTAAAATTGCCAAAAATTGACAAACAAGTGCAGGAAGAAAAACATCTGGATGTCGATCCGGAGGAATTGCAACTTCGCCAAAGTCATAAAGAGAAAAAACTGATTGCATCGGCTCCAATTTGAGGTGTGCTCGCCTAAAACCCGATCTGAGTCCTTTCTAAAAACCTGAAAGGACTCAAGTGTTTACTACAAACCTGATGCGCAATTTGTCATTCCTTCTTACAATTCAACGCGCGCGGGCAAGCGGACGGTAAAAATAGAACCGCGCCCCACTTCGCTTTGAACTTGAATATCGCCACCCATCATCAAGCTAAAATGGCGGCTGATAGTCAATCCCAAACCCGTGCCGCCGTACTTGCGAGTAGTTGAGGCGTCGCCTTGCATGAAAGCCTGAAATAAATGCTTCATTTGTTCGGGAGGAATTCCAATGCCCGTATCAGCTATTCGGAAAATAAAGAATTCAGAAGATTGCTCGATATTGGAAATTTTTAAATTTTCGTTTGTAACTTTTTCCACCCCCAGAACGATCGTACCGCGTTCGGTAAATTTAGCCGCATTGCTCAGCAGGTTGAGCAATATTTGTTTCGTTTTGGTAATGTCAGCATACATCAATCCCAAATTGTCATAAAGAGTGACTTCAAATTTATTACCATTTTTATCTATTAAGGGTTGGACTGTTGAAACTACTTCCTCAATCAAGTTAGCTGCATCGAAAGTTTCTAGATGAACTTCCATCCGACCTGCTTCTATTTTTGAGATATCTAAAATGTCGCTAATTAAAGACAGTAAGTGTTTTCCCGCTGTTTGAATTTTTTGCAAGTCTGGAATAAAATCTTCGCAGCCCAAATCCTCAGCATCCTCTGCGAGCAAATCGCTGTAACCGATAATTGCGTTGAGGGGCGTGCGCAATTCGTGGCTCATATTCGCTAAAAATGCACTTTTTGCTTGGTTGGCAGCTTGAGCGGCTCGAGCGACTTTTTGAAATTCTTCTGCTAATTTGCGCTGGGTGATGTCTTCAGCAATACCGACAATGCGGTAAATTTCCCCCTTGTCATTCCGCACTGGAAAAGCCCGATCGCGCACCCAACAAATAGACCCCCCAGCGCCAACTACTCGGTATTCTTCATCGTAATCGCCGCGCACCTGTTTGGCAAAAGCATTTTTGATGCGAGCGCGATCTCCTTGATGAATTGCCTCCCAAAAAGCTTCGGGTTGAGAACACAAACTCTCGCGGCTCAAATTCCAGATTTTCTCGCAAGCCGGACTCACGTAAACTATCTGCTGGAACTCGGGATCTCTAATCCAAAATACCTCGTGAATGTGTTCTGCCAACTGCCGGAACCGCTCTTCGCTGACCCGCAATTGCGCCACTGCCGAATGAAATTCGGTCACGTCTTGCACTAGCGACACCACCCCCATTATGCAGCCGTTGGCATCAACTAAAGTTGTATTGTGCCACTCGCAAATAATAATTTGCCCGTCCTTTCTGACGTTTTCGTTAATGCTGGTAATTCCGCCTTGATTCGATAACAAATCTACAGCTATTTGCTTGACAAGCTCTTTGGCACTTTCGGGAACTATTAAGTCTACGCCATTTTTTCCGAGCGCTTCCATGCGACTGTAGCCAAAAATTCTTTCCGCTGATAAATTCCAGTCTGCTATTTCAAAATTCAGACCCCATTCGATCGCGCCTAGAGGAGTTTGATGCAGGTGCAGAGCGAGTTTTTGCTGGGATTTTTTCAGCGATGCAATTAATTTAGTTTTATCAGCGATCGCAGCTTCTACCCGCTCTTCGAGAGTAGTAAAAGATTCTTCTAACTGACAGGCCATTGTATTAAAAGAGCGAGCCAAGATACCGACTTCATCCTGTCGCTCTAAAGACGCCACCAAGCGCGTATCTACTGCCGTCCCGTCCCATTCCCCCCGCGACAAAGCCTCCGCAGCCTTGCTCAAGCGCTGGAGGGGCACGGCAATCCACCTCGAAGTCAGACTGCCGAGAATGGTTGCCAGCACTAGCGCGCCCAAGCACAGCATTACTGTGTAGCGGGTGTTGGCGTTGATGTTTTCCATAAAATCGGCTTCGGGAACGGCCACAACAATCAGCCAGTCGAGGCCTCGGCCGTCAACAAGCGGCGTGACTTGCAAAAATTGGCGTTGTCCGGCGATCGTAAAATCTAACTGGGAAGAGCTGCGAATTTGGCTCAAATCGCCAAAGCGTTCAGTTAAATAGCGGGCGGTCGATCGAATTAAAACATTTTTGCTGTCGGTTGCAGCAATTCTTTTTGGAACACCGTTGCTAATAATAAATGGCTGTTCGGGAGTGGAATTTGCTACCAATTTTCCCGACCTTTCGATAATAAAAGTTTCTCCCGATTTGCCAATTTTCAGACTGTCTAAGAATTGACCGATCTGAGAAAGCAGCAAATCGGTAGCTACAACTCCCAGCAGTTGACCGCGATTGTTGTAAACGGGTTGACCCGCCGTAATCGCCAGTTTGGGAAAATCAAAATAAGTATAAATTTCACTCCATGCTGGCTTGCCTGCCTTTACCGGAGCCACGTACCAAGGTCGCACTCGGGGGTCTAAGTTAGGAGTAATTTTTAATAGTTTGGTTGCCTCCCCCGATGCGGATGGTTCGTAACTGTGAAGGTTATAGCCAGTGGATTTGTTCGATCTCCGAACTTGCAATTTGCCGTTGTCAAGGCGTTCGACCCCGGTAAATTCTTTTTGTTCCGAGCCAAATTGAATGTAGCTAACTTTATCGAAGGTTTGAATTTGTTTGGAAAAGTAGCGCAGCAAACTATCAGAATCTCGCGGGTTTAAAATACCGAGACGGATGGCGTCAGCATCGATCTGATTGATTTGATGTGGTGTTTCGAGGTAACTGTTCAGGTGTTGCTGGATGCGCGCTGTGACTTCTGCTCGCAGTTGGGCTGCCACATCGTTGACAGCTTTTTGTCCGTTGCGCAGGGAAAGCCACCCCGTCAGTCCCACAGCAGCGAATGTCTGGAGGGCAAAGGGCACCACGAGGACGACACGAATTGGCACTTTTCCCGACAATTTTAAAATCTGGTCGGTGAGGAATTTGATTGGCATGATGGAACTGAATTATTACTGACCCACAACTTTTCAGTAAAGTGCCACCTGATTCAGAAGATTTTGGACTAGAGCTAAATTAAAATTGTAATTTCTGTTGCAAACTTACAAATCTTGAGCTAATAATAGCTTTTTTAGCAACAACCACCGCCATCTTAGCGCGATCGGGTGTTTGTACAACAGGGGCGATCGAATTTTGACAAGTGACAGTTGCCACCAGTCAGCCGGCGATCGCGCCTTTAATGCTATTGGTACGGAATATTTTATAAATCTTAACAGTAATTTCGATCTCTGTAATACGCTTGTTGCAACCTGCTGGAACGTTCGGTACTGCTTGAGGTGGCAGCCATTTCTCTGGATGGATGGCAAATAAATTGCGGCTGTATACAATCAAATTATAAGGTGCAATTAAGCGGAGGAATTCGACATGAAGTCACTTATCGCTGCTGTGGGAACTGCTTTCGGACTGAGTTCAATTTTAATTGGTTGGACACCTGCTGTTTGGGGGCAAGAAACACCGCAATCTGTAGCCCCAGATTCGGAAACAACTTTATCTGGCGATTCCCTTCAGAGTGTTGAGGGCAGGACTATAGATTCCGACTACTTAAATTCGATCGGCCCATCAGAAACGGCGGGCAATTCTGCTAGAGGTGAAAACCGCTTGAGCGAGGAATTTCGCCTCAAGCTCAATAGCGAATTGCAGTTTATTACGACTCCTTCAGATGCCCAGCGTCTGGCAAATCCCGTGCCTCCAAAAACAAGCGATAGTGGTACAGAAGCGGGAGTTCAGCTTCAACTGGGACTTTAGCAATTTTAGCTCAAGCAGCAGAAGCGCCATAGACAACCTTCTGCAACGAAGCCCCGTTGCTTATCTTGCCGCGATCGAAAGCAACGGCTGAAGCGTAATTCAAGGCATCCCGATAGGCTAAAGCAGTACGATACACCAAAGCTTTTTGCTCGGTATCTAAATTTAGCTTCAGTTTTGCGGTGATTACTTGGGACAGTTCTTCAGCAAACTCTAAATATATTAGATCTGCTGAAGATAAAGAAAGCAATGGCTGGAATAAAGAATTTGTTCGTCTCCTGGCACATCTCGCAACTTCCGAGAGCTACGCTTGTCGGTCTTGGTCGGGGATGCGCTCGTCACCTCACTCGCATTCCTCCCGCCACCAAACGGAGTACCGTTCTGGTGGGGGCATCCTGCTGTATTAGGTGAAAAAATTCTGGTAGAGTTGAGGTTTGGGAAAGGAGCGGGAACAAAATAGCGTAGAATTAGGAACAAGACTATTCTGCAAGAAGATGATCAAACTGCGATTAAAGCGATACGGAAAGAAACGCGAGACGAGCTACCGGATTGTAGCAATGAACAGCTCCAGCCGCCGCGACGGCCGCCCCTTAGAAGAACTCGGCTTTTACAACCCCAGAAGTAACGAAACCAGGCTGGATGTTCCAGCGATTGTCAAGCGCCTGCAACAAGGCGCTCAGCCTACTGACACCGTGCGTGACATCCTGAGAAAAGCCAATGTATTTGAACAACTCGGAGCCGGAGCCAACCTTGAATCCAGCAACTCAGCAGCCAGCTAGTCCCGACTACGCTGGACTGGTAAAGTTTTTGATCGGACCTTTTTTAGAGAACCCAGAATCCTTGCGGGTTGATTGCGAAGTTCACCCGCGCCAGTCGCGGGTCTGGGTGCGGCTTGCTTTTGACGATCCGGACAAAGGACGGGTCTACGGTAGAGGCGGACGCAATATTCAGGCAATTAGAACTACCCTCGAAGCGGTAGCGCAGGCGGCCGGTCAGTCGGTCTACTTGGATATATACGATGGCGAATCGGGCGATTCGCGCTCTGGACCGTCTAGGGGCGATCGGCGCGATCGCCCCGATCGGGGCGATCGCCCCGATCGGGGTGACTTCCGGCCCCGCTCTCCGAGTCAATTCGGTGGCAGACCCCAGAGAGAACAACCGCGCCGTACTAACGCACCTACGTTTAGAACTAGCAGAAATAGCCCCGGTTATTAACTGCTTTGGTGAAAATAATTTTAGATTTTAGATTGCCTGCTGTAAATTTTTTACGATCGACTCCTTCGATTTGCGATTGCTGATTTTTAAATTTAACAAAAATCTCGAATCTCAAAATCTCAACTACATAAGGTCAATCTAAAATCTAAAATCTCTGTATCTAAAATCTAAAGTTGCCTAACTAGATTGAAGGAGATTTGATTTGTGCTTCCAGCACCAAACTCATGAGTGAGTTAAATATAAAAGACGCCTTAGATACGAGCTAAAATCTAGTACCGGGCGTTTTTTTGTTTTCAAAATCCTGCAGGTTCTAAAATCTAAAATCTAAAATCCAAAATCGTATGTTGGCATGACTGAAACACTGACGATCGAGTTGCCGAGCACAGAAAGCGCGATGTCGCTGGCCGGCCATCAAGAAGAAAACCTAAAAATTATCTCCAGACAAACCGGCGCTAATTTAGTAATGCGCGGTCAAGAACTGCTGATTTCCGGCACGAAAAATCAAGTAGAATTGTGTCAGAAATTAGTGCGATCGCTCTCTGATTTTTGGAAGTCGGGCAAAGCGATTACCCCAGTAGAAATCCAAACAGCACGCTACGCATTGGATACCAACCGCCAAGAGGATTTGCAAGATTTGCAGCGAGACGTACTCGCCAAAACCCGCCGCGGCGAAGAAATCAGGGCGAAAACTTTCAAACAGCGGCAGTACGTCCAAGCCATCCGCACTCGCGACTTGACTTTTTGCATCGGCCCCGCCGGTACGGGCAAAACATTTCTAGCAGCTATTATCGCCGTGCAAGCGCTGTTGGGCAAGCAGTACGAACGGCTGATTTTAACTCGTCCGGCTGTAGAAGCTGGGGAAAAATTGGGATTTTTGCCAGGAGATTTGCAGCAAAAAGTCAATCCCTATTTGCGCCCGCTTTACGACGCCCTCCAAGAAATGATTGACCAAGAAAAAATGACCGATTTAATGGAAAGGGGCATCATAGAAGTAGCTCCTTTAGCTTATATGCGGGGGCGGACGCTCAACAATGCATTTGTCATTTTGGACGAAGCTCAAAATACGACACCCGCTCAAATGAAAATGGTGTTGACTCGTCTGGGCTTTCGATCGAAAATGGTAGTGACAGGCGATATCACTCAAACTGATTTGCCACCAAACCAACCATCGGGATTGGCAGTAGCTCAAAAAATTCTGCGCCACGTTGAAGGTATTGCTTTCTGCGAATTTTCCCAGTCGGATGTCGTGCGCCACCCGCTAGTGCAGCGGATTGTCGCAGCTTACGAACTCTATGAAAAATAGTCAGCAGATATTTGACAGTTGACTGTTGACTGTTGACAGCAGATACAGCAGATTGCGGGTTTATGAAGTACACCCCTCCAACCTGTTTCTTAAAGAAACCTGGTTTCTGGAGTCCCTTACTTACCTGAAATCTGCTGTATTTGACAGTTGACATTTGACTGTTGACTGTTAAATATTGCACCACTCATGTTTTGTTATTTAACATCTCAACTTAAGAACAACCTGTCAAGATTAGCCAAACTTTTTATCGGCTAAGGCTTCGAGCACGGTAAAAGTTTCTCGACCGCCACGCTTAACTTGCTTAACTTGCTTAACTTGCTTAACTTGCTTAACTTTTTGTTATTTTGCAGCTCGATCGCCTTAATTTGAGTCGATATATACAAAATGTCAAAGGGGTTCGATCGTATCAAATATTTAACAAATATTAATAATTGCTCTGCTTGGTAATAGGGTATGATTTATTGCAGCTCGGATATTCTAGGTTGAGCTGTTGTTAGCTCGCAAGTGATTTTAGGAGAACGAGTTTTGTATCATCCTAAATTCATTGTTTATCGTTGCTGGTGAATATCTGCATAATTTGCTGGCAACTGCCTATTCGAGATAATTCCGACGCTCCCAAAAAAAATACTTGAAAGTCACGATAACAGGGGAAAGCAGCAATATGATTCGGTAGTTATGGCTACTGAAAAATTTGTGTCAGCTACAAGCGAAAGTCTGAGCGAAAAATAGATTTTCAAAGTTGTGCTGGAATTGTAAATAAGGATGTTTTTTCATGAAAACGAGTAAAATCTTACCCAAGACAGTTCGTGCAATTATTTTTATCGGATTTGTTAGTGGTTTCGCACTGTGGGGAATGCCAGGGCTAGGACAAAAAGACGGCGGCAAAAGTTCAGACGCCAAAACTTCCAAAAGCTCTATAGAATCGTTAGATAAACTGCTTCAGCCTCCACCAAAAGGAGATCCCAAAGCAGCAGTTACGACTAAAGAACCAGACATTCCAGTTGAAGAATTGCGACTGTTAATTAAACCTTTCAGTCTTGATGAACTTCGAGACGAAGCTGCAGGGTGGCAATTGTTGCTCAAAAACAAAGTAAAAGAAATTAGCGATGCTGAAATTGCCATCAAGCGTCAAAATCGCTCGATAGACAAACAAAAAGAAGCGGCTACTTCCCTAGATGAAGCGCAGAAAGCGCTAGAAGAAGCTGACAAAGCCCTCAAGAGTGCAGCTCCCAACTCAGCAGAACACAAAGAAGCTACGAAAAAGGCAGAAGAAGCCAAAGAAAAACTCAAAAAAGCTCAGGAAGGTCTCAAAGAAGCAACAGAAACCAAACAGGAACTTAAACAGGACAATACCCTAAATGAAGCCTTAAAAAAAGCCGAGAAAACTGGCGAAGTAGATCTAGCCAAACAAACTCTCGATACAGCTAAGCAAGAGCGAGACAAGATACCTCCCAACTCGGAGGCATACACGGCGGCGACTGCAAAAATTGACGAATTAGACAAGGCAATTAAAGCTTATGAGGACGCAGAAAAAGCCCAAAAAGCGATCGCCGATCCCAAATCGCCGGAATACCAGGAAGCCACCAAAAAAATAGAAGAAACTACCGCCCAAGTCAAAAAAGCGCGAGAAGCAATTAGTGGAGCTCCTGCTGCTGGTACTGACGCTGCGGAAAAATCCGCTCAGAAACTCGATGAAGCTGCCAGCAGCCTCGAACAAACAAAAATCCAGGCAGGCGGTGCCACACCAAGTCCAGGTGCGCCAGTCCCTGGCAACACTCCAGGTTCCCTCGACCAAAAAGGGCAGCAGCTTGAAAATACGGCAGATAAGTTAGAAGAAAATGCTAAGGATGAAGCAGCATTGAAGAACCAATTGGTGGTTAATGCTACCAATCTTCAGTCGGGGCGAACGGCAATTGTAGATCGTCTCAACGTTATTTTGGAGGAACTAGACCGCAAAGGTGGCGATTCCGCGTCTTCCCGCAAATACATTGAAGCCGTCACTAAAGCAGAAATAGATGTGAAGGATACTGAAGGTTTGGGTGTCAGACTGATCAGTTGGTTCAAATCGGAAGAAGGAGGTTTGCGTTGGGCTGGAAATATTGGTAAATTTGTCGGTATTATCCTGGCTTCCGCGATTGTTTCTCAAGTATTAGGCTTGGCGATCGGCAAGCTCCTGCAATTCTCTAAGACCTCGAAATTGCTGCGTCAATTTATCGTTATTCTCATCAATCGAGGGGGAATTGTAGTTGGCGTACTCTTGGCTTTGACAGCACTAGAGGTTAGTCTCGCTCCTGTTTTGGCTGTAGTTGGGGGTGCGAGTTTTGTCATCGCTTTTGCTTTGCAAAGCAACATCGGAAACTTTGCTAGCGGGTTGATGCTCTTGGTGTACAAACCTTTTGATGTTGGTGATGAAGTCGATTTAGGTGGCGTGTACGGTTGGGTTGACTCGATTACCTTAGCCAATACGAAGATCAAAACTTTAGCTGTTGATATGATTACGGTTCCCAACAATACAGTTTGGGGAGGTAAGATTATCAATTACAGTCACGCTCAAATTCGCAGAATCCAAATGGAAATCCGGATTAACTTCGGTGTTGATATTGTTGAAGTGCGGAAGATTTTAGTAGATGTTACTAAATCGCATCCTGAGGTTTTGACTGCTCCAGATCCAGTGATGGTACTGATGTTTGGGTTTGGCGATTATTATACCAGGCTGATGCTATTTGCATGGACAAAAACACCGATCTATTGGAAGACGCGAGGCGAGCTTGGCGTTATGATTAACGAGCGCTTGAAAAAAGAGGGAATTGACTTGGCGATTCCCATGCAAGATATTCGAGTGCAATCAGAGCAAGAAACCAGTCTGAATCTACTTGCTGCTGCTGCAGATTTGCCTGAAGAAAGCTTGGTCAAAAAATAAATTACCGATCGTTTGTGTAATTTGAGTAGGAGCAATTCTGGGCAGAATTGCTCCTACTTCTTATACCAAATCCGCTTGAATAATCCTTTGATATTTTAAAAAATGTTTAAAAATAATTGAAACTCAGATATCAGCAGGTGCGCACTGCGCACCTTACATCTTGACTTGCTGCGTAATTTCTGTTAAAATTTAGAGATAAAAAATCAACTTATTGATATGACAATGCGCGAACAAAACCCGATTCGTATTGTGGTTGTTGGAGCAGGAGTCGCCGGATGTTTAATTGTTCAAGGCTTGCACAAACACCCCGGAGTTGAAATCTTTTGTATTGAAAAAGGTCCAGAAGTTCATAGCCTAACAGGGACGGCTTTAAATATTGGACCTAACGCTCTTAAAATACTGAAACAGGTAAATCCTGTAATGGCTGCTACATTGCTAGCAAAAGAAATAAGTCTGCCGTGGTTATCTTGGAAAGCAGGATTAACGGATGGTACTCTACTGATGGATCTATCGTTTCAGCAAGTAGCTGATAATCCAGGAATGCGGATTCGTTGGTCGGAATTGTACAACCAGCTTCGATCGCCCATAGCAGAAAAAATCCTCTACAATACTACGATTACTAGCATGGGTTATGCTGACTTTCCCGATCGAGGACTGCTGAAGTTGGATGTGGAAAATCAGCATACAGGAGAATGCCAAACCTTCGATGGGATAGATTTGATTGTTGGTAGCGATGGTTGCAATTCACAAGTTCGCAGCACTTTTTTTAGCAGACATTCACAACCAAGCCATTTAGGAGTATGTATCTACCGTTTAATAGCACCTAATCGAGCCGATAACCCCATCGATGATTACCAGCAGTGGTTTCACAATGGTTGCCGTTTGCTTACTTATGCTATTCCCGGTAACGAGATTTATATTACAGGAACTTTTCCTCTAGATTCTAGTTTGATAATTTCTGATAAATACAAACAACCGCATACACTCCAGCAACTCTACAAACCAGAACGTGGCTATAGCGAACTATGTCAATTTTTAGTTGATTCTATTTGCGATCGGATAGATATCATTCATTGGGCTAGAATGCAAGAGCTTCCGCCTGTATTTGGCGACGATCGAGGTCACGTGATTTGCGTGGGAGATAGTTCTCATGCGATGATTCCTACTTTAGGGCAAGGAGCTACTCAAGCGATCGAAGATGGTTGCTTTTTTGTTGCTCTATTCCATCATTTTTTGAATGAAGCCAAGACAAATAAGTCTCGGGTAAATATCCCAAATTTTTTGAAAGCGATAGAAGCCAAACGCCGCAGTCGCATTGAGTTCGTACAGCAGTTTTCTCGCGAGGCTAGCGATTCTCTGCTAGCTGGATCGAATCCAATTCCCGAACTCAAAGCCAAAACTCAAGCTCCCTTTCTCGAAAAATTAGCAAAAATGTATCGAGATACTCCCAAAGTTCTTAACGAATCAGCTACTCTGTATTTAAATTGAATCAAGAGCCTAACAATGAGGCCCTCCACTCAGGAATCTTCAAAAAATAACTATAAAACTATATACATATAGCAATTTATCTCTCGCTTTCCCAAAACCCACATTCCGCAGGTGCGATCGCCCGATCGGGTATTTTTCAACTCGCATTGATCCCGACGCAAGGCTGTCACTAGAGTGTGGGGATGAATGCCGATCGAGCTAAATTGGCTTGAAGTACGACGCTCGACCTGCAAGATAACAAAAATTTAGCAAGTTAAGCGAGAAGCGCTAAGGCGATCTGGAAACTTTTACAGAACCGAAACCCTAGCCGATTAAGTGTTTGGTTAACATTGACTGGCACATCTTAAGTTGAGAGGTTAAATAGCTAAATTTGAGTATTGCGATCTAGTTAAAGAGTGCAAACTAAATATTGTATCTCTCAGCTTACAAGGCTTGCTAGCTCAAAGCTCTCAAAAAAGTTAGATTACAGATATTTACATAAGAGAAATCTCCCGAAACCAGGCCTTAAATCAGGTATGATAATGATCCTGGATTGTTTTTGAAAGAAGATGTCTGCTGACTATTGACACTAGCTAGGCGAACTGTTAGCATAAAAAAAAGAATAGCTAGTCACAATTTCAATTCTATATAGCGATCGCATTTCATTCGTAAATATAACCAAGCCAGAATGTTGGTATTGCGGGCAACAAGTGCGGGCAACAAGTGCGGGCAACAAGTCTGAATCAACAAGTCTGAGTCAACAAGTCTGAGTCAATTTTACAAATCATTTGCGATCGCTATATACTGTCACGCTCCTGTCATAAGAAATATTATGCCATGAAAAAGATTGGTGTTTTTGGTTCGGCTGTTAGTAGCGAAGATTCGATTGAGTCAAAGGCAATAAAAATAGGAGAACAAATTGCAAAAACAGGTAATGGCATTATCACCGGAGCTTGTACCGGTCTTCCTTTACATGCCGTTAGGGGAGCTAAAAGTTTGGGCGGGTATTCAATAGGATTTTCAGCCACATATAGTCAAGATAAACATGAAGAAGTTATGGGAACTTCTCTAGAATTATATGACGAAATGTTTTGGATACCTGCAGATTATAAGCACAAAGATAATTTAGCGGTTTGTCGCAAATATAGGAATGTTTCATCTGTTGCGGAATGCGATGCTGCTGTGTTTATTAGCGGACGCTGGGGAACTTTAAATGAGTTATCAAATGCCTACGACATGGGTAAATTAATTGGGATTCTCAGCGATACGGGCGGAGTAACAGATCGCGTCAAATTACTACTTGAATCTTTTCAGAAAGAAACACTCAGTAAAGTGATATTCGATCCCGATCCGGTTCGTTTGATCGATAACATTTCTCAAAGCATTTAAAGGCAATTATCTTGTTTTGAGATGATTTGCTTCGAGATTGCCAGTGTTCTTTAGCAAATACCCCTAAGTAAAACCGTGAATACCAAAAAGATTGTGAAGCCAAGCAATATCCTGAATTCCCAAAAGTTCGTGCATTCTTCACAGCTTTCAAGTTACAAAATAATCGATCGAGTTTTAGGAGTTGCAGTGAAAAACGATCGGCGTCCAAATTGGTTAATGGGAAGCTATAAAATACGCCACCATGGAATTGATACAGACTACGGGATTATTTACAAAGGGAATATTGAAAATCCCCAAAAACCTATTTTATTACGCATCAACTCTGCTTGTTATACAAGTGACATTTTTGGCTGTCAAAGATGTGATTGTAATTGGCAATTGTTGGCTGCTATGGATGAAATTGACAAGCAAGGAAATGGCATGATTATTTATGATTTCAATCATGAAGGCAGGGGAGCTGGGTTAACAAACAAATTAAAAAGTTACGCGCTCATGGATAAATACAACTATACAACATTTGAGGCATTTTTAAGCTTGGGTATAGAACCAGATAGCAGGAACTATAATTATGCTATCTCGATATTGCAAGACTTGAAAATCAAATCTGTAGATCTGATAAGCAACAACCTGAAGAAAGAAAGCATTCTGATAGAACACGGAATTCAGGTGAATCAAAGAATCTCTGTAGTTGCTAACAAGAAAGAATGGCAAAACTATCTAATATCCAAAAAGCAACAGTTCGGTCATGATATAGATGAAAAATATTTTATCTATAGCAATTTAGCAGAACTCGAACAGGGAGAATAAATTATGGGCAAACAAGTGAAATATTATCGTAATTCTGCTGTAATCTAAGATGCCCTAAGCAGTGGGTAATTGGGAATTGGCGATCGGTTGAAAGTGCGCCTCACCCTCCTCTAATGCTTTGATAGCTTGCTGTAGCTTGGTTTGAGTTGAACGCCCGATCGCCTGCAATTGATGAATCTTAATAATAACGGTTTGTAGTAAGAACTTAAGTCCTGTAAAGGAGGGTACTTAAGTTTGCAATACAAGCCTTTTCGATCTGTATTTTTTCATGTTTTTTCATCTGTGTTGTTGTTCTCTGCCTCAACACCTGAGATGATATCATTGATATCGTTTCTGCTGGCATCGGTATTGTATATTTAAATTGTCGGGAGTGCAAGCGTCCGCGATCGCGGATTGGAGTGCGAGCGGGAACACTCGCACTATATAATTTTGATACTACCGGATTCGATCCGAATCGGTAGGTGAATTGGAAGAGGATATAGCACAATGAATTTTGCCGATAAGCTCGTCGAACAGCAAACTACTAAAAATAGCAGTATAGTAGTTGGCATCGATCCAAATTTTGATTTAATGCCAGCATTTCTGCAGCCAGACGATCGCCACCTGCAATCCGTCACCAATGCTTTGATTGATTTCTCCAAAATAGCGATCGACAGCGTACAGGATCTCGTACCTGCGGTGAAATTTCAATCTGCCTATTTTGAACAATTTGGCAGTGCTGGAATTGCAGCTTTAGCTCGATCGATTGCTTATGCTAAAAATCAAAAACTGTTGGTAATTTTAGATGCCAAGCGAGGAGATATTGGTTCAACCTCTCTAGCTTATGCTCGATCTTATTTAGCAGGAAAAACTCAACTAAAAAATGGATTAACGGTTGATTCAGACTTAGAAGTTGACTGCATGACGATCAATCCATTCTTAGGAGAAGATAGTTTGGCTCCCTTTCTAGAAGTTGCCAATCGATACGAGAAGGGTTTGTTTATATTAGTTAAAACTTCAAATCCCGGGTCGCAGATGATTCAAGATCGAATAGTAAATGGTAAAAAAATATCTTACCATTTAGCTGACTTGGTGAATGAATGGGGTAAAGATAGTATTGGGGAAAGCGGTTATAGTTGTATAGGTGCTGTAGTGGGCGCTACATTTGCAGAAGAAGCAAAACAATTAAGGGAACTTATGCCAAAGGCAATTTTTTTGGTGCCGGGAGTCGGGAGCCAAGGAGGTAAAATTGAGAACATTTCTCGCGAAATAAATGATGGTAATCATGGCGCGATCGTACCGATATCTAGAGGAATTACATATTTCTCAGACTTAGGTATGTCTTTATTAGATTACCAATCAGCAATGCGAACCAGAGTTCAACATTTCATTGAAGTTTTGAAACAAGATAAGGATAGTAAATGAAAAATAGGCTGGTAATTATATTAGGCGCGAACGGAGTATTGGGATCTGCTATCTGCGATCGAACAAATTTGGCAGTCGATATTATTGGCATAGATATTCAATCGACTACTAGCATAACAAACTTAAAGGATTATTTTGCGTGCGATATTGGCAACAGAGATTTAGTGCGATCGACTGTAGAACAAATTCCTTTTGCTGAATACCAAAAAGTTATTTTGATAAGTTGCATTGGTAAATTTGGCGAAGCAACATTTCAATCTGCTGTTTTCGATGAAAATAGCTTGTATGAAAGCATTCAAGTAAATTTATTAGGCGTTTCTCATTTTATGGTGGCTGCGTTAAAAAAATGTTTGGCTGCCAAGATTTTAACGCGAGCGATCGTAATTAGTTCGGCGGCTGCTTATGTTGGCAGTCGAGATATTGGGTATGGAATTGCCAAAGCAGGACTTAATGGTTTAGTTTTAAGTTTATCGAAGTCACTGGCTTGTCATAATTTCGTTGTTCTAGGTATTAACCCAGGAATATTTGAGTCTAAAATGTCAGTGGGAGTTGCGTTAGAGAGACAAGCTCAAGCTGTCGAAAGTACGCATATCAAACGCAAAGGAAAATTAGATGAAATTGTCAACTTCGTAACTTATGCTGCTTTTGAAGCCCCTGACTATTTGACTGGCTCGATCTTGAATATTAATGGAGGACAATATACTTGAGCCATAAAATATTGCTGTGACTGCATGGCCTTTCTGCTTTTTGGCTTCTACCCTCTGCCTCCTACCTCTTGCCTGCTGTCTTTTTCTGTTACCCTCTGTCTCCTGGCTGCTGCCTGCTGCCTTCTACTTAGCAATTACCAATTACTAAATTATGTCTAATCTGAAAGAATTCTTAGAAGCTTGCGAACAATTGGGAACTCTGCGTTTAATCGTTACTAGCAGCGCGGCCGTGCTGGAAGTTCGCGGTTCGATTCGCAAATTATTTTATGCAGAATTGCCGAAGGGAAAATATGCCAATATGCACGCCGAAATATTTGAATTTCACCTGAATATGGACAAAATCAAACAGGTGAAGTTTGAAACTGGCGAGGCGAAACGAGGCAATTTTACTACTTATGCAATACGTTTTATAGACGAGCAAAATGAGGCTGCTTTGAGCGCATTTTTGCAGTGGGAAAAACCGGGGGAATACGAACCGGGACAGGTGGAAAAATGGCATGAATTGAAGGGAAAATACGGAGACGTTTGGGAAACAGCACCTGTGGAGGAAATTTAAAGATTAAATAGGTCTTGCTAAATAAGTTATCTGCTTGAGCTGGGGAAAAGGGAAGAGGGAACTCTCAAGAGTGAACTGCATGAATTTTCGGATAGCAAAACTCCTCCATCAGCATTCTGCGACTAGCTTTGACCTTAAGTTGATATCTCTTCCTGATTCCTGATTTCTGATTCCTGATTCCATGAAAACAACATCAATTAAAACTATCATCGCTGATAGCATCACAGTTTTTTGGGGAGATTGGCTGGATTTGCGAGTGCGAATTTTGCCAGTTGCCTCCGCAGGTTTAGTGTCTCCAGTAATTTACATTCTCGCCTTTGGCTTGGGGTTGGGAAGTTCCTTGCCAAAACCTGCAATTGGCGGCAATTACCTCGAATTCATGCTGCCGGGAATGGTAGCGCTGTCTTCAATGACCGTAAGTTTTAGCGGTACGGTATTTTCGATTTGCGGCGAACGGCTGTTTACTAAAACTTTTGAAGAATTGCTGTTGCTACCCGTGCACCCTTTAGCATTGCACATCGGAAAAATGCTAGCAGGGATAGTTCGGGGACTGCTGACTTCACTTTCAGTAATTTTAGTAGCCATTCTGTTTACTCAAAAACTGGTTTTCTTAAGTCCGCTGTTTTTGCTGTTGGTAGTCCTCAACTGCGCGGTATTTTCGGGCTTGGGAGTGATTGTCGGGCTGACAGTAAAATCTCTCGAATCAGTGGGATTGTACAACAATTTTCTGATAATTCCGATGTCATTTTTAGGAGCGACATTTTTCGATCCTGCCACGCTACCGCTGGGGCTGAAAGGCATAGTTTACCTGCTGCCTCTGACTTATGCGAGCATCGGATTGAGGGCTGCTGCTTATAATATGGCGAAGTTTCCTTGGTACAGTTTACCGGTTTTGCTGGCAAGCGCGATCGCTCTTTCTTTAATTGGCGCGCGGCTGTTTTCTACGCAACAAGACTGAAGAACTTCAGGGGAGGGGGAGAGGGGAAGTTCTGAGTTTTAAGTTTTGAGTTTTGAACTTCAGAACAGTCTTTAACTCAAAACTCAAAATTCACAACTCAAAACTCCTTACCAACTGTCAACTGTCAACTATAATTGCCATATAACCTAATTCAATCCAGCTATTGTCGATCTGCCATGCCAGATTCCGAATTCTCAGACGATTTAAAATGGACGCCTGAAGCCAAGGCAAAACTCAAAAATATTCCCTATTTTGTCCGGGGACAGGCGCGCGCCCGCATCGAACACCTCGCTCGCGAAGCCGAAACCGATGTCGTTACTGCTGACCTTGTTGAGCAAGCTCGCATTGAGTTCGGGCAATAAGGGATCGAAATGCACGCTGAAGCTTTAGACTATAGAATGCGTTTCTTAATGTTCTGAAGTCAACTGAGTCACCCGTGCGCAAAATAGTTATTGCTGGAAACTGGAAAATGTACAAAACTAGGGCTGAATCCCTAGAATTTCTGCAAGGATTCATGTCCTGCCTGACGGAAACCCCAGAGGAACGGGAAGTTGTGCTTTGCGTTCCCTTTACTGCCTTGGCCGTTTTATCGAAAAATTTGCACGGCAGCCGGGTGCGGCTAGGTGCTCAGAATGTTCACTGGCAAGAGTCGGGAGCTTTTACTGGGGAAATTTCCGGCCCGATGCTGACCGAACTTGGCGTTCGCTACGTTATTGTAGGTCACAGCGAGCGCCGTCAATATTTTGGCGAAACTGATGAAACTGTGAATTTGCGGCTGAAAGCTGCTCAAAAATACGGTTTAATTCCGATTCTGTGCGTTGGGGAAACCAAGCAGCAGCGAGATGCTGGAGAAACTGAAGCTCATATTTTTTCGCAGTTAGAACAAGATTTGATTGATGTTGACCAGCAGAATTTGGTCATTGCTTACGAGCCGATTTGGGCAATTGGAACAGGCGATACTTGCGAAACTAAGGAAGCTAATCGAGTTATCGGTTTGATTCGCTCTAAATTGAGCAATCCTGACGTGACTATTCAGTACGGCGGCTCTGTGAAACCGGATAACATTGATGAAATCATGGCTGCGCCGGAAATTGACGGTGCTCTTGTCGGCGGTGCTAGTTTGGAACCTGGCAGTTTCGATCGCATTGTCAATTACAAATAAGTAGAAGGAAGAGTTAACAGTTGACAGTTGACAGTTGACAGTTCTGGGTTGTCATCAGTCAGATGTTGACCGAAGTTGGAAGAAGGAATACCGAAGTTGAAAGAATGTCGCTCCAGCAAGCTTTTGAGTCATGCGGATCTTAAGTTTAATGGGGCGGACTTACTTAATTGCTAATTGCTAATTGCTAATTGGTGGTTGTACCGGGAGTATTGATGTTGAGAAATGACAATCTGTACGAGTTACCCCAAAATCTTCCAGTACCAGTTGATGATGGGGCAACTAACCACCTTTTGGGATTGCAAATTCCTTCAATTCCATTGATGTCAACGGCTGGAATTATTGTTGATTTAGCAAGCATTTCTGGAAGGACTGTTCTGTATTGCTATCCGCTAACTGGCAGGCCTGATGCAGACTTGCCGAAAGGTTGGAATGAGATTGTCGGAGCTAGAGGATGCACTCCTCAAGCTTGTGCATTTCGAGATTATTACCAAGAGTTACAAGAACTTGATGCTGGGTGCTTTGGTTTGAGCGTGCAAAGTACCGAATACCAGCAAGAGGCCCTCCGGCGGCTGCACCTTCCCTTTGAATTGTTGAGCGATTCAAAGCTAATGTTTGCGAAAGCTTTGCGATTGCCCACTTTTGAAGTTGAGTCGATGATTTTAATTAAAAGGCTAACGCTGATTGTGGGAAACGGATGTATTGAAAAGGTATTTTATCCCGTATTTCCACCAGATCGCAATGCCGAACAAGTTATTGAGTGGCTGGCTCAAAATCCGCCCGACAGATAACAAATAATATGATGTTCGATCGAACGCATATAATTGTAATATTCTGTTGAGTGTTTCTTCGATCGAGAGAATTAATCTATGAATGCGATCGTTCTACCCAAACCCGCTTTAGAGGAGTTCCTCAAACTTCCTGAAACTGAACCGGCCTCAGAATTTGTTGACGGTGAAATAATTCAGAAACCTATGCCTCAAGGCGAACATAGCATAATTCAAGTTGAACTCTGCAAGACGATCGATCGAGTAGCGCAAACACCGAAAATTGCCAAGGCTTTTTCTGAGTTGCGCTGCACTTTTGGCGGTGAGTCGATCGTACCTGATGTAGCAGTATTTAGATGGGAAAGAATTCCTTTTTTGCCTTCGGGTAGAATTGCCAACATCTTTGAAATTAATCCAGATTGGTCGATCGAAATTCTATCTCCCAACCAAAACCAAACAAAAGTGCTGCGGAAATTGCTGCACTGTTCCCGACACGGTACTGAGTTGGGTTGGTTGCTAGATCCAGAGGAAGAAAGTATTTTAGCAGTATTTCCCGGACAAAAAGTAGAATTGTACCGCGATGCAGATCGGTTGTCGGTCATTAATGGAATTGAGTTAGAATTGACTGTTAGTAATGTTTTTAATTGGTTGAGTTTTGGTTGAACAGTTACAAGGGAATTAAAACTCAAAAAACTGGATTTTTTAACAAATTTGTGGGAGTGGCGACATATTGTCGCAAACAAACCCGGTTTCTGCCTCACCGAAGACTCAAAGAAACCGGGTTTTTTCCGAAGCTGTTGGTGGAGACGAAAGATCGTTGCGAAAAACCCGGTTTCTGCCTTCCGCGCGCCCAGGAGTATTTAATAATACTTGTGCGCGCAACATCCTGAGGGCTAAATTCCTCACTGCAAACCGTTTTTAGTCGCTACAAAATAGTGAATTGTTGTGTCTAGAATACGCGGAAAATAAAAGGATAGCGGTAAGGTTGGTTCGGCTCTTCCAAAACCTTGAAAATTGCTAAAATTGTCAGTCCCCAGTGCAGCAGATAGCCGATCGGTGCTAAAATAAACCCGGCTAAGCCAAAAGTCACGACAGTTAATACCAAAATAATCGTGCTGTAGAACCAAACATTAAAGTGAAAATTGATCGCTTCTTTGGCATTGTCTTTGACAACGGGGTCATCCGATACTAACAAAACGGCGATCGGCACTCCGATCGAAAATAACAGCGTGCTCAAAAAAATAGCCCCGTGGCACAGCAGTGATAGTAGCTTTCGTTTGTCGGAGTCGTACATATTTTTTTCCTTGACTGTTCGCTATAAGTTTACCTTTATTGGCAATTGTAGCACAGGCTATAATAGCCCTGGAGTAAAGATTTCCGTACTTGCTGCTATTTGAAATCTCAAATCTCGCCCGCAATACAGGGTATAATGGCGATCGGGTGAGGATTTCCCTACTCCAATCTAAAATCTCAAATCTCAAATCTCAAATCTCTAATCGGATGCCAACTGAACTGGAAACTGAACTGCAAACTGCTGTCGATCGCAGGCGCAATTTTGCGATTATCTCGCACCCCGACGCGGGCAAGACTACTCTAACAGAAAAACTGCTGCTTTACGGAGGTGCAATTCACGAAGCCGGTTCGGTGAAGGCGCGGCGGGCTCAGCGTCACGCTACTTCTGACTGGATGGCGATGGAACAGCAGCGGGGAATTTCTATTACTTCGACTGTGTTGCAGTTTGAGTATAAAAAATATCAGATTAATCTGCTAGATACTCCCGGACACCAAGATTTTAGCGAAGATACTTATCGGACTCTGGCGGCGGCTGATAATGCGGTGATGTTGGAGGATGCTGCTAAGGGTTTGGAACCCCAAACTCGCAAGTTATTTGAAGTTTGTAAATTGCGGAGTTTGCCGATTTTTACTTTCTTTAATAAGCTCGATCGCCCCGGTAGGGAACCTCTGGATTTGTTGGACGAAATCGAGCGGGAATTGGGCTTGCAAACCTATCCGGTAAATTGGCCGATCGGAACGGGCGATCGCTTTAAGGGCGTGTTCGATCGGCGGGGGCGCAAAATTCATTTATTTGAACGCAGCGAACACGGTTCTCGTGCTGCTGTCGATACGGTAATTGAATTGGGCGATCCGCGCATTGAGGATTTGTTGGAACAAGACCTTTACTATCAGTTGAAAGAGGATTTAGAACTGCTGGATGAGTTGGGGACTGAATTAGATTTAGATTTAGTTCGGGCTGGGAAAATGACTCCTGTTTTCTTCGGCAGCGCGATGAGCAATTTTGGGGTAGAGCTGTTTTTGGATGCATTTTTAGACTACGCGATGCAGCCGATCGGTCGCAAATCCAGCGCTGGAGAATTGCCGCCAACCTACGAAGATTTTACTGGTTTCGTGTTTAAATTGCAAGCGAACATGGACCCGAAACACCGCGATCGGGTGGCGTTTGTGCGGGTGTGTACGGGCAAGTTTGAAAAGGATATGACGGTGAGTCACGCCCGCACTGGTAAAACGGTACGTTTGTCAAGACCTCAAAAATTATTTGCTCAAGATCGGGAGTCGATCGAAACTGCTTATCCGGGCGATGTGATCGGTTTGAACAATCCCGGAGTATTCGCGATCGGGGATACAATTTTCACAGGTCAAAAGTTGGAATACGAAGGAATTCCCTGTTTTTCTCCCGAACTTTTTGCTTATTTGCGCAATCCGAATCCTTCTAAATTCAAGCAGTTTCGCAAAGGCGTTTCGGAATTGCAGGAAGAAGGTGCAGTGCAAATCATGTATTCGGTGGATGAATCGAAACGGGAACCGATTTTAGCTGCTGTCGGACAGTTGCAATTTGAGGTCGTGCAGTTCAGAATGCAGTCGGAATACAATGTAGAAACACTTCTCGATGTATTGCCTTACAGTGTTGCTAGATGGGTTGATGGCGGTTGGGAAGCCCTAGCAAAAGTCGGGCGGCTGTTTAACACTGTGACGGTAAAAGATAGTTGGGGCAGACCAGTTTTGCTGTTTAGAAATGAGTGGAATTGCCAGCAGGTGGAAGGGGAACATCCGGTGTTGAAATTAAATGCGATCGCCCCTGTAGTTTCTGGTATGGCTGTTAGCCCGGATTGAGAAGTGCGATCGCAGGTTTGTAGTGAGGACTTTAGTCCGCAAAAAGAATGACTAAAGTCCTCACTACAAACAATCTGATTGCGATCGATCGGACAGGATACGCTTTATTGTAAATCAACAATTTAACTGTTTAGATATGCCTATTGTTCTACCCATTATTTGCTGGTTGTTAATATTTATAATTTTTCATAACTTCCATAAATGCTGGCGAGTGGCAATTTTGGAGGCAGCTATAGTCTGGGGGCTTTTAGTAGCTGGAATTATCGAATTTTTGAGCGCGATAAGGTTCCTGAACTTTAGCGGAATATTTGCTTTTTGGTTGTGGCTGGATTTAATCTTAGGATTTATTTTAGTTAGGAAAGTCAAACTAAAAAATTATGCAGCAAATTTCCCGATTATCAAAATGCAGCCTTTTTTGGTCGTGCTGTTAATTGCGGTTGCTTTGATAACATTAACATTAGGTTTAATTGCTGTAGTAGCACCATCTAACAACTGGGACTCTTTAGATTATCACCTGCCGCGCGTAGTTCACTGGATACAAAACGGCAGCGTAGAACACTATCCGACAAGCTACACGCCGCAGTTATACAGCCCTCCTTGGCCGGGATTTGCTATTATGCACTCCTACATTTTAAGCGGGGGCGATCGCTTTGCAAATCTCGTGCAGTGGTTCAGTATGGCGGGCTGTCTCGTCGGAGTTTCGCTGATTGCGAAACAACTGGGAGGCGATTTGCGAAGTCAAGTTTTTTCTGTTGTTTTGTGTGCGACTATTCCTGTGGGAATTTTGCACTCAACTAATGCTAAAGATACCTATGTAGTTGCTTTCTGGTTGGTTTGTTTTGTTTACTATGTTGTCTCGGCAAACAATCAGAAAATAACTGAGAGTCACGTATTTAAAATGAGTGCGAGTTTGGGACTTGCTGTTTTTAGTAAAGGCACGGGATATATATACGGGCTACCATTTGCGATTTGGTTTTTACTGATGGATTTTAGGCGCGATCGCGCGCAAGTCTGGAAGCATATTTTGGCGATCGGTACAATAATTGGTTTAATTAACTTTAATCATTATTTGAGGAATATAGAATTATTTGGCGCGCCGACTTCTACATATCCATATAAATGGAGTCCTGATGCCTATGGAATTCCTATTTTAATTTCAAGTATAGTGAAAAACGCCAGCTTGCACCTGGCTCTACCATTGGATTTTATTAATCTTGATGCCCTAGAAAAAGCAATATATAAAATTCACGAAATACTCGGGGTGGGAATTAACGATCCGCGCACTACATTCGGTACAGATTTTAGTTTGCAAGTCCTCATTCCAATTTTTGAAGACACAGCAGGCAATCCCCTTCACTTCTGGCTATTATTGCTTGCTGTAGCGTTATGTCTGAGCAGTCGCAACTTGAGGAGAAATCAATATCTTGTCAGCTACCTAGTGACTGTTTTGTGTTCCTTTATGCTATTCTGCTTGCTGATAAAATGGCAAATTTGGCACAGCCGCCTCCACTTACCTTTTTTTGTGCTGATTTCCCCATTCATTGGTATAGTTGTATCAAAAATTTCCCCTAAAATTATAGAAAATATTATTATGATAATTCTCGTGCAGGCATCATTAGTATATGTTTTATACAACGAGTTTAGACCGATCGTTGCCGATAAAAATATATTCAATACTAGCAGAGTAGAGCAATACTTGAGACCTGTTATTAACGACAAAGATAGTTATATAAATGCAGCTAAATTTGTGGCTCAAACAGAATGTAAAAATGTTGGGCTATCTTTAGAAACTATGGAGTACCCTTGGTGGGTACTTTTGAAAAATGACGTTCGGGATCTTCGGATAGAACAGGTTAATGTTAAAAATATCTCCAATGTCAAATCGCTTTCGCCTCCCTATAGCAACTTTATCCCTTGCGTTATTATTTCTGCTGGTTCTGGGCGGCGCGAGAACGTGGAATTTCAAGGAAGTATTTACGTGAAAGCTTGGCAGCCAGCAAATCCCATGTCAAAAATTCAGGTGTTTGTTAAGCCAAAGTAATTGCGATCGACTCTTATGAATTGTGGATCGATACCCAAGAAACCGGGTTTTTTACCTAATAGACCTCTCCCATAATTAGGTTTTTGTCCATATAGGGCAAGGCTTTCAGAATCTTTTTAGGAGATGTCTAATCTGTCGGTAACAACGAAGGATTTTCGCAAAAAACCCGGTTTCTCACCATTCGTGCGTACAGGACTGCGATTGTTGTGCCTGCCAACAATTGCGCGACTTCCCACTATAAAAAACTTTCACAATTTACATAAATCTTGAAAACAGCCGAAAGATAGATCTATAAATTGTACCTCCGATAGAGAGATATATTATTCTGCAGACTTAAAGTGAAATAGTCTGAAAATAAGCAATTTATACCAGTCTCAAAAAGTAATGCCCCACAAAAAGTGTTGTTTTTCTCAACGCTGTCGATCGGGTGCGTTCCTATGAGATTGTCGGTATTTCGCAAGAGATTTTCGATGGTGGCGCACCCTACAACTTAAATTAAAAATCAATAAAAAGTTTGCGGGCTGCTAATTAAAGGAGAAACAAATAATGAAAGCTGTTTGCTGGCACGGCGCAAATGACCTGCGGGTAGATAACGTACCCGACCCGACAATTCTCAATCCGCGAGATGCTATAGTCAAAATTACATCTACAGCCATCTGCGGTTCGGATTTGCACCTCTACGATGGGTTCATCCCGACCATGCAATCCGGCGATATTATGGGTCACGAATTCATGGGGGAAGTTGTCGAAACCGGCAGCGAAATCAAGAATTTAAAAAAGGGCGATCGAGTGGTAATTCCGTTTGCGATTTCCTGCGGCGGTTGCTTCTTTTGCAAGCGAGATTTGTGGTCGCTGTGCGACAATTCCAATCCTAAAGGTTGGATGGCAGAAAAAATGTACGGTCACGCACCGGCCGGATTGTTTGGCTACTCGCATTTAATGGGCGGCTATGCGGGCGGACAAGCTGAATACGCGCGAGTTCCCTTTGCAGATGTCGGCCCTTTAAAGATTCCCGACGGCCTTTCTGACGAACAAGTTTTGTTCCTTACCGATATCTTTCCTACAGGTTACATGGCTGCAGAAAATTGCAACATTCAGCCGGGAGATACTGTTGCGATTTGGGGTTGCGGACCCGTGGGACAATTTGCAATTAGAAGCGCGTTGATGCTGGGCGCGGAAAGGGTAATTGCGATCGATCGCGTACCGGAAAGATTGCAAATGGCCGCCGCTGCAGGGGCCGAAATTATCAACTACGAAGAAATTGACGCCGGGGAAGCCCTCAAAGAAATGACGGGGGGACGCGGGCCCGATTCCTGCATCGATGCGGTGGGCATGGAAGCCCACGGCACCGGTTTAGACGCTTTTTACGACAAAGCCAAGCAAGCCGTGCGTTTGGAGACCGATCGGCCCACGGCCCTGCGGCAGGTACTCGTAGCTTGCCGCAAAGGCGGTACGGTGTCGATTCCCGGCGTTTACGGCGGTTTTCTCGACAAAGTGCCGTTCGGGGCTGCTTTCAACAAAGGTTTGACTCTGAAAATGGGACAAACTCACGTTCACCGTTATTTGCGGCCTTTACTCGATCGCATTCAAAAAGGCGAAATTGACCCTTCATTCGTGATTACGCACCGCATGAAATTGGATGAAGCACCCCACGCTTACGAAATTTTCAAACACAAAAAAGACAACTGTATCAAAGTTGTCCTCAAACCCTAACTCGCAATTCACTGACAAGGAGAAACTATGCTGTTGCAAGAAAAAGAATCCGGCGATTTGATAGAAATTCTGGATGTCGATGATTTGATGAGCCCTAGTAAAAATGAAGTCACGGGGCGAAATCAAGCAGGGCAAGAAGAACAAGAACCTGCCAAGTTTGAAAAAACTAAATTAGTCTTTCCTTCGGGAGAACTTTTGCCGCGCTGTTGGATTGAGGAAAATTACAAAACTAATTAACGTCGTTACGGACTCCGATCGAAGAAACTGGGTTTTTGTGTAGGGTGCGCAGTGCGCACCTTACGCTGTATTTGTAGGGTGAGCAGTGCGCACCTTACGATATTAACTTAAGTGATAAACATTACATAGGTGGATTTAAATTGTTTATAACCAAAAGCTGATTCGCGGGGGCGATCGGTAGCGTTACAAATAAGGAAATTGCACAAAAAAACTAGCTAGGAATTCCTGATGTTTTATCACAAGAAACCGCTACAATATTACAAAAGACCTGAAAAGCCCGATGCCGTTTACGCCAAGAAAATCCAAGAATTAATTGGCGGTACTTTTGGCGAAATGACCGTGATGATGCAGTACCTATTTCAAGGTTGGAACTGCCGCGGACCTGCCAAATACCGCGATATGTTGCTCGATGTCGGTACGGAAGAAATCGGGCATATCGAAATGCTAGCAACTATGATAGCTCATTTGTTAGATAAAGCTCCTGTAGCCATGCAAGAAGATGGTTTTAAGGATGCTGTAGTTGGTGCAGTTATGGGTGGCAGCAATCCGCGAGATGCGATCGCCGATAGCATGAATCCGCAACACGCGATCGTCTCTGGTTTGGGTGCGACAGCTAGCGACAGCGTGGGTTATCCTTGGAACGGTCGTTATATCATTGCTAGCGGCAATCTTTTAGCAGATTTTCGATCGAACTTGCACGCCGAATCGCAAGGAAGATTGCAAGCAGTGCGGCTGTATGAAATGTCAAACGATCCGGGTGTTAAAGATACGCTGAGTTTCACGATCGCCCGCGATACCATGCACCAAAATTTGTGGCTGGCGGCGATCGAAGATTTGGAAAGTTCGGGAATGGAAACAACTCCCGTTCCGAGTTCGTTCCCGCAGGAGTATGAAAAGTCGCAATTTGCCTATCAGTTTTGGAATCATTCTGAAGGTTCCGAAAGTAGCGAGGGACGCTGGGCGAAAGGGCCGTCGATGGACGGAAAAGGCGAGTTTGAATATATCGAAAATCCTCAACCTTTGGGGCCGGAACCGTTTCCACCACCGCCCGAACCAAAACTGCACGGTAGCGGCATGAAATAGTCGATCGAAAAGTTCGTAGTGCGGGCTTCAGTCCGGCATTTACTAACTAGCTAGTTAACGATATAAGTCCTGAAAGCAAACGAGGTTCGTAGTGCGGACTTCAGTCCGCGATTTACTAATTAGGGCTTGCTGAATAAGTCTTTTGGTGAGGGGGGCATAGGGCATAGGGCACCATCTCTATGCCATAACCTGGCACTAAATCGATCGCAAAAGGCTCAAAACCATTGCTCTCGGGGGCTGAGAGTTTTATTCAGCAAGCCCTAATTAGTTATTTAAGGACTTAAGCCCTGACGGCAAACAAGGTTCGTAGTGCTGACATCGAGCACCTCCAGTCAATTGAGGATTTTTCGTGGAGTGGGGGCGGGTTTATTTAACTTGTTTGCTGCCTCCCGAGATGGTAGGCGAACCCGCTCCTACAGGTTATTGAAAATGGTGCAAAATATCAGCAGTGCGGACTTCAGTCCGGCATTTACTAATTAGCTAGTTAAGAACTAAAGTCCTGACTGCAAACTCGCTCTTTTACTCCTTACGATATTGAAGCAGCGGCTAAATGCAGGGTAGGAGTTTTGGCATTTCGCTGCGGGGGTTTTGATGATAATTCGCTGGCTGGTGCTGTAGCAATTTACAACGATCCTGCGGATTTGTTGGCGCATGATGATGATTCTATTTTAGGGCAAAAGGAATTGGTAGCGCTTTGAAAAAATCAGGGCGATCCCGCTGAAAAATTGCGATCGCTCCCTTTGAGTGCGATCGATTTTGCTTGCTACTTTTTGCTGGCTACCTGCAGGTTGTCGGTATCAAATATAATTCAGAAAATTTACCAAACCAGCGCTGACTAACAACTAATGACTGATGACTAAAAATTAAAGTGCCCCCGCCGCAGTTTTATCCAAAACGCCACCACTTAAATGAGTTGTGATATTCATTGCCTGCAGCACCGGCAAACCATCGGGACCCTGCGGGTAATCAATTACGCTAACTGCCCCATTTCCCTGTTTGAACTTCCAGAAATGTTGCGGTTCCAAACCGAACAAATGACAAAGAAGTGCTTTATTAATCGCATCGTGAGCGACAACAATTCCAGTTCCCGAGACCGATCGAACAATCTCTTGCCAATCCGCGATCGCCCGACTCCAAACTTGCTGCAAATTTTCTCCTTCTGGCATTTGCACGTTTTCAGGATTTGTTTTCCACTCCTGCAGCAAACCCGGATACAATTCTTCGATTTCCGACTCAAATTTTCCTTCCCACAATCCGTGACTGATTTCCCTCAATCCATCGCGGAGTTCCAACTGCAAACCCTCGTGATATTGAAGGATTATTTCCGCAGTTTCCTTCGGGCGCAGCATCGAACTGCTAATCGCAAAATCCAACTTCACATCCTTCAAAAATTCTGCAGCCCGCCTGGCCTGTTCCCTACCGTTATCATTTAACGGCACGTCAATTTGCCCCTGGAATTTTCCGGCACGATTCCAATCAGTTTCGCCGTGACGCACCAGTAACAAACGCGGTCCTCGATGTCCGTCCCTCGGCTTGGGAAAAACTTCGTTAACGTGGGAAGTTAAATTCAGCGACTCTAATTGAACGGAAAATCCCCGTTCTTTCCCCCCTTGCAAAGGAGGTTCCACAGGAGAAGCCGCAAAATTAATAACGCTAATCCCGCAATTCGACTGTTGAATAGATTGATAGTAATTCGGAGCAATTTCAGCCGCTGTAGCGATTAGAGAGCGGTTAATTCCGTTGTGGGCTACTACTAGAATTGTGCCGCCGCTGCTGTGTCGCGATAAAATCTCTTGCCAAAAATCGCGGGCGCTATCAAAAATTGCCAGTACCGGAAAGTGTTCGATTTCACCGTCATCTGAGGGCAATTTCATGCAAAATTCGTGCGGGCTCTCTTGCCAGCCGCGATATACTTCGGGAAATTGCTCGATTACTTCTTGGCGCAGCATTCCTTCCCACAGCGGCAAATCAATTTCCATTAATTTGTCAATTGGTTGAAGTTGAGGCGGATTTGTCAAGTGCGAAAGGATGATTTCGGCTGTTTCTTTTGCCCGTTGCAGGGGGCTGCAGTAGGCGGCATCAAAGTCGATACTGCTGAGAGTCTCGCCCACCAAGCGGGCAGTGGCGCGGCCGGGTTCTGTCAAAACTGATTTATCGAGACGGCCTTGAATGCGGCGTTCTAGATTGTAGGTACTTTTGCCGTGACGGACGAGAATAATGCGAGTAACCATTCGATTCGATTTGAGATTTTAGATTTTAGATTTAGCCGGGGATGCACTGGTGCGATTTTCGATTTGAGATTTTCGATCGAGTCGGCGGATGAATCCGGGGCTTGAGGTCGAACTACAGATGAACCAGTGGATAATTTTACCAGTTTTGGGGACAGTCGATCGATTTTCGATTTGGGATTTGGGATTTTCGATTGGAAATTATTCGATTTGGGATTTGAGCTTTTCAATTGCAGATTATTCGATTTGGGATTTGAGACTGAAGATTATGCGATTTTTGATTTGGGAAACCGCTTTCGACGCAGTAGGCGAAGCCTTAGAGAAGGGTAGAACGCGAAGAGAAGAATCAGAAAGAAGTACATAGTCTTTTAGTGGGAAGGGAGTAATCGATTTTTGATTTGGGATTTTTGATTTGGGATTTGAGGTTTGAGATTTGGGATTTGGGATTTTCGACTTGTGATTTTCGATTTAGCTGGCGGATGAATCCGGGACTCGATCGCACCAACAGATGAGCCAGTAAAAATTTTACCTGTTGCGGAGGACACTCTCGACTGCAACCGCTTATGATTGTAAGCGGACAAGACTCAGGTGCGGATGCGCGCGGGAAAGGAAAGTTGACATGACACTGAAACGGGTGATTTTAGGTATTTTAACGGCGATCGCGATCGCCCTGGTCGGTTTGTCTTTACTCGATAGCTGGAATCAGCCACAAATTCAAAGCCGCCTGGAGCTCTACCAGACTAATTTGCTGCTGCACGCTTCGGAGTGGCAAGGCGAAAGTAATTCTAGTTCTAGTTCTAATGCTAATTTAATTTCGGCTCGCAACAACATTATCGGTGCCGAGCCTTTAAATACTGCTTTAACTCAGTATCAAGATACCAGAAATTCTACTCAAAAGTCTCTAGCAACAGCTCGATCGCAACTCAAACAAATTCTAGCTGATACTGCTGCTAAATCTGAAAATACCGCGACTGCTAGCAAGCAGCAATCTCCCCAAGTTCTAGCCCTGCAAGAGTCGATCGACAAACTCTCGACTCTGCAAAGCGAACTCGATTTGCGGTTGGGAATTTTGCAGGCAACAAGCGGCAAAATTCCGGAATCTCAAAAAACTTGGCAAACTTTAGCCGAGCTAGAAAACAGTACAATTAATACAGTCGCTTCGTCGGCTCACACTGCGGCTGTTTTGGCGGGAATTTGGAGCGAGCCGCCCCAACTGCTGCCGGATGCGGAACCTATTATTAGAAATTCTTTAGACGGTTGGTTTCGCTACAAGGCTTTGACTCAACTTTACAAGCTGCAAGAACGTTCTCAAGAGTTGCGATCGCTGCAATCTACCGAGCAAGCAACCGCAGAGCAAGCGGTAGAAAAACTAGCAATTGTAGTCGGAATGCCCGCGATCGGACTGTTTGCAGGAACTATTTTGCTGATCGGTTTAACCGTGCAGTGGCTGTTGCAGCGCCAGCATAAATTCGACACAGCCAATGCCGGGCCGCTGTTGGCTAGAAATGCAGGCGCAGTTTGGGATGTTCCTTGGGATGGCGAGATAGTTTGGCAGGTGCTGGCAGTCGGTTTCTTCTTTGTCGGGCAAATCTTAATTCCGTATTTTTTGCTGCCAGTTTCTCTGGCTGTTTTACAACTGAGTCCTACTACTTTTGACCCCCGCAGCAAGGCTATTTATATCTTTGCTACTTATTTATTGCTGGCGGTAGGCGGGATTTCAGTTATGTATTTTTCTATCAAATCTTTTTTGCCTTTGCCTAAAGGTTGGTTTCGGATCGATTGGCAGGGAAATTGGTTTTTGTGGGGGGTTGGCGGCTATTTTGCTGCTTTGCCTTTGGTGGTTTTGGTATCGCTCATCAACCAGCAATTGTGGCAGGGAAAAGGCGGCAGCAATCCGATTTTGCCTGTAGTTTTGGACGGTCGAGATGGCATAGCAATGGCAGTGTTTTTCGGCACTGCGGCGATCGCGGCCCCTGTTTTTGAGGAAATTATATTTCGAGGCTTTCTGCTGCCTTCTCTGACTCGCTATTTGCCTGTTTGGGGTGCTATTGGTACTTCGGCTTTGCTGTTTGCTGTGGCGCACTTAAATGCTTCCGAAGTTTTGCCTTTGGCAACTTTGGGAACTGTTTTGGGGTTCGTTTATACTCGATCGCGCAATCTCCTCGCTCCCATGCTACTTCACAGTCTGTGGAATAGCGGTACTCTCCTGAGCTTGTTTATTTTGGGTAGCGGCGCTCAGTAGAAGAAAGAAGGCAGAAGGCAGAAGGCAGAAGGAAGGAAGAGTTGACAGTTGACAGTTGGTAAGGAGTTTTGAGTTTTGAATGCGTGAGTTTTGAGTTAAAGACAGTTCTTTATTCAACACTCAAAACTTAAAACTCAGAACTTCCCCTCTCCCCCCTCCCCCCCCCTCCCTCGCTCTCCTCGCGATCGGCTCTTCTGGAAGTTGAACGGAAAAACTTGTTTTAGAATGGTAGTTATATTCGATCCGCTGTTTGCAAATAACGGAAGTCACGATCGTGAGGCTTTAACCAATGAGCAATTACAACAGCCGCAAGTTAGAGGGTACGCCCCCTTGGATGCGTTTCGCACCCTATGCCGCCTTGGGCGTTTTGGTGTTTTCTTTCAATTCCACTAGCGAACTCAATTATTTCTGGAAAGGCTATTTGACCATCTTACAGGCTCAAGCAGGTATTGTGATGCTGTATTTTGCGATGTCTCAGTTTCGGAAACAAGGCAAAAATAAACTAAACAGTTGAAAATTGACAGTTGAGAATTGACAGTTGAGGGCGAGGTTTTTAAACAGTTAACAATTTGCAAGCTAACTTGATTCGGTGTCTGAAGTTAAAAAGCTGAGGGAAAAGGGAACAGGAAAAATGGTAAAGGATAAAACAGTAGCTGTTGTGTTAGCTTTCTTTGTAGGAGGCTTTGGAGTTCACAAATTTTATTTAGGGAATAACTTAGCAGGAGTCCTGTACTTGCTGTTTTCGTGGACGTTAATTCCGTCACTCATTGCATTTTTTGATTTTATCGGGCTGCTGTTTATGTCGGAGCAAGCTTTTAATATGCAGTTCAATGGGGCGCTGCCGGGAGGCAATCTTTTGCGATCGGCAACAGATGTAACTGCCGCCCTCGAACAACTGCAAAAGCTTTACGATAAAGGTATAATTACGGCAGAAGAATATGAGGAGAAACGCTTAAAATTGCTGCGAGAATTGTAAAGTCGAAGGAAGAAGGAATGATGGAGATAGAAAAGAGAAAAAGAAAGAGTGAGGAAGGGAAATCACTATTAAAATAAAGTGGATTTTAGCAAGTGTAAAATAACGGTCGATCGAGGAGAAAATTCAAGTGTCTCAAGATTTATATTGGCTGCGTCAAACTCCTAATTGGGTGTGGTTTTCGTTGATTCCTGGTTTCGGCGGATTGGCTCTTGTTTATGCAGGACACAAGTCGAATATTCGCAGTTGGATCGGCTGGGGTGCGGGCATTACTTTAGGTGCACTGGCTCTATCTTCAACTAATTTTGCATTCCCGATCTGGATAGCTCAAATCGTTATTGCTTTTTCCTTAAAAAGGCGCTATTTAATCAAAACCGCACCGAGAGGTTTGCTGCTTCCTGAAAATCCAACAAAAGCAGAATTGCTGGCAAAATTGCGGGGAAAAATCGATATTAACGAATGTACTAAAGACGATTTGGTAAAAGTATTGGGATTGCCGATCGTCTATGCTAACGATATTGAATCTTTGCAAAATGAAGGATATATTTTTACCCACGCGGAAGAACTATCAGAAATAGCCGGAGTTCCCGAGAGGCACGTCCAGCGAATTACCCCGATGATTTGCTTCAGTTACAATTATCAAAAAGAAGCTTGTTTTACTTGGAAGCGGTTAAATATTTTGTCGCCGGAAGAGTTGATTAGAGATGGTTTGGACAGGGATGTTGCTGAAAAAATAGTTAGAGAAAGGCAGAAAAAAGGGGAATACAAATCCGTGGTTGATGTGAAACGGCGCACGGGATTGCCGTTTGAGTCTTACCGCCATATTTGTTAGTTGATAGTTGATAGTTGATACGCAGTCAATCCGTAGGTTTGGCCCAACCTAGTGGAGGGTGAACGAAGAGAAACCCTCCGCTATTCACTGTGCGCAACATCAGCATCAAATTAACGCGAAAACCCAACATGAGATCCGTAGGTTGGGTTGAACGAAGAGAAAACCCAACATCAGCCTCAAATTAACACGAAAACCCAACATCAGCCCCAAGTTGACGTTAAGTGAAGTGAAAAGTTGGGATTTGTCAAGCGTTGGGATTTGTCAAGCGTTGGGATTTGTCAAGCGTTGGGATTTGTCAAGCGTTGGGATTTGTCAAGCGTTGGGTTTCGCTACGCTCAACCCAACCTACGTAACTTTAGTCCTTAAAAAAACCTAATGCTTTCGGGAGATGGCGAGATGTTTCTCTATTCTCAAAATAGAAATATTTGTAAAAAAAAAGCTTGAAGCGAACTTTTTTTACAAATATTGAAATCTCGCAATCTTTATCGAAAAATCCCATGCAGCTTGTACCGAAAATAACAGAAATTCGATCGGAAGTCGTACCGATTCCAGCATCTGGTCCAGAAATTATTGCTTTAGATGTTGGCGGTATGAAATGTGCGGGCTGCGCGCAAGCGGTGGAACGCCAGCTATTGCAGCAGTCTGGGGTAATTGCCGCTTCAGTTAATTTGGCAGTGGAAGTGGCAACTGTTGAATGCTTGCCAGGAACAGTCGATGCTGCTGCTTTGGCTAAAAAGTTGACCGATCGTGGATTTCCCAGTCAGTCTCGCTGCGGTGAAAATCCCCTAGAAGCAGAAGCGGCTGCTGTTGAAAGGCGCAAGCAAGAAATCCGGCAGCAAATAGGACAATTGACGATCGCCCTCATCTTAATTATTCTCTCCGGTTTGGGTCACTTTTTAGGCGCAAAAGCGCCGATTTTAAGCAATATTTGGTTTCACTGGGGACTGTGCACGCTGGCTTTGTTATTGCCGGGCCGCCAGATTGTAATTGACGGGTGTCGCAGTTTGCTGCGCAACGCGCCGAACATGAATACTCTAGTAGCTTTGGGCGCTGTTACTGCTTATACTGCCAGCAACGCGGCGCTGCTATTCCCGCAAATGGGATGGGAATGTTTTTTTGACGAACCGGTGATGCTGCTGGGCTTTATTTTATTGGGAAAAACTCTCGAACAACAAGCCAGACGGCGCGCTGCATCGGCCCTGCAATCTTTAATTGCCCTGCAACCATCAACGGCGCGTTTGGTCGATTTTAAAATGCCGGATTTAGAAGTTAATTCCGAAGAGAACGCCCGTAATTCTCCCTCTAATTCACCATACATTGAAATTCCGGCCGATCGCGTGCGAGTTGGCGAATGGCTGCAGGTTTTGCCGGGGGAAAAATTTCCCGTAGACGGTGAAGTTTGTCAGGGCAAAACAACAGTAGATGAGTCGATGCTGACTGGCGAATCGATGCCGGTATTGAAGCAAACCGGCGATGCAGTGGCGGCGGGAACTATCAATAAATCCGGGGCAATTGTCATGCGGGCAACTCGCACCGGTAAAGAAACAACTGTCGCTCAAATCGCGGCTTTGGTGGAAGCTGCACAAACCCGCAAAGCGCCGATTCAAAAGTTAGCCGATATTGCCGCCGGATATTTTGCCTATGGAGTGATGGCGCTGTCAGCTTTGACTTTCCTATTTTGGTATTTTGCAGGTACTAGAATTTGGCCCTCCGTACTGTTAGATGGCGGGGTAAATATGGCGCACACTGCAATGAATATGGGGCATCAATTCCCAGAAATTGCCGCCCAATCGCCTTTACTTTTGAGTTTGAAATTGGCGATCGCAGTTTTAGTTATAGCTTGTCCTTGCGCTTTGGGATTGGCTACTCCCACTGCTATTTTAGTCGGTTCCGGCATCGGGGCCGGGCGGGGATTGCTGATTCGCGGCGGTGATGTTTTGGAACGGGTTTATCAATTAGATACAGTGGTGTTTGATAAAACCGGTACTCTCACCAAAGGGTTGCCCGCACTTACAGATTATTTAGTTTTAGATAATTCCGGAATTGAGGGAATTTCTGATGTTGAAATATCTGATGTGCAGCTAAATCCAGAAGCAAAATTGCGCTTGCCAAACTCGAAATTGCTGCAAATTGCGGCGGCGGTAGAAAGGGGCGCTTGCCATCCCATCGCTGAGGCGATTTTGCAGGAAGCTGCGAAACAGGGTTTGCCGCAGCTTGCGGCTGAGGATTTCTTTACAGAAGCAGGATTGGGGGTTTCTGCCTCGGTGGCAGGGCGGCGGGCTGTTGTGGGAAATGCTGATTGGTTGAGACAGCAGGGAATTCCGGTTGCAGCGGATTTGTCCGCCTCTTTGGCTGGGAAAACTGTTGTTTGTGTTGCCTGGGACGGGGTGTTGCTGGGGGCTGTCGGCCTCAAAGATGAGGTGAGAAGCGACACGAAGGCTGCGATCGATCGCCTGCGGGCTATGGGATTGAAGGTGATGATGCTGACGGGGGACACGGCCTCGGCAGCAGCAGAGACGGCGCAGCAATTGGGTTTGACAGGGGCGGAGGTTTTGGCAGGAGTGCGCCCCGAGGGGAAACTTGAAGCGATCGCGGCTTTACAAGCCCAGGGCTGCAAAGTGGCGATGGTGGGGGATGGGATTAACGATGCTGCTGCTTTGGCGCAAGCAGATGTGGGTATCGGGATGCATTGCGGTACTGATGTGGCGGTGGAAACAGCGCAAATTGTACTCACGCGCAATACTTTGATCGATGTTGCCGAGTCGATCGAACTCGGTCGCGCTACTTTTCGCAAGATCCGCCAAAACTTGTTTTGGGCCTTTAGTTACAATATTTTGGGAATTCCGGTGGCTGCGGGTCTTTTATTGCCTGTTTTTGGAATTTTACTCAGCCCTGCGACAGCGGGTGCATTTATGGCTTTTAGTTCTGTTAGCGTAGTTACCAATTCTTTGTTACTGCGACGGAGTTTTCGAGCGTAAATTTATCGCTTGTGGATAAAAGTCATCAGTCATCAGTCATTAGCTAGGAACTAATGACTAATGACCGCCCATATTAAAGGGCCATGCTTTCCAAAAGCCGCCAGTTGCGGTTGTTCACGATCGATTGACTGACTAACTCGAACATTTGACGGCAATGGTTGTTGGTTTGGAGGGGCAGTTCCTCGTTTTTGATCGTGAAGTTCATGCGAACTTCTGAATCGCTGCCCGTGTTTTTCTCAAACAGCACTTCTGCGGTAACAAGTTTGGCGATCGAAACTTGACCCGGAAGTTCGCGGGCCATGAGGGAATCACCTGTATTGTAGATAATATCAAGATTGCATGACTCCAAAATTTCAATCAGGGACTGACGGAGGCGGTCGATCGGAACTGCAACAAGAAAAAAGCCGGTATAACGAGCCATATGAAACTCCAGCCGCGAGGCATTGAGACTTTAATATCATACAGAAGTTACCAGATAATTACAGAACGATCGAGATTTTTTTTAGGAATTTCTAATGGTGGGTCAATGAAGGGGAAACTTATCGTGTTTGAGGGAGTAGAAGGTGCTGGAAAAACAACTCAAATGAGATTGTTGTTACACTTTATACAGCAAAAACAGTTTGCCGAGGCCAGTGTTCTAGCTACTCGGGAACCTGGAGGCACGAAATTGGGAAAGGAATTGCGGTGCTTGCTGCTGGAAGCGGAGTTGGTAGAATTAGTATCAAATCGAGCGGAATTACTGATGTACGCAGCCGATCGAGCCCAGCACGTTGAAGCTTTGCTGTTGCCGGAGTTAGCCAAAGGGTCGATCGTCCTATGCGATCGTTTTACAGATTCGACTGTTGCTTATCAGGGATACGGGCGCGGTCTTAATTTAAATTTAATTAAGCAGTTAAATGAAATTGCCACTGGTGGCTTGCAGAGCGATTTAACTTTGTGGTTGGATATAGATGTAGAGGTCGGTTTGTCCAGGGTAAGGGCGAGGGGCAAGCGCGATCGTATGGAACAAGCTGATTTGGAGTTTCACCAGCGCGTGCGGCGGGGTTTTGCAGATTTAGCCGAGGAAAATCGCGATCGCATCATCCGGATCGATGCCGATCGCCCGGAAGCTGAAGTTGCTGCAGAAATTCGATCGATCGTCATTAGCAAGCTAGAAACTTGGACAGGAATTATGAATTAATGAAAATGCGCTTTGAGGCGATCGCGTCATTGAATTAATTAATTCCCAGCTATCTAATCCGAAATTCAACTATAACCTTTCTAGTGGTAGAAGAGGGGGAGTTTTAAGTTACCATTTGTGAATGCGCGCACTGTCAAAACTCAAAACTCAAAACTCAAAACTCTTTACCAATTCCCAGCGATCGCCCTGCAACGCTAAAATAAATACAAAACCTCTTAATCCCAACGCACCAGCCATGACAGCAGCTCGAGAACTAGCCCCTTCCCAAGAGATTCAAGAAAATGTTATCTTTCCTCCTGGCGACTTATATAGTGACGAACCTCCCGTGGAAACCGATCTTCATTTACGACAAATAATCCTGCTGCTCAACTGCTTAGAATGGCTGTGGCAAGATAGAAATGACTTCTATGCCGCTGGCAATCTTACCATCTACTACAGTCCCCGCCAGCTTAAATCTGAACTATTCCGAGGTCCGGACTTTTTCGTGGTTTTGGGAACCGAACGGAAATCTCGTAAAAGTTGGGCAGTGTGGGAAGAAGATGGAAAATATCCCAACGTAATTATCGAAATTTTGTCGCCAAAAACAGCGGAGACTGACAGAGGTTTCAAGAAACAACTTTATCAAAACACGTTTCGCACCCCAGATTATTTCTGGTTCGACCCGCATACTTTGGAGTTTGCCGGGTTTCATTTAGTGGATGGCGAATACCAACCTCTAGAAGCAAATTCGCAAGGACATTTGTTCAGCCAGCAGTTAGATTTATGGCTGGGAATACAGGAGGGAAAATTGCGTTGGTTCACAACAACAGGAGAACTTCTTCCCACATCGGAAGAAGTGGCTCAAAGAGAGGCGCAACGTGCCGAACAAGAGGCGCAACGTGCCGATCGCCTGGCCGCCAAACTGCGAGAATTAAACATCGATCCGGATACAATTTAGTAATTTGACTTCATGAGATAGCGAGGTTGAGATGACTCAAATAAATCCCGATCGCACTACTGGAACAATTGCCATAGATGTTTTTCCTGAAGCAAGATGAATCTAAGTTTGAAGCAATGCACAATACAATTCTCGGAAATACTGTAGTTGAAGCCGTAGTAATACATTGCGCTTTCTTAAATTGTCCAATCCTCAATCTTCAGTCCTGGAACCTGTTCAAAATCTCGGCGATTGCGGGTCACAACGGTGGCATTGCGTGAAAGAGCGATCGCTGCAATCCTTACATCCTTTTGCAAACGCTTCTTACGGAGGTTTGGATTTTGTACTAGCAGCTCTTCATATCGATCGAAAGCAGGTACATCAAACTCCAGAATTGGTAATTTTTTCAACAACTCGATTGCTAGAAAAAGGTGATGATATTGCTTAAGAATTGTTTCCCGTTGCGTACTCGGTTGATTTAACTCACCAATCCAGCCATTAAAAATTTCCTGAACGGTAATAATTGTGGTACTGGTCAGTGCAGGGGCTTTTCCTAATTGCGCGATTACTTTGGGATTACCCCGCAATACTAAAGACACATGGTCTGTGTCGAAAATCCACACAATTACATCACCCTCAAACTTTCTTCAACAGATATTACTTCATCATCTTCAATACTTTGCTGCTTCTGAGTCCAGAAGCGATCGCTCCACTGGGCAAAACTTGCATCATCTTTCAAAATTCCACACAATTGAAACCAGGGATCTTCAGAGTTTTGAAACGAAAGCTGTAAGGGCATCACCTTAATCGCAGCCATGCGTTTATTAAGCAGAGTTTTCAATGCAGCGATCGCTGCTTCTTGAGATTCTGCTGTGACTTTGCTTTCTGGAAACTGTGCAACCCAAGCTGCAATCTGCCCTTGTTCCAGAGTTTCTACCAAAACATACCACGTCAGCGAGGAAGTAGATATGGGTTGCAAAAGAGATAGATTCATCTGATGTTTCTCCAAAATGACTTTCAGATGCAGAGGTGCGATCGTGAGAACACTTCTCCATTATAGCAGGATATCGCAACCTCTGTCGATCTCGATCCAAGATGTTCGATCGACCGTTTTTATCGCCACCTTCGATCGATTATTTTTAATAAAATCGCACTCGCCAAATTGTCTGAAACTCCCTCTAAGATGCCTTTGTAGAGAGAGAAAAAATAACAGAGAAAGTTCGATTTCATTCACGTTGAATTTATTGAAGGCGATCGCACTTTCCGCATCAATGCCTCGCGTCCTGAGGATGAAGTTGCTGCGTCGATTCGATCGCACTATTTCAATTGTTGAGAAATATCTGGATGTAGCGGTATGGTGCGTCGCTGGAGATAACTGCAATTAGCAAGAATTATCCGAGCGACGCACCCTACTTTCTTTTTTTATTAAGGGCGATCGCCATTCATCTGTTTGTGCTAAAATTAAATATCTTTAAACATTAGCAAATAAGAGCCTTTCATGTTTTATGTCCCAACAATCGATCGCCACCAAGTATATTGAAATTACACCGGGAGTGCTTGGCGGTAAGCCACGCATTGCGGGTCGTCGAATTTCTGTAGCACAAATTGCCCAAATGTATCTGAAGATGGGAGAGTCGATCGAAGAAATCGCTAGGGAGTATAATTTGTCACCTGCTTCAGTTCATGCAGCCATGACTTACTATTACGAGAATCGAGAAGAAATTGACCGTCGCACTGCTGAATCAGATGCTTTTGTTGAAGAGTTGAAGCGTCAGAGTCTGCCCTCTCGTTTGCAGGAAAAGCTGAGGGAAATTAGAGGTGAGTGAACGCATCCGCTTTCATTTAGATGAGAATGTTAAATCGGCTGTGGCACGAGAGTTGCGTCGGCGCAGTATTGATGTTACAACAACTATTGAAGCGGGATTGCTCGGTCAGAGTGATGAATTGCAGTTAGCATTTATCTGCAAACAAAAGCGGGTAATTATGACTCACGATGAGGATTTTTTAACGATTGCTAGTCTTACCAGCAAGCATCCAGGTATTGCTTATTGCAAGCAAGGTACTCGTTCGATCGGACAAATTATTGAAGCTCTAGTTTTGATTTATGAAGTGTACGTTCCTGAAGAAATGGTTGGGCGTGTTGAGTTTTTGTGAGCGATCGCTTTATCTGTATTAAGACTTAAGCATAGGCTCGGTGAAACCGGGTTTTTGCGAAAATACTTCACCGCAGCCAACAGATTCGGTAAAAACCCGGTTTCTTTAGAACGAGAACCTAACAGGGGTTTTGTAACATAGCTAAAGCATCCGATCGCTCGTCAACAAACCTATCAGCTACACTCTGTTGAATGCCCCGAGGACTGCTGGAAAAGTACACTAAATTTCCCGCACTATCTTTCTTACCTCGCTCGTCATAGATAGCGTTGATTAGTTCATTTTCAGACATTCGTGAAATATTTCTGCCTCTCAAGGCATTATTCACAATTTTAGTATTTGATCCATGCTGCACAGCAGTAGACCAAATAACATTTTGCAGTGCCTTAGAGTATTTATTAACATCTAAGTCGAGAGTATTCTTCAGCTTATTTGCTAGAGGATCGTAATGAGTGATTTTGATATACTCATGTTGAGCTGCACTAAACTCTTCAGCATCTTTCGAGGCAATTTCCTTCCATTTATTATTAAAGGCTTGAGTACCGGGAGTTAGCGGTTTAAGTTCAGGGTTCCATTTGCTAGCTATTTCTGAATCGAGAAAACCAGCTAACGATCCGGGTTTAGTTGCGAGCTGATAAGTTCCATAAGACCAACCGCCAGTCGGATCGTAGCCAATGGTGCCAGGGCCTCTGTTTCCTGTTTCATACTTCTCAGACACAGAACCCAATTCATAACAGTCAGAGGTATTGCCACCGTTGTTATTTCCTCCGGGATTGGTGTTGCCGGGATTGTATGGTTTACCAGACTTTTGGTAGGCAGTCGCTTTATTGCCATTCCAATAAATGTTACCGCCTTCAAAGTATTGAATCTTATTGCCGCTGCCCCGATCGATCTGCCCGCTTGTCGGAAATCCCAACCTACCACCAAGTCCGCCTGTTTTCAAAAATTCTTGGCGGATCGCACCGTAAAGCGGATAAGTTCCTTCAGGACTGCTGACGATCGAACCGCGCTCGAATAGTTGATATTGGACATTATCTGAATGGTCGATCGCCTTTGAAGTAGGTTTGCCGAGCGTACCTCGATATTTGTCATAAACCGGATAGAATGGGATAGTAATAGGGTAACGGTTGTTGGCAGTAGAGCGTTCCAGTGGTTTCACTAGCCCTTCAGAACCCCAAGTTTCAGGTGTCATGAATTCTGCACGAAAGCTTGCTTGCGGTGCAGTTTCCTTCGCTAACTGCACGGCTTTTTCTAAATTCAACACCCCAAAACCTGTTTTTCGATCCCAACCGGGTAAATTGACATCGATCGCGCTTTGTTTGAGAATTTCTATTACTTGGCGATCGCTCAACTTGGGATTGCTTTCCCACACCACAGATGCCATCCCAGTCGCTTTCGCTGCCGCAAAAGAAGTCCCGGTAAGCGCATCATCTAGAGTATTTTCCTCCTCCGCAACTACCGCATCCAAACCATAACCGTAACTCGAATAGGAAGAACGACGCACTCCGTCAAACGCTCCAACAGTAATAATGTTGTCAAACTCCTGAGAAGCTTGACCCAAAACCGACATCACACCGCCGTCATTGCCCGCAGCAACTACCAACAGCACTCCATTCTGACGGGCGTATTCCAAAGCTGCCCTTTCTCTGGGCGTCAATTCGTAGCGCGTCGTGACGCTGCCGTCGGGATTAACTTGAGTTAAATCCAAGCTGAGGTTAGCAATCGCATTCCGCTTTCCTTGTGCCTTGGCTTCATGCACGAAATCCGTCAGCGACAAATCCCACTGCCCGGAACCGCTGGCGCGTCCCAGCCAAACAGGAGCGCGATCGTTAATTCCATCAATGCCAATATTATTACCCGCGATCGCGCCGATTAAACTCCAAACAGCCGTACCGTGTTCGTTTTCTTCCTCGTCGGACACTAAAGGATTGCTGTCATTGTCAATGCGATCGCGCCCCAAAGTCACCTTAGAATAATCGAGATCGGGATTTGTCGCAGCAAATCCAGTATCGATAATCCCGATTAAAGGCAGCTTGGGCTTCTCCGGTTCCAGAGGCGGTTCCGGTTCAACAAGAGGTTGAGTTTCCGCCACCTGAGTATTATCCACCGATGGCGGTGCAGGCGCAGGCGACGGTGCGGGCGCAGGTGTTGGCGCGGGTGCAGGTGCAGGCGCAGGCGCAGGTGCAGGCACGGGTGCAGGTGCAGCCTCAGGCGCAGGTGCAGGTGCAGGTACGGGTGCAGGTGCAGCCTCAGGCGCAGGTGCAGGTGCAGGTGCAGGCGCAGGTGCAGGCGCAGGCGCAGGCGCAGGCGCAGGCGATTCTGGTGCTACTGGTTGTTCTGTATCTGTAGGTGGTTTCAACTCCTCGGGCAGTTTTGCAGTAACATAATCGAGCAATTTCTTACCGCCTTCAGATTTAGTCCAATCTTTATCCGGAGCAATAACTTCTGTCGCAGTTACAGCTTTGCCCGTCGCGCCCGTCACGCGGAAAATCACATCATTGTAGTCGCGATCCGATTCCGGAGAAATCGATCGATCTTCGATCGCAAATGCCTTGCCGTCACCAGTAATATCAGCTACTTGACCCAACAGCCAAGCATCATTTTCATCGCTGCTAGATAGCGAAAACAGCGGGCGTTTGTCGCCACCAATATCGGGCTTATCGAATACTTCCTTAACAGTGCCATCCGGTACGAACATTACAGCAAATGCTTCTCCAGGATTCATCGCAAATTTCTTCACGCCTTTGTAAGCCCCGGCGTTCGCATTTTCCTTGCCTAAAATGTCTCTGAATTGAGGGTCTGTGCCTTCTGTAATATCGGAAATTACGACGTGACCCAACACAGAATTACTCAAAGCTCTTCTGGCAGCTTCCTTGATAAACTCTTCAGAACCTGGGGTAAATTTCTCCATCCCCTGCAAGCTAAATATGGCTAATTGCCCTTTGTATTCGCCATCATCATACAAGAAATCAAAGCCTACTTCACCCGAGCGATCGGGCGTAAAATAACCCGAGTCAACTTTCAAACCAGTGAGCGGATCGACCTTATCATTGACAGCAAAACTAATCTGATAGTTCGTGTCTGGGGAGATGGGAGCAACTTGCAGGGTATAGTCTCCAGCGATTAAACTATCATTACTCAGAGTTCCGGGCTGGTTGTTGGTAGTTGAAATAGTTTCGATCGGCTGTCCTTGGCTGTTTAGCAGTTCCATTTTCACACCGCCGCTAAAACCTTCTGCCGTAACTTTGAAACTGCCCGCAGCGGGATAAGTGAAACGATAAATATCTGCGGGATCGAGCTTGCCAACAAAGTCGATATTGAAATAGTTATCCTTCAGAATTCCGAGTTGAATGTTAGACATATTGCACCCCGTCAACTAACTTACTTGTTTAATCGGTCGGTCTAATTGAGCGATCTACTTCAACAGGTTTGAGTTACTTCTTAGAATCTGTCCTTCCCCAACACAGATATCCGCAATCCAGATATCCGCTAATTCAAAAATCTCACGTTCAAAATCTCCGATCGCTCGCAATTTAGTCTGTCTTTTTTCCTGCCAGAAAACTTTAGAGACTTTAATTTGTAGGTAGTGTTTAGTATTCGTGTTGGTCTGGAATTTAAGGCGATCGATAATTCAGTCATTATAGGGCAGTCGATGAGCAGATTCAGTCAGATTTATGTAAATTTTTGCAAACAGTAGTTACCCGAACTTTTAAGGCTACTTAATGCCAACTAAAATGACAAGCAACCCGAACAATTACTGGCTGACCTTTCTAGGGACTCATCACATCTGACTAACAAAAAACATTGTTGCTGCAGCAACAAAAGAGGGATAATTATTCAAGGTTGACAGTTATGAACGATCGAGCATCTGCTGAAGAATGCGGGGAATCATCAATGCTACTTTTTTGTAAATAATAACTATGGATTACTTCACAGAGTTAATCGGACAAGAGCGAGCCGTAGAATTATTAACACAAGCTGTATCTAAAAACCGCATTGCTCCCGGTTATCTATTTGTCGGTGCTAGCGGCATCGGGAAAAGTTTAGCAGCGCGCTGTTTTATCGAGCTTTTATTTTCAGTAAATTTAACCGAAACTAAGTTAATTTCTGCCGTGCAAAATCGAGTGCGGCAGCGCAATCACCCCGATTTGTTGTGGGTAGAACCGACTTATATCGATCGAGGTAAGTTGCTATCGCCGAAAGAAGCGGAAGCAGCGGGTTTAAAGCGAAAAGCGCCACCGCAAATTCGCTTGGAACAGGTGCGAGAAATCGGGCAGTTTCTCAGCAAGCTGCCCTTAGAATCGTCGCGATCGATCGTAGTTTTGGAACGCGCAGAAACAATGGGCGAAGGTGCCGCAAATGCCCTGTTAAAAACTTTAGAAGAACCGGGAAGGGCGACGCTAATTTTAATTGCTCCGAGCGTGGAATCGCTGCTGCCAACATTGATTTCGCGGTGTCAAAGAATCCCTTTTTACCGACTGAATCGCGAAGCAATGGCACAAGTTTTGCAGCAAGCAGGAGGCGGGGAAATTTTGTCGCATTCCGAGGTAATGGCAATGGCTCAAGGCAGTCCCGGCGAGGCAATTTCGATTTGGGAACAAGTGCGATCTATCCCAGAAGATTTGCTGCAAAAGATCGAGCGCAAACCTGCAAATTTGCGGGAAGCTTTGGAATTGGCTAAGGAAATTGATAAAACTTTGGATACAGAATCTCAGTTGTGGTTGATTGATTATTTGCAGCACTGTTATTGGCAGAAGTTTTTCAAGCGCGAACCTTTACAAAGTTTAGAAAAAGCGCGCCAGTATTTGCTAAATTACGTGCAGCCGCGATTGGTTTGGGAATGCACGCTGATGGAAATAGTTGATAGTTGACAGTTGACAGTTGACAGTTGACAGTTGATTGTTTACTATCACTGGTTCCCCGGCTGTGCCTTTCACTGGTTCCCCGGCTGTGCCTGGGAACCCATGTCTGGAGGCTCTGCCTCGCGAGCCCCATCGAGGCAGAGCCTCCAGATCTGCATTACCAGGCAGAGCCTGGTAACGAGTAAACGAGTAACAGAGCCTGGTAACGAGTAACAGAGCCTGGTTTCACTGCGCTTCAGGATGCTGAAACCGCAACCGCAAAACATCCAGAACAAAAACGACCGCCAAAAATACATATATTATTAAAATCCGCGTATAGATTTCACGATTCACCAACAACCCGCTGCAAGCAGAACCTGCAAAAAAGGTTTGCACAAAATTTTGAGTATGGCAAGGATTCGCAGAGTAACCTCCATCAGAAATATTGAACAAAATTGACATAAATTGAATTAATAGAATTGAGTAAATCAGCATCGGGGAATAGCGCAATCTTTTTGAAACTCAGAAAGTTCTCTGCTGTCTCCGGAAATTTTGTCAGTTTCCCGCCGGTGTTTTTGCGAAGAGCTTAGATCTCAGCCTTAAATTGAGGCAGAAACCGGGTTTTTGTGAAGGTATTCTACGCACAGCTTTAAATTTAGGTAAAAACCCGGTTTCTTTGGTATTCGCGCGATCGGTTAATTAAGACTTACGCATGGGAATTTAAATCCTGTGTGGTTGTATTGGTTGCGCGGGGCAGGGCGAAGCATTCGGATATAAGTTTGACATTTATTTGAGGAATTGTCGCGGCTCGACCCTTCGACAAGCTCAGGGCAAGACTGAGCTCGCCGAACGTCCCGAATGCTTCTCCCCTACAGATATGCACAACCGACGCTATATTTCTCTTACAGTCATTCTTGCCTGCGATCGATCTTTTTAGGAGTTGCCAGCGCCACAGTTCCGTACACCGAAATTCCCGACTTTTTCAAAACTTTAATTGCCTCTCTTACAGTAGTACCGCTCGTGTAAATATCATCAACTAATAACACCCGATCGCGCGGCAGCCGGCGGCGAAAATCTTTACCTAAAATTAACGCATCTTTAATTTCCGCTTGTCTCTGTTGCAGCGAAAGTTCAAATAGCGGTTTAGTATCTTTAACCCTTTCTAAACCTTGCCGCTGCAAAGGCAAACCCGTTAACTCGCAAAAACTTTCAGCCAAAAGTTCCGCCTGATTGAAACCCCTTTTTTTCTGCTTTTCTCGGTTCATCGGAATCGGTACAACTGTTAAATTGTCAATAGCTAATTCGGGAGAATTCAGCCAAGCTTCCCCCAGCCAGCAGCCCAGAGGCTTGCCCAATTGCGGGTTGTTCTCGTATTTAAAAGCCGCGATCGCCCGTTTGAGAGTCCCGCTGTACTCCCCCCAAACGAAAACACGCTTTTGCGCATCCCAAAATTGGGTCGGATCTGCTAGCTGGCAACCCTGAAGCTGCCGGAGACAGTAGGGACAAAACTCTCTAGCGGCCGATCGATGACACAGAACACACTCAGACTTGAGAAATAGATTGAGAAAAGATCGGACTAATCCCGTCAATTTTTGCTGGTTCATTCTAGAATTGCTGTAAGCGATCGATAAGAAAAATTATCAATTTTAATCAGCTTGCCGGACAGGCTAACAGCGTGGAAAAAATCTACTGGCTAGACCAGATTCAAACCTCCGATCGAGCAGCAGTAGGCGAAAAAGCTTTTTACTCTGGCTGCTCGATCCAGAAAAATCACCCGGCTATACCTGGTTTTGTAGTGCCAGCAACAACATTTTGGCAGTTTTTAGGGTCGATCGATTGGTTGGAACCGCTGTTTGCTGATTTGGCCCATTCTTCCCTGCACTTGAATGTCGATGAACCCAAGCAATTACAGGCTATAGCCCGCAGCATCCGCCGCCAAATCGCTGCTGCCAAACTCCCGGATTCGCTGCTTTCTACCCTGGAGTCGGCCGTCTCTCGGCTCAATTCTCAAGCCGTAATTTTTCGCCTTTCCCTGGCTTCCCCAAGCCTGAATGCTTCGGGACTCCTCGAAGCTCAAGCAGTGCGGGCTCAACCTGAAGCTATTGCAGAGGGACTAAAACTAGCTTGGGCAGAAATTTTTAGGGCCAGAAATTTATTTTACTGGCAGCGGTGCGGTATCCAATTACAGCAAATTAATCCCGCTGTTTTGGTGCAGCCGATCGCGCGTGCGATTGCCTCAGGTTCCCTGCAAACTAACGCGAGTGCTGCCTGGGAAATTCAAGCAACTTGCGGTTTGGGAATGTCCCTCAACCGGGGTGACAATATTCCCGATTACTATCAAGTAAACCCCCAAACAGGCGCGGTGAAAACTCAGCGTTTGGGCAGCAAAATTTTAGCATACAATATCAAATTAGAGGGCGATCGCGAATTGGCAGAAAATTTGCAGTTCGACAATATCGATCGATTTGGGATCGCCAATTTCGCTGGCAGTTGTCTGGAAGTTTATTTGCTGGACGAGTCAGCTCAAAATTCCTATATTTTAAATCAAGCACACTTGCAAAAATTAATTAACTCGAGCAAACAAGTTGCTGCCGACTTCGACTCAAATTTAATTTTGAAATGGACGATGAACGAGTCTGCAACAACTGGAGAAGCGCTATTTTATTTTACTCTAATTCGTCCCTGGAAAAAGCCAAATAACTCAGAGCGCGAAAATGCTATTTCCCAGGACGGTGCCATCCCCAAGAGCATCCGTACCTCCAATACGGGAGGTATTGCAGCATTTAGAGGTTTGGCAGCAGCATCGGGAAAAGCACAAGCAATTGCTCAAGTGATGGCGCATTATCCAATAGAAAACTCCGAATTTGTAGCAGGGGGAATTTTAGTAGCGCGGGCGATCGACCCGAATTGGCTGCCTTGGCTGAAAGTTGCTGCGGGAATTGTTGCCGAACAGGGAGGGATGACGAGTCACGGAGCAATTTTAGCCAGAGAATTAGGGATTCCGGCGGTGGTGGGAGTTACCGGGGCGACGCGGGCGATCGAAACTGGGGATTCGGTGTTAATCGATGGCGATACTGGAGAAGTTTTTGCCTCCGCTCAACCTATAATACTGCAAACAGCAGGAAAATCCCAGGGATCGGACGGCAGGCAAGAAATTACAGCAAACAGTGCAGATTTATCCAGTACAGCAGCGCAAATGTCAATAGCAAACTATCAATTTTCTAGCTCCGATCGCCAAGTTCGACCTCACGAATATTCTGCATCGGTTTGGAGTGCGCCGACTGCTACTCAACTGTTAGTTAATATCAGTCAAACTAGCTCGATCGACCGCCTGAAAAACCTGCCAATTGACGGCATCGGATTGGTGCGATCGGAATTAATGGCTTTGGATGCTTTGGCATGTCAAAATCTCAAAAGTTGGCTGCAAGACGGTCAAGAATCGGAATTTGTAGATCGCATGGCCGATCGGTTGAGTTTGTTTGCTGCGGCGGTTGCGCCCAGACCGGTATTTTATCGTTCTCTGGACTTGCGCGAATCTAGCGTTCGCGGCAGTTTTAGTTATGCATTTCAACCTCACTTATTCGATTGGGAGTTAAACGTACTTAAAAGAGTCTGCGAGTCGGGCTATCAAAATGTTAATTTAATTTTGCCTTTCGTGCGGTCTGTTGAAGAGTTTGTTGTCTGCCGCCAGCAAGTAGAAAAGTCTTGGGAAAATCGCCCCGCCAACTTTGAATTGTGGATCATGGCTGAGGTGCCGTCAGTTTTATTTTTACTGCCAGATTATGTCAAAGCAGGCGTGCGGGGAATTTCGATCGGCACCAATGATTTAACTCAATTTTTATTGGGAATTGACCGCAATTCCGAACAGATGGTCGATGCTTTCAAAGGGCCCGATCGACCCGTGATGCGGGCGATCGAACATTCGATCGTTCAGGCCCGCGCTGCCGGCATTCCTTGTGCGATTTGCGGCGACGCTCCAGCTTTGTACCCGGAGATAATAGAATGGCTGGTGCGGTGGGGGATTTCATCGATTTCGGTGAATGTCGATGCTGTCGAAAGCAGTAGCAGGGCGATCGCCCGTGCCGAACAGCGTTTGCTCCTAGAAGCAGCTCGATCGATAATTAATAATTAACACATAAAAATATCAACTTTCAAAGCTAGGATTGAGTTATAACTAATTATTTACTATTGACTGCTGTTGACAATTATCAACTGTCAACTGTCAAATGTCTCCAGGAGGAAGAAACCATGAAATCGAGACTATTAGCAATCGCAGCAATACTGAGCGCGATCGCCTTTTTGGCCCCCCATCGGGCCTCATCTCAACCCGCAACAGACGGCGGGCGCAAACCGGGATTTTGGCAGCCGGAAGCGCAGGTTGACAATACTCGCAACATTACCCTCAGACTGTTAAACGAGACGGGATTGAATTTAGAATACGGTCAATCAGGTGTCGGCTTATCATCCCTGCCCGTTGGAGGAGAAAGAAACGTAATTGTTCGCATCAGCAACCGTACCGGCGATATTGCCAACATTCCGATCAACGTTAAAGGAGGAACCACCACTTTAAAATACGACTATAATGTTGACCCTCAGAAAAATCTAGTGACAGTTCGCATCTCCACATCCGACGGTCGCACTAGGCAAGATAGGGCAGTTTATATCGACGAAAAAGGGCGAGTTTATTCCTTCTAATTCTCCCTGTAGGGCGCGCGGTGCGCGCCTTACTGCAATAACTCTTACAGTGAATATAAAACAGGAGCAATTCGGATGGTGCAACCAACAAATCTCGCTTCATAAATATGCTACAGAGTTGTAACACACAATATTTTCTTGCAAAGATAGGCTATAATATAAAGTAAGGTTACATCGGACTTACACTCTTACCCCCAACCTCATCTTTCATCAATCTCTTTATTATAGTTTCTTGGCAATTTACTCTTGATAATCTGTATCGATTTCAATATCAAGCGTATCCTCATCTATTCTAACATAAAGAACGTTCGGGCGACAGCAAACTTGACAATCTTCGATGTAAGATTGCTCCATGCCGCCGCTAATATCGACAAAAGTCGTACTCGGTTCGCCGCAAAAAGCACAGTAAAACTCAGCCGTCGTTTGCATCTTTCTCGCACTCCCTTTTTGTAACTTCGTGGCGGTAGCGAAACATATCTGCCAACCGCAATTTCACCCCCCAACCTAACAGAAAATCGACAATCGCGCCACCCGGAAGCGCAAATTCGATCGCATCTGTCAACGTCGTCATACCATTTTCGCCAGAAAACTCGTGTCGGTGAATCCAACTTGCCATCGGCCCTTCCGTTTGTTCGTCCACAAACAAGCGATATCGATCGCACTCGATATGAGTTGCCACCCATTTTACCGGAATTGGTCCCAATAAAAGCAGAAATTCCGATACAGCACCGACATCTAATCCGCCCTCGCGCCGAATTATTTTCACGGGTTGCCAAGGCGGGGTTAAAAGTTGCAAAATATCCGGTCTTTCGTGAAAGTTCCAGACAGTTTCAGGGCGAGCGTTTATTAGTGATGAATATTTAAACTTGGGCATTTTCGAGATTTTGTTCTACAGTTAATTGAGATAGCTTTTCAGCATTTTGATTATTATCTTCTGTTTCATGACAAACAGCAACAGTTAGTTTCAATCCTAAAGCTGAGAGCCATTTTCCCAAATTGTAAATTGTATTGCTTCCTTCTTGCGACAGCAATTCATCCAGTTTTTTTAAGTGCGATTCGTATTGTTCGGGAGGCATTTTGGGTTGACCGATATTAATAATAATAAGTCGGGTGACGATCGCCCGCCTTTAAGCAAGCGCGATCGCCCAAACAACAAATAATATTTCACTAGCGATCGCGATCGCCAGAAACTACATCCGTTTCAGCAATTCATCATACCGATCGTGCGAGCCAATCCAAAACCAATAGATCCGATCGGAGTCCAACAAACCCAGGACGCGATAGTTGAGACTGACACGAGCAGAGTAAATCGGTTGTCGCTGGCTGATTTGTTTGAACTGAAGGCTGGGATGATAGGGGTCTTCTTGCCAGAGCGCATAAGCTTTAGCAGCTTGCTCTTGAACCGATATAGGGAGATCCCTGAGCTGATTGCGAAAGGTTTTGGTGACACTCGATTTCATTTTTGTGTTGGAAAAACTTCACTGAGTGGAACGGTTTCACCTTTTGCTATTTCCTGGCGAACCATTGCAGCCATCTTATCCCATAGATCGTCTGTTGTAGCAGCAAAAAGGGTTTCCCATTGTCGATCGTCTTCCAATTCTGCTAGAAGTCTAGCTGCGATCGCATTTTGCCGCTCGGGGGAAAGTTTTTGGATCTGGGCGATCGCTTGTTGAAGCAGTTCGGTCATAGTTCAATCACAGCAAATATAGCAATTTCATACATTTTCTCAATTGTAACCCCATTCTTAAAAGCAGATCGCCTGATCGCCTTTGCATCACCGCCGAGATCTTGATACCGTCCGTTGCACTAGGGTTGTTATGCGATAGATTCTGATTGATAGGTTTGCAGGAGTTACCCATCTAGAAAGCAATGACTTGACGAGCGCGCCAAAACTTACCGCTTTGGCTGCGAGATGCTTCTGTTGCCAACCAAATCGCTGTATCGGCTCCTTGCTCCGGCGATCGGTCGATCGCTCTGAATAAAAATGTCTGAAACTATCGATCTGACAAGATGGCAATTATGGGCGAGCCCTCGGACATCATATAATTTATTAAACTAGACTTACTGCTTTTGGGCAATTTTCTTCTCCATCTCGCGCTGCATGACTCATTGCCTCCGCTAAATGCTTTTTCAAAGTTGCTTCCGGCAGCGGCCCTTTCAAATGACTCCAAGGCAAAACTCGATCGAACTCCCACTCCTGAAAAACATAAAAATCTATCTCTGGCAACTCTCCCCGCAATTCCTTAAAAGCCCGACGGTAGCTGCCTAAAGTATCCCCATAATGCCGTACTAATTCTAACAGTTTTGACAACCGCCGATCGCCCCTCGACAACAATGCCTGAATTACCGACCAGTTGTAACTTTCCGGGCGAAATTCCAAATTTAATTTCCGCAACTCTTTATCCAAAAATTTCAGTCTTTTTTCTGCATCTTTATTCACTCCAAACCACTGAAACGGAGTGTGCGCTTTCGGAACAAAAGTGCTGCATCCCAAAGTCAACCGCAAACCGGGGGCAGCTTTTTTAATATCCCGCATCATCTTGACAGTTTCGTCTAAATCTGCTACTTCTTCTCCTGGAATTCCTGCCATCCCGTAAAGTTTAATTCCTTTTAAACCGCCAGCTTTGGCATTGACGGCAGCTTGAATAATTTCATCATTTGCGAGTTTTTTGTTGACGATTTTGCGGACTCGATCGCTCCCGCTTTCTACGGCAATTGTAATCGATCGGCTGTCTCTTTTGGTCAGGATTTCTGCCAGCTTCACCGTTACCGTATTCGTCCGCACCGAAGCCAGACTCAAACGCACGTCATCGTATTTTGGCTGGCTCAAATAATCCAATAAAGCATCGAATTCCGGGTGCTGAGTCACGGAAGCGCCCAACAAACCCAAACGGTTAGTAACAGCTAAACCGCGCTCGATCGCCGGAATTAACGAACCTTCTAAACTCGCTGTTCTAAAGGGCAAAGTCAGATAACTAGCCAAACAAAAACGGCACATTTCCGGGCAACTGCGCACTACTTCTACCATATAAATGCTTTCCCAAGCAGCTTTTTCCGTCACTACAGTTGAAGCAGATAAAGTATTGCCGCGATATGTTTGTTTTTCTACTTGACTGGGAATGTCTGAATCAACAGGCTGAATCGATTCGATCGCGCCCGTTGCATCCAAATAAGTTACCTCGTACAAACTGGGAACGTAAACCCCCGGAACTTTTGCCAAATGTCGCAGTTTTGTTTGCCTGTTTGCTGTCCGAACTTCTTGACAAGCATCAATAAAATTGTCAATCAGATTTTCACCATCTCCCAACAAAATGACATCAAAAAAATCAGCAAAAGGTTCGGGATTGGCAGTCAAAACCGGACCGCCACCAAAGACGATCGGATGATGTTCTTCCCGCGCTGAAGCCCAGATGGGAACTTCTAAATTTTCCAATAAATTGAGGATATTTACATAGTCTAATTCCCAAGAAACAGAAAAACCTACTAATTCTGGATGTCTCGGAAGTTGTTCGCAAATATCGGTAAACAAACGGCTGACTGCCAAGTTCGATCGTACTGCCAAAGTGGCCCAGACAATCTGATAGCCGAGACTGGTAATTCCGACACTGTACTCGTTGGGAAAAGCAAAAATTGTCGGGATAGCGTTAGCATCGGGAGTTGCTGGGTTAAACAGCAAGCGTTCTTTAGCAAATGGATCGGCAAATTGATTAGATGTCACAGCAAATTCCGGATTTTTTAGCAAAATATCTCTTTCTTATTTAATTTTAAACTATCGAGCGATCGAATGTCCGATCGTTCGCTGCGGAGTAAGTTCGTAGCGCTGACATCTTGCACCACTCTCAGAAACCTCGTTTCTGGCACAAATTCAGTATTTTTTAGCAAAATATCTCTTTCTTATATATTTGAGACTGCAAACAGGTTTGGATGCAAAAACTCTCAACTGCTGGCACGCACTGCACACCTTACGAAAAACCTCGCTGTCAACAGTCAAGGAGATTTGAGATTTGAGATCGAACTGTCAACTTAAAGGAGTTTTAAATTTTGAGTTTTGAGTTGTGAGTTAAAGACAATTCACAACTCAAAACTCATCACTCATAACTCCCCAAAAAAGTTTTAAATTTTGAGTTTTTAGTTGTGAGTTAAAGACAATTTAAAACTCAAAACTCATCACTCATAACTCCCCAAAAAAGTTTTGAATTTTGAATTTTTAGTTGTGAGTTAAAGACAATTTAAAACTCAAAATTCATCACTCATAACTCCCCGAAGCTGTCAACTGTCAACTCTCAACTGTCAACTGTCAACTCTCAACTATTTTTGAACTTTTTCCCAGTCAAACCAGTCTAAAGTATACATCACTGTGAGCCTAAAAATTTACTATGAAAATCCAAATTAGATTCGGGGCGATCGCGCTGTACCTGTGGTTGGGATTAATAACATCTAGCAGCGCTGCCAATCATCCGGAAAATTCTCAAAAAATTTTACATCTTCTCAACCGAATTAGTTTTGGTCCTCGATCGGGCGATATCGATCGAGTGCGATCGCAGGGTATCGAAAATTACATCAAACAGCAACTCGCACCCGAAAATATCCCGGAACCCCAGAACCTGACTGAGAGAATTAACAGTTTAGAAACTTTACGAAAAACACCAGCAGAATTGTCGGCTGAATACAACAATATCCTCCGAAAGCCCGGTGAAAAACCGACTCCCGAATCGCGATCGGCAGCCAGACAAAAAGCCAGATTCATCCTCCAACAAGCGGTGCAAGCGCGATTGCTGCGAGCGACAGAAAGCCCCCGCCAACTGCAAGAAGTAATGGTAGATTTTTGGTACAATCACTTTAATGTCTCCTCAGATAAAGGATTAAATCGGCTGTGGATGGGAGTTTACGAACAAGAAGCAATTCGACCCCACGCCCTCGGAAAGTTTCGAGATTTGTTAGGCGCAACTGCCCGCCATCCAGCGATGTTGTACTATCTGGATAATTGGCAAAATACCGATCCGAAAAGCCGCGGTGCTAGAGGCAGATTTCAGGGATTGAACGAGAATTATGCCCGCGAATTGATGGAATTGCATTCATTAGGTGTTCGCGGCGGTTACAGCCAACAAGATGTCATCGCACTGGCGCGGATTTTTACGGGTTGGGGATTTCCCCGCAACCCCGATCGAACTGACGGTTACAGATTTTATTTTGATGCCGATCGCCACGATTTTAGCGACAAAGTATTTTTGGGAAAAACTATTAAAGGCAGCGGTGAAAGTGAGGGAGAACAAGCTTTAGATATTTTAGCAAATAGCCCTGCTACAGCAAAGCATATCAGCTACAAATTAGCTCAATATTTTGTAGCGGACGATCCGCCCAATTCTTTAGTCGAAATCCTCAGCCGGCGCTTTTTAGAAACCAAGGGAGACATCCGGGCTGTTTTAAATACATTGTTCCGCAGCCGGGAATTTTGGGATGCGAAAAACTACGGCGCGAAGTTTAAAACTCCCTACCAATACGTGATTTCAGCAGTGCGATCGACCGACAAAAATGTAGAAAATTTTCAACCGCTGTACGGTAATTTGCAACAGCTAGGAATGCCTCTGTACGGCTGTCCGACTCCCGACGGTTACAAGAATACTCAAGATGTTTGGTTGAATCCAGATGCGATCGCCCGACGCTTAAATTTTGCCACAGCTTTAGCGGGCGATCGCTTGTCTCTCAATTCTCCACCTGTTAATCCCAATGAGTCTGGATGGATGTTACCTCTTCCAAGTATCACTGTTAATTCCCCAGTGCCGAAAAGCAGAGTTGAACCAGTAGATCCTTTACAGTTAGCTAATACTTTGGGTAACAACTTTTCGGCAAAGACGCAAAGCGCGATCGATTCCAGCCCTGCTAATTTGCGCGCTGCTTTAATTTTAGGCAGTCCAGAATTTATGTACAAGTGATGAAGAGAGAGGGAGATGGGAACAGGGGGAGAATCTAATATCTTGTAGAATTTTCAATAACCTGTAGGGGCGGGTTCGCCAACGATCGTAAACGTAGCAAACAAGTTAAATAAACCCGCCCTCACTCACGAACAACCCCCATTGACATCGTTGCAAGATATCAGAAAGTTGCACAATTAACAATTACTGATGACTGATTTCGGATTCAACTGTCAATTCCCAATTCCCAATTCCCAATTCCCAATTCCCAATTCCCAATTCCCAATTCCCAATTCCCCATTCCCAATTCCCAATTCCCAATTCCCCATTCCCAATTACTATGAACAGACGCCAATTTTTAATTCAAACCGGATTAGTTTCTACATCAGCAGTGGTGTCGATCGGACTTCACGGTTTAGCAGTACAAGCAGCCGCCCCAAACAAAAACAACAAACGATTAATTGTCATCTTTTTGCGTGGCGCAGTCGATGGCTTAAACGTAATTGTTCCCTATCAAGAAGCGAATTACTATCAATCCCGACCCAAAATAGCCATCCCAAAACCGGGACAGCAAGGAGGCGCGATCGACCTTGACGGGCGCTTCGGACTCCACCCCGCATTAGAATCGATCGCCCCTTTGTGGCAGCAAAAAACCCTCGCCTTTGTCCATGCTTGCGGTTCCCCCGATCCCAGCCGATCGCACTTCGATGCCCAAGATTACATGGAAAGCGGCACCCCCGGCACAAAAAACACCCCCGACGGCTGGATGAACCGCCTGCTGTCAGTCATGCCCGCCAATTCCCCCATCCAAGCCCTCAACGCCGCCACCACCACGCCCCGCATCCTGTCGGGAAAAATGCCAGTTGCCAGCTTCCCGCTAGGTAGAAATGCCAACCGCCCGATCGCCCTTGACAGGCCCCAAATCGCCGGTGCGTTCGATCGGCTCTACGGCGACAGCGACAAACTCGGTCAAGCATACCGAGAAAGCCGCGCCGCCCGCCAGACATTGCTTGCAGACTTGGATGCAGAAATGAAAGCCGCCAACAACGGCGCGTCCCCTGTCGGAGGTTTTCCGGGCGACGCGGCGCAATTGGGGCGGTTGATGGCGAGAAATTCCAGCATTCAGCTAGCTTTTCTCGCTCTCGGAGGCTGGGATACGCATATCAATCAAGGAAGTTCGCGAGGGCTGTTAGCCGAACGTTTGCGCCCCCTGGGAGAGGGTTTGGCGAATTTGGTGCGGGGATTGGGCAGCGTTTATCGGGACAGCGCGATCGTCGTTATTTCAGAATTCGGTCGCACGGTGCGCGAAAATGGCAATGCTGGGACGGATCACGGCCACGGAAATGCGATGTGGGTTTTGGGGGGCAATATTAAGGGCGGCAAAGTTTACGGCGAGTGGCCGGGATTGGATGAAAGTCAGCTTTACCAACAGCGGGATTTAGCCGTGACGACGGATTTTCGCGATGTTATCGGTACTTTGTTGCAGGGTCATTTAGGGTTGGATGGGGAGAAGTGCGATCGGGTTTTTCCGGGTTATAAATCAACTCCAATTATCGGGCTAATCTAACTGTAGGGTGCGCACTGCGCACCGTTCAAAGAGTGCGATCGTCCTCTCTTCCATTCCCTAAAATTATACTCACTTGCCCGTGTCTTTTGGCTAATTTATATAACTGTTAGCCCAAGCGAACCGCACCGGATCTTTTTGCAAGAGGTATTCTGCTGCTTCCTGCTGCTTTTTCTTATTCCTAGAATTTCTGACTACTGACTCGATTTCATCATCTATATCGTTACGTTTAGCACCTCGACTAATTGCCTCCTCAAACCAATCGTTTCCTTCTGCATATTCTCCTTTGTCAAAACAAATTGCTCCCAGCAAAGTGTAGGGTTGATGACTATCCGGTTGGCAATCCCTAGCTTGCATGGCACAGTCTTCAGCTTCCTCTAATCGATTAATGTCTCTGAAAGCTGCACCTCGGCTTACTAAAATTCTTGACTTGAGAGCAAGATCTTTTATTAAGGTGATGTTTAAATTGTTTGTTAGTTCAAGTGCTCGCCACGGTTCATCGGCCTTGCGCCAAAAGCTACTAGCTGTGGGAATGATGTATTGGTCTTTTGTTCGGTGAAATTCCTGTGAATGAAACTGTGCTTCAAGCTTGTAGTGAGCAATGGCTATCTTTCCGTGACGAGCTAGGAGTCCTTCTTCTATCAGACGAACAACTAACAATGTATCGAGGCGTTCTCCGGCCTCCAATTTGAGCATGATGGTGTAAAACGGATCGAATGGTAATTTATTTCTGAGGTCTAAAATTCGATATTTGTTTTTGAGACCTACAAAATGCTTTTCTTCAGCAAACTTGAGAACATCTTCTCGTCCATTATGTTTCAACCAGTAAATATCTGATTGCTCTAACTCTTCCTGTCGTTCTATCTTAGACTTCAAGATAGAAGCTAATTTGTCTGTAGCAATGGCAATTGTATCGACAAGTTCCTTCTTAGTTAGCCATTTTAAATCTGCTTTACTGAAAAGGTTTCCTGATTCAACACTCTTAAGAATTTCGTACAGGCGACTAGAGGGTGATGAATCCTCAAATTGGGTAGCTTTATACTTAACTTTTAGAAGCTCAAATTCCTGCTTTTGCTCAAGTTCTTCAGCAAAAATAGCTGTTTCGCTAAGTTCTTGCTGTTTCAGCCAGTCTATTTCTGAGTTGCTAAGTAGCTGTCCGGCGTCAAGGTTTTTCAGGATTGGATATAGCGAGCTACAAACAGATATATCTGTATGCTTAGTAGCTTTGTACTTGTCTTTTAGCTGAGCAAAGTCGGCTTCCCTTACTAACTCTTGTTTTTGGAAAAATTCCAGAGTTTCCAGGAGTTCATTATTTAGCAACCAGTTAGCATCTGCATCGCTTAATCGTTCATTTGCATCCAGTTGCTTGAGGATTGAATACAGAGGACTATCAACTGATGAATCTTCATATTTAGTAGCTTCGTACTTAACTTTCAGTGTGGCAAACTGTGCCATATTCTGAGCGATCGCAACTGTATCAACCAGATTCTTCTCTTTAAGTAATTGAATCTCTGAATCAGTCAACCGATGTTCTGAGTCAAGCTTCCAAAGCAATGGATACAAAACACTGGATAGCGATGAATTCTCACTTCTGAGGACTTTGTACTTGGATTTTAGCTCCAAGAATTCTTTTTCTAACCTTTGAGCTTCTTCTGCTCTGTGCCTTTCCAGCCAGATTAAATCTATTGTTTGAGAAAGTTTGCACTCTTGCAACCAATTAAGCTCGAATTCTGTTAGCTCAATTCCCCGATCGGCTTTTCGCAAAATGAGGTACAGCAGACTAGAAGGCGATGAATCGGGATATTTAGTGGCTTGATACTTGGACTTCAGTGCAGCAAAATGTCTTGCCCTGACCAGATTCTCGTCGTTGCTCATCATGACTCATAGCTATTTCTACTGCAAACTGCTACATAGCTGACTCCTCGCATTCCGCATTTCCCAAATTTAACGATCGGACTGCGCCGGAAATACACCAGACAAATCGATCGACAAATCAGAAAAACATGGAATTGCCACTGTCTCATCGGGCAAAACAATTCGTTTCAGCCGATAACCAAATTTACCTTGACTGTCTCGATAAGGTTCGTTATAAACTTCCAGCCAATTATCCACTAAATTAAAGAGCCAGTAATCGGAAATTCCATCTTCAGCATAAAGCGATAATTTCGTTTTTTGGTCGTAACTCAAAGTTGAATCGGCAATCTCAACAACCAATAAAATATCAGCAGGTTCCGGGTGAGAAGATAAATATTCGTCCGATCGATTCCTTGCAATAACTGCATCCGGCTGCGGTTCGCTGTCAGCAGGCAAAATTACGGGTTCCTGTCCCCGGACGATCGCCCGATTTCCCAAAAGTATAATTAACAGGCGAACTAAACGGGTATTGCAAACTGAATGAGGTGTTTTTTTAGTTGGCATCTGAATAATTTCTCCCCGAATCAATTCTACCCGTTCGTCCGGCCCGAAAAAGCCCAACTCACCCAAGCGGTGATATTCCGCGATCGTAAATCGTTTAGCAGTAACAACAGTCATAGCTAAAAAATATGAGGTTGTTTATTTCCCATGTTACATGACTCGATCGTAACTTGTTGAATTTCTCTCCTCTTTCTCTGCTGGCTCTGCGCCCCCTGCGGTTTAATAAATCAACTCGATCGCAGTGCGCACAATGCAAAATAATTAAGACAAAATAATTAAACCCCCCTGTTTTCCAGGAGGGTTTAAAAGTCGAAAATAAATCGATCGTCCTTACATCGAAGAACCTAAACCGACGTAAGCACCGTAGAAGAAAAGAGTCAAAATGCTCAAAGCACCAAGACCCGCGACAGTACCAACGATCCACAAAGGAATTCTGCCATTGCTCAGCATACCAATCACCTCACTAATTCAAAATTCAACAAAATCAAACTCAAACTCAAATTCAAACACCAGTTAGTTAAAGAAATAACTGGAGAACAAAATACCGAGAACAAAAATCAGCAAAAGACCCAGATAAAGAGAAGTCCGGTTTAACTCTACGGGCTGCTCGTTGGGATTAGGAAGGCGCTGGGGCATCGTAAACTCCTATCGTTGAATAAATTGCATTGCTGCGATCGCGCCCAAAAAGAAAATTGTCGGGACGCCTAAAGTGTGAACTGCCAACCAACGCACCGTAAAAATAGGATACGAAATTGGCTCATTTCCAGAGGTTCTGCCAGTCATTTTTTACAGCTCCTTGTTAAATTACTTGGCAATGAATTGTTCTACTTGTTTCTTCGATTCCAAGCGATCGGACACGATCGGTACTTCTTGCCGCTGCTGAGTGAAATACTCGTTAGGGCGGGGAGTACCGAAAGCATCGTAAGCCAAACCAGTTTGTACGAACAGCCATCCAGCGATAAACAAAGCCGGAATAGTGATGCTGTGAATTATCCAATAACGGATGCTTGTAACAATGTCCCCAAACGGACGTTCTCCAGTTGAACCGCCAGCCATTAGAATTCTCCTTTCAACAACTTATCGACAGATATCTTTATTACCATTCTACTATCAAGCTGCTGCTACTGAACCCTGATATTTAAGCAGAGTACCGCTCGCACCGATAATAAATCCGCGTTCGGGAGTCATAAAGACTATCTTGTAAAAATTAGCGGGAACATCTTCAACTTCGCGGTCTTTTTGCCAAGTTTTCCCGCCGTCAAAACTGCACAGCAAATTACCGCCGCCACCGGCTACCCAAACTTCATTATCAGTTCGGTAAGCCATGTCTAGCAAACCCCAACTCGCCTTGCGATCGGGAAAAAACGGTTTGCCCCAACCTTCAGGACTTTCGGGATCGCTAAACTGAATCTGACCGCCGCGGGCGAGCATCCACAAACGCCCGTCCTTGGTAAAGCCCATATTTTGCAACCGGCGGGAACTGTTGCGGTTGTGAGGTTCCCAAGCTGCTTGTCCCGGTTTCCAAACTGAATAGAAATTTCCTTTCGAGGAAACCGCAACGTATTTTCCATCCTCGGAACGGTTGATATTGCGGACGACACCAAAGGAATCCTGAACGACAGCTTTCCATTTTTTGCCACCGTCAGCAGTCCGGTAAATCGCCCCTACATCAGTTGTCATCTCGGCGGAATTCGGGCCCAAAGCCGCGATCGTACTTGGAGATCCCGGTAACTGAGAGCTCAAAGCAATCCGCGTCCAAGACTGACCCGCATCCTCCGTGCGCAGCAAAACTGAAGGCTGGCCGACAATCCAGCCCTCGGAACCCGAAAAACTCACCGACGAAAACCGCGATTTGGGATCGTCGAGATCCAGAGTTACCGACTTCCAACTAGCACCGCCGTCCGAGGTTTCCAGCAGCGTCGCCTCCGATCCCACAATCCAGCCGTGCTGCGGATCGCCCGTAAAGGCGATGTCCTGCAAATTAGCTGCCGTTGGCAAATTTATCACCTGCCAGGGGTTGTAACTCACCGAGCCGATCGTGCTGCAACTGGCACACATGAGTGCAGCCGCCAATAAAATTACAATTCGTTGCCAAACTCTCACAATCGTCGCCTTACTGCAAACCATAAAAACTCAGCAAAAACAAAATGCCAACGACCAAACCGCCAAAAATTAGCAAACTTTTCTGACCTTCTGTCAGGCCGTTAACGCCGAGGCCGTAGCGTTGATTTTCTTTAAAACCCGACACTCCTTCCAACTGGCCGGAATTTTGAAACACCGACTTGCGCGCCCCGCAAACGGGACAAGTCCAAGTTTGGGGTAAATCTTCAAAAGCCGTGCCGGGGGCAATATCATTTTTAGAATCGCCCTTTGTAGGATTGTAGACGTAGCCGCAGGCCCGGCACTCGTACCGATCGAGGGTCTTAGTCTGGGTAGCTGGATCGCTCATAACTCGAAAGGAGTGGGTAAGCTAATCTTAGAACATACATTAAAAATTATTGCAGAAGATGTCGAGTTATTCTCGATCGGGCTGGTAATTTTAGCTACGCAAAGTCTCTATAATGTGAAGACAAGTTACAAAACCCTTTCACAGAGGCAGTAATTATTCACCGTGTTTGCACTCAGCGGCTACGAGTATTTTTTAGGCTTCTTGCTAATTTCCAGCCTAGTGCCTATCCTCGCCCTCACGGCGGCTAAGATATTGCGACCGAAAAGTCGTCCCTACGACCGGCGCACTACCTACGAATCCGGTGTCGAGCCGATCGGCGGAGCCTGGATTCAGTTCAACATCCGATATTATATGTTCGCCCTGGTCTTCGTCATCTTCGACGTAGAGACCGTTTTTCTCTACCCTTGGGCAGTTGCTTTCAGCCAGCTAGGGCTGTTGGCTTTCATCGAAGCCCTGATTTTTATTGCGATCCTCGTTATTGCTCTTGTCTATGCATGGCGCAAAGGAGCCTTGGAATGGTCTTAAGTTCTGACAAATCACAAAAACCGTTAATTGTCAACCCGGTCGAAAGGCCGGAGGTCACCTCCGAACTCTCGGAAAACGTCATTCTGACCACAGTTGACGACCTCTACAACTGGGCGAGACTTTCCAGTTTGTGGCCGCTGCTTTACGGCACCGCTTGCTGCTTCATCGAATTTGCAGCTTTGATCGGATCGCGCTTCGACTTTGACAGATTCGGCTTAGTACCGCGATCGAGCCCCCGGCAAGCCGACCTGCTGATCACCGCCGGCACGATTACCATGAAGTACGCCCCGATATTAGTGCGGCTGTACGAACAAATGCCCGAACCCAAGTACGTTATCGCGATGGGCGCTTGCACCATCACCGGCGGAATGTTCAGCATGGACTCCCCTACAGCAGTCCGCGGCGTGGACAAATTGATTCCGGTAGATGTCTACATACCCGGCTGTCCGCCCCGTCCCGAAGCAATTATTGACGCCATCGTCAAACTGCGCAAAAAAATCGCTAACGACTCGATGCAAGAACGCGGCAATTTGCTGCCCTCCCACCGCTACTACACCAGAAGCCACAAGATGAAAGTAGTAGATGAAATCTTGGACGGCAAATACTTGTCAGTTCCCGGCCGGATTGCGCCGCCAAAGGAACTAACGGAAGCGATGGGAATGCCCGTACCGCCGGCCTTACTGGCCGCACAGAAACAGGAGGTATAACGTGGCCGAGCAAGAATCTGCGATTGTTGAAGCCGGGAAAGTTTCCCAGTGGTTGACTCAAAATGGCTTCGAGCACGAAGCTTTAGCGCCCGATAATTTGGGTGTGGAAATATTAAAGGTCGATCGAGAATTCCTAATTCCGATGTCCACAGCACTGTATGCCTACGGGTTTAATTACATGCAGTGTCAGTGCGCCTACGATGAAGGTCCCGGAAAAGATTTAGTTAGCGTTTACCACTTGGCAAAGCTGACAGATAATGCTGTCAAGCCTGAAGAAGTTCGGGTGAAAGTATTTATTCCCCGCGACGATCCGAGAGTACCGTCAGTCTATTGGATTTGGAAAGCAGCCGATTTCCAAGAACGGGAATCCTACGATATGTACGGCATAGTCTACGAAGGACATCCGAATCTAAAACGGATTTTGATGAACGAAGATTGGGTAGGCTGGCCGTTGCGGAAAGATTACATTTCCCCCGATTTTTACGAATTGCAAGACGCTTATTAAGTGAGTTTTGCGAGGGCGGGTTGAGAGCATAAAATGAGACTTGTACAGTTGATTTTTATGCAACACCCGCCCTCTTTTTTTTACCCACATTCCGCACCCCAAGCGCGATCGCCTCCCAGCGATTAAGTAGATGCGACTTTAACGTTACCGATCGCTTGCAAGCTGTTTTTGGCGATCGAATCGCTGTCGCAGCCGTCAAGCTCTAAAATACAAGTATATTACTCGTTCAATTATCCCCCGTGACTCAATTTCCCCACGACCAGTTTGCGAAAGAATTTTTATCAGAATTGCTTTCCCCCCTAGGAACAGTAGAAAAAGCTAAAGATGTGCCGGCCCAAGTGAGAGAAATAGATGTATTCTTTCAACCGAATGCTGCCAATTCAGAATACGTAAAAACTTTGGGTTTGTTGGGGAAAATGGCAGGAACGGTGGCGTTAATCGAACCGTTTCGCAATGCAGTCAATCCCGAGGAAATTTTTAGTTGCGTGTTGAAGCTATTAGACAAGCGGGGAGAAACCTTGCGGAAAGCTTTTCGGGACCAACAGCGAAGCGAGTCAACTCAATTACCTTTCTTGTGGATTCTGACTCCGACAGCGAGTGAAAACTTATTAAATAGTTTCGGTTTTGTGCGGCCTGTTGAGTCCCAAAATTGGGAGAAGGGAGTTTATTTTTTACCAGATGCGTGGCGGGTGGCTTTGGTGGCGATTCACCAGTTGCCTAAAGTTTCAGATACGCTGTGGCTGCGGGTGTTAGGCAAGGGCAGGGTACAGCAGGAGGCGATCGCAGAATTGACTGCACTGCCAGTAGATAATCCCTTGCGAGAATCTGCATTAGAATTATTGTATGCCCTGCAAGCAAACTTGCAGGCGAATTTGGCAAGCAATACAGAAGTGTCTCAAGAAGATCGGGAGTTAGTTATGGCGATCGCACCTTTGTTTCAAGAACAGTTACAAGCGGCACAACAGCAAGGTATTCAACTAGGATTGCAGCAAGGTATTCAACAGGGAAAAAAAGAAGGTATTCAAGAAGGTATTCAACAGGGATTGCAGCAGGGCATTCAACAGGGAAAACAAGAAGGTAGAGAAGAAGGGATTCAAGAAGGACTCGAACAAGGTATCGAACGGGGAAGGCAAGAACAGCAACGTTTGATTTTTGAGAATTTTTGGTCGGTCAGATTTGGGGAATTAGATGAAAAAGTTGCAGCTTTTATCCCGGCAGTATCTACTTTACCTGCTGCGGAATTTACGGTGATGTTGCTATCGGTATCGATGCTGAATGTCGGCGCGGAAGGCCGCCAACAAGCGCACAGATTGCTGGCTGAAAATCTGTTGGCTGGCAGGAGTAATGAGTTAGGAGAACGCCTGCCAGTAATTGTTGCTAAAGTTGTGGAATTACCAGCAGAACGATTAAGAACGTTGTTAGAACAATTGCCCCAGTTGTCGGGCGATGAATTGATAAATTTGTTGTCAGATGATTCGGGAGTGCTGGCAGATAGTTTGGGAGAAAATCCACCCGATTTTTCGGGGGTTGAGAACGAGAACAGGCAGGGAGATTAGGTGGCGATCGCAGTTGTAACGCCTGTGATTTTTCAGCAGCGTTCGGACTAATTTTTCTGGTGACAACAGATAGATAATAGCGAGCGAGCGATGCTAAACTTGAGAGATAGTTATTGGTTATTGTCAGATCGATCGCCACCGTGTTTGTATTGCGCGATCGCAACTGTCCCGGAACTCCGATCCTTTACGCAGCAGCAGCTAACTCTTCGGTTTCTTGTCCCAAAAACCGCTGGTTGACAATTTCCCGGTAAGCTTCTAAATCGGGCTGCCAGTTTTCCAAAAGTTTGTACAAGTGTTGCAGCTTTTCTCCTTCCAATTCCCCCGCTATTTCGTATTGGAAACTACCGAAAAACAGTAAGGCTGGAGTCGGTTCGGCATCTTGAAGTTGCAGCAAAGCTTCGGCAATGCTCAAGTTGAGTTCTCCCCGTTCGAGAGAGTAAACTAAGTAGTAGAAATCACCTCACCATCAACATACAGATCGTACAGCTCTGTTACCTCATTATCATACCGAATCCGGCTTACTTATCCCCGATAAGACTCGGCGATTGAAATCGCTTCTTTTCAAACAAAACCCGCCTGCGCGGGTTTAAGAAATAAAGGGGGTACTATACCCGGATTTGGTATCAAAGGTATCCAAAACCTCTTTTGCCTCAATCCCTCCCGGAGTAGTCGGGTCATCAGCAATCACCCAATCCCCAACTTGAATGTCCTCAATATTCTTAATTCCTTCGGTAAGCGTATGCTATGGCTAATCAAAATTTCTGAGATTATGAAGAAATTCTTCTAAGCTATTAGCTATAAAATAAACGTTGGAGTAATTGACTTCTGACTCATCTTCTGCTTCTAAATCATGGTCCCAGAAATATACATTCCCTAAATCGTTTCCATCAATCGATAAACAAATTAAGTTACCCCCTGGATCGGTGGCGATGGGAATCAAGTTAGATGGAATCCTTTTCTCTCTTTCTTTGTAGAGCATTAAGTAATCATTTAAATTATTATACTTTCCATTATGAATGCCGAGAAATCTATTGACTGCTCCCAATTGATTAGCTTTTTCGGAACAATATAAAAAACCACTTTTTTCTGGGAATCCAACATTATAATTCAACAAAAAATCTATGTAGCATTGCGGGAGTTGCATTCCCAAGCGTCGCTCAATTTCTCTAATTTGTGCAACGGAAATCGGGGAATAAGATTCATGAATTTGAAGTTGCATTAGTTGCCTGTAGTAAAAAAGTCATTGGGAGGGTGTATTTGAGCAGACTCTGAGTCTATTTCTATGATTATATTAGATACTAAGTTTGTATCTTTTAGTGACTGACGTTTTGAAATGTAAGGACTTATCTTTGCTGCAACTTCTCGATCGAGCATTCTGGCTTCCGTATAAGTTTTCCTTGAAGTTGTATCAGAACTCCAGATTTTGATTGTAGTCATCATGTCGTTTATTGTTAAGTGATTTTAGCGTTTAGATGGTTTTGGTCATTGGTCAAAAAATTTTCAGAGTAATATTATAGCTAGTTTTTTAGCAATTGTTTGGGCTGCGACGAAATATTTTCGCCAACAATCAGGTCGATCGACCTCTTGGTTCAAGAATAAACCATCACAACGATCGATTACCAATTACTTGTTAAATATTAGAAGAAACTTTAGATGACTCAACTTTCACTACATCAGAAATAGGCGTTTCTTCCCCAGCATTTAAATTGGGCAGCGGCATATGTTTCATTTCCCAAACTTTGAGCAAAATCAGATATTCGTAGAAAGCTTGCAGCGTGCACCAAGCCAATCCGGCTTGACCGTCTAGAAAGCCGCCCAGCAAAAGATACATATAGAAAAAACGCACGATCGGTCTTAAAGGCAAACGCAAAGAAAAATCCTTCAAAGCGCGCCGCCTTTCGACTTCCGAAGCGCCAAATACTAAATCCCCCCAATTCACTTTGCCAGCTTCTAATTGACGCAATGTTTCCGCTGCTTCGTCGGTGGAATAGCGGTTGTGCTTTTCAATCCAGCGCGACAGACCTTTGCTGCAAGTATAGTGGGGATAGGTTTCTTTCAAAAAGTGAGTTGGGCCGTCGCAGACTTCGCGTTCGGTGTGGCCGTAGTCGCTAAACCACACCTTATCTTTGCGAAACAAACGCATTTGGTAGCGGGGATATTGGGTGCTGCGGCGAATCCAGCGATCCATAAATATCACTCTTTCTGCTACGTAATAGCCAATATATTCCTGACTCGCGATCGCCTGCAAACATTCGGCAAATAATGCTTCTGTCATCCTCTCGTCAGCTTCGAGGATGTAAACCCATTCGTATTTGCACGGAACTTCTTTGAGCATCCAAGTGCGCTGGCGTCCGTGAGTTTCAAAAGGGTGCTGCACGATTTGCACCGGATAGTTTTTGACAATCTCAACGGTGCGATCGGTGCTGACAGAATCAACCACAATGATATCGTCTGACAGCAGCGCCGATTCAATGCAAGCGGCGATATCGATCTCTTCGTTGTAAGTCAGAATATAAATTGAGAACATTCCCAGTTTTCAGTAAGGGCAAACTATTGGGTAATTGACATACTCCCCGGCATCAGGGCGCGGAGATTCTGGGGTCAAGCAGCGATCGCAGGTATCACCTGTCTGACATCGCCTACCCTACGCCCAACAGTTGATGCCCCAACTGTTTGAATCTTCTGAGCTGCATTTTCATTTCTGATTGTCATAGGATACCACCGGATAACAGACATTTTTCTAGCATTTAATAGCCGTGCTATTGATGGTTTGCAAGGTGTCAAAGGTTTACGGTTTTTATCGAGGACGAAAACGTAATTAGGCAGTGCAGACATTGTTGTGTCTATCCTTTTCAGTAACGTTAGCTCCGACAATGTTAGAGGTCGGTACTATCTCAAAGGCACTGGCTTAACCCTTGTAAACCAGTTTAACTTGTGAGTTTTAGAGCTTGGGACTATGCGAAACATCCCAAGGTAAGAACTTGAACTCTTACAGGAAGCAATGCAGTATTTAATGATGTGTTGCGGAAATTAGCACCCGGAAATTAAAGTCCTCACAGCAGGGGAAGGCTGGAAACCTCCGCTACAGTCTGCCCAATTTTTGGACAAAGTATTTCCCTAGGATGTTCCGCAACCCGCCACTAGCAGGTCAAGCTTAGCGGCGGCCCAATCGCAGAATTCCGATACTTCTCAATCCAGTCCAGCCGACAGTGATGTAGCCAATTGCTAATAACAAACTGCTGATTCCCGTCTGCAAGCTAGAATTTCTCGATCGAGTTCTCAACTCTTTCTCTTTTTGTTGCTTGCGGGTGCGAATTTCGTTCCTGGCTTGATTGGGCAGTTCTTGGGCTTGCTGTTCGAGAAACTTGTCTACTGCTTGCGGGTCGTTTTTTGACTGTTCCAGTACAGTTTTTAATTCCTTAGGAACTTCCGGACTCTTGAGTGCTTGTTCGAGTTGCCCGCTATTTCCCAACAGCGCTGAGATTTGACTGCGGCGCTGGCTTTTAAGCTGTTCTATCTGAGCTTTAAACTGAGGGCTTTTAATTTGCGCCTCCAGTTGAGCTTCCGCTTGCCCTGCTTCGCGATCGACCTGAGCTAGAGCTTCCCGGAGTTCCAAACGAGTATTGTTGAGGTGGATGGGAACAACCAACAGGTAAATTAGCCCCAACAAGCTAGAAAGCAACAGCGCCCAAAATCGCAAGTCAAGCCACACACTCCGGCGTTCGATGGAGACTCCCGTGCTGCTGTCAACCCAAAAGCCAGTCAACAGTAGGGCTATGCCCGTTAAAGGCATGATGCCCCGATCGACTATCTGAGTTGCTGCAGCCAACTGCCAGACTCTGTTGAAAATGTCGGCTGTTTCTCCCGGCAGCGATAAAACAATGCTGTCAAGCAAAGCAGAAAGAATCAATACGATTCCGACTACTTTTAGAGTTCGAGCTGCTACAGAAGAAAATTGACGGCTATTAGTTGCTTTCATAGTTCTTGTTTGATGGTTCTGCACCGTTGGATACGAGAAGGTAGTTAGCTGGATAGTGCTTTTTGATATACTCCCCGCCGTAGAACGGCATTGACACCGGATAGCAGGCTCTAGGAGGGTATTAGGAGGGTATTACGTTAATCTACCTCCTGCGCCTCGTGCCACCCGAAAGCTGGCTGCCGCTGGCGGTGGAACTAAATCCCCTATCTTATACTAATTGATATAACATAGGTCTGGAATAAATAATTGTTTCCCAAGTTTTTAACCTCCTATTACCAACTACTAATTAGTAATTACCAGTTACTAACTACTAATTACTAATTGCTAGAAATTTGAGTTATTTAATTTTTAAGTGTCCGGGTGCAATCTCGCGCTTTTTTTGGTAGGATCGTTCCTCGCTAAACTAACTATTCGGCGGTGCCACTAATTATGATTTCTGGTATTTATACGTTGAGAGAACTCGAAGCAGAGATCGCTACGGCCCCGCGTCAGTGGCGTCCGATCGTCTTTACTAACGGCTGCTTCGACCTGATTCATGCCGGTCACGTCCGTTATTTGCAGGCGGCAAAATCCTTGGGACGATCGCTCGTGGTAGGCTTGAACAGCGATGCCAGCGTGCGGGCGATCAAACCCCAGCAGCCTGGTTTGCCCTCCCGCCCGATCGTACCGGAAAACCAGCGCGCTGAAGTGCTCGCCGCCCTCAAACCGGTAGATGCTGTAGTCATTTTTAGCGAGACTGTCGCAACTCAATTGATAACTGCTCTCAAACCGGATATATATGTTAAAGGTGGCGACTATCAAGTCGAAACACTGCCGGAAGCACCGGCGGTTCGTGCTGCCGGCGGCAAAATTTCTTTTATAGAAATAGAGGTTGCAAGCTCTACCAGCGCGATCGTCAAACGCATTTTGCAGTTGAGCTAAACTACTCTTAGGCTAAACTTTAGTCCTAGTTGAATTTTTAAAAGTCACAGTTGATTTGTATGTAAGCCCGCCGACTTAAACATCTATCTAGTTTGTCTAGTTTTGTAGGGATTCTACAAAGCGACAATTTGAACTTGGAGCAGGAGATAAGTTAAATGGAAATCACAAGCAGCAGCACGATCGCGGAAATTTTGCAAAAATACAAAGCAGAGTTGTTAGGAGATTGGCTCAAAGAACTGCAAAATACGGGCCTCCGCAGGGACGACCTGATGAGAGCAAAAGAACTGCGATCGGAATGTCAAGAGTTCCTGCAATTGCTGCAAGTTGCCGTGCAGCAGGGCAACTTTAACGACATCCAGACACCCGAGTGGGAAAATATGCGACAGTTGTTAGCAGAGGTTTCCCGATCTCGCGTGCAGAGGGGTTTTACACCCTCGGAAATAGCCAGTTTTATTTTATCTTTTAAAAAGCCGCTGTTCGATCGGCTTTGTCGCGAACTCACCGCAGATCGGGACGCTCTTGTGGCTCAACTTTGGCTGTCTACCAATTTGTTAGACCAACTAGGTCTTTGGGTAACAGAAATCTTTCTCAAAGCCCGCGAAGAAGTCATCGAACGCCAGCAGCAAGAAATGCTCGAACTCTCAACCCCAGTAGTCAAACTTTGGGACGGAATTCTCGCCCTGCCCACGATCGGTACTCTCGACAGCGCTCGCACTCAAATCGTCATGGAAAATCTGTTGCAGCAAATTATGGAAACTGGTTCGGAATTTGCAATTTTAGACATTACAGGAGTGCCAACTGTCGATACTTTAGTCGCTCAACACTTGTTAAAAACCGTAGCTGCGGCTCGTTTAATGGGTACGGAGTGCATCATCAGCGGCATTCGCCCGCAAATAGCTCAAACCATAGTTCATTTGGGAGTGGATTTGCAGGATATTATCACTAAAGCTACTTTGGCAGATGCTTTTAAAGTGGCTTTGCAGCGCCAAGGATTAACAATAAAAACGATTAAGTAAGCTAGGTAAACAGTTGATAGGTGATAGTTGATCGTTGATAGTTGACATGGGACATGGGACAATTGAACTGGGAGAGTCGATCGTCGAACTGGGACAGCATGCGGGTTGACAGTTGGTGTTTGACAGCAAACAGTTAACAGTTGACAGTGAGGTTTCTATTGAATTTAAAAATTAAAAAGAGGTGAACTTGTGGAACGCATTCCCATCCTGCAAATGGGAGAATTTCTCCTAGTAACAATTCAAGTAGATATGCACGATCGCTTGGCAATGACCCTGCAAGACGACCTGACGAACCGCATTGTAAAAACTGGTGCCAAAGGGGTTTTAATCGAAATCTCTGCTCTAGAAATTGTAGACTCTTTTATCGGTCGCATCATCAATAACATTGCTACAATGTCTCGGATTTTAGATGCAGAAACTGTGGTGGTGGGTATGCAGCCTGCCGTTGCGATTACTTTGGTAGAATTGGGGCTGTCTCTGACAGGAGTTCGCACGGCTTTAAATGTTGAGAAGGGCATGAACTTGCTGCGGACATCGTTAAGTTTGCCTTGGGAGGAAGCAGAATAAACAGTTACGGGACGGAAAGATTTTATTTTATTCGCCTAAAACCCGAGGAGTTTTTTAATTGCTAAAACCTTAGATTTTCTAACTTTTTACTGCTTCTTCCCTCTTCCTTCTTCCCTCTTCCTTCTTCCTTCTTCCCTCTTCCTTCTTCCCTCTTCCTTCTTCCTTCTTCCTTCTTCCTTCTTCATTCATGTCAAAACGCGAGACAGTAGAAATTCGATCGTCCTCAGATATAGTCTACGTGCGGCAGAAAGTGCGAACTTGGGCTGTAGAAATAGGATTCAGTTTAGTAGACCAAACGAAAATTGTCACCGCAGCCAGCGAACTCGCCCGCAATACTGTAGATTACGGCAAAGGGGGAACTGTCACCCTGGAAACACTGCAATCGGGAAGTCGCAAAGGATTGCGTCTGATATTTGAGGACCAAGGGCCGGGAATTCCCGATATCCCATTGGCGATGACTGACGGCTACACTTCCAGTAACGGTTTGGGTTTGGGACTCAGCGGGACGAAGCGACTGATGCACGAGTTTGATATTATTTCTCAAGTGGGTAAGGGAACTCAAATCACCATTGCGCGCTGGCGGTGAGAAGGCAGAGTTGTTTGGGAGTTTTGAGTTTCTCGGGAGTTTTGAGTTTTGAGTTTCTCGGGAGTTTTGAGTTAAAAGAGAGTTTTGAGTTTCTCGGGAGTTTTGAGTTTTGAGTTTTGAGTTTTGAGTTGAAAGAGAGTTTTGAGTTTCTCGGGAGTTTTGAGTTTTGAGTTTTGAGTTTTGAGTTTTGAGTTTTGAGTTTTGAGTTACAAGAGAGTTTTGAGTTGATAGTTGAGAGGTGAGAGTTATCATTAGTCATTATAGTTAAAGTTTAACAATATAAAAAATAAAACCCGCGCGGTGCGGGCTGGATTTTGTTAACTGCAAAGAAACTTGTTACTGCATGACAATTGCACTAATGAAGGTTTGCATATTGGCAACGAAAGCAGTCGTAAATTGTTGAGTGACGGGCAAGCTATCAACCACTATACCGGCGCACAATAGCATCAGGTACATAATAGAGTATTTGAAGAGCGATCGGGCGACAGTTCGATCGTTCGGAGTTTGCAGCAGCAACCAAGCTTTTTGGACAAAAATAGCTCCCAAGAAAATCGCTGTGGCTGCGTACACTGCACCGGCTAAATGTAGCGGATAAACTAAGGCAAAAGTTACGGGAATCATGATTAGCGTGTAAACCCAAATTTGGCGAGCTGTCGGTTCGTCGCCCTCAATTACCGGCAGCATCGGCACGCCTACTTCAGCGTATTCGTCGCGAATCATAATTGCTAGCGCCCAGAAATGCGGCGGCGTCCACAGGAAGATAATTAAAAACAGCAGCCACGCGCCCCAACCCAAATCTCCCGTCACAGCAGCCCAGCCAACCAGAGGAGGAATCGCACCCGCCGCGCCGCCGATGACAATATTTTGAACGCTGTGGCGCTTCAGCCAGTGGGTGTAAATTAGGACGTAAAATACGATGCCCGACATTGCTAGCAAAGCCGACAGCAAGTTGGCAACAACTGTTAGCAAGGTGAAGGATATTGCAGCTAGGGTGACCGCAAATATTAAAGCATCCCGCTTTTTGACTCTACCTGAAGGAATTGGCCTCCAACGGGTGCGTTCCATGATGTAATCGATGTCGCTGTCGTAGACGCAGTTAATTGTATTTGCCGCCGCGGAAGCCAAAGCGCCTCCGGTTAAAGTTGCTAGCAGCAGCAGCGGATCGACTTCTCCTTTCGCAGCCATCCACATTCCTGCTGATGTGGTAATTAACAGCAGCAAAATGATTCTCGGTTTGGTGAGTTGGTAGTAACTTTGGACTACTTGCAAAAGGTTTTGGTGAAGCCGAGGGCTGTTGTTGGTAAGAATTTCTTGCATCGGTTTTGAGATGTTAGTAATTATCTGGTCATCATTCAGCATTTATCGACAGGAATTACGCGCATCAACTTGCTCGTGTAGGGTGCTTGTGGCGCACCTTGCGGCTGTGTAGTGCGAGCTTAAAAGATCGCGATCCGAGCTATTTGTTGCGTAATTACCGATCGCTCGTTGGTAGCTGCAGGTTCATCGGGGGTATTTTCTGTAGCCCAAAAGGTCAATTTTTAAGCGGATAAAGCTCGATCGCGCCAAGCTAAAACGCTAAAACCTACGAGACTTCCAAGCATTGCCGCTCCTACTGCTTGGTGAGCGACTGTTAGCGGTTCTACTTGCAGGTGCAGACGGAAAGTTGCCACTCCCAAAACTAATTGAGCAATCAAACAAAGACTCGCAAAATTCGCCAGTTTTCGCAAGTTTGCACTCAGTGCGGGCTGCCGCCAAGCCATAATTGCTACTGCTAAAGTTGCTGCGGTAGCTGGTACTATACCTGCGATGTGGCTGTTCATTACCAAGCACAATTCTTTGGAACTCAAGCATTGATGCAGCGCCCATCGGGAGCCGACTAATGCTCCTAGCAAACTTTGCAGGTAAACTAACAGGGCGGCAGTCGAACTTACCCAAGCCAATTTCCCCGTATTGCCCGTAGCTTCGTAGGGAGAAAGCATAAAACCGATCGCCAGCAGCACGCTGAAAAACAGCAAAGCGGTTCCTAAATGGGCGGTGACGATATCAAATCGCAGCAGTTCGGTGACGGTAAGCCCGCCCAATATGCCTTGGAAAACTATCAGAAATAGTGCCAGTCCGCTCGCGAGCGGCATCCATCCGGGCAAGCGGTAGCGGTACAGCCAAGATAGTCCTAAAAGAGCGATCGCGCTCAGGCCGATCGCAGCAGCATCCAAGCGGTGAAACCACTCGAGAAATACCTGCAAGTTCATTTGTGCTGCAGGTATTAATTCGCCGTAACACAGCGGCCAATCCGGGCAAGCGAGACCCGCATTCATGACTCGCGTCGCGCTGCCTACAGCCATTAACAGCCACGTGGCGATCGCTATTTTCCAAACGAAGCTGCGCGCGATATCTTTTGGCTGCCACTCCTCTACTGCTGCATTTTGCTGGTTCAAAACTGAGTTTGCCATGAACTTTTCCTTCGCATTTTGCCGATCGAACTTCTTAATTAAATATTGAGTTCTTACTCCTGTCGAGCTGAACCGAGCTTATCACTCTTCCTCTTTGACAAACAGTCATATTTACTACTTTATTCACCCTCGACTTTTATTACTTTGTCTTAAGAAATTTTTCAACTTTCCCGTTTACTTTACAAAGTATTGCAGGAATTTTTATAATATTCACCAAACTTTATTTTTTCTCCTGAATCCTCGGTTGCCTAGGACTCAATGGCTGTCCCAATCCGATGAAAAATAAAGATATACTTAAGAAAAACCTGTTTTTTAGTGTTTGTGATAGGAGCGATTGTTAACTTAAAAATTTGTAACTAAATAGTTGAGAACCTAAAGAAAATCTAAAAACAAGCTCGATCGCGCTTGAGTTCGTAGAGTGGCAAATGGTCGATCGAATAGCGCCATCTAATATCATCTTCAATAAATTGTAGGTTGGGTTGAAGAATGAAACCCAACCTAAGTAGAGAATTCGATCGAGCGTTAAAATCCCAATATTTGACCCACCAAAATTTTCACTTTTTCTCTTTAGCAATTCCCGGCCAATTTTTATCGCCCTTAGCAACATTCCCAGAAATATCTTTTTCCCAACCCCACTGCACGGCAGAATTGTAATTGAGATAAAGCTTGCCGCCTACAATTTTCCAAGCATTCGGATCGGTAGAAGCCGTATAACCTTGACTCACAGCCCAAGCACAAAAACCGCCATATTGAGGCGCGTATTTCTCGGGATTGTTAGCAAACAAATCTCGATTCTGGGCGCTAGCAAACTGCCAAGTAGCATCGCCCCATTTATGACTAAATTCCGGTTTTCCTTGAACGGGTTTGCCTTGGGTAAAATAAGCTACGGGATCTGTACCGCGAATAGCAATTCCTTGTTCGCTGTAAAATACTTTGGGAATCGAGTTTTCAGCTTGTTTTGCCTTGGGGCTGGGTTTAGCCACTGCGGGATTTTTAGCAGCTTTTGAACTCGAACTAGCCTCTGTTTGAGGGTTCGCCGCCGTCGGACTAGCGGCAGCAGTAGGTTCGGTATTGGGAGTTGCTGTATTGCTACCGGAGTTGCCGCAGCCAGCCGCCAATCCGAAAGCTAGAATTGCAGCAGGAAGAACCTTTGCTAAATAACTAATTTGCATTGTTTTCTGTCGGAATTTTACTAACATAATATACGTATCTTGGGTTGGCTTCTTTCAACCCCAACTACAAATCTAGTTTTTCTTTCTGTCGCTCGCTCTTGATTCCCACTTCAATTAAAGCGTCGGCTATTTTAGCTGCTGCTTGTTTCCGCGACTTGTTTTGTTTGGAAATAATCGCTGCAGCGCCTGACAATCGATCGCGTTCTGCTGCCGATAAATGTTTTGAAGTTACCACGATCGCGGGTATATTACAAGTAGCCGGGTGAGATTTTAATTTTTCCAATACTTCAAATCCATTGATTCCCGGCATGACTATATCGAGAAAAATTGCCTGCGGTTGGTGTTCGATCGCTTTTTGCAAACCTTCTTCCCCGCTAGCAGCTTCGATCGCGATACAATCAATTTCAATTTCTTTCAACAAGTCTTTGAGCAAGTAACGGAAAACTTCTTCATCGTCTACCATCAAAATTTTCGGCGGTAAATTCTGCGAATTCTCCCGGAAATTATCGCTCGGGAAAAGAGTATTTTTACGGATGTCTGGCGGCACTTCTACATCTTTTTCTGCATCGCCACAATAAACTATCGGAATGCTGACAAAAAATTTAGAACCTTCACCTAAGATGCTTTCAAGGTGAATGCTTCCTCCCAAAAACTCAGCTAATTTTTGACACAAAGGCAATCCCAATCCCGTACCTTTAACGCGACTCTGCAAGGGATTTTCGATTTGGACAAATTCTTCAAAAATGCGAGTTTTGTCTGCTGTAGGGATGCCGATGCCCGTGTCGGCAACGGAAAAAGTAATGGTGTCGCTATCTGTCATTTGGGCAGCTACTCGGACTTCACCCCGTTCGGTAAATTTGAGGGCATTGGAAATAAAATTGCGCAAAATTTGCGAGACTTTGCCTTCATCCGTCGTGAGGGTTGGCAATGCAGCGGGTTCTTCAAATATTAAAGCAACTGCAGAACTTTGAGGCAACAGCGGTCGCATCATGCCTCGCAGGGCGCTGAACAAATCTTCTACTTCAAAATCAGCAACGCGGACTGTAACTTTTCCAGCTTCTACTTTAGCTAAATCTAAAAAATCATTGACCAACTCGGTAAGGTCTCGGGCGGATTTGCGGATAAAATTTACTTGTTTTTCCTGTTCGGCAGAAAGTTCCCCGTCGAGGCGATTTAACAGAATTTCGGAAATGCTTAAAATTGCGGTTAGCGGGGTGCGAAACTCGTGACTCATGTTAGAAATAAAACTGGTTTTGAGTTTGCTGACGCGCTGCAAGGATTCGGCTTTATCGTTCAACTCTGCATAAAGGGCGACAACTCCGCGATTGGTATCTTCTAATTCTTGGTTTAACTGTACCAGTTCGTCTTGCCGCTGCCGGAGTTCGTCTAAAGTGCGCATCAATTCCTGATTTTGCTGTTGAATTTCGCTGTAAGGATCGTCGGGAATTTGACGGGCGAGATTGTCGAGGAATTGATTTAATTCTGCTGGAGTCAGGACGGGCATTTGTTTGGAAAAATGCTCGATCAATTCCACCGAAGTGCCGCTGTCGGGAGAAGAGTCTATGCGCACTTCATCCATCAAGCGTTTGGCGGCTTTTAATCCCATGCCCGCGCCGGTTTGCGATCGAAAATTCGGACTCAAAACTTCCGGCAAATCGGCAATTCCGGGTCCGCTATCGGAAATCCGAGTTAAAAAAGTTTGGGAAGATTGACCTTCGACAATAAATTCTACTTTGCCACCGCCGGCATATTTAAAAGCATTGCGAGCAATTTCCGAAACTGCTGTCGCGATGCGAGTTTGTTCCCGCGCCTCGAATCCCAACAAACTAGCTATTTGGCGGGCTCTTTGGCGTACTTGCACGATGTCTTGTTCAAAGCGGACTTCAGCAGTCAAGATCGGGTAAGTCATCGAAGTTCCCGCTCCTTTGCTACAATAACGGTCATGTCATCGCGCGATCGCTTAAAATCTCGATAAAGTACGGCTGCAATTAAAGCCGGATGCTTCGACGCCAAACCCGGATAGCGGTTTAAATCCCACTGCGTTGCCAAACCGTCGGAGTGCATGATGAGTATGGAATGCTGGTTCCAGGGATAGATAAATTCTTCTACTTTGCGCATTTGATGTCCGATCGTGCCATTGTAAGAAACCATGCTGCGAGTCTGAGTGTCGGTGTAAATTACGCCCGAGATATTGCCAACTCCGGCAAAACAGACAGTATTTTGCGCGCGATCGATTCGGGCGATCGCCGCTGCCGCTCCTCGGGTATGTTTTAAAGCAGCATGGGCTTTCTCTAAAATTGCTTTCGGCCCGAGTTTGGCGTTAACTTGAAATACGGCAACGGCTTCCCGCGACGCCTCCGAGGCCAAACTGCCGTGGCCGAGCCCGTCTGCTACTAAAATCGAGTTTTTGTTGCCGGCGTTTTCCGCTGCCCAGGAATCCCCGCAAATTTTCTCTCCTACTTTCGGCAAGTTAATCACCCCAATTTCCAAGGAATTTTGATTTTGTAGGGCTTCCCGGCTGTTTTTGCCCGATTCCAGGCGCGCTATTAAAGCGGTTCCCTGTTCCGGTAGGGAGTGAATTTCAAAAAAATTAGAAAGACGCTGGATCGCGCCGAGCCCGGTACCGGGGGTTCCCGCAGTAGAAAAACCGTCCTGCAGACACTGACCGACATTTGCCATTCCCGGCCCCCGATCGAGCACTGCGATTTCTATGATATCTCGACTGACATTTTTGAGAGTTTGGAGGACGATTTCGCCTTCGCGGGCGTGTTTGAGGAGATTTTTTGCTGCTTCAGTGGCGACAATAGCCACTTTACCGCGATCGGTTTCGCTAAATCCGAGTTGGGAGGCGAGAGCGACTGCGAGGCGGCGTACTTCACCAACTTGGCTGTCTTCTGTCACGGATAAGGCCAGGGTATCTTTCATAATTGTATTATAGATTTTGCAATTTTGCAAGATTCGATTTCATCAGTTAATTGTTGATAGTCGATCGTCGATCGTTGACAGTTGACAATCTCCTCTTTTCTTCCTCTCTGCGCTCTCTGCGGTTCAATAATAAATGATAAAATTCGCATCTAGATAACTTGCTTGAAAATTTCCGATGGACTCTCCCTCGCAAACAACACCCTTAAATGCAGCCCGCGCCGCCTTTCAAAAAATCTGGGGTTACGACAACTTTCGCCCGCCGCAAGGAGAAATCGTTAACAGCTTGCTAGCCGGAAAAGATGCCATCATCGTCATGCCCACAGGCGGCGGCAAATCGATCTGCTTTCAACTTCCAGCTTTGCTGCAAACCGGATTAACATTAGTAATATCACCGCTAGTAGCACTGATGGAAAATCAAGTACAAGAATTGCGCGATCGCGCTTTGCCCGCCTCTCTCCTGCACAGTCAATTACCCGCACATCAGCGAATGCAAACCATGCAGTTGCTGCAACAAAATAAATTGCGATTGCTGTATTTATCCCCCGAAACTTTACTCAGCAAACCTGTCTGGGAAATTATCAGCAAACCGCCCGTGAAAATTAACGGTTTAATTTTAGATGAAGCGCACTGTTTGGTGCAGTGGGGCGATACATTTAGACCGGATTACCGCCGTTTGGGAACAGTGCGATCTGCCTTATTAAAAACCAAGCCTGCGGGAAGTAAAATTGCGATCGCCGCTTTCACTGCTACCGCCGATCCGCAAGCGCAACAAACGATTAAAAATGTCCTGCAACTGCAAAAACCTCAAGAATTTTTGCTGAGTCCTTACCGTGCAAATTTGCACTTGCAAGTACAAACAGTGTGGACGCCGCGAGGGCGGAAACAGCAGTTGTTGAAATTTATTGAAGCGCGATCGAACCAATCCGGCTTGGTTTACGTCCGCACCAGAAAAGACAGCGAAAAATTAGTAGAGTTGCTGGCAGATGAAGGCTATCAAACAGCAGCGTATCATGCAGGCTTAAGTTCCGAAGCGCGGCGAAAAATTGAGAAAGCTTGGCTGAACGGAGAAATTAAATTTGTAACTTGTACCTGCGCTTTCGGCATGGGAATTAACAAGCCTGACGTGCGGTGGGTGGTGCATTTTCAAGCACCATTGCTGCTGTCGGAATACATTCAAGAAATCGGCAGGGGCGGGCGGGATGGCAAACCTGCAAATGCTTTAACGTTGATTTCGGAACCGACTGGTTTGCTGTATCCCGACGACAAACAAAGGGGAGAATTTTTTCAAGATAAATTGCGCTCGCAGTATCGAGAAGCGCAGAAATTAATTAAAAATTTGCCTGCAAGAGGTGAAGTAGGCGCAGTGTCGCGGGAGTTTCCAGAAAGCGCGATCGCCCTGGCGATTTTGCACGGCAGCGGCCTGTTAAAATGGGAAGATCCGTTTCATTATGCGATCGACAAAACTTCACAGCAGAAAACTGCAAAACCGGATTTGAGTGCGGCAAAAGAAATGGTAAAATATTTAAACCACAGACAGTGCCGATGGCAATTTTTGCTGCAAGCTTTTGGCTTCGCAAATGAAGCGAAAGGAATGCGCTGCGGTCATTGCGATAATTGCCGTTAATGCGATCGCGTTCTTGTCCGCACAAGATTTATAGTATTGAATAGAGCAGTTTTAGTTTAGGCTATGTATACTCTGACTGTGGATTAACGCTCGAACAATAGGTTGAAGAAAAAGCCGTCCACCGAAGAAAAGGTTTGAGCCCAATTTTTTGATGAACTCCAGCAACTTGTTCCCAATCAGTCAAAAAGGTAAGACGGGCTACATAGATCGCACCGGAATAATTATTATCGAACCACAGGAGGGTGTAGGGTGTAAGTTTTCTGAAGGATTAGCACGAATTACGGTGGGGAATCGCTGGGGTTATATCAACAAAACAGGTCAGTATGTAATAGACATGCAAGATTTAGATTTTGCCTATGATTTTGTGGGAGGATTGGCACAAATTAGAATTGCAGGGAATTCAGGATATATTGATAAGTCAGGGCAGATTGTTATTTCACCTCAATTTAATTCGGCTTATGACTTTTCTGAAGGTTTGGCAGCGGTGCAGGTTGGTAAAAAAATGGGTTATATCGACAAGATAGGGCAATTTACCATCTCTGTGCAATTCGATGAAGCTGGCAATTTTGCAGAAGGATTAGCACGAGTAACAGTTAGAAATCAGTGCGGTTATATCGATAGAACTGGGCAAATCCTCATTGCACCACAATTTAGCATGGTGCGTGACTTTTCTGAAGGCTTGGCAGCAGTGCGGATTGGTCATAAAATGGGTTATATCGACAAGACAGGACAATTTACCATCTCTGTGCAATTCGATGAAGCTGGCAATTTTGCGGAAGGATTAGCACGAGTAAAAGTTAGGAATCGGTGGGGTTATATCGATCGAACTGGGCAAATCCTCATTGCACCACAATTTAGCATGGCGCGTGACTTTTCTGAAGGTTTGGCAGCGGTGCGGGTTTGGAACCTATGGGGCTACATTAACAAAACTGGACAATTCATTATCCCACCCCAATGTCAAGAAGTTGAGAACTTTACAGGAGGGCTAGCAAAAGTCACTATAGACTTTACTTGGGGTTATATAAACAAATCGGGAACCATGATTGCTATTGACGAGTTCAATTTCCAAGACGATATACGATTTGTTCCTTTTATTGATTTAGCTTGGTTATCAAAAGTAGGAAACAGAATACTTTATCGAACGGGAATTATAACTTTTTTATTATTCTTGATTCTGGTTCCTTGGTTCAATTTCTGCCAATGGTGGGACTCCCGTCAAAAATCTTCGCGTTGAAGCGCTTCTATTGCAAATAAACCGATTTAAGAGGCGGGCTGAGATCGACGATCGCTCTTACAGAAATATTATCAAATGCGATCGTCCGTTTCAAGATATGATTTAAGAGCAAGAGATATAGGTTGCAATGCTAGATTTGCGGTTTCAAAGCCGATTTTTGCCACAGGTGTAAGATATCAGTTAAAACCGACTGTTAAGTTCCGGCAAATTCTACTCTATTTTAGTCCTCTTTCAGAGGACTTTAGCTATGAGACAGGGGTTTTTAACCCCTGTCGGACTTGCGGAAAGATCGACCGACCATCAAAACACTAAATAAAATCTCCCAATTCCCAATTACCATAAAATAATGAGTCTTTCTCCAGCAGATTTAGTATCACTTACCTGCAATTCCCTACTCGGAAATCCGCTGCGATCTGCCCTAACAACAGTCGGAGTTTTTATGGGAGTAGCTGCCGTCAGCGCTACCTTGCAAGTTGGCAATATCAGCCGCACCGTAATTGCAGAACAACTGGCAAAACGGGATGCGCCTCAAGCTACGGTAGGTCCAGAATGGGACTTTATTTCTCGCGAGTCTTTGCAACTCAAATTGGAAGATTTAGAATTTTTAAAACAGCGTTTGCCAAAAGCGCGGGCTATCAGTTCATTGCAGTGGGCAGGTCTTACAAATACGATTTTTCAAAGTCAAACAGGGAATCCTTTTATGATGGCTGTTACTCAAGATTTTTGGCTGACATCCGGTAAAAAATTAGTTGCTGGCAGATTTTTTAATTCTGCAGATTTTGACAACTATCGGCCTGTAGCAATTATCGATAAGTTTATAGCAGATAGACTTTTTGAAAGCCAAAATCCTGTAGGACAGCGCATTTATGTAAACAGCAGACCTTATATTGTGGTTGGGGTTGTACCTACCAATACTGACAGCACTCGAGAATCTAATGGCGAAATATTTATCCCCATGTCTGTTTTCAGTTCGCTGACGGGGAGTCGGGACATTGGGGATTTGTTGATTCGACCTCACAAAATCCAAGACCTCGAACAGGTGGGAGAACAAGCACAAAAACTGTTACAACAGCGTTTTCCCGGCAAAAAGTTTTTCTTTATTAACAATATGGAGAATATTTTAGCGCAGCAGCAAACGTTGGAAATGGTTTCGCGTTCTTTGCTGGCGGTGGGGATGATTTCGCTGTTAGTTGGCGGTGTGGGAATTGCGAATATTACTATCGCTTCGGTGGCGGAACGGACGCGCGAAATTGGTTTGCGACGGGCGATTGGCGCGACGCAGCAAGAGGTGATGTTGCAGTTTATTTTGGAAGCTGTTTTGTTAAGTTTGTTAGGCGGGATTTCAGCAATTGTAACGGTTCATGTTATAACTGGTGTTGTAGCCGATACGTTTAAATTACCTTATAAATTTGACAGCGGTACGGCAGTTTTGGCTTTAGGTTCGGCTTTGCTGGTAGGTGTGGGCGCTGGATTTTTGCCTGCCCGCAAAGCCAGCCAGCTAGATCCAGTAAAAGCCTTGCGATCGGACTAATTAAATTTATATTAAAGAGTTGGATTTCGTTCCTCAACCCAACCTACAACTGTTAAATTATTTTCTAACTTTTTTTATTCTTCCTTCTTCCTTCTTCCTTCTTCCTTCTTCCTTCATTCCATGACCGAACCGCCAGACCAAAACTCTCCTCCTCCCCAATCCGATCGCGATTGGATATTGCGTTTTAGTTTGATTCTAGCTGTTATTTGCAGTGCTGCTGCAATATTATTTGTTGTTTTCCAGTCATCGCCAACTGTAAGGACAAAAGGTAATTCTCCGCCAGCCTCACCTAAATCGATCGCTCCAAATTCTCAAAAATTACCGGAAGTTATTTCCAGCAAACAGCCAGTTAACTCGGTAAAAAATACTTTTCAAAAACCGAAATCTCCTTCAATGGCTACAGAAATGCCGCAGGAAAACAATCCAGATATGCCTGCAAAAGTTCCCAATCTCCAATCCAATTATCCGACAGCAACCGCAAGCAATAAGAATACTGAAGCCAACAAGTTATCTGGCATAAATGCAGGCGAAAAAAGTTCGTTAGCGCAGCCCGCGAATCAGAGCCCCCCTTCCGAAAAATCGATTTCCCAAACTCCACCCACCCCGCAACCGACATCCGAAGCAACTCCCAATCCAGGGGCAGAACAAAATCGATCGGCATCAGTTGCGGAAGAACAGACAGTGGAATTGATGCTATCAGAAATAGTATTCTTATCTTTAGAAAACAACCGCAGCATCAAAAATCAATACCTCGAACGCATCGTTCAAAAACAAGACCTTGCCGTAGCTAACAGCAAATTTGAACCTATTTTAACACCCAGAATCGCTATATCCGGCATCAATCTTAGGTCGGGAGGAAACAGCAGCAGTACGGATGAATTTGATGTATCTGCGAGAGTTTCGATGAAAGTTCCTACGGGAGGAAACATTAGTTTTGGCTGGTCGCTGCAACAACAAAGAGTAGATCCGAACGGTTTTGTTCTCAGCGGCGATAACTCACCCAATCAAAACTTGCAACTAAGTTTCAATCAACCGCTTTTGAGAGGTGCCGGAGTTAATGTCAACCGCGCTTCTATCGAAATTGCCAAACTCACTGAAACCAGCAATCTCCTCACTTTAAAATCCACTCTTATCGATACAATTACCTCGGCAATTCTCGCCTACAGACAACTTTTTAGAGCTCAGGAAGCTCTCAAAATAGAACAAAATGCTCTCGAAATCGCGCGCCGCCAAGTCGAAATTACTCAAGCTTTAATCGATGCGGGGCGGTTGGCGCAAGTTGAGATTTTGCCCAATCAAAAAGCAGTAGTTGACCAAGAAGCTAGCTTGTTAGCAGCCGAAAGCGAACTCAAAAGATTCAGGTTGGCACTGCTGGAAATTATCGATTTAGATCTCGATATCAATATAGCAGCAACAGAAAATTTAGTAGTAGAATCTAGACCTTTAGAACTTGACAAAATTCGCCAGATCGCCCTTGCTAACCGAGCCGATTATTTGCAAGCACGGCTCAACCAACAAATAGCTAAATACAATGTATTGTTGGCAGACAACAACCGGAAGTGGAACTTAGATTTCAATACTACTTACAGCGGTGCGGGAACATTTGGCAGCAGCAACTCCGATTTTCGAGCCGGAATAATTTTGAGTCGCGAATTCGGCAGCCGCTCGATCGAACGCGATTTTCAGCGCAGCAAAATCAATCTTTTGCAATCAGATAACAACGTCAAAGAACTCAATCAAAGAGTAAATATCGAGTTGACAAACGCGGTCAGAGATGTTAACGTAAATCAGAGACAAGTAGCAATAGCTCAGCAAGCTAGAGAACTAGCCCAAAGGCAACTAGAAATAGAACAGGAAAAATTAAAACTGGGTGTGGGAAGTTCGAGAATTATCGATATCGTAAATTTTCAGCAGGCTTTAGTTAGGGCGAGAAATGCCGAACTCGCTGCGAGAATTGAATATCTCAATTCACTGACAAATCTCGATCGCATTACAGGCACAACCTTAGATACTTGGCAAGTGATAATCGAAAGTAAGTAGTCGATCGATTGACGTAGGGTGCGTCGCTACCAACAATCCCAAAAAAAATCGACAATCTCCAAACAACGCACCTTACAGTTGATGCAGGGTGCGTCGCTACCAACAATTCCCAAAAAAATTGACAATTCTCAAGCGACGCACCTTACCATTGTCGTAGGGTGCGTCGCTACCAGCAATTCTCAAAAAAATTGACAATTCTCAAGCGACGCACCTTGCTGTTGACAGTTGTCGCGATCGAGCTGCGTTAGATATTATATTGATATTTAACCGCAGAGGGCGCAAAGATTACAGAGATCGGGAGAGAATATAAAAGGGATACTCAACCCCGATGTGGGATTATTTGACAGTTGTTAGTTTTCATGATTCCGAAGCAAGAAGAAAGAATACATAACTCATAAGTTTTTGGGCGATTCGTATTTTAACTTTAATTAAATCGATTTACTTAAATTGAAAATCAATGCTAAAAATGGATATTAACGCGCGGACTTATACAGTAGAAACTCCAGAAGAATCCAACATAAATAAGGCAGATCGGCGCTTGGATATTTGGCTGTCAAACCAGATACCAGAATTATCCCGATCGCGCATCCAAAATCTCATAACCCAAGGGAATGTCAAAGTCAACGGCGAAACTTGCACCTCAAAAAAAATAGCAGTAAAAACGGGATATCGAATTCAAATTACTCTTCCAGAAATCCAACCTACCACTCTCCAACCCGAAACAATTCCCCTCGACATCCTCTACGAAGATGACGCATTAATTATCATCAACAAACCCGCCGGATTGGTAGTGCATCCAGCAGCAGGACATCCCGACGGTACATTAGTCAACGCCCTGTTAGCGCACTGTCCCCTAGCAGAAATTGGCGGAGTTCAACGGCCCGGAATCGTGCACAGATTGGACAAAGATACCACAGGCGCGATCGCGATCGCCAAAACCGATGCAGCCCACCAAAACTTGCAAGCCCAACTCAAAGCCAAAACCGCCCGCCGCGAATATTTAGGCATAGTTTACGGCATTCCCAACACCGAAACAGGTACAATAGATCTGCCGATCGGACGCCATCCTACAGACAGAAAAAAAATGGCAGTAGTGTCGGTAGAAAAAGGTGGACGCCCCGCCATCACGCACTGGAAAATTCAAGAAAGACTCGGCAATTATTGTTTAATCCACTATCAACTAGAAACCGGGCGCACCCATCAAATTCGCGTCCATACAGCCGAAATAAAACATCCAATTGTTGGCGACCCGATTTACAGTTCCAACCGTTCGATCGGCGTCAATTTAACCGGACAAGCCCTGCACGCATGGCGACTGAAATTGCAGCATCCCGTATCGGGTGAATTAATAGAGGCGATCGCGCCTTTGCCCGATGAATTCAACAAATTGTTGAAAATATTGCGATTGCGAGCTAATATTAGTTAATGGTGAAGCGATTCAAGAAGTTCAAACCGCATATATGACTCGCCCCATTCCTGATGAGGCAATATCAGCTTTGTTATGGGAATATAAAAGTCGCGTTCTAAGGAATTAGAAGCTATTCAGCGACAATGGAGAGAATGACAGTAGGTTGGTAGTGAGGAATTTAGTCCGCAGTTTCCAGGTTGGTAGTGAGGAATTTATATGAAATATCTAAATGTTTGCTACAAACGATCGAACCCGAATGCAGGTAGCATACAACACGATCGGTAGCATTCTTTTTTCTATTTCATATTAGTCCGCAGTTGGCAGCCGATCGAACAAACGAGATACGATAATTTAAGTAATTAAAAATTCAGCAATCCCATGTCGAAATTTGAAGAACTTTGCCAAGCCTACGCTGCATCTAAAAAAGCCGATCGCGAATCCCGCCAAGCTTGTCTGGAGTTTAGCGAAATTTTCATCAAGCAACTGACCGATTATTTTGGATGTTCGATCGACCGACAACAACCGTGGTTTGATGACAATGGTTTCCTCCATTTCGATCTGATAATTCAAGTGTTTGAAAATCCCGCCAATCCCGAAACGGGCGATCGCGAAACAGTCAAAATCTCTTTAACACTTGAAAAAGTTATTGACAATTATGTCGTCACTGTTTGGCCGTTGGGTCACGAGTTCAAAATTCTCATCGACGAACCCAAACACTTTGAAGAAGCATTTGAATACATTTTCGATTATCTTAAATCGGGTTACACGGGCAGGAGCGAGTTAGCGAGCCGAGAAGATCCTCTACCTTTTTAAGGATTTCAAGTGGTCTAGTTAGAGTTAGATTCTCAGGAGCATATCGTATTTTTACCCTTAATTAATTATGGATTGGCAGTCTCTAATTACCCTAAACCCAACATTTTATTTGGTAAATCTACGTTAGTTTGTAGTAACGCACATTCCGCAGGTGCGATCGCTCGATCGAGTATTTTTCAAAGATGAGCAAAATTGAAGCGTCTAATATTAGAGTACAAGATCTTGACCACTGCGGGCTAATTACTGGCAAGTGTTTCTGAGAATGATGTTGTATTCAGACTGTCAGATGATGTCTAAGATGTCGGAAGTTGTCTGGATTAAAAGTATCAGTTCTAAATTCAGGTAAAGTAGGGTGCACCGACAAGAGTGCATTGTTAGCCCAGCGCGTCAAGAAAACGGTGGTAGTTCGGGATGACGCGGTAGGGTGCCCGCGAAGTCTGCCCACGATAGATGCTTTGAATACCAGTAGTGCAGGGTGGGTTTTACTGCTTCTGGGTTGTCAAGGCTACCCACCGCAATATCTATCAAACCAGGTAGAAAGCTGGCTGTGAAAGAAATTTGAGTGCCACAGGTGCCGCAGAAGCCGCGCTTGGCTTCTGGAGAGGAGGAATAGAGTTTGGGTTGTGCGTTTTTGAACTGAACCTGCTCCTCCCGATACATAGCCCAAGCTACCGCCGGTGCTGCGTGGGCGCGCCGACACATCGAGCAATGGCAAATAGCTGCAAAAACTGGCTCACCGGATATGGAATAGCGGACTGCACCGCACTGACAGCCACCTTCGATTGTTTGCGACATTTGAAACTCTACGTTTTAAGGGGTAACTAAAGCCTAGTTGCTTAAAAATCTCAGAGGCCTCGATGGCTAAGGTGGTTGGTTCTTCCCCCCACATCATTTTCTTTTCCTGGAATGCATCCTCCCCAAATTCACCAGAAAAACGAGCGAGAAGCCCCTGGCTTTAGACATGGGGAGGAAAGCGGCAGCGACTTCAGTCGCCTAAACTTAATTTCTTCAAAACCCATAG
>JALOON010000154.1 GCA_025454405.1 Oscillatoriaceae cyanobacterium Prado104 | reverse complement strand
ATTGCCTCAATCGGGCCGGGGAAACTGCCAAACGCCTCGCGGCAGAGTTTCCCGAAGATATACTGTTAGTAGGTCACGGCGCGTCGGTTTTGGGGTGCGCGATCGGGCTGGCTGGCAACACCGAAACCGAAATTAACGCTGCTTTGTGCTGTGTGGTGAAAATAGGGCGGCAAGATTCGGGATGGTCGATCGAGCTTAACGGCGATACTTCACACCTTACAGACAGTGAAAAAGTTATCCGTTTTAATTAAAGTTGAGTTAGCACTAAGAATCATAGTGCTATTATTTAACGGGTAAGGTGCGCGCAGCGCGCCCTAGGTTGATGGGATTAACTCGTTATTATCATGCTTTGTTAGAGAGCAAACCTTTTGCCGATCGAGTAAACTACGATCGCCCCGTGCATTTAATCGCGATCGCGCCAAAATTTCACAGGGATAATTTTACAGATAGGAAGTACAACCAGCTAATTTTACAATTTTTAGAATTTGCGATCGTTCCTGACGCTGAAAAATTATATTTCCACAAATAGCCCGCCGTTACAACCAAATGGGTGCGCAAGGATTAATCGATCGCCGTCGCATTCATCCAGGGCGCGAGCCAATGTTGTCAGATCTTGAGCAAGCGCATCTTTGGCAAGCACTCGACTCTTTAGCGGACGATGGTGGACTGTGGAATGGCTGGTATTAGTCTGCTCGTGGAGCTTCCAAGCTTGTCGCCAGCGACTGTTGCCGTTCAAGAATGCACGAAACAAAAGCTATTGAAAACAAAATAGCGATCGCTCGATTATACAAGTCCGATGCAACCGGACTTGATATTATTTTTAATTGCAAGGTACGAAGCATCGCAGAGACTGATGTTTTGCTCGCATTAGTTGTACAATTAATCCAAACCTGCTATGTCAACCCATCACAACTGCTGGTTATGGTACAAACAGTTAAAGCTCAAAACATCGATTTGCGATATCTAATTGACAATTTCGACCTCAAATTAAATCAAGACGAGCAATTTTTCCGCGAATGGCAAGAAAACTTGCCAGAACTGACAGATATAGAAAAACAATTACTGGACCAAGTAAAAGCCAGCTATTTTAATTTAATTCAGTACCCGCCCCTGCTAGAAAATGTCATCAAGCTAACTATCATCAGTCCGCTACTGTTTGTGGGTAAATTTTATTTATCGCCCTTTCACATCAAAGCCGAAAAGTCGATCGACTTGATAGAAGATGATGGCGGAGTGGCAATTGAGGGTAAAATTGATATTTTACTTTTAAAAGACAAGCTATGGGTGACAGTTATTGAATCAAAAAAACTCGCTTTTTCTGTAGATGAAGGACTCGCCCAAATTCTTACTTATATGCTCGCAGATCCGCGACCCGAAACACCAAGTTTTGGGATGATAGCGACTGGGGCCAACTTTGCTTTTGTCAAGTTAGTTAGAGGCGAATTCCCAGAATATGCCACATCTGCCGAATATTCACTGCGCAACCCCGGTAATGATTTGTATCGGGTTTTGAGCATCCTCAAACGCTTGAGTCAATTAGCTGGTTAGCAATTATGGGATTTACGCAAAACCTAATTATGTTGTTAGATTGTAAAAGGAGGCAGGCATTTTATACGATCGACCGCAGAGGACGCAGAGGACGCAGAGGAACAGAAGGGGAGAGAAGACAAGAGAGGGAACTCGTTAATAGATAAAGCGTTGTTTGGGACAATATATATATTTTTTTAGCCTGCTGATTTGCTGGATTCCGGTTGCTGTGATTTACAATTTTAAAATGCCGAACTGTCCTGTTTGCAATACTGAGTATTTAGAAGAAAGCGTAGAGTTCTGTTCGATTTGCGGTTGGGATTTGATGCCGCACTCGCAGCGTTCCAAAGTTACCAAAGCTTATTTAAAAAAAGAACAAAATAGAGTGAATTGGGCGAGGCAAATGTGGGAATTTGCCAGCAGCCAACAAGGTTGGGAAACAAGATTTGATGAGTTGCAAAGTCAATTGCAGCAAGGCGCGATCGAGCGATCGTACTTGCAATCTCAGTTAGAATGGGTTTTGTACCGCCTCGAACAATTGAACCCAGAATCGATCGCCAATACTCTACAGCGAATCGAAGAAAAAATCAGCGTTATGCCCGATGCAAGTCCCGCAATTTCTGAAGTCGGGATGGACTACCGGCAACTGACAAAACTCTTAGAAACTGGAAAATGGCGCAAAGCAGACGAACACACTTGGGAAATTTTGTTGCAAATTTCGCTGCGAGAAGAAGAAGGTTGGCTGACAGCAGCAGATATTGACAGTTTGCCCTGTACCGACCTTGGCACGATCGACCGACTTTGGCAAGAGTACAGCAACGGGCGCTTCGGTTGGACTGTCCAGCAGCAAATTTGGGAAAGTGTCGGGGGCAATTATACAGAATTGTGCGATCGAGTTGGCTGGCGGGTCAAGGATAATTGGAAATATTACGACGAACTTTCTTTCGATCGAAATGCGCCGCCGGGACATCTCCCCGTGACAGCTTGGCGGCGGCGGGCTTGTTACGGTGCCGGCAAACTCAATGCGGCAGATAATTTTGCCTGCATCGCTGCCAAACTAGCAGCTTGCGGCAACTGAATTAGTGCAGGAAGCATAAAACCCGGTTTCTGGCAAAAATCGTCGGTTGATGGGAAAGATTGGCGCAGAAACCGGGTTTTTGGAGACCCGTGCGTCCAGGACTATAAATCTTGGCATCCACAATCGCCATTAACTGCTATAATCGAAACGGTTCATCAATTGGGGCTGTGGCTCAGATGGATAGAGCAAGCGCCTCCTGAAGCATCGGGCACCCTACGAGGAAACTCTGGGAGTGAATGCGGTCAAACTCAAGGAAGCCTAAGTCTGGCAGCAGATATGGTAATCTTGAGCCAAGCTCGACCAAAGTTTTCACAAAAATTTTTGGGCGAGAAGGTGCAGAGACTGGTTTTGGGAAAAAAATACTGTAAGATTTTCCAGTAAAATTTCCCAAACATACGGCCGCCACCTAAGGGCTTTCAGCCTACGGTGAAGGAATAGTCCGGAGAGTGGGGAAACTCACACAAATCTGAAGCGCTAGGTCGCCGGTTCAAATCCGGCCAGTCCCGTTAAACTATTTAGGGCTGTGAAAACATCGGGGTTCTTTAACAGAGAACGTCCAGTTTTACATTGATGTTCGATCGGCCCGTCAATCGTTGCTGTTGGATCTTGCTACCTGTTTCAAAAAAGGATACAACAGCAAGCAAGCTCTCAACGCTTTTGCAGTCTGTCATCCCTCCGCCCGGCCCTGCCCGATCGCAAATTGCCGATCGAAAATGGTATTAATTCCTGTAAGTGGGCTTGACCTGCGGTATTTTTTATTATGGTTCTCGTGTCAGCTACAAAAGTTTTTATAGATTTAGATGTGGTTGAGAATAGAGTTAAACAAAAAGTGGCGTTACAGACGATTGAGGATTGCCCGCAACTTGCGCGTAGCGGTAATACTTTTCGCAGTGTTTTGGTTGGGCTACCAGCAGCTAAAAAACGCATTTCAAAAACCCGACGCTATGCTGGTTCTGGGCGGGGCGATCGAACGGGAGGTTTTTGCGGCAAAATTTGCTCGAGAACACCCTAATTTGCCGATTTGGGTGTCTTCTGGCAGCAATCGGGAGTTCGCAGAATGGGTGTTTGAAGAAGCTGGAATCGATCGCGATCGAGTGCATTTAGACTATCAGGCTGTGGATACCGTGACCAACTTTACTACCCTAGTAGATGAATTGCGCGATCGGGGCATTGATAGCGTATATTTAATTACTTCCGACGACCACATGAGGCGAGCTCAGATTATCGGCGAGATTGTTCTCGGGAGTCGGGGCATTACTTTTCAGCCCGTCGCAGTTCCTTCGGGCAGAGAACCGGAACCCCTGCAAAAAGCAATTCGCGACGGGGCAAGATCTATTTTGTGGTTGACTACCGGTTATACGGGCGCTAACTTCAGTCAAGCTAGAAGTGACATCGTGTCGCATTAAATGTTAAATGCGATGAATATGAATATAATTTTTTTGCTCGGAAGTCTTATAACAGCGAAATGCTTGCTCGACCACAGACAAACCCTTTAGAGTCGATCGAGCGGACACGAGCTAATTCATTAATCCTATAATTAACTCGAACGATCGAAGGTTTTTCGGTTTTTAAGTCGTCTTTAGACGACTTTTGCTATGAGACGGTGGTTTGCAACCCCGGCGGAGTATGCGGCTAATTGACAATTTACAGTGCAGCAATGCGGTTCGATCGACCGATTGCTAGCTGGAAAACCGGGCACTCGCGATATAATATAATTGGTAATAACTTACAATAAAAAATAATGATTGCCGATCGAACTCAAAATTACATCTCCCCGGAAGAGTATCTGAAACTAGAAGAACTCAGCCAGATTAAGCATGAGTACATTCAGGGCGAAAT
>JALOON010000037.1 GCA_025454405.1 Oscillatoriaceae cyanobacterium Prado104 | reverse complement strand
CATGGCTACACAATTGTCACTGCCAAATGGCTAAAACTAATACAGCTCAAAGAATACAGCCACCGAAACTACCCCCTCCGGGGGTAAGTTCCGTTTAAAACTGACTGAATATTATCTTTTTTGACTTTCTCTCCAAAGGCTTCAGAGAGTTGTTTCCATAATTTAGCACCAACATCTTTTATATAATCAAACTCATAGCCTGTGCTGTTAGCAATTTCCACATAAGACCGCCCTTCCCAGGATTGACAAAACACTATTTTTTGTACTTTATTGAGACATTGGTAGTCTAAAAGTGTTTCGACAATGGTTAGTGCTTCGTTAACGGTCATTTTCCAACTCTCTCAGTGATGGATAGTTTATGTAGGAGTTTTGCTTGACCAAACTCCCTGTGAGATATATAGTTTAGCACGTTGCTTTCACAATCATACAAAGAACAAGCTTAAAGTACGCTCTTAGGTCTGAATCTCCATCATCACCATATGCAATTAATGAAGTAATTAATCTGGGAGTTTTGCAAGATCGTAAAAGCTTTAGTGACACGGTTACTTTAAATCGCCAAAATCGCGGAAAATTTTACTTATTTAGGTTGAAGATTACCAGTAATGTCAATATTGTCTTAGATCGAGTAACTAACGAAGTTGGGATGTGGCTCTATGTTGATACAAATGGTAATGGAGTTATAGATGCTAATGAAAAGATAGATAGTGCTTCAGCTTATAGTAATTCACCAGGAACAATTAAAGGAATCTTAGGCGCTGACAACTATATTCTTGTGGTTCAAGAACAAGGAGGGAACACAAACTATACTGTGACTGTGACCGCTCAATAATCAACTAACTGGATTCAGGCACAAGTTCGATCGCCCCTCCATTCCCCTCACTTGTTCGCCATCTTCTCTGACGGAAGGCGATCGATATCTCGGCTGGGGCGGGTTTCTGATGTTGTCAATTATTGGCCGATATTGTTGGTGAACCCGCCCCTACAACAACTACTGTCAATCGATCGCACATAATATTATTTAACCAATCGGACCGATCGCGATCGAAGTCGCTCGTCATGCAATATTCAACTTAACAAAATCAATCACCGATGCCAATCCTTCCCGCGTTCTCAGATTAGTAAAAACAAAAGGTTTATCTCCCCGCATCTTTTTAGCATCCCGTTCCATCACGCTCAAATCGGCTCCAACAAAGGGTGCAAGGTCAGTTTTATTAATCACTAACAAATCGGATTTAGTAATTCCCGGTCCGCCTTTGCGCGGAATTTTATCGCCCGCAGCCACATCGATGACATAAATTGTCGAATCCACTAATTCCGGGCTGAAAGTTGCCGCCAAATTGTCGCCGCCACTTTCTACTAATACTAAATCGAGATCGGTAAATTTTGATTCCAATTGTTCGATCGCCACTAAATTAATTGAAGCATCTTCGCGGATCGCCGTGTGGGGACAGCCGCCCGTTTCCACTCCCAAAATGCGATCGCTCTCTAAAGCTTGACTCCGCACCAAAAATTGCGCGTCTTCTTGAGTGTAGATGTCGTTAGTTACAACAGCAATCTTGTACTGTTCTCGCATTGACTTGCACAAAGCATCAACTAATGCAGTTTTTCCCGAACCTACCGGGCCGGCAATTCCCAAACGAAAAGCAACCATAGAATTTTAGATTTTAGATTTTGGATTTGCGATTTTTTGGATTTTTTGATTTGTTTAATTTTTGGTATTGAGTGGATTACTCGTTACTCGTTACTCGTTCCCAGGCTGTGCCTGGGAATGCAAATCTAGAGGCTCTGCCTCGACTGGAACTCGCGAGGCAGAGCCTCTGGGCATGGATTCCCAGGCAGAGCCTGGGAACCAGAGCAACCAGAGCATTTTTGGTATTGAGCGGATTACTCGTTACTCGTTACTCGTTCCCAGGCTGTGCCTGGGAATGCAGATCTAGAGGCTCTGCCTCGACTGGAACTCGCGAGGCAGAGCCTCTGGGCATGGGTTCCCAGGCACAGCCTGGGAACCAGAGCAAACCAGAGCACCGGAGCGAACTGTCAACTACGAAACAATCGAGTGTACTGAGTTTCGTGAGCCATGCTAGCCAGCGCCAAACCCCAACTGCAACTGCCCAAATCATCATCTTCTAATTGTAAAACTTCTCGGGCTGTACAGCTAATTTGTGAGTGCAAATCTAACAGCAACTGCTGGCCTGCTGTTTGACCTAGAGGAATCAATTTAACCCCCGCACTTGCCAAATTTGCCGCCCAACTGTACAAATATCCCAACAGAGCTGTTTGGGCTTCAATCTGCCAAGCAGCGGCCGCAATGCCAAAGGCGATCGCGAAATTGCAAGGATTTCCGGCAGATTCCACTAACTCTTTTACAGGCACAGTTAATTGAGAAAATGCAGGATCTCGCAAATCGAGCAACAACTTCACTAAAGTTCGTCCCATTTGCCAACTTTGCAACCGCAATTCTTCTGTTTCTTTCGCAGCAGTCGCCCAATCATTCCAGTAACTCAATACTGCTAAATCTCCCGCAGCAGCAGCCCTCAAAGCGCGTACTGCTACCGCAGCTTCTATTCTAATTGCTCCGAATTGCAGCGAATCTTGCAGCCAATTTTTCAAAGTAATTTCGCTGTCTATCGCCCCCATTTCTACTAAGCTTTCGATTCCTTCCGAATAACTGAAAGCTCCTACCGGTGCGAAAGCTAGCTGCAATAAATATAAGAGAGAATTTGTGGAATTATAAATCATCAATTCGCGACATTAATTTATATACTTACGCATCAAACCAAAGAAACCGGGTTTTTACTTTAACTGTTGGTGAATGCGGGTGATTTTCAGCAAAAACCCGGTTTCTGCCTCCACAACGGACTTAATTCATTGCTTGTTGCTAGCGCCTGGGGTTGAAAGCCCCAGGCCGATCGCTCCCAAATTCTCGATAAACTAACTTATCCTGCCAAACTCCCCATACTCAGTGGCACCATCTCGCCGTGCACCGTCAGTCCCAATAACATCGGCTCATTAGGTCGTATTAACTCTCCAGTAAGCGCGCAGCGTTCTTCCTGCTGTGCGGTAGCACCAATGCTGGCTCGAATATCCGATCGCGTAAACATTTGCCGGTACTCTCCAGATTTCTGCTGCACGTAATTCCAGAGCAAATCTCGAATCAAAGCCTGATAGCCCCGATCGCCCGCTAGATCCTTCAATCTCTCCTTGAGCTCCCGTTCCAAACGAATGCTGGTGACTTCCATTTCGGTGGTTGAAGTTCTCGGTAGTGTATGCATCACAATTTCTCCATAAAAGGGTGGACATATCTGTAATATCAGTGTAGTATGTTTACAGCCAGATGTAAAAGCTCTCTTACCACTTTTGTGCCTTCTGTGAAATTTCTCCCCCCCTACTCCTGCTATCAACTCGATCGCGATCGCCCTCAGGATCGTGGAGAGTCGTTGCGGCCCGTCTTCGGCACGGGTTGTCCGGCGATCCCCGCTGCATCCTGGCTCGGCGCAAGCCTCTTTAAAGGCGGTTATAGTGGATTAGGACAAGTTGCAGAAATTAATCGGCATGAGGTAGGCCTGTCAGGCCTGAAAGTGGCAGAGCCACATACCCAGACGCGAAGCGGGAGGTACGGCTAAACGACTGTACCCGAACAGGATGAAAATTTGCCTCCAGCAGTTTTTCTAGCCCCCGCTTCTGAAGGAAAGAAGCGGGGGCATTTGATGTTAGTCAAAGGTGCAGCAAGAAAAAGAGCAAAAGTTTCAATCGGTAAGTTGAGAGTTTTAAGTTAAAGCCTCAGAACTTACGCACTCCAATCAAAGAAATCGGGTTTTTACCGGGATTAAAAACCGGGGTTTTGCTGGCAAAATCGAAAATCTAAAATCCAAAATCTAAAATCAACAAGAGGAGGACAAGCCGTGACCGTAGCAACTGATGTATTAAGGCAATCTGTAGTGGTATTTTCCAAAAATTACCTGCCGATGAGCCGCGTCAACATCAAACGGGCGATCGTACTTTTGGTCACAGGCAAGGCCGAACCTCTGGATTTTACCACCGGCAACGGCTGGCTGGTGCGATCGTCCAGCACCGCCATCCATGTACCAGAACAAATCCGCCTGACTTTCACCAACAGCGAACGCCTGTGGAAGGTGCCGCCGGTCAACCGCCGGGAAGTCTTGCGCCGCGACGCCCATTCTTGCCAATACTGCGGCAGCAGCAAGCATTTGACGCTGGATCACGTCCTGCCCCGATCGAAGGGGGGACAGCACACTTGGGACAACGTGGTGACAGCTTGCGAACGTTGCAATTCCCGCAAGGGCGATAGGACTCCTGCAGAAGCTGCCATGCCGCTGCGAACTAAACCTAAGGCCCCGATGCACCCAACAGTGGCTTTTGCCGAACTGTTTTGGCACGAACATCAAATTGGAGAAGAGCAAGTTGGTAATTGGTAGCAGTTGATAGTTGACAGTTGACAGTTGACAGTTGACAGTTAGTCCATTCGTCTTTCTAATAGGGGGGCTTTTAACCCTGTTTTTCGTTGGCAATTGTCTGCTGTCAGTTTGTCGGCCCAAAAGTAACTGCTGGTTGCTAATTTTTAATAGAAAATGATTCAAAGACGCAATAGCAAACTGTTTATTCCGTCTTTCCTTCATCTCTGATGCCCAATTCCAATTTCCGATTCTCGATTTTCATTTTCAAATTCCAATTTTAGGGCTGTCAATATGCTGAAGTTGACTTACACAGAAACGGGCTTTAACCTAGAGCGTTTGGTTCAATCTCCCGAACAATTAGTCGCGTTGCGAGTCGTGTTGGCCATGCGAGTTGGTCACAGCATTTGCGTCGAACCGAGCACTGCGGCGTTTTTGCTGCCCGCGAATTTGCCCGAACTGTCTTTGTTGGAAACTGAGGCACGCCGGGACAGCACGGATTCGATCGCCCTTTGCGTTGCGGATGCTGACTGTGTGGAAGTGACTCTGCGGGGTACTTGGATTTCTGGGGAGTCTGAATCTGCTGACGGAGTGTTTGCTACGGTATTGAGCGATCGGGCGGAGTTTTTAGTCCTCAAATTGTGGTCTGATACTCTGGCTGCTGCTTCTGTTGTCGAAGAAGTAGGAGATTGATTGAGGAAAAAAGGTTCGTAGTGTGGAAAAAAGGTTCGTAGTGCGGACTTTAGTCCGCTCTATTATGCGGACTTAAGTCCGCACTACAAACTGTTCGTAGTGTGGACTTTAGTCCGCTCTATTATGCGGACTGAAGTCCACACTACAAACTGTTATAGATCGAACGCGATCTTACTTGCTCAACCGCTTGTAAACCCCAGCTAAAGTATTAGCATCTCCGACATTTCCGGGAAATAAAACCACGGGCAAATCTGGAAATAGGGGGTGGTCTGATTCAGTTTTTACCACCGAACAACCTGCCGTAATTTGACCGAGCGATCGCACGCTTTTTAGCGCCAAAGCATCGCTCAAAACATCGTTGGAAGTAATACCGCCTTTGCTAATTAAAAATCCGATATCGGTAGGCATTCCTCGCACGATATCCATCAACAAACTAGAAACCTCAGCTCCAAACTTTAACCTCGTTTCAACATTATCAAAAGTAAGTTCTTCCCTAGTAGTATAAACTACAGGCGTTTTGCCTTCAGCGTGAATGCTGTGAATTTTTTCCAAAATTTCCTCTTGAATTTTGGCTCGCCGATCGGCAGAATCTTCTAGCAAGTGAGATACATCAATTTCAACGCTAGCTACATTCGGTTCTTCCAATAACCGTTCCAATTGTTCTGTGGTTTTCTTGACGTGAGAACCAACGATTATTGCTCCCGGTTTGCCCTCCCGCACGTATTGTGACATATCTTCGGCTGCGATCGGCTGGTTGCCCAAGTCGGCTAAAGATGTCAGAATGCTCGCTGCACTGCGGAATAAAAACCGTTTTCCTTTGCTGATTCCCTCGAAAATATGTTTGCTAAAGTTGTCTAAATCTCCTTGAGTTTCTGCGTCAACTACCGCATATTGGTTGTCGGTAAATTCCGACAGCCTGTCCAAGCTTCCGTAGCGAATATCCCCCAGCAAAATTCGCTCTACAGAGTCTGCTTTGATGCGCCCTGCTGTTTTTTCTTCGATATAATCCGGCAGGTAGCTGTGCTGGTAAGGAAATACCGAATCTTTGGCATATTCTGTTTCGTGGGCTGGCGTTTCGATGCCGTTAACCATTAAGTAGTGGACGCTGTTGCGGGTAATTCTTCCTCCTCCAAAAAAGGCGGGAATCATAAACAAAGCGTCGAAAGGACCTAGTTCTTCGGTAATGGTATCGGTTTCCAGGGGAAAGTGGCCGCGGAGGGTGGAGTCGGAACGGCTAACTATTAGAAAATCTGCGATTTCTTCGGCCGCGATCGCGCTTTTGAGATTCTGGCACACTTCGCGAGTAACGGAGGCTGCTTTTTCTGCAGGCAGCGCCCGAGTATTTGTGAGTATAAAGAAAATCGGCGACTTATCCCGCAGTCCCAAACGCAGGGTTTCTTCGTCCCAACTTGTCAGCAGCAAGCAACTGTGGACTGTTTGGGAACCTGTCGGATCGTCGTCGAGAACTATAATTTTGGGTTTGGCAGACATACAGACCTGGTGATTAACTTCTCCTTTACAACATATCCTTAGGTTGTTACTTTGCAGAAAAAAGTTTGCGATTTCGGTTATATTTCTTAATAATACTGGGCGATCGAATCTTGTACCTTAATAAGGGTCGGAATTAGAACCGCATCGCTCTTGCAATTTTTTGATTTCTGCTTGCACTGCCAAAGCTAACTGCAATGCCTCGTTCAGCAGTCGCCCCCGCTCGCTGGCTGGGTTGCCAATCTGCAGGCCGTTTAAAGCTTTTAAATTAGTAGCAAAAAGTTCTGTATTCGCAGCCACAAATTTTTTATTTTCCCTGAGGATTCTTTCGGTCTTCAAAGCCCGTACTAAATCTTCTCTAATGAGATGTAATGCTTGCACAACTTTGGCTCGATCGGCTATTTTGACTTCTTGATTGCCGGCATCTTCGATGCGATCGTTTATTTCTATAGCTTTAATAATCGCATTGTATCGATCGACATCATTGAAAAGATTTATTAAATGTTTGTTAGCGCGACTGCGGATAATTTTTTGCGCGTCCTCAAAGATTAAGCCGGCGGTGGCAGCTAAGTGCAGGGCAACAGCCCACAAATAAGCGGCAGGAAATATCTCCACTACTAAAAAATAACTAATTAAAACTAAAACAATTAAACCGAGAGTTTTCAAACCTTCGCGGACAAACTTAGTCGCAGTTGCCGGCCGGTAAGCGCAATCGGGTCGGACACCGCTGAGCAGCTTGAGTTCGCCGATCGTAATTTCTAATCCCTGGATATCCGCTCGCATAAACTTTTATGAATCTTTGTTAATCATTAATTTAAATTAGAAAACTTGGGGTTAACCTAGAATAAATTTATCACCTTCCGTAACTGTACCGACACTATGTCCCAACGTCCTATTTATCTAGACAACCACGCAACAACCCCTGTAGACAAACGAGTACTTGATGCGATGGTGCCGTATTTCACAGAACAATTCGGCAACGCCGCCAGCATCAACCACGTCTACGGCTGGGAAGCAGAAGCGGCAGTAAAACAGTCGCGAGAAACGATAGCAGCAGCTATTAATGCCTCTCCCGAAGAAATTGTTTTTACCAGCGGCGCAAGCGAGGCAAATAACTTAGCGATTAAAGGTATCGCCGAAGCCTATTTTAACAAAGGCAAGCACATTATAACAGTAAAAACAGAACACAACGCAATTCTCGACCCCTGCCATTACTTGGAAAAATTGGGATTTGAGATTACATTTTTACCAGTAAAGAGTGACGGAACGATCGATATAGGCGACTTAATTGGAGCAATTCGGGCAGAGACAATATTAGTATCGGTGATGACAGCAAATAATGAAATTGGCGTCATCCAGCCGATCGCAGAAATAGCAGCAATCTGTCGCGGCAATGACATATTATTTCACACAGACGCAGCGCAGGCGATCGGAAAAATTCCTCTAGATGTGGAGGAGATGAATATTGATTTAATGTCTTTGACAGCGCACAAGATTTACGGACCAAAAGGCATCGGCGCGCTGTACGTGCGGCGCAACAAACCGAGGGTACAACTAGCGCCGCAAATGCACGGAGGCGGGCACGAAAGGGGAATGCGATCGGGTACTTTGTACGTGCCGCAAATCGTAGGATTTGCCAAAGCAGTAGAAATATCGCTGGCAGAAATGGAGTCGGAAACGGAACGGGTAGTTAGTTTGCGGCAGCGTTTGTGGGAACAGTTAGAATCAATTGGTGAGATTTACATCAACGGTCATCCTACTAAGAGATTGCCGGGAAATCTCAATATTAGTGTAGGTGGCGTTGACGGTCAAGCATTGCTGTTAGGATTGCAGACGGCGGCGGCAGTTTCATCTGGTTCTGCTTGCACTTCGGCGAAAATATCGCCATCTCATGTTTTAGCAGCGATCGGGCGATCGGACAAGTTAGCTTATGCTTCAATTCGATTTGGCATTGGCAGGTTTAATACTGTAGAGGAAATAGATGCAGTTGCCAAACATTCGATAAGTACGATCGAATCTCTCCGCCAAGCTCAAAAAGTAATGAGTTGACAGTTGACAGTTGACAGTTGTAGTTACAGACTGCTGTTTAACTATTAGATCCAGATCCCCCCTAACCCCCCTTAAGAAGGGGGGGACCGGAAGCACTCTCAAAGTCCCCCTTCTTAAGGGGGATTTAGGGGGATCTAGATTGCGGGTAAAAGCGAGATTTATTAATTTTTTAGTCTTAAGTTGACACCTATTCTCTCTTCCTTCTGACTTCTGACTTCGATAATTCATCCGTGTAGCCGTGTTATCCATGTAGTGCCTTCCTTCAACTTAAAAAATTCGATCGAAATATTGTTGATACAACTCACAACTAGGTAAAACCCGATCTCCTTGCAAAGCAACTAAGCCCATGCTATGAAGCTTAAACGCCAACAACTGCTCTAATTCCACAGGCTTTAATGCTTTGATAACCCGAACATAAGCTGCTGACAATTGTGGATCTTCTTGCAAACTTCCCAAGTGGCGGTGCAAGCAATCGCGATAAATTCCAGCATCCGTTGCGGCTGTTTGTACTAACTGATTAAATGTCAAATCTTGCCGTGACAAATGGTAAAGTGCTTGCTGGATTAAAAATGGATGACCCCCTACAAGCTGCATTAATTGAGATAACTCACTTTCAGATAAATTCAATCCATAACGTTCTGTTAAATCCCTGACTTGATGGGTGGAAAACTCTAAGTTGAATGTTTGCTCCAATGTTGAGTTGTCGCGGTCTAGCCCTAATTGCAGTTTGCACGATACAAATCAAATTGAAAAGATCGGCAGCGATCGGTCTGTTCTCGCCAAACTGACCTTGACAAAAATTAAATTATTTGCTATGAAAGATATCTTAATATAACTTTAGAAAAGTTAATATTTTGCAGGTTTCGATCGATAGGAGCAAACCTGCCGAACAATAAATCAATTTCTGTTATTTTTCCGACAAATCTTCAGTGTGTAATTCATATCAATTTGGGTTTTCTAGCTCGATCGAATGCCAAAATTTGAAACTAAATAATGGGTAATGGACGGGTGGTTAAACCCGATATCCATTACCCATCAACATAGAACTACTAACTGTTTTGGAAATATCAAAACGTTATTTGGTGAAGCTATGGTTTGCGGCAGGTGTTGCTATTTCTGATGTTGCTACAGGTACTGATTTCGGTGCTTCACCACGACGATACGGCGGAGCACAACCTTGTGACAGACACAGAACACCAATTGGTAAGGCAAGTGCCAGAATTCGGCTAACGCGATTTTTGCTGAGAGAAATCGTTTGCTTGTTCATGGGATAACTCCTGGAATTGAAAATTGATGATGTTTTATTTATAGAAGAAGCCCGTCTTGGAGTCGATACAGAAAAGTTAAGGAGTTTAGTAAATCTCGGACAGAAAAGTTAAGTAGATGAATGGAAAAATACATACAGCAGATTGTAGGTTTATGAAGCACATTCAAGCATCCTGAAGCTGTCTGGTGATTAAAGCCAGATCCCCTAGCCCCCCTTAAGAAGGGGGGAACCGGAAGCGCTTTTAGTTCCGCGATTAAAGCTAGATCCTCCCTAGCCCACCTTCTTAAGGGTAAGACCGGAAGCGCTTTTAAAATTACCATTTTTAAGGCTCTTAAAGTCCTTATTTTAATGCTCTTAAAGTCCCCCTTCTTAAGGGGGATTTAGGGGGATCGAGATTTATGTAAAAGCGAGATTTTTCAAAGGCTGTTCGCGCAATTGTGTGGCAATTATTTTACCTGTAAGCCATCCATAATGACCGTAGGTTGATGCTCGCCACAGCGTCTTTTCAAAGCCTACAAAATATAGCGTTGGATCGGCGAGCGATCGACATTTGCCATCGGTTTTTGGTAAATAGCGATCGCCCGCATTGAGATACAAATCAGCCCGTTCTAAAATTGCGTGAATTCTCGGTCTAAATCCGGTTGCCAAAACAATCGCATCATAACCCCGTTCTTCACCATTTTCAAAACAGACACTTTTGAGATTTAGCGTTTTGATACTACTTGAAATTACCCGAATATTTCCGTTTTTAATGTGTTTGACAGTCCCGCGATCGACCCATGCAACCCGCCCGCTATCTACTTCAATATCCATCGGACCTCGGTCTTCCGGGTAGATAGAAAATTCAGTTAAATCGACAGCAAAACGTTTAATCCAGCGATCCGCAGCATCAATTTCCTGCTTGAGTTCTTCTGGAGAAAAGCTTAAAATACGTTCAATTTGCTCCATTCGATCGAGTTTTGGTTTCGCTAGATTTAACCAATTTCGTACAAAATATAGCGCTTCAAAAAACCAATATTGTAATGTTTGCAGGTGTGGATGCAAGGGAAAAACCCAACGTTTGCCGCGAATTAACATATCGACAATTGCCGCCCCATGTTCGTGCAAATCGAGGGCAATTTCTGCTGCTGAATTTCCAGAACCAACTACTAAGACTCGCTGACCTTGATAAGGTACGCCATTTCTATAGTGTTGGCTGTGGATAATTTGACCGGAATAGTTTTCTTGACCGGGGAAGTACGGCATTATTGGTTTGTTGTTTAATCCAGTACAAATAGCAAGAAATTTGCATTGTAGAGTGTCTTTGTTGGTTTTAATTTCCCAATTCAAGTCAGAATTTGATAAATTATTTATTTTCGCGATCGACTGTACTTCTTCATTGAATCGCATATGGGAATCAACTTGAAAATGATTGGCATAGCTGGCAAGGTAATCAATCATTTCATTTTTAGTTTTGAAAATTGAGTACCTCTTCGATATCTGAAAGAAAGGTAGCGAAAAGTAGGGAGTATGAATGGTGAGGCGATCGTAAGCGTTTTTCCAAATCGTACCGACAGAATCACCTTTTTCAATAACCGCAAATCGATCGATGCCAAATTGTTTCAAACTAGCCGCCACAGTAACACCGCAAAATCCCGCGCTTCAATCGCTTGCAAAGCAACGATGATGTTGCCGATACTTGGCAGCGCACTCATAATGTAATCAAGAGGAATAGTTAAGTAAACGATCGTAATTGCATAGCTCGATAAAATTGCGGGTTTAATATCTGAGATGGCGGGTAATGCAAAAATCACAATACCAACCACTAAAAAAAATAAGAGGTGTCCCCAAGTAGCCGCTACAGCAAAAATAGTCAGGGCGATCGCGCTGTGCTGTCGGTAGTTTTGTGCTGTATAATAGAGTTCATCTGTCAGAAAAGTTTGACGGCGTTTTGAGTTTAATTTCAGTTCCTTAATCCCGGCTGTCAGGCTGTTAAGGTGCTGGAATAGTTTATCTTGTTGCTGTCTCGATTGCTTTAAAAAACGGAAGGCTCGATCGCTCGCAAGTTGATAGCTAAAAATGCCGAGCGAAATAAAACAGAGGACGATCGAAAATAGAATGGGAGACAGCCAACAAAGATATACCAAGCAACTGGTGACGATCGCGATATCGCCGCAAAAAGCAGGGAGAACCTGAACGGCATTTGCCAGTTTTTCAATATCATCAATCAGCGCTGCCATCAAGCGATGGTTTCCCAGATATTCTAGATGAAATAGCGATGATGCCAAAATTTTGCGGCTTAACATCATTCGCAAATCTAAAACTATTTTTTGCGAAATCCTAATTAATAAAATTCGAGAAACTATCCCCGCCGTCAATCGCAAACAGCAGCAACCAAAAAACAGTCCGGCTAACTGAAATGTAAATGTTGCCTTGGTAATTTCGCCACCGATAACAGCTATTAACCCTGTGGTGCTAATGCCGCTAACCAATCCTGCAATTGCAGCCAGCACGAGCTGCTGCCAAAATGAATGAAGCAGTTGCTTGAGAAGATTCATAGAAACCAGGAAACAACTGTTTCTGGTATAAAATCTGAGCTGGAAAATGTCGATACAGAAAAGTTAAGGATTTTTGGGTGAAGCCATCATATCGTTTCCGGCTACAAAGAACCTCAAGCTTTGGGAGGGATACTCGAAAGAAGGACTCAAGTCCTTACTACAAACTGCTACAAAGAATCTCAAGCTTTGGGAGGGATACTCGAAAGAAGGACTCAAGTCCTTACTACAAACAGGAGTTCGTTTGCTGGCAAACATTCTTAACAAAAAAGTTAAGTCTTTCCCACTACAACTCCTTAACTTTTCTGTATCGACGGTCATTTTAGCAAAATTTATAAAGGGATTATCAACACTACTCGATTCCTAGGGGAATAGAACTATGCAACTCTCTTATCGCGGTGTCAGCTACGAAGTCAATCCCTCTCGCGAACCCAGTATTCAAGGTGAAGTTATCGGTAAGTATCGCGGTGCTGTGCTGCTGCGATCGCACCATTACACAACTCCACCCGCACCTCGATCGTTCGTTACCTTGAAATACCGAGGAGTTAGCTATCAATCTGTTGCCAATTAACAGCAACTAAAATTTGCCGAATTGTTCGATCGATTACCATAATTTACGCGGGCATTCAGTAGTCCTTGCAGGTAGCCTTTGGGACTGAGTTAATGCGGTCATCGAACAAGGGAGCGCGATCGCCCAAAAACGAGCGCGATCGACTCTGCTTCATGGATTAAGATTCAATAAGTGCGATCGCGCTTTTTGGTTGTTCTCCAAAGCGATCGCGCTTGTTGCTAGAATGAAAGTTACCATATATGCCCAAGGATGGCACAATAGAGGTAGTCAACCGCAGTTAAAAGCAGTACAACATTAGAATGTATGATATTGAATTTACGTCAGAAGCGATTGAAGACCTGAAATCATTTAGGAGGTCCGAGCAGCAGACGATTATTTCTGGCATTGATACTCAACTTAAGTATCAACCCACTGTAGAAACTCGTAACCGTTTTCCAATGCGTCCTAACGAGGTTGCTGAGTGGGAATTGCGAATTGATAAGTATCGGGTGTTCTACAACGTGGAAACTTTCGTGAAAATTGTCAGCATTGAAGTTGTAGGATTCAAAATCGGCAATCAGTTATTTGTACGCGGTAAACGGAGAGATTTATGAGAATTGTGACAGTTCCCGAAGAGCAAAAATTTTTGCTCGAATTGCTAGAAACTGTTCGAGAGGAAGGTGCGATCTTACAGACGACAGACGGACAGCAATTTGTCTTGTTAGTGCTTGAAGATTGGCAAGGATTTGATGTTGGGGAGAGCGATGATTTCGAGCAGGAGGTCAAGGCAACTTCAGAAAATCAGGCCTTAATGGCATTATTGGCCCAGCGTCGGACTCAGGAAAAACGAATCTCGCTGGCGGATGTCAAAAAGCAATTGGGACTGAGTTAATGCGACGATCGAATAAGGGAGCTCGATCGCCAAAAAACGAGCGCGATCAACTGCTGCTTCATGGATTATGATTCAATAGGTGCGATCGGGTTGGAATGGGTGGGCATTGGTTTCCAAGAAGCTGATAAAATATTAAAAAATAAGCATAATTCTTGAAAGTTGGTGAAAAAATTCTACTCAGAAGCTGCTATTCTAACTACACAATTCATCTCAGTAAAGGAGTTTCTAACGTCCAGATTCTTCATCCCGATAATATCTATTTAGATCGGGCATATATTCACGCACAATTCCGTCCCGAACCCAATTACGAACATCATCTCTCCCACTAGCATATCTCCTTCGTAGATAACGCAAAAGCGAAATGGCATCCTCGTTGCTTAAACCCCGATAGTACCGAATAGCATCACGAGAGCCTGCCAGGTATCCTTCTCTGCGTGTTGTATTGATTAGAATTGCCCAATTCTCCGCACTTCGATCGATCTGAATAGTTGGTGGCTCAGGGCGCTGTCCACTTCGTTCTATGTCAGGAGTTAATGATGCACTGATCCGAGCAATTGTGTCAGCGAATCCTCTTGACATACCTCCATACTGATCGAGCTGTTCCCGAGTTCTTATTGCTTCCCAGTAAGTTCTAAGAATTCGGGTAAGTCCTTGTAAGAAAGCAAAGGGAGTCGGTCCAGAAAAGGGATTCCCTGGACTGAAAATGCGCGGAGGTCTAGAAATATCGGGGCGCTCTGGCAGAAATTCTCTAAAATCGGGTTGGGGTTGAGCTTGGGGTTGAGTTTGAGGTTGGGGTGGTAGAATTGCTGTCGAGAAAATTACACGCTCCACGCGATGAGTTTCCCAGATGTAGCTAGCCATTATCTGAACCTGCTGTCCTGTTTGCCCATTGATTGTGCGCCAAACTTCTAACAGCGAAGGCTCATTGAAAACAAGTTCTTCTTCCCGCATTACTGGAATCCCATGCACTTCAGTACGAGACATAACACATTGCGATATCCAACGCAGAATTAGCGCCTCAAATTGATCGTAGGTTGCTGGAACAACAATGGTTCGACTGCGACAAGCTGGGGCGTGGACAGGTCGTCTAGAACTCCCCAAACGATCTTCAGTAGCTCGTTCACTTCTATTGGGTGGTGGCATTCCTTACTCTCCTAGTAAATTCAAGCTTCATCAATATCTATATTTGAATCAACAGCTTTATCACTTTCAACTACGATGTGTTTATCGATTGAAGGATCTTCTCGTTCCCCTTCCAGCAATCGAGCAGCAAAACGCACGTTTTCTAATTCAGCATTGCGGACTTCTGCCTGAACTTTCTTCACATCTAAAGCACGATGAACCAACTTGAAGTCTTCCAGAATAGGATGTTTACCGGGCAAGGCTTCTATATAAACCGATCCTGTTGGCACAACCACCAGTTCGCTTTCTTTTCTAGGCGTTGTCATGCGTTTTTTCACCAAGTTTAGGAGATACTCTCGATGCGCTGCAAAAACTTCCGGAGCATCTTTTTGTAAACAACAGGCATACTCCAAAAGCTCGTCAGTCGTGTAGTTGCTGAACTCATCTGGATCGCGCAAACCACCCGTATGCGGATCGATATAATCCTGCATCATATAGGTATGCAGATAGTTTGCCTGACGCGCTGGAAAAATCATGTAATTTCCCTTGTAGCCAAGCAAATTGTCCAAATCGGCAACTTCAGAAAGCTTTTTGGTAGTTTGCCTGAAATAAGTAATTGGAATAGAAAGCTCAACCTCATAGAGGGGATTTTCTAGAGGTGCAAATCGTAAACTATCGCGATCGCCTACGCGATTACCAGTTGCTCGAACCCTGGCTGTTGTTTCCTGCAATTCAATCCAGGATACATCAACGTTATAAAGTCGGAAAAAGCGTTGATCCGGTGGTTCATAATCCCAAATTGCCTGCATGTAGTAGAAAAGATTTTCCTTGACATGGATTCGGAGACGGGCAATGGCAGTTTGGCGATCGAAATGCTCCTGCAATGCTCCAGTATATTTATTAATAGCCTCTTGCAGTGCTGTGACTTCACGAGAAAGCTTGGCACTGACTTCTTGAGTCTCCTTATCTGCTCGCTCAAGTGCTAACTTGGCAATTTCTTCTCGCTTCTCGGCAGCCTCATTATTTCCACCACCTCCAGCTAAAGAGAAGGGACCAAAGATAATGGCTAGATTGATTTCCTTTAACTTATCAAGATCGCTCTTTTCTTGAACATAACCCACCAAGCGCTTCAGCTCGTTGAAAGCCTGCCTGGAGAGATTTGTCTTGACCTTCTCCTGTCTGGTTAGTTCTTCAACTAATAGGGTTTGGCGCTCTACATTTCTACGCAAGATTTCTAGTGCTAACTCATCCCCCGCGATGCTTGTAGTTACATAGTGTAGAGCTGGCAAAAAGGAATCATCCAAAATAACTCTACGGAGAATCCACTCGTAAGTAATCAACCAGTCATTATCAATCTCGTTGGGTGCTGGAATTTCATTCGCCACAAAAATGACAGGAGTAAGGCGATGTATCCTTTCGCTCACTTCATACTGCCGCTGTAAATCATAGAAAAGGTATGTAACTGTAATTTCATCGTTGGGATTCATGATTTCACCAGAATTATTAGTCTCCAACTCTTCTGTTACAGAGGTTTCAATTTCTAAACGATGCTGCTGTTTATGTTCTTCAGTTGCTTTCAGTACAGCCTCACGGAAGTTTTTCTTAGTGCTAGATGATGACTTTTCAGCCTCTACACCAAATCTTGTGCCAAACTCACCTTGGTAAACACCAACGCTAATATTATTCTCAATGGTTTGCTCGAAAGAGGTTTTATTTCTCGCTTGGCTGACAATCTCAGTATCTGCTCGTGAAGTATTTGAGGCTTCGGAACCTCGACTACGTTGTGAATCATCCAATTCTTTTTGGACTCGACTTTTCTTGATAATTTGTTTAGTTGAATAGCGACGTATTTCCTTGGGAGCAAGCGGAATCGTAGATATTAAACTACCAACTTGATAGTTCCCTGGAACCCATTTTTGCCGATAGGTTGTCAAAATTCCAAAGTTCAACGAGTTAGGAGCAAATATGTCAAATTTATATTTACTCCTGAGTCGTTCGTCAAGCTGCTGCATAAGTTCGCTGAGTCGTGTAGACTGTCGGGCAGAAGCTTGACTGCGCGCATTATTAAGGATCTCTTTTGCATCCTCTTCCATTTGATATCTAGCTGTGGAAAATTGAGATCCATAGTAACGATGATATTCTTCTAGGATCGCTAGCAGATCGTCTCGTTCTCCTGGACTCAGAATCGCCCAGTCTTGATTTGTAACACCAAAAACTCTTGTTAGATCTTCTGGCACTGAATCGCTTGCCATATAGCGAGCATTAAAAGCCTGATATTCAGCGTACATCTGCTGCATGTCTTGTACGCCTGCTATGCGTGAAATGGGCCGACCAAAATCATCAACAATTGGATTGCCACTCTCATCTTTCATCACCCAATCTTCGAGCTTAACCATCTCTTCGTAAGCTGCCTTACCAAGTGCCTCAAGCTCTTTATCAAAAATTTCCGTCCAAACATGCTCAAAAGCAATTTGCAGTTCATGGAAATCATGAAAAGCTGTTACATCAGCAGGGCTAGGTTTAGTAATTGTGGCAATGATTTCTCCATCCCGCTCAACCCCATATTTCAGTTCTTCTTCTGGCGGGGTTGTGTGCTTCATCTGACGGGTGATTTGCTCCCGCAGAAGACTGCTTGTTGTCAATTCAGGGATTCCAGGTGTCTCTGTATCAGGCTCGGGTTCTTCACTTTCACCATTTGAATCTGCCCTGCATTTTGCCAAAGCTTCTTCAAACAAGCGCTCGGCTTTTTTCGCTTTCAGACAATTCTCAATTACAGGTCGGGTATATTCTAAAGTTCCACCCCCTGTTATGTCTCGAATGTATTCAACAACCTCTGAAAGAGAGACCTCACCACTGACAGTTCCATTACTAACAGTAAGTCCCCACTCTTCAAGTTGTCCCTCAGTGAGGTGAAGCACTAGCTTGCGCTTGGCTGTCCGATCGAGACTAGGTAAATTTATCAAACCATTGTCAAAAAGATTGACCAATTTATCGAGAATCTTTTCTCCAGGCTTGAGATATGTTGCACTGGCTCGAACCTCTGGAGATACTTTGGAGAGTGTAAAGGTCTGAAATGCCTCATCTGCCTTCTTTTTGGCATCAAGCGCAGGCTTCAACCGCTCTTGTAAATGTTTCCTCAGTGTTGCCTGAACGCCTTGTTCAAACTTGAAGGAAGCATCCAAATTAGCCGTTACAGATTCAACCGTTGTAGTCGTTGCTTCAATTGGTAAATTGGGATAGGAAATTTGGAAGCGATTCAGCAACTCCTGGGGAATCCGAATGATGTATCCCTCATTTTTTCCAGAGTTGACAACAGGATCGTAAGAGTAGTGAAGGATGCGCTGCAGAGGTGACTTTGGTAAATAACTAAGGTTCTGTGAATTAGTTGCTCCTGAATCTTCTGGAGCCATGACAAAAACAATGAGATCGGGACGCTTTACTTGTTCTCGTGCCGCAAAGTCTTCATCATCAAATGTTAGTTCAAAATCACCTCGATCGCTGGTTAAAACTGAACCCAACCGATCGCCCGGAAATGCTTGCCAGAAAAATGGAGCAGGTTGATTCGGAAAATTAAATATTTCAATCGGCTCGTTGGGTGAACTTTGGGCTGGTCTGATATCCAGGTCGTACAAAACTACTTGTAAGTTCGGAATCCCAACTCCAGTTTCCTTAACTAAAACTTTACCACTGACTTTATACATGGCAATTCTCCTAGGACTTAAGATATGCGGACAATTTTTAACATTCAGTTGGCGAACTAACTAATTAAACTTACCTCATCGATTTACAGAATAGACAACATCATTATTTGCACTTGATGCTTATAGTACTTTTGCGCTCGCCTATCGCTCTAAATAAAGTACTAGAACCATTGAATTTTCATTAATGCGATGCCTCTGGTGGCAGTTCGCGTAGCCGATCGAGAAGCAGCCACCCTGACAAACCCTAAATCAGCTTATTGAGATTCGTAAAAGATGTCTCACACAAAAATGACAACCTGAGAGGCAAATCAGTTCCCGCGATCGGATATATTGATGGAAACTACTTTTCGAGAGGTCGATCGCCAGCAAGCCAATTTGAGAATTATTCTCCAAGTTTTTTGGGAGCGAATTAATTAATTGATTTGAGATTGCACCACCATCAGCGCTAGTTGTTTGAGCAGATAAATCGATTTGAATTGTATAATCATCTAATGCCAGGAAAAATCCCGGTTTACCTGCCAGCAAAGATGCCCAAATAGTTCCGTCTGGTGCGATCGAACTGGCAATAGCAATCTGCTGCGCGCGCAGAAATTCTACAGCAACAGGCTGAATCTTGTTGCTAATAACTCTGCCAATTTGTGCGGCCTCTTCTCGCACGCCCGCACGAGTTTGAACGGCAATTTCTCCAGAATGAAATGGCTTCATTGCTTTATTGATTATTCATCACTAATTACACGATCTGTAGGGTGCGCACTGCGCACCTTACCACTATAAATCTATGGTGCGCAGTGCGCACCTTACCACTATAAATGTATGGTCTACACTGCGCACCTTAGCACTTACTTCTGACTAATAGACATCTCCCATAATTAGGTTTTTGTCCTTATGGGGTAAGGCTTTCAGACTCTTTTTACCAGATGTCTAATAACTAATGACTGATGACTAATGACTGATGACAACTATCGACTGTCAACTAACAGGGCGGGCACGGGGGCACCGCCCCTACCCCAGGTCAACTGTCAACTATCAACTGTCAACTATCACTCAAGTCCCGGCATTCCTTCGTAACCGGATAGTTGTTTGATTCGATCGATCCAAGCCTGCACATTCGGGTAGGGTTCCAAAGAGACTTTACCGTCAGGAGCAAGTCCTACATAAGGATAGCACGCAATATCTGCAATGGTAGGGCGACTGCATTCTAACCAATTTCACTCCTGTAAATGGTCATCCATAACCTGAAGTATTTGCTTGCCCTTTTGTTGCGCAGTTTCCCAATCAAAATTCATGCCAAAAAGGAAATGCAATCGCGCAATAAATAAGCTGGAATTGATTTCATTAGCTGCAAATGACAACCACTGCATTACCTCAGCCATTGACTCGGCTTCTAAAGGCAACCAATCTTTTCGATCGCATTTTCGTGCCAGATAGACTAAGATAGCTTGGGAATCTCGAATTGTAGTGTTTTCATCAATCAGCAAAGGAACCTGTCCGAGGGAATTTAGCTTGAGAAAATCAAGCGATTTATGCTCGCCACTTGCTGAATCGATCGATACTCGATCGTGCTTTAGTTCGAGCAATGACAGCATCAGCCTGACCTTGTGGCAATTTTCTGACTATTCAGTGTGATACAGCATTTTTGAGTCAGATATAACAAGACTACCTGGATGGAAAGAAGCAAAAGCAGATACTAAAACAAGAATTGTCGAAACTGCAAAAAATTATCTGAACATTGGAGATCCAGAAACTCAAAAATGGCTTGGTACAACTAATTTTTCTCATCCTCCGTTTGCTGGATATCAAGCGCTATACCTTTTAGTAAAACAAGAACCAAAGTTAATTTCAAAGATTTCTAATAATACTTGGATAAGGTGGATACCCGTTATTCTGAAATCCATAAATTTCCCTCATAGAAATACAGAGAGTAAAGAGGATAACGTTTGTAGAGAGATAGTGAGAACTGCCTATCAAAACGCTCCAGATGAATTAGTTGAAACACCGATCGGTTTAATGATTCACAACGACTATCAGCCTCGTACCTTTTATCCTGATGATATTTATCGATTAACTAATGAGTTGTTAGATCGGTGTTTAGCTGATTTAATTATCGGTAGAGTTACAGATGAAAACTTAAATTCTGGCATGTTGGAGATTTTGCTAACAGATCTTTTCAAACATGATGTTGGCAGAGCCAAAGAAATTGCTAAGTCTTTTCTTACCGAAAAAGTACCTGAATATGGGAGGGAAAGGGATAAAGCGATCGTTGTCGCTTGTCTGCTTGCAAACTATCCTGATAATTCTAGTTGGTCAGTTCTTTGGTCTGCCGTACAACAAGATCGTGAATTTGGACGCGAAGTATTAGAATCCATTGCATTTCAATCTGCTCATCACGGTCAAATTGAACAGAAGATTAAAGAGGACTATCTAGCTGAGCTATATATTTTTCTTACCCAGCAATACCCAGAGATTAAGCGACCGGAGCATGAAACGCAGGAACTCAGAGGTATAGAAGCTCAAATACTAGGAGAATTTGATGCTGTCAGGATGTGGAAAGATTACATTCCCCAACGTCTGCAAGCGCGAGGTACTCCAGAGGCTTGCCATGCACTACGGAAGATGATTCGCAAACTTCCAGAACAAAAAGATCAACTACAGCCAACGCTATTGGAAGCGGAGAGTTTAGCACGTCGTAATACTTGGAAGCCACCTAAACCAGAAGAACTACTTCAGATTGTTCTAGATCAAAGTAAACATCTTGTCCAAGATGGTCATCAGCTTCTCCATGTATTGATCGAATCATTAAAGCGGCTTGAATTGGAACTGCAAGGAGAAACTGCTGCTTGTAGAGATTTGTGGGACAAAGATAAAGGTAAAGATAACTTGTTCACACCAATTGATGAAAACGCATTTTCAGATTATGTAAAGCGATTTCTTGAGAGAGATTTAAAGTCGAAAGGTATTATCGTCAACCGCGAAGTAGAGCTAAGGCGTAGCTATGGAGGCAGTCCGGGCGAACGAACTGATATTCATGTAGATGCTGTTCTCAAGCATCCCAACGGTGATACATACGATTCAATCACCGTCATCGTTGAAGTAAAAGGATGTTGGCATAGCGAAATCCAAACCGCCATGCAAAGTCAGCTTGTTGAACGCTATTTGGCTGATAATGTATGTCCCTATGGGTTGTACTTAGTGGGTTGGTTTAATTGTCAGCAATGGGATAACGAAGATTCACGGAAGAAACAAGTACCCAAAAAGACTTTAGATGAGGCAAGAATACAGTTTGATGAGCAAGCCCAACGTCTCACTTCACCTGCCAGTATAGTACGAGCCTATGTACTCAATGCAGCTTTGCGATAATGACATGGAGGAAAACGATGGTAAATCACAATTATAAATTTCTTACTCCCTCCCCTTAATAAGAGGAGGGTTGGGGTGGGGTAAAAAACTTTACAACTCATTTTGCATCTTGCGCTTCAACTTGAGCCCCATTCCGGCAACACCAAACAGCAATAACCCAGCCACAAAAGTAGGTTCTGGCACCGCCGTCGGGGCAGTTTCCAAGCTGTAATTGACATCTCCCGCACCACCTTGTCGGTTGACTTGGTAAGCAAAAGATGCTTCGCTAACCTCAAAAAATCCGGGAACAAAAGAGTAGTTTCAGCGGAAAAACTCAATCCCAAAAATGTGCCATTCAAGAATGAAGCTTCAGCCATTGAAATCAGATTTGCATTACTAAAAACAGGATTAGAAAAATCAAAATCGAGATTGGTAATGGTTAAGAATTCGCGACCATTTCCCGTTATATTAGAGTCGTCAAAGCTCAAAAAACCCGAGTAATATTAACTTCTGTATTGCTACCAATGCGGAAGATGCGCGATTCATTGCTGCCGCTAATTGTGAGACTATTTGCACCCAAACCTTTCACCAAGGATTGCCGATCGCCGTGAAACCGCTCCAATAATAAGGATGAGCCAAATTTGGGTTTTGTTGTTGTAAATTAGCAGGTAAATTTAAACTGCCACTTGTTGTTACTAACTGCCCGTTTTCCACCCGAAGTTTACCAGAAATCATCGCCTGTTGGGCGCGTTGCAAAGCCTCTGTTTTAATCGTCACTCCCCGCAGTTGCCCGTAGAATTCACTCATCAATCCCAAAGTTCCTAAATCGTCCACGTACCACAAACTCCCCAAGGCAGATTTAGCGCCGGATTTTACTGCTAAACCTCCAAAACCTAACTCTGCTTCCCGATCGCCCAAAGCTGTCCGACAAGCACTCAATACTAACAATTCTACCTGCGGGTTGCGCCAATTTACGCTCTCCATTCGATCGAGATCCAATTTAGAATTCCACAGTTGAATGTAAGAATTGCTGGGTTTTCCCGGCTGGAATTGAGCGTGGGTTGCTAGGTGAAGAATCCGATATTTTCCTTGTGCGTGTTGCGAGTTGAGGTTATCTATAGTGAAAGTGGAATTGAGAAAAGATTGTCCTTGCCACTCCTGAGTAATTCTCTGCAATTCGATCGGCACGCCCGTTAAGGGCTTTTTATCGACAAACTCGGACCTTCCCATTGCTAGCACTGTAGCACCGCTAACTGATTGATATTCGGTATTTGTCGTGCTGAAACTGGGAATGAGACTAAAATTGTATTTTTCAATTAAGAAGCCTTTACCGTCGTGTAAAGCTGCAAATGGCAGGCTCCTCAATCCCGGATCTACTGATAGCAACAGGGTACGAATTCCCAATCTTTCTAAATCTAATTGTAGCGGTGCAAACAACCATTTGTATAATTGCTGTGCGGGCGCTAAATAACTGGTAGTTCTGAGTTTGTTTTTGTCGGTAACTTCACGCTGCAGGCGCTGGACGGCGGGAAATAAAGCTGTTTTGTTGGCTTCGGGAACGCTGTATCGAATCGGTTGACCTACAGGAGGAACTAAAATTATTTCCAATTGTTCGTCTCGCGAAACTAGATAGATAATACCCGATCGCCTGCCAGTTTTGCCTTCGATCGTCTGTAAAGTTTCTTGGAATTTAGAAATCCTAATGCTGCCATCGGGGATGTTGAATTTGATTCCCAGATATTCTCCGAATTCTTGATTTCTCATCTGTTCGATTCCCCAGACGGTTTGTTCGAGGTTGTTATCCTCGAAAAGTCGATCGGGCGGCGGAAAATATCCCAGAACTAAATTAGTAGTAGGGTTGGCTGTTTGTTGTTGTGGCGATTCAGATACGGCTGGCACGCGATCGGGCGGTAATTGACTGGTGATACTAGAATCGATTGTTAAAATGCGATCGGCCGCATTACCGGGATTGTCTAATGCTGGAATTCGGCGGCGTTGAACGGGATCGGAATCAACATTATTTGATTCTTGTTTGGGTTCGGATTGAGTTGCGGGCGAATCCGATCTGGTTGCGGGTTCGATCGAAGGATTTGCGATCGGTTCAGCCGGAGTTACTGGCGGATTTATTATCGGTTCAACTGGAGTTACTGGCGGATTTGCGATCGGTTCAACTGGAATTACTTGTCGATCGAGGATCGGTTCAGTCGGAGTTACTGGCGGATTTGCGATCGGTTCAACTGGAATTACTGGCGGATTTGCGATCGGTTCAACTGGAATTACTGGCGGATTTGTTATCGGTTCAGCCGGATTTACTGGCAGATTTGTTATCGGTTCAACTGGAATTACTGGCGGATTTGTTATCGGTTCAGCCGGATTTACTGGCAGATTTGTTATCGGTTCAACTGGAGTTACTGGTTGATTTGTTATCGGTTCAACTGGAGTTGCTGGCGGAGTTATCGGATCGATCCCGTCGTCCGTCGAAAACACAATATTACCCACACTATTAGAACGGGGAAACGATTGCGATGTAATGCTAGATTGTCCGGTTGTAATTGCAGCAGCCGTGCCGTTATTAGCAGCATTTCCCACTACAAAAGGTTGGATCGGCGTTCCGCCATCACCTCCAGCGTGGGTAATTGAAATATTTCCGCTACCGCTACCGCCAGCAGTGGAAATACTGGCAAATCCCGTCGGCGAAAAAGTTGTTGGGAAAGAATCTGTAGCGCGGAAAAAATTGCCGGTGATGGCTGTAACATCGCCACCCCGGCCGCTAGTACCGCCTTGGGCATTGATGAAACCGACTTGAATATCGCCGATCGGATCTAAGAAAACATTGCCTGCATTGCCGACTGTAGCGCTGGAATTGATTTGTCCGGCTGTAATAAAATCTCGCGCAAAAATGCTGATATTGCCGCCAGTATTTCCCGAAGCATTCAAGTTTCTGACATTCACAGAAGCGGCGGGATTTGACATAGATTGTCCGAGGACGATCGCCCCTCCATTCCCTGCATTTGCAGCAGTCACATCTCCCGCAAAATTGATATTTCCCGTACTGTTTGCTGTCAAACTTTGGGCGTTAATTGTCGAATTTGCCGTGACATTGCCAGTATTTTCAATTAAAATATTTCCTAGCTGTCTGGTAGCGCCAACGGGCGCGCCGAAAGTAATGTTGCCACTGCCGGAGTTCAAAGTTAAATTGCTGGCATCAAAACTGTTACTGTCGATCGCGCCTAAAGCAATATTTCCCCCTGCGGTACTCAATCTCGCATTTGTTGTCAACACTAAAGCGCCGTTAAGAATAATCTCGCCTCGATCTGCAGTAATATTGCCACCTAAATTAGTATTTGAGGCAGCAACATTCAAACCCGCAATAGGTGTTGTTTGTCCGATATTTCCTTGCAACAAAACATTACCTTGACCTGCATTAATATTCAAGCGCCGATTGCCGTCGATCGCGCCTGTTAAGCTAACATTTCCGCCGCTGCTGCCGAGTGAAACATCGCTGCCGAGAGTGACGTTTCCGTTAATCGCGATATTATTAGTTGCAGTAATGCCGCCGTTTAAATTCAACGCGGGGGCACTGAGATTGATGCTGCTGTTATCAGTGCCGTTTAGATTGCCGTTAAGGGCGATCGAACTTCCGACTTGAATAGTTACCGGATCGGCAAAAGTGAGATTATTTGAAACAGTAATGTTTCCAGTATTTGAGTTGCCAAGGGCGATCGAACTAAATCCGTTTTGCAGCAAACTCATTTCCGCTGCTGTCAAATCCAAAGCGCTAGTATTGTTGTCATTGCCGCCGACTACAATATTTTGTCCGGCAGTTGCGGGTTGCAGCGATAGCGTATTTGTACCGGAAACTTGCCCGGAAAAATCAATTTCGCCTGCAGTGAGATTCAGGGGATTGTTACCAGCGGATACAGTTGAACCGAAAGTAATAGTAGCATTTCCCAATCCAAAATTTACGGGAGCATTTAATGTCACGGGGCCGCTAAAACTGATATTATCGTTCGTTGTATTGATATTTCCCGCCAGCGCCACACTTCCCGCGCCATTTTGAGTGAATGCGCCGTCTAAATTGAGATTGCCAGCAATATTTACATTGCCTGTATTGCTGAGAGTCAGAGTGCCGTTGTTTGTGGTAGTTAAACTTTGCAAATTAACATTACTGCCGGAAATACCGATGTTACCTCCTACAGATACAGCCCCGGTGAATGTAACGTTACCAGTTCCGATCGCGGTAAGATTGCTATTGCTACCGTTAACTGTATTGTTAAAAGTAATCGCACTTCCTGAAAGAGTCGGATTGTTGGCGATCGTTATTGCATCTCCATAAGTTTGATTGCCAGTGGTAGTAACATTGCCATTAAGTTGAGTTGTACCGCCGGCATCAGTTGTTAAACTTTGAAGATTTACGTTGTTAGCAAAGCTAGTCGCACCGCTAGAATTCACAGTCAAATTGCTGTTGCTACCGTTAACTGTATTGTTAAAACTAATCGCACTTCCTGAAAAAGTCGGAGTTTGGCTAGTAATCGACACCGCATCGTTATAAGTTTGATTTCCGGTTGTCGTGACATTGCCATTTAGTGTAGTTGTACCGCCGGCATCAGTTGTTAAATTTTGGAGATTTACATTGTTAGCAAAGCTAGTCGCACCGCTAGAATTTACAGTCAGATTTCCCGCACCGTTAACTGTATTGTTAAAACTAATCGCACTTCCTGAAAGAATTGGATTGCCGGAAATTGTTACTGCATATCCATAAGTTTGAGCGCCAGTTGTAGAGACATTGCCATTTATTGTAGTTGTACCGATCGCATCAGTTGTTAAACTTTGAAGATTGACGTTGTTAGCAAAGCTAGTTGCACCGCTAGAATTCACAGTCAGATTGCTGTTGCTGCCGTCAACTGTATTGTTAAAGCTAATCGCACTTCCTGAAAGAGTTGGATTCTGGCTAGTAATCGTCACCGCATCGTTATAAGTTTGATTTCCGGTTGTCGTGACATTGCCATTTAGTGTAGTTTTACCGCCGGCATCAGTTGTTAAACTTTGAAGATTGACGTTGTTAGCAAAGCTAGTTGCAGCGCTAGAATTTACAGTCAAATTGCTGTTGCTGCCGTTAACTGTATTGTTAAAACTAATCGCACTTCCTGAAAAAGTCGGATTGTTCGAGATCGTGACTGCATCTCCATAAGTTTGAGCGCCCGTTGTAGTAACATTGGCATTGATTGTAGTTGTACCACCAGCATCAGTTGTTAAACTTTGAAGATTGACGTTGTTAGCAAAGTTAGTCGCACCGCTAGAATTCACAATCAAATTGCTATTGCCGTTAACTGTATCGCTAAAAGTAATGCTGCTGCCTGAAAGAGTCGGATTGTTGGCAATTGTAACTGCATCTCCATAAGTCTGATTGTTGGTAGTTGTTACATTGCCATTCAGTTGAGTTGTACCGCCCGCATTGGTTGTCAAACTGTTAGCTGTAACGCCATTAAATGCAGTTGTACCGGAAGTGTTAGCGGCGATATTTCCTAATGGTGTGGTATTGCCGATCGCCCCCGCAAACGTAACATTACCCGTTCCACCATTCACTGTCAAATCGCTATTACCGTTAACTGTATTGTTAAAAGTAATGCTGTTACCTGCAAGAGTCAAATTTTGAGTGGCAATTGTAACTGCATCTCCATAAGTCTGACTGTTGGTAGTTGTTACATTACCATTGAGTTGAGTTGTACCGCCTGCATTAGTTGTCAAACTGTTAGCTGTGACAGCATTAAATGCAGTTGTACCGGAAGTGTTAGCAGTGAGATTTCCTAATGGTGTGGTGTTGCCGATCGCACCTTGAACTGTAATATTTCCCGTCCCTGTTTCTAAGGTGAGATTGCCGCCACCGTCAATGTTATTATTAAATAAAATATTGCCAGTACCTGGAGGGCTGATGCCCACTAAAACGTTATTACCAATTACAGCATTGCCGTTAATTGTGATATTTTGAGATTGAGTAGTAATGTTGCCATTCAGGTTGTTAGTTGCAGCATTGAGAGTAATTGAAGCATTATCGGTTCCGGCGATCGATTGATTTTGATTGACAACAATATTGCCTTGAGTAGTGAAAGTTACGGGGTCGCGAAAAGATATCGGTAAATTTTCTACAGTGATATTGCCTGTAGTAGTGATATCTCCGATCGCGATCGCGCTAAATCCATCAGCCAATGAGTTTAAAAATGGTTGTCCTAAATCGATCGCATTCAGATCGTTAGGAAGTCCATTCTGAAAGCGAATTCCGATAGTTGGCGAAGACGGCGCAATTGTCAAAGCACCTCTACTTTGGATGGAATTTGGCGTTCCTAGAAAGCCGATTTCATTGCCGTTAATGGTAATATTTCCAGTACTAAATAATCCATTTGCATTAATAGTATTTATCGCGACTGTATTGGGAGCTTGGATCTCGATATCTCCAGCGGCATTGGGAGCACTAGAGTTAAGAATGCCTGCGGTAATATTGTTGCCATTGAGTGCGATAGGACCTCCATTGCCTGTTTGTGATGTTGTATCGATCGTCCCCACACTTGTATTAATATTACCCGTACTCGTGATATTAACTTCTCCACCTGCACCGGAACTAGAACTAGAGTTCCAAGCTACTGGTGTGAGTCCAACCATCTGAATATTTGCGCCAGTGATGGTAATATTTCCGCCTGTACCATTAGTTGAACTGGAGTTAAGATTGCGGGCAGTAATATTGTTGGCAGTGAAAGTAATCAGACCGCCATTTCCAGTAGTCGATCTAGTATCGATATCTCCCTCACTCGTATCGATATTACCATTAGTGCTGGTAAAGGCGATCGCGCGTCCGAGATTGTTCGCGCTGCCAGTAGTAATATTGCCTGTAGCTGTAATTCCGAAGTCGATCGGACTGGTAACATTAATAGCATTGTTTGTTGTCAGGGAAGTTAAAGGTATTGTTGCCCCGATCGAACCGTTGATATTAATAGCGCCCGTTCCTGTACTCAAAGTTAGATTGCCACCGCCGTCAACAGTTCCCCCAAAATTAATATCGCCTGCATTTGCTAACCCCTCAGTGTTGAGATTGACAGTAGAATTGGTAGCGAGAGAAACATTGCCAGTAAAGTTAATATTCTGTGCGGCAATGGTAATCTGGGCATTATTTAAGAAGTTAGTCGTTGCGGCATTAAAATTAATTGGAGCATTGTTTCCACTTGTTAAAATGTTGCCATTAACTTCGATCGCACCATCTGGAGCCCTAAAAGTAATTGAAGCGTTGTTACCTGTAATGTTGCCATTAACCGCGATCGCCCCTGTTGGAGATTGAATTGTAACCGGGTAATTAAAAGTAACGCCACCGGCATCAATTGAGATAGTTCCCGTCCCATCCGTCCGCCCAATAATCATTCGGGAAAAGCCATTCAATCTGGGAGGTGCGATTTCCGTTGCATTGAGATTCAAAGAAGCGTCCGCAGGATTGCCGCCTACAGTAATATTTAAACTCGGAGTAAGCGGCTGCAACTGGATAATCCGAGTTCCAATACCATTACTATTAATTTGCGTTCCTGATAGTTCAATTTCATCCCCTGTCAAAGTGACATTGCCACCACCAGTCGCATTAATCGCACCGCCTGTGAGGTTAAGAGGAATAGAATTGTTGTTAGCAGAACTTCCTGTAAGACTAATATTACCCGTTCCCAGAGGTTGTATTGTTACCAACGCACCAGCGGGCAAGTTAATACCGTTGTTGTTATTTGATGTTCCTACACCATTACCAATTAAAGCAATATCTCCATTCTCGGATACTACTTGCCCTGACATGGTAATTCCCGTGTTGTTAATTCCACTTGCGTTGCCACCTGTTCCTGTGAGGGTAATATCTCCATTTTGCGATCGAACTGCGCTGGGAGGATCGATAGTTATCCCTGCATTGTCATTAGTTCCATTTCCACCCGTTCCGGTAATAATTACACTTCCATTCCCTGAGGTTGATTCCACTGTAGCATTGTTGAGGATAACGCCGGTATTGTTAATTCCTGTTCCGCTACCAGTTCCTGTCAGGTTGATATTTCCCCCAGCGGTCGATCGAACTGTACTGCCGTTAATAGATATTCCTGAATTATCATCTGTTCCGTTTCCGCCAGTACCGTTGAGAGCAATATTTCCCAGCCCCGTCGATCGCACCAAGCTGTTACTACTAATGTTAATCCCGATGTTGTTGTTTCCAATTACGCCACCACTACCCGCCAAAGTGATATTGCCATCCTCAGAATCGATCGTAGTTCTGGCCAAATCTATTCCCAAACTATTAACATTGCTACCGCTAGTTCCATTGATGGTAATAGTCCCGATGCCAGTTGTTTGCAGTGTAGCATCGCTACCCACAATACCCCTGCTGATTGTTACTGTATTTTCAGAAACACCATTCAGGTTAATGTTCCCACCTCTTGCATCAATTGTGCTGCCAGAGAGAGCGATTCCATTCCCGAACGCAGCATTTCCGCGACCTATACCTACGAAATTTCCCCCGTTTGTATTAATAATAGTCGTTGTACCCAGAATTCTTAGATTACCACCATTGAGATTATCGCTATCAGCATTCAGAGTAATATTGCCTCCCTGAGTGGTGATACTATTCTGAACTAAAATATTATTATTAGCATTCAAAGTCAGGGAATTATTATTATTCCAAGCGATCGGCGCGCTGACTGTAATATTGCCTTCACTCGCAAAGGCTGACTCAGTGGAAATAGTCACGCTTCCCAAAGCTAGCTGATTTTGCAGCGTCAAGTTATTAATGTTAGAAGTGCCGGCAGCAGGCACAAATACTCCTCCTAAAGTGCCGCCTGCATCCGCACCGGCACTAATCGTAATATCAGTCGGATCTAATAATAATGTGCCAGCAATTCCCAAGGGCGATCGCAAATCGACTACTCCTTGAAAATCCAGCGATTGCTTGCCCGAAACTTCCACAAAACCGCCATTTCCCGACAACAAACCGCCTCTAGCTGTAATATTGCCATTAAAACGAGCAGTATCGTCCGCCCAAACTATAACTCGCCCGCCATTACCGTTGCTAACAGCATCCGCATTAATTGTCGAATCCCTGCTAACAAATGTTTGGGCAGCATTCGGCACATTTCCCAAACCGCGATAATCTCCGCCAATTAATACATTGCCGCCGCCGTTGCTGCCGGAAGCATCGATATTGCCGCCAATAACTCCGACTCGATCGCCTAAAATATTTACATTACCGCCAGTATTTCCCGAAACATTGATATTGCCGGATGCGATCGCAGTTCCCGCATTTGCCGGCACTGCAACATTCCCCGTCAAAACTACATCACCGTTAGGATTTACAACTAAACCAGTTGCTTGTTCCTGACCAGTTCCAGTCAGCAACTGCGGCAAAGATAAAACTGGCTGCGCGAAATTATTTGGCAAAGAACTTTGATTTGCTGTCGGCTGAATTTCCAGATTCAGCAAATTTCCAGTTTGAGCGATGCGCACCAAATTTTGACCCGGTACGGCCGTCACGGTAATATTGCCACCCGGTGCAGTTAGCTGACCGGTATTGACAACAGTACCGCCGGTTAAAGTCAAATTTTGACCCGGTGCAACTGTCAAATTCCCAGCATTAACAATACTTCCCGGCTGCGAATTTGTAAAAGCAAAAGTATTTGGATTTCCGATTAAACTAGACCAATTATTAGGTCCGATCGCGCTAAACCAGTTATTATTACCAAAACCAATCCCCGTCGCCGCCGTAGCATTAAAAGAACCCGGAACGTTCAGCGTCGCATTCGGCCCGAAAATAATCCCCGATGGATTCATTAAAAATAAATTAGAATTGCCGCCCGTAACTTGAATTAAGCCGTTAATTAACGAAGGATTCCCCCCGTTAATCCGTCCCAGAATATTTTGAATGTTAGGATTAGTTAAAAAATTAGCAACTTGACCTTGACTGAGGCCGAATTCAGTAAAACTGTGAAACAGATTGGCCTTATCGCCGCTGAAGGAACCGCCAGAAATATCGTAGCGATCGCCGTTAGGAGTTACGATCGTATTAGTACCGTCGGTTGCTGGCGTGATGGGTTGCGCTTTGACGGGGGAATTCGCGACACTCAACGAGCTAACTAGGAACAACCATCCGAGCCAAGATAGTTTATTATTTCTCATATTTGATAACTTAGCTAGATATTTGTCCATATTACTCTAATTTTGTCAAGTGTCAACCGGCACAAATTAACTGCACTCTAATTGTAAAAATACCGACAAAATATCCAGTGTACCGCCATGAAACTCCTCGCCCGTTGCACTTATCTCATAGCGACGCACCGTACCGCTAGAGAAAAGGTACGTTAATTCGAGAATTCTTGTTATTTGAAATTATTCGATCGCGTTGCACCCTTGCTTGTTGAAGTAACGCAGGATTAGTCGTTACCGCAATTCTCGTCTGCTGCAGCTACTACAAAAGCGACGCAAGGCTTTCCGAAAGAGTTCCCAAAAACGCTACAGGAACAGATAAAGCAGGAAGAATTGCTAGATTTTTTTGGCAACTTGCAATGCTGAAATATATGAAGCTTCGATGCTATTTATGCAGTTGGTTTCTAGCGCTTTCCGCAAACTTGCTAACAAATAACTTCTCTGTTTCTCGTTGAGTTCTATGTATTTTGAGTAAGTTGCAAGCAGTGCTAGATAATCATCAATGCTGTAAGCTATCTCACAAACTAACTCTTCGCAAATCAAATCATCGAACAGCCCAGAATCAATAACATTTTGTCCGATTTCTTTGATACTTTTTCCTCGATCGACTCTCTCTTTGGCATGATATTCTGCCAGAGATGGTGCGTGGGTTTGATAAACTTCATGCAACACTCGGTAAACTTCATCCGATGGCAAAACTCCTGCATTCCACAGCAAAATCAAAGCACCTTTATTTTGCAATGCAGCCGCAGTTTTTTGATAGCGAATCCCCGGCGATACCCAATGAAAAGAAGTTGCAGCCAGTACGGCATTAAATGTTTCTGGTTCTAATTCCCACTCTTCAAAAGTTATATTTTGAATCTTGACAGATGGATAAGCAGCACAATTTTGCCGCGCTATCTGATAAGCTGGCTGACTGGGTTCGAGACTCAGCATGGAAAAACCCAATTCAGCAAAAGGAACAGTGGCAATTCCAGGGCCGCAACCGATTTCGAGAATGCGGGCATTTGGCGGAAGTGCTGCTAATTCGATCGCGCGATCGATTATTTCTTGAGGGTAGCGCGGTCTAGTTTTGTTGTAAGCTTCTGCTATTTCACTGTACCAATTTTTTCGGCGATCGGCACTGTAGGTATTGATGTATTCATCATACCAACTTTGTGGTTTTTCTGGTTGGTTTACCATGTTTGTGCCGCTCGATCGTGACTGTGGGAATAAGCTGTTTTACATTCAGATTGGGATACCAAAATCTCCGAAAGGGAACAGGGAACAGGGAACAAAAGATTCACAATTTAAATGCGAAACAGCTTAATGCTAGATTATACTTGAGTTTCTGCTTCAGTAAAAATTGGCGGCCAAAGTTCGGAAATTGGCAACTCCCAACCGGGAAAAAGTTCGGGTACTGTCAAAATATCTGCATTCCCCAACACAATTGGTTCGGTTGCCTGACGGTAAACTGTAACAGTTTCTTCATCTGGATCGATAAGAATCCCTACTTGCGCTCCGAGCTCTATAAAATTTAGAATCTTATTTTCAAGAGGTTTAATGCGATCGCTCTGTGATTTAATTTCTACTACCAAGTCTGGAACTAATTCCCCAAAATAGCGCGGGCTTTGTCTCAGGCGTGCGGCCCGCACGAAAGAAACATCAGGTGCTGTGAGGTTAGCATCAGGTAAAATAAAACCGCCTGCGGAGTCAAAAACTCGACCCAAACGGCGGGGATTCACCCAAACGAAGAGGAAAGCACTCAAGCGAATGCCAATTTCACTAGATACAATGTCTGAGGGACCCACAATTACAATCTTCCCGCCTTCTAGTTCGACTTGGTAATCTTGACCTGCTTCTTTGAAAGTTTTTTGGACTTTCTCTAAGTCTTTGAGTGTCATCATATCGATTATTCCTTTGCAGAAAACGAGTTGCCACAGCTACAACTTTGTGCTGCATTGGGATTGTCAAATCGGAAACCGCCGCCCATCAAATCTTCTGAATAATCTATAGTTAGCTCGTTAAGATATTTTAAATGCTGGGGGTCGATCGCGATTATAATTCCTTCAGACTCGCATACAGTATCTGCCGGGGTTGGTGCGCCGTCAAATGCCATTGTATAAGACAAACCGGAACAGCCGATCGCTTCTACACCCAGACGAAATACAACATTCGAGTTCGGATTTTTTGACTTGAGGCGCTTGACTTCTTGGGCTGCTGTTTTGCTGAGATAAATCATAGTTGACAGTTGACAGTTGACAGTTGACAGTTGATAGTTGACAGTTGAGAGCGAGGTTTTTAAATACGGGTGCGCAGCACGCACCTTACCAACTTCAATATAGACGTAAGGTGCGCACTGCGCACCGGCAAGTAATTGATGTAAGGTGCACACCGGCGAGTAATGTTGAGTTACGATCGTACTGATGCACAGCCAGCGTCGCACAAAAAAAGGGTGCGCACTGCGCACCTTACTAAGATGTAAAACGGACACCGCGCACGCTACTAACCGAATTATTTCGCTTTTTCTGTACGGGCGTAATCGTCTTGAAATCTGACAATATCATCTTCTCCCAGATATTCGCCATTCTGCACTTCAATTAAAACCAAGGGAATCACTCCCGGATTTTCCAAGCGGTGAGAAATGCACTGGGGAACGTAAGTAGATTGATTTGTAAATAAAACTTGTTCGGTTTCGCCGCAAGTAACTTTAGCAGTACCGCAAACTACAATCCAGTGTTCGCTGCGGTGGTGGTGCATTTGCAAGCTGAGGCGGTGTCCCGGCTTGACTTCGATACGTTTAATTTTATATCCCGGCCCTTCTTCGAGAGTGGTAAAAGAACCCCACGGACGTAATTCTGTAGCTGCAATTCCGTTGGATGCTGCTGCTGCGAGCATAGTAGATACTTGAGAAATTTCTTGAATCTGAACCATGAATTTCACTCCTTCAGGATTGCTTGCTGAATTTTTTTTAATCAACTATTTAGTCAATTATGTTGTTTTTTGAGGCTAACTAATGTATAGTTGAAGCCTAAGTTCGATCGCCCGGACTTGTTGGCTCCTGCGAGAGCTGCGTTCTGTCCGATCGACCCGCCTTAACCAACATAGCAAACTCACCCCGGTTGCTGTCATCTGGTATTCGATCGAACTTGCCCATCTACATCAACTCTTCATCCCGGCCGCGAAGTTCTTCAAACAAACTTTAAAACCCTACACCCACCGTCCCGCAGCGGCTTCAACTACTCTGTGACTCTTAGGGCGTGTTTTGAAACTACTCCTTCGGCTTTCGATCCCCCTAAATCCCCCTTAAAAAGGGGGACTTTGAGGTTTTTGCTCCCCTCCCGATCCCCCTAAATCCCCCTTAAAAAGGGGAACTTTGAGGTTCTTGCTCCCCCCTTTTTAAGGCTGGGGGGGATCTGTGACTTTGACAACACGCCCTACACTGCGGAATTGACCCACTCGCTAACCCCACTGATTATGTAAAGTTTTGTTAGCTATTTTGTATGGTTGTAAAGTAAAGCTACAAAAAATAAAATTTGCCGAAAAACTGCATAAAAACCAAGATTTGCACCTGATAGGTAAATAGGAGCAAAAAACTACAGCTTTTCAAGTTGGCAGAAAACTGTTTGAAGCACGATCGATCGTCGCTTAAATCCTGCTAGCTAACTTCTATTTTAACCTATTTATCAATCGAGGCGTGCCAAATGTCTAACATTTCGATCGGCAATCTGAACAACAATTATTTTTCTATCGACTTCGCGGGCAAAACTGACCCCACAGATACTTACAATTTTGGTCGGATAAATACAGGCAGCTTTCGCGTCACCGCTGAAGGATTTAGTTCGGGCGTGGGAATGCAACTGCTAGACAGCCAAGGAAAAGTCATCAAAGATATCGCAACCAACGGTACAAATTCCGGGACTTTTAGCATCGATAATTTAGGTGCTGCGAGTTACGCATTGAAAATTTCCGCACCATCCCGCGATACCAACTATCAAATTAGTTTGACACCCGACGGTAAAGTCGATCCGCTGACAGGTTTGGGCGTTGACTCCGGCTTTTTCGCTGTCGATGCAACGGGACAAGTCGGCTTTGACTGGCTGCAAGATGGCGGCAGCTATCAAGGAGAAGTTGCCATTTTCAGCGTGCAAGGCATGGAGAAATTTACTCCGGGTTCTGAGGAATTTATCAAAGAAGCAGCAAGACGAGCTTTAACCAATTCTACTCTCGGTCACGTAGTAATTTCTGACCCGAAAGAAGGGGCAAATCCGCTGTTTGACGGTTTGTTAGGAGAGGCGAATTATAATTCCGGCCCCTACAGCGGATCGAAAAAATTTGGAATGCAACCGGGCGAAGCATTTGTCGTGATGTTGGTGCCGAACGGTACTGTACAAAAAGTGTTTGAGAATCCCGGTATCGGCGGCGACAAACGACCGCTGTTTTCGCTATCGAGCACCAATCCAAATGATGCTTGGCTGTACGGTCAAATTGCAGATGTGACGGGCAGCGGCAAGGCTTTTGCGATGGAAGACCAGCGAGTTGATACGGGTTCGGATAAAGATTACAACGATTTAGTTTTCAATTTAACAGGTGCGACGGGAAAAGCAGTTTCGATCGACAAAGTTATCAATCCAGATAAAGATTGGACTAAACTTGATGGCGGCAAGAAATTAATCGATTACGTCAAATCAAAACAGCCGGTACAGGAACCGCCTGCTGTCGTAACGCCGCCTGTTGAAACAAAACCGCCCGTTGCTATCACGCCGCCGATTGAAACAAAACCGCCTGTGACTGTGGAACCTCCTGTAACAACAACTCCACCGGTTGAAACAAAACCGCCAGTTGCTGTCACGCCGCCTGTCGAACCGAAACCGCCTGTGACTGTGGAACCTCCTGTAACAACAACTCCACCGGTTGAAACAAAACCGCCAGTTGCTGTCACGCCACCTGTCGAACCGAAACCGCCTGTGACTGTGGAACCGCCTGTAGCTGTCACGCCACCTGTCGAACCGAAACCGCCTGCGGCTGTGGAACCGCCTGTAGCAACAACTCCACCTGTCGAACCGAAACCGCCTGTGGCGACAATTCCACCAGTTGAGTCAAAATTGCCTGTAGAACCGCCGATCGCCCCTGCACCCCCGATCGCCCCCCCGATGCCCGTAGAACCGCCCGCGATCGAGCCGCAGCGACCTCCAATCGAACAACCGCCGACCGATACCATCCCCGTTGAAAGCGACCCGCCCGTTAAAATCGATTTACCGATTAGTTCGCCGGCAGAAAATCGAGCTTTTATCGGCATCATCGATACAGGATTTGCTGCGAAGAATCCCGATTTGGATTACACGAAAGTCACTTTGGGGCGCGATCGAATTGATAAAGATAGCGATCCGTTGTTGAATCCCGAACAAGGGAACGAACACGGCACATTTAGCTGGGGTTTAGTAAGTGCAATTAACGGGAACGATAAAGGCATTGATGGTTACAACGATGGAGCGAATATCTATCTAAGTCGGGCAATTGGTTCCGGCGAATGGGATTTAGCATTGACGGATTTTGTGACTGAAGCAAAAGCGCAAAAGAAAAAGAATGCGATCGCCCTTTTGCCCCTCGATTTAACTCAAAAGAATGCTGACGGCAGCATCACTACTCGCTACGAATTTACACCGAGAGAGCGTGCTGCTTTAGAAAATGCGCGTCAAAACGGAGTGCTGTTAGTTGTAGCCGCCGGAAATGATGGCGGCGTGATGTCAGTTTTGGGTCAATCTTCTCAGGAATTTGAGAATATTATTACCGTCGGTGCGTCGGATGGATTCGGGCGATCGGATTATTCCAGCTACGGCTACGGTTTGGATATTTTAGTGCCGGGAGGTGCGATCGACAATCCGACATTATCGACAGTTGGTGACGATTTAGGAACGATGGCGGGGACTTCTGTCTCGGCAGCAATTGCGGCGGGAATGGCGTCTAAAGTTTGGGAAAGCAATCCCGATTTGAGCGTTACTCAAGTGATTGATGTGTTGACGGGAAGCGCGATCGATTTGAATGCACCGGGATGGGATGAAGAAACGGGTTTTGGGGTTGTGAATTTCAACAAAGCTGTGCAAGTGGCGAAGGAAACAGCACCGCAAGCTTATATTCCTACACCTTTTTCAAATCCGACAACTTGGGGTTTAGAGGGACAAGTTACGGCATTAGAAAGAGCGGCGGCTGAGCTTGTGACAGGCAATTTTACCTCTATTATTTGGGCAAGTATCGGTGTGAACCTTCGCAATAGTCCTAATTTTAACGATCGTAGCGATCTGAATATAGCCTATGGTGAACAGCCAACCTTCGATGCTTGGACCTACGGGGAAGCTGTTCCGGATCTGACGACTGGCGAACAAGATGCTTTGTGGTATCGAATAAATGTGGACGGACAATCTTACTGGGTACCGAGTGCATTCACAAATGGCTATCCACCTGGAAACCCGCCATTGCTACCTCCAACTAATTCAGAACCAAGCGATCCCGGTCCGAGCGACCCCGGCCCCAATGATCCTGGCCCGATCGATCCTGGTCCAAGTGACCCTGGTCCAAGTGACCCTGGTCCAAGCGACCCTAGTCCGATCGATCCCGGTCCGATCGATCCTGGTCCAACGCAGCCACCTAATTCAATTAATCTCAACGGATACACAATTAGTGGCAATTTCTATCCAGTTTTCCAGAATTATCAAGGCACTTTGGGGAATCCCATTTCTGGTGTCAACAACTACAATGGTGCGAGCTATCAGCTATTTGAGAATGGGTCGATCGTCAGCAGTGCAAATGGAACTTTCCCGCTTTACGGCGGCATCCGTCAGACATACTTGAAAACTGGCGGATTGGAAGGCTGGCTGGGCGCTCCGAAGAGTGAGGAAAAAGGATTGGGAAATGGAAATATCATCCAATACTTTGAGAACGGTTACATTTACTGGAATGGCAGTAAGGCGACGGCTTACAAAGAAGGTACTGGTTTGCCATCTGTATCTCTTCCGTCTAATCAGCCGCTCTCTGGCAAAGGTAATGCAATTCGGACGGGTGAAGGAGGAAATTTCTTTACCGATATACTTTCAACCATTGAGAAAGACTACAATGATTCTTTACCAGAATCACCAGTATCAGGTAAAGGCATAGAACCATTTGGTGGATTCCGTCCCCGTGACTTTGACGATCGTTGGTGGGATTTGCAGACTGGTGATTCTTTGCTTTATTATAACCAAGAAGATCCTAAGAATAACTCTAAGTTGTACTCGGAACTTCAGAAAATTGAACGCAGTCAACAAGTACATCAAGTGTATGTAGAGCTTTCCAAAGCACTTTTCCAAGGTAGCTCGATCGGTTCTCAAGCTGGTTATGCTTATGACAAACTATACATCGATGAGGTAGTAGTAAATGATAAGGTTGGTTGGATTCATAGTGGAATAGATATTTCAGCTACGACAACAACTGAGATCTACTCACCAGTCGATGGCACAATTGTTCGAGACATACCTGACTATCATGGTAGTGGAAGGGCTATTGTTGTTCAGGAAAAAGTAGACGGCAAGCCAGTCAATCGTTTTTGGTGGTACTTGCATCTAGCAAGTGGCACAAGTATTGACAAAAACGTGACAGCTAATACAACAAAAATTGGAAATCCTGGGAATATACCAAATATGTCTCCTCACCTTCATTTGACTGTTGCAACCATACCAGATGAAAATGCAGCTTTCAATGTCCTATCCGGTGTAACTCAACAACAAGCTGCGATTAATGCAGTGACCGCACAAACGATGAGTCCTTTACAGGCTTTCTGGGAGGCAAAAAATAAAGTTATTAGATAGTCGGATGAGCAATCGCTCTTCTGAAAACCAGAGCGATCGCCCTTTTTCCATCAAAAAAGAGCGATCGCCCTTTTCTGGAGTTCATCAAAAGAGCGATCGCTTCTACTTGTAGGATGGAAGAACCGCTTGCATCTCCCAATTTCCATGACCAACTCCATCCAGCAAGAAGCCCGCCAAATTCTCGACAATCTCGCCTTTACCCCCTTCGATCGATGCCATCCCCTCAGCCACGACTTCGACACAATTCCTGCTAAAGTTGGTTTGTACGCCTTTCGACATCGCACTCAAGGATTGCTCTACATCGGCAAAGCGAAAAACCTCCGCGATCGACTGCGAGGCGGTCACAAAGCCTTCCTCTGGGGCTGGCTCGATCGCTACGATCCAGATGATGTGAAAATCGCTTTCGTTACCCTCAACCAATGGCAAAAACCAGGGTTATTATATGAATTAGAAACCCTCATCCTGCAAGCTACAAATCCTCCCTATAACGTTAAAATTCCGAGAGAACTATGACTCAAACACTCAAAATCCAACACTTGCCACCAGAAGCTATTGATTCGCTGGTGACTCATTTGCCTGACTATGTGAAAATCGCCCTGATGGCAAAAGCTGCAGAGTTAGAATGCTCTCTGGAAGCTGCGATCGAAATGGCGATCGCTAGTTTTCTAGACTCTGAAGCCTTGAGCTTTGAAGATTGCCTATTATCGCAACGTCTTTCTACTATCCGAAAAGATATCTCGCCCTCGATCTGAAATGAAGTTGCGATCGCTTTTTTGGAGTTCATTATCACCAAAATTATAACTCGTCATACTCAGCGTCCTCTGGGTTATCCCAAATTTTAGCAAAAGCTGCTTCTGATAATTTAGTCGCAGCATAAACGAGCAGACGAGCTTCACTGCGCGTTAATAGGAAGTCGATAAAATCTTCTAATACCGTGATTTTATCTGGCGATAAACTGCGGATTTTTTCCATCAGCTTGGTTTCGAGGTTTTGTGCGATACTCATGTTATATTTCAATTTTTTACCTAAAAAATATCATAGATTCGATATTTCGTCAATTGCTGGCGATCGAGCACAGGAAAACCCGGAAGATGAGTGGCTGCAAAAGATATCTCGCTCTCGATTTGAAATAAAGTCGCGATCGCTTTTTTGGAGTTCATTATAAAGAGCGATCGCCTTTTCTCATTAAGATTCAGAAAGGCGATCGCTCTTTGTTAGAAATGAAATCGATCGGGCGATCGCTCATCATTCATATTTCATATCGATCGGCCTCAATAACAGTAACAATTGCTACCAAGATTGATAACAATTGCGACTCAGATACACTGCCAACTTTACGGATAAATCTTTGTAAATCGACTCCTCTTAATTGTAAAGCATCAACAGCAGAATCCTTGGTCAAACCATTAGAGATATCTGCTGCAATTTTAACGTGCCAGATGTTTTGAGCAAAATAGGGTTTCCAGTCCGTTATGGGAGCAACCAATTTGATAGGCAGTTTACCTACTGTATCGGAACTAACGATCGCAGCAGGACGAACTTTTTTCATCTCTGACCCAATGGTAGGATCGAAGTTGACCAACCAAATTTCACCGCGTTTGGGAAATTGAGGATTAGTCGTCAATAATATCACCTGCCATTAACTCTTGCCATTCAGTATTCTCTTGATAATGTGCGAGCATTGCTTCGGCTTGACTTGCCATAATTAGTCGCCTTTGCTCTAAAGGTAACTTCAGAAAAGCTAAACGCTGCTCCAAAGAAAGTTCTCGATCGTCTGGCAGAAGATCGGCACTCCCATCGTTAATGAAAACTACCACTTCCACAGTTTGTCCTACCAAAAGATTTGGAGATTCAATTTCAATCCTGTTTCCATCCAAAACTTTTGTGGTTAAATGTAAAGTTGATTTCATTCTTGAAATTTTAATGAGTTGTTACGAGATGTCTAATTGAATATTTTAAACTATTAATTAGTAAAATGTCAAGTCGTAGAGCGAGAACCCTTTCTCTTTCAAAGTCCTTTAAAGTAGTAGATTAATGTATTTGTATCTAAAAATGTACATCTAAAAGCTCTCCCGCAAAATGTCTTCCCCCGACTCAGTACGAATCTCTTCCAAAGTAGGAAAATCATCTGCCCGCGATCCAGCGAGGGAATAAACCAATTCCTGCCAAGAAGTTAAAGAATCTACTGGATCGGTGGTTTGGTTCGCATTCAGGTACTTGGCACGAATAAACTGCGCGAAAGTGAGAATTTCGCTAGCTTGTTTTTGGGGAAGGCTTTTGACGATCGCGTAGATTTGTTCGGTAACAGTCATCATTGGATTGTAGATAAAGTGCAGCTTATCTTTATTTTAGCAGTCGATCGAGAATTGATAACTTGCTCAATTCTAAGATCGATGTAAAGCAGTGCTGATTCTTCCAACCGATCGACCCTAAAGTAATCGGCAAATTTTGCTATAATTTCAGCTAGAGCGACTATCTTCATGCTTCTGTCTCCTCTGTTGCTATAAATATTAGACTAAATAAGGGCGATCGCGCAGTTTGACTGAGCTCCCCCATCAGCTCCATCAAATCTTACTCCGTCGTTGACTCGACTCATATTGCGTGCTATTTTTCAGTAAAAATCAACACAATTTAGCGGATTTGTCAAGAAATAAACACTGACAAAAATAGTTCGCAGTGAAGACTTTAGCCCTCCAGATTTTGATGCGGACTCAAGTCCGCACTACGAACGATCGCTCGCGGTTTGTAGTGTAGGCTTCAGTCTTCAGATTTTGATGCGGACTGAAGTCCGCATTACGAACGATCGCTCGCCCCAAGCTGCTAGAAAAATGCGCGCGCAAACATCATTTCAAACAGTCGATCGGGAGCCATGCTTAGCTAAGATTATTATCTTTGCAAATAAAGTCAAAAACTGCATTTTGCAGCTCGATCGCCCTTGTTAGGGAAAATTTAGCAAGCAACTCATCAGGACAGCGAACCCTACTTATAACAAAACTTATAACAAACTGTGACAATTTTATTAAGACCTGAAACATCCCAGCAGACATTATTACAAAATACGAAATACTAGAGCGATCGACATCCCAACATCTACTCTAGATAAACAATCTCTCCGTCACTTTTAGGGGCCCATCAAAATGAACAGCAACGGATTGCCACCAAAACAAGGCTTGTACGATCCGCAGTTCGAGCACGACGCTTGCGGAGTCGGGTTCATCGCACACATGAAAGGTAACAAATCGCACGAAATCGTCGAACAGGCGCTGACAATTCTGTTGAACCTCGACCACCGGGGGGCTTGCGGCTGCGAACCCAATACCGGAGACGGGGCGGGCATTTTGATGCAGTTGCCCCACAAGTTCCTCAAAAAAGCAGCCGCCGCCGAAAACATCGAACTTCCAGAAGCTGGCGAGTACGGTGTCGGCGCAGTTTACTCCTCGCCAAACCCCGCCGAACGGGAAAAGGGCCAGCGCATTTTTGCCGAAATCGCCACCGAAGAAGGCTGTCCCGTTTTGGGCTGGCGCGATGTTCCCACAGACAACTCGTCCCTCGGCGACACCGCCAAATCCAGCGAACCTTTCATGCGGCAAGTATTCCTGAAGCGCGCCGAGGGAATGGATGAAGCAGCTTTCGAGAGGAAACTTTACGTCATCCGCAAGCGCGTTCACAATGCCATCCGCAGGACGAACGCAGATCCCTACTGGTACAATTCCACTCTCTCCTGCCGGACGATCGTCTATAAAGGAATGTTAATGCCGGTGCAAGTCGGGAACTATTACCCCGAACTCCACGACCCCGACATGGAAAGCGCCATAGCCCTAGTTCACTCGCGCTTCAGCACCAATACTTTTCCGAGTTGGGAACGATCGCACCCTTACCGCTACATCGCCCACAACGGCGAAATCAACACGATGCGCGGCAACATCAACTGGATGAACGCCCGCCAGTCGCTGTTCGAGTCGGAATTGTTCGGCGGCGATTTAAAGAAAATCCCGAATTTAATCAATATCGAAGGTAGCGATTCGACAATCTTTGACAACGCTTTGGAATTGCTGTATTTGGCCGGGCGTTCTTTGCCTCACGCCGTAATGATGATGATTCCCGAACCTTGGACGGCCCACGAGTCCATGAGTGACGAGAAAAAAGCTTTCTACGAATACCATTCTTGCTTGATGGAACCTTGGGACGGCCCGGCTTCGATCGCGTTTACTGACGGAACTTCGATCGGGGCGGTACTCGATCGCAACGGCTTGCGTCCTTCCCGCTACTGCGTCACCAAAGATGACTTAGTAATTATGGCATCGGAAGCCGGAGTTTTGCCGATCGCCCCCGAAAGAATTGCCCTCAACGGCCGCTTGCAACCGGGGCGGATGTTCTTAGTAAATACCGCAGAAGGCCGCATCGTTTCCGATGAGGAAATTAAAACCAAAATTGCTACAGAACATCCGTATCGCGAGTGGATCGACAAGCACATGGTAGAAATTGCCAAGCTGCAAGATGCACCGTCCGTAGCGCAACCGGAACCCGAAACATTATTGCAGCGGCAAATGGCCTTTGGCTACACCTTTGAAGAACTGCGGTTGCTGTTAGCGCCGATGGCAAAAGATGGCGTGGAAGCTGTCGGCGCGATGGGTGCGGATACGCCGCTTGCCGTGTTGTCAAACAGGTCAAAATTGCTTTACGAATACTTCCAGCAACTGTTTGCTCAAGTTACCAATCCGCCGATCGATTCGATCCGCGAAGAAATCGTAACTTCTGCCGAAACGACGATCGGTGCCGAAGGCAATTTGCTCGAACCGAAACCGGAAAGCTGCCATTTAATTGAGTTAAAAACTCCCATTCTCAGCAATGAAGAATTGGCAAAACTCAAACACGTAAATGAGGGCAATTTCCGCTCTGTAACGCTGCCAATTTTGTTCGACTCCAAAAGTGGGGTAAAAGGTCTGGAACAGGCCTTAGAAGAGATTTTTGCTGCCGCAGATAGCGCGATCGACTCCGGGGCGAACATCATCATTTTGAGCGATCGGGGCATCAATCCCGACAAAGCCCCAATTCCGGCGCTGCTGGCAGTTGCAGGCTTGCACCACCACCTGATCCGCAAAGGCACGCGCACGCGGGCGGGACTCGTACTCGAATCCGGCGAACCGCGAGAAGTTCACCATTTTGCAACTTTAATCGGCTACGGCTGCGGTGCAATTAATCCCTATTTAGCTTTCGAGACGATCGCCGAGTTAATTCGCGAAGGTTTGCTGGTAAATGTCGAGTACAAAACAGCTTGCAAAAACTACATCAAAGCTGCCACCAAAGGCGTTACCAAAGTAGCCTCGAAAATCGGAATTTCGACAATTCAAAGCTATCGCGGCGCGCAGATTTTTGAGGCGATCGGCCTGAACAAATCTGTTGTTAACAAATACTTTACTTGGACGGCTTCGCGGATTGAAGGTGCAGACTTAGAAGTCATCGCCAAAGAAGCGATCGCCCGCCACACCCGCGCTTTTCCCGATCGGCCCGCCAGTGGCAACACACTCGATGTCGGCGGCGAATATCAGTGGCGGAAAGAAGGCGAAGCGCACTTGTTCAGCCCGCAGACAATTCACACCTTGCAAAAAGCAGTGCGCGAGGGGAATTATCAGCTTTTCAAACAGTATTCGGCTTTGGTAAACGAACAAGACCAACAGCATTTTACCTTGCGCGGTTTGTTGCAATTCAAGCAGCGGGAATCGATACCAATTGAAGAAGTCGAACCCGTTGAAGCGATCGTCAAACGGTTTAAAACCGGGGCGATGAGTTACGGTTCGATTTCCCAAGAAGCGCACGAATCTTTAGCCGTGGCGATGAACCGAATCGGCGGCAAATCGAACACCGGCGAAGGCGGGGAAGATCCGGAACGCTATACTTGGACGAACGATCGGGGCGACTCGAAAAACAGCGCGATCAAGCAAGTTGCTTCCGGGCGTTTCGGCGTTACCAGCTTGTATTTATCCCAAGCCAAGGAATTGCAAATCAAGATGGCGCAGGGGGCAAAACCCGGAGAAGGCGGGCAGTTGCCGGGTAAAAAAGTATACCCGTGGATTGCGAAAGTACGGCACTCGACACCGGGTGTGGGATTGATTTCGCCACCGCCGCATCACGACATTTATTCGATCGAAGATTTGGCCGAATTGATTCACGACTTGAAAAATTCCAATCGGGAAGCGCGGATTAGCGTCAAATTAGTGTCGGAAGTCGGAGTAGGGACGATCGCGGCCGGTGTTGCGAAAGCCCACGCGGATGTCGTGTTAATTTCCGGCTACGACGGCGGTACGGGCGCGTCGCCGCAAACCTCGATCAAACATGCCGGCTTGCCTTGGGAGTTGGGATTGGCGGAAACACACCAAACTCTGGTACTCAACAATCTCCGCAGCCGGATTGCGGTGGAAACCGACGGACAACTGAAAACCGGGCGCGATGTAGCAATTGCTGCCTTGCTTGGTGCGGAGGAATTCGGATTTGCGACTGCGCCGCTGGTAACTTTGGGCTGCATCATGATGCGCGTCTGCCACTTAAACACTTGCCCGGTGGGCGTGGCAACGCAAGATCCCCTGTTGCGGAAAAACTTTACCGGCGATCCGGAGCACACGGTAAACTTTATGACCTTCGTCGCCCAGGAACTCCGGGAAATTATGGCGCAGTTGGGTTTCCGCACGCTGAATGAAATGGTAGGGCGTACCGATGTTTTGGAAGCGAAGCAAGCGGTGGAACACTGGAAGGCTAAGGGTTTGGATTTCTCGAACATCCTGTACCAGCCGGAGGTGGGGGCGGATGTCGGGCGCTACTGTCAGATGCCGCAGGATCACGGATTGGAAAAGTCGATCGACATGACGGTATTGTTGGATTTGTGCAAGGGGGCCATTGAAAACGGGGAAAAAGTCACAGCGACTTTGCCGATTACCAATGTCAACCGAGTTGTCGGCACAATTCTCGGCAACGAAATCACCAAACGCCACTGGGAAGGCTTGCCGGAGGATACGGTACACCTGCACTTCCAAGGCAGCGCGGGACAAAGCTTTGGCGCATTCGTGCCGAAGGGAGTCACCTTAGAGCTCGAAGGCGAAGCCAACGACTATTTGGGCAAAGGGCTCAGCGGCGGCAAAATCATCCTGTATCCGCCCGCAGCATCCACATTTGTCGCGGAGGAAAACATCATTGCGGGTAACGTGGCACTTTACGGCGCGACATCCGGCGAGATTTACATCCGGGGGATAGCCGGGGAACGTTTCGCGGTGCGCAATTCCGGTGTCAGCGCGGTAGTCGAGGGCGTGGGGGATCACGGCTGCGAGTACATGACTGGTGGCAAAGTTGCGATTTTGGGTGAAACGGGGCGCAATTTTGCAGCGGGAATGAGTGGCGGTGTCGCTTACATTTTGGATGAAACGGGGGATTTTGCTACTCGTTGCAATACTTCAATGGTGGATTTGGAAACACTCGATGGCGAGGATATTCAAACTTTGCGGGAGATGATCCAGCAGCACGCGGAGTATACCAAGAGTGAGAAAGCGGCGAAAGTTTTGGCGAATTGGGGTGAAATGTTGCCGAAGTTTGTCAAAGTAATGCCGCGGGATTACAAGCGGGTTTTGGAATGTTTGAAGAAAGCATTTGAATCCGGTTTGAGTGGTGATGATGCGCTGGCTGCGGCATTTGAAGAAAATGCTCGCGATGTGGCGCGGATTGGGGGAAGTTAGGGTTATAATGGGTGCGTTACGGTATTAGCCGTAACGCACCCACAAAACTATACTATGCTTAACTCAAGCATGGGTTTCTAGAAGCTGGTACGAAGTAAATTCGCACGATTGAGTCAAACTAACTCATATTAAAAATATCTGGGACGCTAATCATGAGTGATTTTCAAGCTGTAGATTCTGAGAAGCAATTTATCTATCTACCTTCAGAAAATGGTGCAGATTATACAAATTTACGCAATTTTTTAGCAGAGGGAAAGTTTAAAGAAGCCGACCGCGAAACTAAGCAAATTATACTTTGGGTAGCCTGCTGTGAAAAATTAGGTTATTTAGAGCATTCAGATTGGGTAAATTTTCCTTGTACTGACCTCCAAACTATTAACCAACTTTGGGTGGAATACTCAAATAAGCGTTTCGGCTTTTCAGTGCAAAAGTCTATTTGGCAACAAGTAGGCAAAGATTATGACAAATTCTGCGAATACGTTAAATGGGATCGCTTTAGTAATATTAAAATGACCTATGAACTCCGTGCTCCCCTCGGTCATCTACCCCATAGTTTTGTATATTGGTTAGGACATAGAACAGTTATAGTTCCTGGTGGAAATAGCTGGGGATTGGGATTGCAATGGCTAGATTCAAAACTATCTGCTTGTCATATGTAAAAAGCTCATATTGACACATTACCTGAAAGTTATTTGCGATTTAATTGAGCGATCGCAACCGATCGACAACCGATCGAACTTAAAGTCATCCCCGCATTGCTGTTCCCCCACTATTTCGATATAATGTTGTTACTAGATAGTAAAATAGCAATCCAAAAAAAAGGGATAATTATGACTGTCGAACAAGCCATTTTGGAAAATGTGAAGGTCTTATCGCCAGACCAGCAACAAGAAGTCTTAGCTTTCATCAAATTCTTGCAGTCCGATAAATGGGAACATATCTATAAAGGACGCTTCAAAGAACTGCAACAAGAAATTCGTCTGGGAATGGATGCGGCTCGA
>JALOON010000108.1 GCA_025454405.1 Oscillatoriaceae cyanobacterium Prado104 | reverse complement strand
TTAATCGTTGAGCCTCATAGTTGGTCGCCAGCGACCGTTGCCGTTCTTGAGTGGAGTGATGAGATACCTCGATCGGGTCTGTTTAGTCTAAACTCCAGTGGGAAAGTTCGGGAAATAATGCGATCGCTCCCTCGGCAAGCAGTATTATAGCAGGTATTAGGAATTAATAGAAGATGTTTGAAATGGTTGCAGCAAAATTCCCAGGATTTTATCAACTTCTTTGATGTAGTATTCAATCGGATCGATATAAACTGTGTTTCCTTCTAATTACTTCGGCAATAATTGGAGCAATTAAAAATTCCGATCGAGCTTTTTCTGTGGAAATAGCAGTTGCTAGGGGGATGTAATCTGTCAGGAGATTTTTTAACGTTTCTGAGGGTAAAACGGGTTGCGTTTCGGCAAACAAGTTGCGGGTTTCATCCAGTGTTAAGCCAAAATTGTTTTTTACTTTAGCAAGGCTGAAATCGCTGTCTGCTATTTTTTAACTCCCGAGTATCTTGAGATAGGACTTACGCATGGGGTGCAGAAACCGGGTTTTTCGCCAGTATTAAAGGCTCAAATCGAGTATTTTCGTAAAAACCCGGTTTCTAGAATCTCGCTGTCAACTATTTAAATATTGTTTAACAGCCATTATCGCGCTGAAAACTGTTTCATCTCCTCGGATATTTTTTTCAATCATACCGCGCCAGACTAGCGATCGAACTGCTTTAAATAATTCGGCTTGCGAGCCTTGAAATTTTGCTGTCAATTGGGTAAGTGAAACAGGTTCAGTTTCATTGCAGATAGGGGCGAGCGCCTGTTTTTCGATTTCCGACAACCGCTGGTAATGCTGCTGCAAAATTTGCCCGACTTCCTCGCAGATTAGCACTGGTTCGTAACTCAAATATTGAGCTACTCTACCGCAAAATAAGTTGTTAATGGTTTGAGCGACTAATTTTAACCAGAGGGGATTGCCTTGATAAAGCTCGATCAAATCCGGCCATCTCTCTTCATCCAACAAACCCTTTTCTCTCAGAATTTCTGTAGCGGCTTCGCCCAAACCAGTTAATTGTAACAAGCAGACTGCTGAATTATCGTCGGTGAAGGTAAGAATGTCTAAAGGGGGTTCCCAAGTATTGAGAATTAAGCAACTATTATGAGGCAGTTCGCCGATGAGTTTAAATAAAGTTCCGTAATTTTCATATCCGGGTTTGTAATTTCCTGCAAGTTGGCCGCTGCTGAGAATTTGCTGCAAGTCATCGAGGATGATGAGACAGCGATTTTCGCGCAATGTTTCGATAAGGATTGACAGTTGAGCATCGGTGTTGTCGGGGAAGTTAATATCAGTGCGATCGAATAGAAATTGAATAATATTTTTAATAGTTATTTCTAGTCGTGGGGAGGTGCGGAGGCTGCGCCAGATGAGGCGATCGAATTGAGTTTGAATTTGGGGGATGAGGTGACGGGCGATCGAGCTTTTGCCACTGCCTGCCATACCCGCGATCGTAATTAGGCGGCAGTTTTGCTCTAGAATCCAGGTTTCGAGGGTGGTGAGGGGGGATGAAGGGCTGTTGTAGAATGTTCCGAGATCCGGTGCGTCTCTTAAATCGAGTTGCGGTTTTTGTTGGGTGTTGTCTTCAGTTGAGGTTTGTGTTGGAGGCGAGCTTTGTTTGGCGCTAGGAGGGTGTAAGGTTTCTGTACAAACATTCATCCTACCAATTTTTACATCTTTCCAAAAAGAAGAAACGTTATTAGAGAAATAAATTCTTTCTAAAGTAGCTTTCAAGTTAGATTTATTAATATCTTCGCCTAACATTGCTGAGATAATTTGCCATAAATCCGAAGCAACTCTTTTAACGTGGCTCTCACTACACTTACCATTTTCTGCAATTTCCTCGTATTTTTGGCTAGACCAAACGCCAGTTAGTATGGTTTCTTGCAAACTACTTAAGTGCTTGCCTGTTTTGGCAAACACTAACTCGTCTGCCAACTTCAAAACGTCTTGAACGTCCATAGGTCGGGTAGCTGTGGAGATTATGACAATTCTCCCACTTTTTGATACTTTTTGCAACCATAAAATACTCAATAATATTTTTTACTACTTTTTACCAGGATTAATTTTATATATTTTTTATGTAAATCCTACTTTTTACTACTGAAAAAAAGATTGGAAACTGTACAATAATATTATGAACCATGACCAATTGAATAAAAACTGAAGGTTAAACCAATGGAACCTAAATACAAAATTACAGCCGTTTATTTAGAGAAATTTACCCACAATCTTACAAGAAGTTCTAAGTTATTCACAGTTAGTCTCTCGACTATCGGCTTGGTTGCTGGTTGTAGCTTGCTCGATTTTTCATCAGGAGTTGAGGTTAAAGTAACTGACATCCCTGTTGGGCAATCTGAACTTACATCAGGGAAAATGATGGCGTTTACTGAATCAAAATCAATTAAAAATCAAAGTTTCGATAGAGCCCAATTTAATAACACTATCTATACTGCGAATGCAATTCAAAATCAAATAAAGTTTTCTATTGATAAAAATAGACCTCTCTCCGGTAGAAGGGTAGGTAGATACCAATCAGGTTCTCTATTGGATCGAGCTTTTACTCTGCGCTTCACTAGCTTTAATCAAACATCTGGAAATATTGCTGGCGAAATAACAGAGCCTAATATGAAGATGTATTTTCAAGGCAAAGTAGTAGGTACGCAACTGAATTTTACAATTACACAATCAGTGACTGGCGGGTGGCAGAGCGATATGTTTCCAGATAACATTAAAGGTACATTTTTTAATTTAAGATACATGAGTAATTCGAGAGTGATGAAGGGAAAATTTAAACACAATCATTCCCTAAAATCTATAGAGGGAGATGTATATTTAATCTTACCTTATTCTAGTACAACAAGGTCAACTGAAAAATGGGGAGCAATCGCCTCTGGTTCTGGTAGTCAAGACTTAGGATGGTCTTGGGGATCTCCTACTCGTGAAGAAAGCGAGATAGTAGCTTTAGAGAGTTGTCAAAAACGTTTTGGCTCTTGCAAGAGTCTAGTTGCTTTCAATAATTGCGCAGCTTATGCAGGTGGTGAGCCTTATGCAAGTGCTAATTCAGCCGGAGCTTGGGCTACTAGCAATTCTCTCGATGCAGCAAGAAAACGAGCTTTACAAATATGTGAAAGACAGGGAATTTGCAAAATTATTACAGCTTTCTGCTCAGATGGTCGAGGTGCTAATTAGAATAAATTTCAAAAAATAGCTCTCTAATTTACCCAGCTTTATGCTACTTTAGGCGACGTGGCTTTAGTCCAAATTTCCGTAGAGAGGGACTAAAAGCCACTCATTTTTACATATTTAGAGTTGAGTAAATATGGAAAATGGTTTAATTTAGGTTTTTAGGAAGTAGGGGCGATCGCTGTCATCTCAGCACAACCGAAACTCTCTATTCATCGATCTCCCAGTATTGAATAGCGTAAATACTAGCGTCTCTGCCCGAGCCTCTGTAACCGACTTGTTCATAACTGACACTAAAATTAGTTACGCCCCGCAGATTAATAGAAAAAGGAGTCACAACCCCTCGCACAACATTCACTGTTTTGGTTAACTTGCCCTCGATATAGATTCGTACTTTCACACTCTGAATTTCGGAAGTATCAGGAACAGCTAAACTAACATTAACAATATTTACATTTTCTAACAGTTTACAAGTTACTTCATAGGGTTCTGCCAAACTAAGTCTGTAATCAGGATTATAAATTTTTCTGCTAACAACAATAGAACCATTAAATCTTTCCCACTCATAAATACTGGTCACTCTCACACATTGTAGTTGAGCCTGTCTTGCTTCTCCTGGGGCAGAGGACAGCACAGAATAACCTAAAATAACTCCTGCTACTAAGATTTTTCTCCACATAGTAAATACTTTCTAAATGTCTAGGTAGACTAAATTACTGTCAACTTTAACTTGTGCAAGACTTTACCTGACAGCAAAGCTTCTGAGGTTTTATAATAGTTTTTAACCTCTTTTTTCTGTTGCTTTTTATCTGTAAATGTGACTTCCAATATAGATGCTAAGGCAACCGCCCAGAAAGAGCAAGGCGGAAAAAAGCGGAAAAAGGCGGAGGTTTTGTTAATATAGTTTACAAAAGTCGGATAATGACGGATAATGGAGGATGTATCCTATACATCGAAAACTTAAAATCCAAATATGGACGTGCAAGAAGTGTTGAAAAATATAGACGAACTAATACTTTCTCAAACCGGAAAGCAACTTGATACTCTGCAAGTAGCTATCCTTAAAGGTGTACTTAATGGACGAAAATATAAAGACATAGCTGAGGAATATAATTGCACTCCCGGTCATGCTAAAGATGAAGCCTACGAACTCTGGCGTATTCTGTCTCAAGCCTTGGGTGAAGATGTTAATAGAGCTAATGTTCGTGCTTCAATTGAAAGAATTATCATAAAGAATCCTCGTAACTTTAAATCTCCTAATTCTTTTAATATAAATTTTTGTCCTAATTCAATGCCTAATTCTAAAAGTTATTCACCAGAGGATCTGGAACTGGTTGGTGGCGAGCTTACAAAAAAAAATTCGACCCCCGATCGGGAATCAATCATAGAAAATGCCAGAAAAAAAGCTAAATTAGAGGCTATACCACACTTGGCGAAAATGGGATTAACCGCAGCACAAATCGCACAAGCGTTAGATTTACCATTAGCAGAAGTACAAGAGTTGATGTCTTAAAGTAATGAGAGTTAGTAGTCAATTAAATCTACTGCTTCTAATTCTTGCCATTCTCTATCTTCCTGATAATACTGCAACATTACATCAGCTTGTTTTGCTAAAATATTTCGCCTCTCTTCTAGTGGCAATTGTAGAAATTCTCGGCGACTGGTATAGCTGGCTGGATCTCGACGCACTTCCCGCACAAGTTCGCAAATTTCTTCCATTGTTAACTCATCAGGATCGGGGTTGGTTGCTGCCATTCGCCGTTCCCATTCCTCCCAGTCGAAACCTGCTTTTACTTTCTGAAAAACAATACTATCCGCAGTGACAGTCACTGTATATCGCTCCCTTGGTTGCAGTTGGGTTTCAATCTCTGTGGGAATTTCTAACTTACCATCTGAGTTGACGATCGCAGTAATATTTGATTTCAGAATGTACTCTTTCAGGTGTTCGACAACTTTATCTTGCAGGGGTTCCGGCAGAGATTCCACCATCTCTACCAAAGTGGCGATCGCACTTGATGGCATAGTTCGTTCCTCCATTGTTTGTACGACTAATTAAAGTTTCGATATCGCGATAGTTGGCAAGATTTTTTTATCGCCAATTCTCAATAGTTCTCTTATCTAGCATAGCACTGTTAGAACAAGCGCGATCGCCCTTCCTTACGCAAGCGCGCGATCGCTCGTGATAAGTAACTGCTGGTATTCTACTACAGCCGCATTCGCCCTCTCAACTCCAAATAGCCGATCGTCAAAGCAAGCTGCAAAAACCGTGTTAAAATTAAACTGGCGATCGACTTGAGGACTGTATCTGATGACTGTAGCTAACGAACAAATTGCCGATCGTAGCAGTAAGGGATTATTAAATTTCAGGATTACTGTGGAACGCCTGCTCGAACTTTTAGATTTAGAAGACGACGACGAATATGGAATTTTGAGACCTACAGAATACGCTTTTAGGACAGCGATGAAATTAATTGTAGAAGCTTATGACGTTTTGGGTTGTAATTTTCCCGAAGCATCGGCTGCTACAGACTATCGGGTAGCATCACGCTAGATTGGCCAAGCTTAGAACCCGATCGTACAGTCCGCCTGTTTTGTCCGTTCGATCGGGAGCAACCAGTTGACATTTTTCACCATACGGCAGATGAATATGCTGTAGAAAATGTCATTTCATCACCAACATTAATTTGCTGGTTGCAGTGGTTCAATGAGACACGATCGAACAATTTTATTCAATCGCAATGACACAAGCTTAACAATCGTTAATTTCCCAATCTAAAATCTAAAATCTAAAATATAAAATCGCTCGATTGTTTCGCTATTCGCTGGCAATGACAGAATCTTAACGATTGCCAATTTTCCAATCTAAAATCCAAAATCTAAAATCCAAAATCACTCGATCGCGTCGCTATCCGCCCTCTTCCCCCCAAATATCCTATAATTAAAGCAGACTGCTAAAATCAATTTCAGCATATATCCTGTAAAAACGATCGCAACATTCTATACCAACAGCAGCAATTATGAGCGGTACTGTCACATCCCCCAACAACCTCAAGCAACAGCGATCGCCCTCAACGGCTGTTGCACCCCCCAACAGTTCCCTGCTGGGCGACTTCATTCAAGAAACACTCGCTTTAACCAAACGCTTGTTCATTCAATTGCAGCGCCGCCCCACAACGCTAGTTGCAGGAATCATTCAACCCCTGATGTGGTTGGTTTTGTTCGGCGCGCTGTTTCAAAACGCACCCTCCGGCTTGTTCGGCGAAAGCCAAAATTACGGGCAATTTCTCGGCGCAGGCGTGATAGTTTTCACTGCATTTGCAGGGGCGCTGAATGCCGGTTTGCCAATTATGTTCGATCGCGAATTCGGATTTCTCAACCGCTTGTTAGTCGCACCCCTAGCGAACCGATTTTCGATCGTCCTGGCTTCCGCAATTTTTATCGTCACCCTCAGCTTCATCCAAACCGGCGCAATCGTCACCGCCGGAGCATTTTTGGGCGCGGGATTGCCCTCAATTGCGGGATTAGGCGCGATCGCCACGATTGTTTTACTATTAGTTTTGGGCGTCACCGCCTTGAGTTTGGGTTTAGCTTTTGCTCTCCCCGGTCACGTAGAATTAATAGCAGTAATTTTTGTGACTAACTTGCCACTTTTGTTTGCCAGCACCGCCCTCGCACCGCTGTCATTTATGCCGCACTGGCTGCAAGTTGTCGTGACTCTCAATCCTTTAAGTTACGCGATCGAACCCATTCGCTACTTGTACCTGCACGCTGATTGGTCTCTAGCTAGTATTGTGATGCACGCTCCTTGGGGCAATGTTACTTTTGGAGGAGCGCTGTTAGTATTGCTAGCCTTCGATTTCGTAGCGCTGCTGAGCATTCAACCCCTGCTGCGGCGCAGGTTTGCTTAGGCCCAAGCTCAAAGTCCCCCTTCTTAAGGGGGATTTAGGGGGATCTAGACTCGGGTAAAAACAAGATTTCTGGTGAATTTCAGTTTTAAGTTGACACTAGCAATGCCGTGTTCTTAGGCTAACGAAGAAATTTGAGAATTTTTCTGATAATATTGAGTCGCAAGTCAGAATATTATTTAAAGTTTCAGTAAGAAATCATGAACAGCAAAACCTCTAAATCCGGCAATTGGATGATGCGAGTTACTGCCAGTGCGATCGCCTCTTTGGCAATTTTTTTACCTCAAGCAACCTTCGCTCAAGCCAGCGGTTTAACAACCAATACCCAACCGCTACAAGACTTTCAAACTAACGACAATCCCGATCCTTTTTCCGGTCGCAGCGGTGGCTTAGGATTGTTCGATTTAATTCACCGATCGAGATTGGGAAACAGCCGCAGCGCAGAAGAATTTACCATCGAACAACGCCAAAATTTGAACGATGCAGCGTCAGAATTTCGCAACAAACAACGCGAACTCCTGCAAAAACAAGAGCAAATAGCGCCCGCACCAGGAACGATCGCACCAACAGAAATTACCGCCCCCGTGCCGTAAATCCAAATTCGGGTGAAAAACCCCTTGATTCTCTAAGACTTTTACGATCGAATGCAAGTCTTGCAGGAGCAATTGCCGAATTCACCTTGTTTGACTCCCAGATGCGCAACTTCAGGCAGAGCGAGCGAAGCCCGCAAAGTCTGAGAGATTCCTGAAAAGCTTGCGGCAGCAGCAATTAGCCCTCAACCTGCAAAATTCTCAGCCGACACCCCCCACTTCCCATAATTTGTGTTATTCTGACGATCGTGAATGTCGGAACGAGACTCAGAACGCAGGTTCTTCCGGCAACGCTGGCAAAAGCTAGCGCACAAATCCTCAACTTTAATCTCGGATTAGATGAGGTGCGTTCCAACATGAAGGCGTTTAGTAAAACTGGAGGTGATGCCCATGGTAGAAAGCAGTAAACAAATGGGTCATCAGATTGGAAACTACCGGCTGTGCGCCGGGGCTGCTCACTAGCAGTTAACCGTCGTTCCTCAATGGTAACGACTTCCATCGGAAGGCTGAGCTAGGGAACCTCCCGGCAGTCAGGTTCTAATCTGAAGACCCGCTAGACCGCTCTCACCCCGAATAGTGTGAAAGTCAGAGAATCAACACTCAAGCTGCAGCACTATAGGTGAGAGCGGATAGTTTTTGTTAAGATTTCCTACAGACCGCGAGTCAATGTCCGACTTGTTGTATCTCAAAATTCACAAAAATTATGGCTTCTCTACTTAGCGATACAGAAATTCAAGAACGCGCCAGTCAATTGTCAGGCTGGACAGTTGAAGGCAAAGAACTGCGGTGCAGCCTGAAATTTAAAGATTTTATAGAAGCGATCGATTTTGTGAATAAATTGGTCGCGCCCTCAGAGGCAGCAGGACACCACCCAGACATCGCCATCTCCTACAATAAAGTCACAGTTAACTTGACAACTCACGATGCAGGAGGGTTAACTGAGAAAGACTTTGCGTTAGCTCGAGAGATTTCTGCGCTAAATTAGAAGAGTCTCCGCTTGAAGAGCAAACCAGCGGCTGCATCTAGCGACAGTCCCAAGAGCAGAAAGCCCGCAATAGAAACTATCGACTCTGGGTTAAAATCTGGTGTGAGAAAGTCGAGATGCTAAAAGTCCAATGTACAGAAGGCTGTTCGCCATCCTCCGACCATGATCGTATTTGAAAAGCCAGAGTTCTTAAACGAATCTGCTCAAAGAACAGAGCTGATCGAAAAGCTTTTGGATATTGGCGCTGCTCTGTCGAGCGCCCAAGATTTGGGTGGTTTATTAAACTTAATTTTATCCAAAAGCCGAGAAATAACCTACAGCGATGCGGGCAGCGTTTACTTAGTAGACCACAGCGACGATACATCGAAATTGCTGTTTAAAGTAGCCCAAAATGCTTCTAAACCGAGACTGTCGTTTAAAGAGTTTGCCCTGCCGCTGACAGACAAAAGCTTGGCGGGTTACGTGGCAATTACAGGTCAAAGTTTGAACCTATCGGATGCTTACGATTTGCCCCCAGGCGTTCCCTACCAGCTAGATACGAGTTTTGACAGAGATATTAACTACCGAACTTGCTCGGTAATGGTGCTGCCGATGCAAAACAGGCAGGGCGAGACCATCGGAGTGCTGCAACTGATCAACCGCAAAATCAAAGCAGATGCGGTGCTGACGGCAGAAAATGCCTGGGAACTGACGCAACAGTATTCTGAATGGGAAGAAAGGATTATCCGCTCGCTCGCTTCTCAAGCAGCAATCTCGATTGAGCGCAACCAACTCCAAGACAGCATAGAACATTTGTTCGAGGGCTTCGTCAAAGCTTCGGTACAAGTCATAGAAGCGAGAGACCCCTGTACCTACGGGCATTCGGAACGAGTAGCAGCCCTGACGGTACGCTTGTCTCAGGAAGTCAACGGCGTCAGCAGCGGCTGGATGCGCAGCATTTACTTCAACAACCGCCAAGTACAAGAAATTCGCTACGCAGCCCTGCTGCACGATTTTGGCAAAATTGGAGTGCCGGAAGCAGTTTTGACCAAGCAGAAAAAGCTCTACCCCTCACAGCTAGAAATCATCCGCCACCGCTTTGCCCTGGCCCAGCGGACGCTGGAAATGGAATGCGTTCAGTCTAAATACAAATACTTGCTAGAGCATTCAGCCTACCGCAAACACCCCGATGAAGAACCGGAGTGCGCTCAATGCCAGCAAATAGAGCAGCTAGACAAGACGCTAGCAGAAGCAAAAACCAAATTGGCGGAATATTGGGAAGTTCTGATCGAGGCCAACGAACCTCACATTTTGGCAGAGGAACCCATCGCTCAACTGCGAGAACTTGCACGGCAAACCTACAGGGATATAGACGGCGCAATTAAGCCCCTGTTAACCTCAGAGGAGATGGTACAGTTGATGGTATCGAGGGGAAACTTGACGCCCGAAGAACGATTGGCTATAGAATCTCACGTCACTCACACTTACGAATTTCTCAACCAGATTCCTTGGACTAAAGACCTCAAAGACGTTCCCAGTATCGCCTACGGACATCACGAAAAACTAGACGGTACGGGCTATCCGCGAGGTCTGAAACAATCAGAAATTCCCATTCAAGCGCAACTGATGACGATCGCGGATATTTACGACGCCCTGACAGCAGGCGACCGCCCCTACAAGCGAGCCCTGCGAACCGATGCAGCGATCGAAATTTTGCGCCAAGAATCAGCCCGCAATAAAATCAACGCAGACTTGTTGGAACTATTTGAACACCGCCGAGTCTTTAACGTCCTGGGACACAACTTGGATGCTAAAACTGAATCAGCCTAGACGATGTTAAAGTAGCGTGCTAAAAAGTAAATAGGTCTGCCACCTCTGGAAATCTCAATCGGGGAAAATCAAAAGTTCGCGCAACCATCACGAGATACCCAGGCAGTAGGGTGCAGAGGAAACAACAGGAGCAAACAACAGGCAAAACCAGCCAGTCGCATCCATAAACTCAATCAGCCTACACTCAGTCAGGTCGAAAAAATCCCCAGAAAAAATTAAGTTTGGACATCGTTTTAAATTATGCTAGTGTGGCAACTAATGACCGCATAGAAGATACTGACCGCATAGAAGACTGGAAAATTTTCTTTGTAATCGGTGTGAGGATGAGAGTGAACATGACAAAAATTTTGTGGAGTTATCTACTAATCAGCCCAGCAGTCTTGGGAGCTACCCTAGTAGTTTCCTCCAGTGCGATCGCAGCAGACGCTCAGTCTGCCGCTGATGCCCTGAAGCCTCAAGCTGCAACAACTGAAACCGCCGAAAACTCCGAAGCCAAAATCAAGACTTTAGCTGCGGTTCCCGAAACAGCAGTAAAAACTGCAGCAACAACCGCAGAACCTGCTGCCGAAATTGCTATTGCCACTGACTCACACACTGAGCAGGCAAGCACAGCCCCAGCAGAGATTGCAGCAGGTACAAGCGCGATCGCAGCCAACACAGCAGAACCGGTATTGGCAGTACCGGAATTGGCTGACACAGAAGCGACAACAGCACCCGCCAGCGAATCTTTAGCAGCAGTCGAGCCAACTGTTGCAGGGCAAACAGAAACTTTACCCCAGGCAGCCCAACTAGAAACTCCTGCGGCTGCTGTGGCTCAAACAGAAACTTCAGTTACGATCGCTCCAGCAGAGCAAATCGGCACAACAGCAGCACCGGCAACGCAAAATTTGCCCCAACCTGCTGAAACCCTGGCGCAAACTGCTGCACCAGAGGAGCCAAACCCAGCCTCCACCTTAGAACAGCTCAACCAGTACAGCACTGAAGGTGCAGCCGGTGGCGAAACTCAAGGTCAAGTAACCTCAGTCTCGCAACTTTCCGACGTGCGGCCCACAGACTGGGCATTCCAAGCGCTGCAATCCCTGGTAGAGCGCTACGGTTGTATTGCCGGGTATCCCGACGGCACCTTCCGCGGCAACCGGGCAATGACCCGCTACGAATTTGCGGCTGGTTTAAACGCTTGCTTGGACAAAGTTAGCGAGCTGATCAGAGCAGGCAGCGGCAACTGGGCGACCAAAGAAGACCTGGCAGCCCTCCAACGCCTGCAAGAAGAATTTGCAGCAGAACTGGCTACCCTGCGCGGTCGCGTCGATGCCCTGGAAGCTCGCACGGCAGAACTGGAAGCCAACCAATTCTCCACCACTACCAAACTTACTGGTGAAGCAATTTTCGCCCTCAGCGACGACTTTGGCGGCGACATCAGCGTTTTTGGCAGAGACAACAGAAGAATCGGCAGCGATAACAACGAAGCCGTGTTCCAACAGCGGGTTCGCTTGAATCTCAACACCAGCTTCACCGGCAGAGATTTGCTGCTGACCAGACTTCAGGTGGGCAACGGTCGAAACTTCAACTTTGGTGCTACCAGTGAAGGCACCCAAACTTGGAACGTAGTCGGCAGAACCGACAACGTTTTTGCCCTCGACACCTTGCTGTACAAGTTCCCCCTCAGCGCCCGGACGAACGTGACGATTTTAGCCAACGCTGGTGTTTGGGACGACATCATGCCTACCGTCAATCCTTACTTTGAAGATTTTGATGGCGGTAACGGCGCTCTGAGCACTTTTGGACAGCGCAACCCGATTTACCGCTTGGGTGGTGGTGCTGGTATCGGTTTTGACTACGCTTTCGGCGGCAGGGGCTTGCTGGGCGGTATCTTCGGTCCGACTTCGCTATCCTTCGGCTACTTGGCGGCAAACCCGGCCAATCCCAGCAGGGGCGCTGGTTTGTTCAACGGCGACTACGCAGCGATGGGGCAGTTGACTTTTACGCCCGGACGCAGTTTGCAAGTTGCGTTGAGCTACAACCACGGTTACTTCAGCAGGGGTAATTTTGGATTTGACAACGGTTTGTCTAACGGAGAGGACAATCTGGGCGGTTTCACCGGTACCGGCGTCGCTAATTCCCTCAACGGTTTGAGCGAAGGTTTTGACGGCTTCCGCGCTCGCAAAGTTGTCAGCAACTCCTACGGCGCTCAGGCTTCGTTCCGCATCAGCCCGAGATTTGTGGTTGGCGGCTGGGCCGGTTTGACCAACGCTCGCATCATCGGCATCGGCGATGCCAGAATTTGGAACTACGCTGTTACCTTGGCTTTCCCGGATTTGGGTAAAGAGGGCAATTTGCTGGGCGTAGTGGTAGGTCGCGAACCTTATTTGGATCGACTTGAGGCTCCAAGCAGCTTGCGCGGCTTCCGCAACGATACTTCGTGGCACGTTGAAGGGTTCTACAAGTTCAAGCTGACGGATAATATTTCTGTTACTCCGGGCGTAATTTGGATTACCAATCCCAACCAGGACGATTTCAACGATGACATTATTATCGGTACTCTCAGAACTACTTTCACGTTCTAAGAGTGCGTTCTAGGAGATTGCAGGGGCGAAATCGCCCCTGGATAAACTCCTGATTTTTTAAGTGAGCCCTGCCTTTGGTGGGGCTTTTTGATGTGGTGAAGGCAATAGCAGTAAGGTGCGCAGTGCGCACCCTACAGGCTGTGGAGCGCGCGCGTCGTAAGGTGCGCACTGCGCACCCTACAGGCTGTGGAGTGTGTGCCAGTCTTGAAATCCCTACCTAAAATTAAAGAAGTTGATAAACTCTAGTGGAGAACCGGGGTATAATGAGGTAGTGAGGAGCTAAAATTTTGAGGTCGAAATAGAGACCTCCTCCTCTAAATTTTGAGTTCTTTGTAGAGATCGGTATTATTTTAAAATTATGGTGGAATTATCTTGTAAAAGCGAATATGCAATTCTGGCTTTGCTGGAGCTGGCGGATTCCTACAAAGAAGGCGAGCCGCTGCAAATTCGCCAGATAGCGGCCCAGCAAAATATTCCCGATCGCTACTTAGAACAGTTGCTGGCTGCTATGAGACGCTGCGGGCTGATCCGCAGCCAGCGGGGAGCTAAGGGCGGTTATATTTTGGCGAGAGAACCTTGGAAAATTACGCTGTTGGACGTACTCAACTGCCTGGAAGGCTCTGAGTTCGATCGCTCCCAAAAAGACTCCCCAGCTCAAACTGTCGAAAGTGCGGTGATTTGGGAGGTTTGGCAAGAAGCGCGATCGAGCGCCAACTCGGTTTTGCAAAAATATACGCTGCAAGATCTGTCGGAAAAACGCAATGCCAGGCAGCAGCTCGATCTGATGTATTACATCTAAGTAATATTAAATCTAGTGAATTGCTAAAAGCCACCACCAATTAACAATTAACATTGTAGTTTATGGCTTAAGAAGTTAAAAATTCACTCTCAACAACAAACAGACAAAGATTATGCGCATTGCTCGCGACATTACAGAATTGGTGGGGCGGACGCCCCTGGTGCAACTCAACCGCATTCCCCAAGCCGAAGGCTGTGTTGCCCGGATTGTTGTAAAACTCGAAGGCATGAATCCGGCAGCGTCGGTGAAAGACCGGATCGGTGTAAATATGGTCAACGCAGCCGAGGCTGAAGGATTGATTACCCCTGGCAAAACGGTTTTGGTAGAACCGACCTCTGGCAATACCGGCATTGCTTTGGCAATGGTGGCGGCTGCTAAGGGTTACAAGTTGATTTTGACGATGCCGGATACGATGAGTACGGAACGCCGATCGATGCTGCGAGCTTACGGGGCTCAACTGGAACTGACACCGGGAATTGAGGGCATGAGCGGCTGCATCCGCCGCGCTCAAGAGATTGTTGACAAAACGCCGGATGCCTATATGTTGCAGCAGTTTCGCAATCCGGCTAACCCGCAAGTTCACCGGCAGACAACGGCTGAGGAAATTTGGGAAGATACAGATGGCGAGGTGGATTTCCTGATTTCTGGGGTGGGTACTGGCGGTACGATTACGGGCGTGGCAGAGGTACTCAAGTCGCGGAAACCTGAGTTTAAGGCGATCGCGGTTGAGCCTGCCAACAGTCCGGTACTTTCGGGCGGCAAGCCGGGACCTCACAAAATTCAAGGTATCGGCGCTGGCTTCGTACCTCCGGTGCTGAATGTGAATTCGATCGATGAGGTGATTCAAGTTAGCGACGACCAAGCGATCGCCTACGGCCGCCGTTTGGCAAGGGAAGAAGGGCTGTTGTCCGGTATTTCTAGCGGCGCGGCGCTGTGTGCGGCTTTGACGATCGGCAAACGTCCGGAAAATGCTGGAAAGTTGATCGTGATGATTCAGCCGAGTTTCGGGGAACGCTATCTGAGCACTCCTTTGTTCCAAGATCCGGAACTGACTCTGGCTGCGGCTGTTAATTAAGGGCGATCGGGTTTTAGGATCGCAACAATTGAAGGCAGGGCGTTACTGAGTGCGTCCTGCTTTATTTTTTAGATTGAGATTTTGCAACCGCAGATTTTAGCAGATAACGCTGATAAACGCTAGATGTCGTTTTTTGGGTTTTTCGACGTGTTTGAATTTTTATATATGAGATTTATTATAATTTTGAAAGTGACTTTTTTAGTTAAACTTGACACTGTTTTGTATTGAGTAAATACATATTATTTTAGCAAATTATGAAACTATTGTCAAGGATTTTCCGAGCAATCATCCCGATTTATAGGAATTAAAAGCGTGTCTTACTTTAGCAATCACTACAAAACTCTGAACGTCAACCCAACAGCAACTCAAGCTGAGATTAAGCAAGCATATCGCCGTTTGGCTAAGTTATTGCATCCTGATAGCAACAGTCAAACGGCGGGTCACGATGAGATTGTCCGCTTGAATGCGGCCTATGAAATATTGGGAGATCCGCAGCAGAGGGAATTTTACGATCGCCAACTTTCTGCAGACAGCAAACAACAAGTGCAAGCCGCACAAAAGGCCCGCCGCTACCAGCAAACCGGACGCGAAGCTGACCTGCAAGTGGAACTGTGGGTGAATCGCGTATACAAACCGGTCAATCGAATGCTGAACAGCATATTGAAGCCACTTAAAAAAGAAATTGATTGCTTGTCTGCCGATCCTTTTGATGATGAATTGATCGAAGATTTTCAATCTTATATCGAAGCGAGTCGGGAATTTCTGAAGAAAGCTCAAGATTTTTTGCGATCGATGCCCAATCCCTCTAATTTAGCAGGAGTTGCTGCTCACCTTTACTACTGCATCCATCGTGTTAGTGATGGTATTGAAGAATTGCATTTATTTACTCTAAATTATGACGATCGACACCTGCACACGGGTCAAGAACTATTTAGAATTGCTGCTGGATTGCGGCGGGAAGCACAACAGGAATTAAAGGCAAGATAGGGGAGAGGGGAAGTTATGAGTTTTAAGTTTTGAGTTTTGAATTATGAACTGTCTTCAACTCAAAACTCAAAATTCACAATTCAAAACTCCTTACTCTCTTTAACTCAAAACTCAAAATTCAAAACTCAAAACTCCTTACTCTCTTTAACTCAAAACTCAAAATTCAAAACTCAAAATTCCTTACTCTCTTTAACTCAAAACTCAAAATTCAAAACTCAAAACTCCTTACTCTCTTTAACTCAAAACTCAAAATTCAAAACTCAAAACTCCTTACTC
>JALOON010000153.1 GCA_025454405.1 Oscillatoriaceae cyanobacterium Prado104 | reverse complement strand
TCGTGCTAGAGAATCGGGGATATCTGGCATCCTGCTATACTTGCGGGGGTCAGATGAACAGTGCCTCATTCATGGTGAGTTTGACGGACAACCATCTGATCCGATTTTTAGTGTCGGACTACGGCATCACTTGGACAGAGATGCGCGACGATCGCGAATTGATGAAACTCGAAGGCGCTGAGGCGATCAACCAGTTACAAGAACTGGCCAATCTCGTCAAGTATCAAATCCAACCTTCGGAAGCTACTGTGGCAACTGCTGCTAGGCGAGTTTAACTTGCACGGTTCCGAGTTCGGCAATGGCGAGAAGCAGCTTATTGGATGCTGCAGCGCGAATTCCCAGCGAGTTGAGAGGGTGGAAAGTTGCGGAGCGATCGCAACTCAACGGACAAGATTGCTTTCTGTGCGATCGGACATCTGTCCGGCGCTACAGTAGCAAAATCCACTAGCAAAATCCTCCCGAACTGGCTGCCAAATTTAATGCCAGAAGTCTCGTACTTGGAACCTCCAATGTTTCTGTTTTATGTGAAGCTTATGTAGCAAAAAATTAAACATCCAGCATGAGGCTGAGGCGTGAAGAGCCTGGGAGATTGTCACCCGAAAAAACAGCATACGAGCGAGGTGCATTTATTTTAAATGAAGGCCACATTTAGCCCGTGAAGCTAACAATTAATTTGCAGCAACATTGCTGTTATAACCTCGCAGCCGGCTTTCGCCGGCTAAGTTTTGTGCGGGTACGATCGGCTAAATTCAGGATTGTTTCAAAAAAGTAATTATTAAATTAAAATAAAGAAAGTTTTTGCAAAGTTAGAAGTCTCAAGCTAATGTTAAATCTCAGCGAACTTTTAGAACCGATCGCCAGTCAATTCCGCAGTCTGGGAATTCCCGAACCAATTACCCATTGGGGACATCCAGTAATGATGGGGATCGTGGTGGTAGCGATGGGCAGTTTTGTGGGATATTCAGGATGGCAGGGACGTTTGGCAGCCGATAAGGATGTGGCGCTAAAAAACCGGGCAGACCACCGCAAAATTGCTCCGTGGATGTTTTTGTTTATCGCTTTGGGCTATACTGGCGGCTTGCTGTCGCTGGTGATGCAGCACCAGCCCGTTATGGAAAGCCCGCATTTTTGGACCGGTTCGATCGTCATTATTTTGCTAGCTGCTGGCAGCTTGATTTCGCTAACTGGTTTTTGGGGCGATAAATTGGCGCTACGGGCGCTGCACGCTTATTTGGGTACGACAGCCTTAGGATTGCTGCTGCTGCACGGGGTTTTGGGTTTAAAATTGGGTTTGTCGATTTAGTCGATCGAAACCCCCGCAAGTATTCTATGTGTAGGGTGCGCGTTGCGCACCTTAAAGTTAAGATTTGCGTGTCAAATCAATTTTTGTGTAAGTCTCGATCGATTCTAAAAAACTTAAACTGGTTCCCAGGCACAGCCTGGGAACCCAGATCCAGAGGCTCTGCCTCGCGAGGCTCACAGGAGGCAGAGCCTCTAGATCTTGCGTTACCGGGTTTCAGCCTGGTAACGAGTAAGAACGACTAAGACGAGTAAGAGTAATCCTCAGAAGTCAATGCCTTCTGCCTTAGCTAAATAGCGATTGCTAATTGATGTATCAAGTCACGGGTGTCATTTTTTGCCTTGCCTACATTTTGGGGCTGATTTCTACAGCAATTCCTTGGGGTGGTTTTGGAATCTTAGCCTTAGGGATAGTCGCGGCAATCGTCCTGCCAAAATGGCTGCGCAAACTCTATCAAAAGTCGAGCAAAAGTGCCAAAAAAAGGCGCAGCAGAGCAACAAAAAATACCCCAGCAGCTCCGCTAGATCGCAGCGAAGAATTGATTTTTTACCAACTGCTGCCCCGATCGAAATGGGTTTGGGCAATGATGGGTTTAACCGGATTTCTAGCTAGCTTTTACTTGCAAATCCGATCGCCCCAACCGGCAGTTAATGACATCAGCAAATTGATTCCCCTAGGCGGAAATACTCAAGAAATAGCAGTTACAGTGCGCGGTAGAGTTGCGAGTACGCCGCGGCTGACTCGCTCGGGACGATCGCAATTTTGGTTGGACACAGATTCAGTTAGCGAAATTAACAGCAATCAAATCAACGGAGGCGCAGGAGGAGTAGTAGTCAACCGCCAAGTTTCCGGCAAACTCTACGTGACAGTACCCCTGCTGCAAGCAACAGGATTGTACTCGGACAATGCAATATCTGTATCGGGTTCTCTCTACAAACCCCAGCCGCCATCGAATCCGGGGGCTTTTGATTTTCAAGCATATTTAGCTAGGGAAGGAGCTTTTGCAGGTCTCAAAGGACAGCAGATTGATTGGAAAAGAGAAAATGCGATCGCGAATGTTAATCGTGTTAAAAATCCCAGCATTGCTGCGATTTCTGAACCCAAAGAAATGCCGAAATCGATAATTCAAGCCATGCGACAGCGCATCGCCCGATCGCAGTTACTGTATTTAAATTTTCCAGAAGGTACGCTGATAAGCGCGATCGCTCTTGGCAAACAAGCGGTAGATTTACCTTACAACATTCGCGACTATTTCGTACAGGTGGGATTGGCTCACGCGATCGCGGCTTCCGGCACTCAAGTATCGATGGTTTTAGCTTTAGTTCTAGCTTTAACCAAGCGCTTTTCCAAACAGTTGCAATTTGGTTTTGGCGTCGGTGCCTTAATTTTGCTGGTGAGTTTGACCGGCTTTGAAGCTTCAGTATCCCGTGCGGCTTTGATGGGCTTGGGAACGCTGTTTGCTTTGCTGCTCAAACGCGAAGTTAAGCCGTTGGGATTGCTGTTGATTGCCGCTACTGTTTTGCTGTTGGTCAATCCTTTATGGATTTGGGATTTAGGTTTTCAACTGAGTTTTTTAGCAACTTTGGGATTGATAGTTACGGCGACTCCGCTGATGGAAAAATTTGACTGGATGCCGCCCGCGATCGCCTCAATTGTTGCCGTGCCGATCGCTGCTTCTGTTTGGGTTTTGCCTCTGCTGCTTTACGTTTTTAATGTGATATCTCCTTACAGTATTTTAGTTAATATTATTGCCGCTCCTTTGCTGTGGATTCTGAGTATTGGGGGGATGGTTAGCGCTTTGAGTGGATTGGTTTTTCCTCCGATTGGCAGCGGGCTGGCTTTGCTGCTGCAATATCCGGCACAATGGTTAATTGAACTCGCCCAATATTTTTCTCAGTTGCCCGGAAATTCGGTTGCTGTTGGCAAAGTATCGGTGTTTCAGTTAATCGCACTTTACAGTTTAATTTGCTGGGCTTGGCTGGGGGGAGAACTAAGGAAGAAGGAAGAAGGAAGAAGGAAGAAGGAAGAAGGAAGAAGGAAGAAGGAAGAGGAAAGAGGAGAGAAGGAAGAGGAAAAAGGAAACAAGAAAGAAGGAAGAGGGAAAAAACAGGAAAAAGGGACAGGTAAAAAGGGTAACAGTAAAGTTATTGGACTGCCGAATTTTTCATCTATTCCGATATTGCCTGTGGCTGTTGTTGCTGCAATTGGGATAATAATTGTTCCAGCTTGGCAGGTTCGATCGTCCTTGTTTCAAGTTACTTTACTGGCGACATCCGGCCAGCCAGTTATCGTAATTCAAGATCGCGGACAGGTAACGCTGATTAATAGCGGTGATGACAATACTGCTAGGTTTACATTGCTGCCTTTTTTGCAGCAGCAAGGAATTAATTCGGTGAATTTCGCGATCGCCACTCACCCGCATTTAGGTTTGAGTGCGGGTTGGGGAAAAATATTAGAACGCTTGCCAATAAAAACATTTTATGATAACAATCCTCCCAAACAAATTTACCAAACGAGCGATCGAGAATTTGTGAATGCCGTGCAATCGGGCCAAGGGGCTTATTTCCCTGTAGAAACTAACAGTAAAGTTAATTTGGGTGCGATACAATTGCAGTTTGCGAATGCGGAGATTCCGGTAGTGGAATTGGTAGCGGGCGATCGCACTTGGCTGCTGATCGGCGATATGGAACCTGCCATGCAACAACAACTGGTAGCAGCGGAGAATTTGAAACAGGCTGATATATTGTGGTGGTCTGGGAAAAAACTGACATCCGAATTGCTGACAGCAGTTAGGCCGCGGGTGGCGATTGCCTCTGCGGACGAAATCGACCCGGAAACCGCAGCACAACTGAGTCAAACCAAAACCCAAATATTCTGGACGGGACGCGACGGGGCGCTGCAATGGACTCCTGCAGGGGGATTTAAGACTACTCTAGAGTCTCAAGAAAATCAGACTTCGGTGCTTTAGTTGTAAAGATGTACAAATGCGGTACGCTGTGCGGTATAATCGATAAAGCTCGCATCTAGTGGAGAGGTGGCAGAGCGGTTGAATGCGGTAGACTCGAAATCTATTATAACAGCAATGTTATCGTGGGTTCAAATCCCACCCTCTCCGTTAAAACCCCCGATATAAAAGGCTTTTGACCGACAGGCTCTTTTGAGTTCCGTCCTGAAAAACCACTGGAATGGTATATAAAACGGTATATGCACCGCAACGGTATATACCGTTTCCCGTACCAATCAATCCCCTTCACCCAGTAGCTCTAGGCTGAAGTTCCCCCAGTAGGGCGATCGTTCAAATCTCGCAAACCCTTGCACTACAAGGAACGATCGCCTTTTTCCCCTCTAAAGGCGTACCCATGTATCT
>JALOON010000107.1 GCA_025454405.1 Oscillatoriaceae cyanobacterium Prado104 | reverse complement strand
CCGGGCAAAGGAGTTCGATCGCGTTTCGCCCTTTGCCAATCCGACCAACTCGCACTGTAATAACCTTGCTTTTTGAGATATTGTAGCTGCTGTTCAAAAGCCTGGGTTGTAATTGCATTTACCATCTTGGAAGAAATGCAGCGGTAGGCAAGAATTGGTAATTTTTCAGTAACAGTATTACCTGCAAAAAGTTTGAACTTAACCACCTGAGAAACTTCACGTTCTGGAAATTTTTGCCACATGATTTCCGGTGCATAAATTACCTGCTGCAGCAACTCATTTTCTCGGGGTAGTTGAATTGTCGCTTCCCCCGCTACCGCCACTGCTGAGGCGATTTCCCGCAGTGCCGCCGCCGGGAGACAGGCACGGCGACTGACACTCGTTCCCATTGCACCCGATCGCCTGCCAAAAATCGCTGCATTGAGGGGATAAATGCCCCCAGAACCGGGTGCATTCAACCAGTCGGGCAAATTTGCCGTCGATCGCAATTTTTGAGCTGAAATAAAATTATTTTCCGCTGGAACAGTGAGAATTCCGATTGCCACACCGCCCACTTTTACCAGCAGGTCAATTTCCGCCGCAGCAACTTGGAGATTGGCAAGTTCTTGGCTAATTTCTACAGCAATAAAATCTTTTTCTATCCTAACTGTTGGTGCTTTATCCGGTGTTTTGGGGCTGTAAAAACAATCCGAATTCCACTGAGGGCGGTTCCAGAGTTCCTGTAAAAATAGCGCCCATTCAAATTGCGAATTTTTGCAATACTGTTGAAAGAATCGATCGAGAATTGACCAAGCAAACTTAGCCGCGATCGCATCTTCCAAAACCCAAGCACTTACCGTACCGTCACAGATGGGCAATTCAACGATGCCAAGTTCGATACCTTCTAATTTAACGGTACAGCACAGGCGATCGAAAGTTGGCGGCACACTGCAAATATCCGAAATTGCTTGCGTGACTTCCACCTCAGATTTCCAGGCAATTTGCTGGTTTACCCACCCAATCTTATCTAAAATGCCAGCAATTTCATTTTGATTAAAAAGCCGATGGTATTTATGAGACTTAGTGCTGGCAATATCTCTTTCAATTCCTTGATGCCAAGGTAAATTCAAACTCAAATTCGCTGCTTGCTTTTTATAATTGTCGAGCATGGCAGCGTCATACTCAATGCCAATAAACTTGCAGATTTCTGCCAATACTTTAACTTTATCATCTAAAAGCTGTTCGTACTTGACTAAAATATGGTTGGACTTCTCAACATACTTGTGGCTAGTTAACATCGCATATACCCACCGTTCGATGCAGCGATCTAAATCCCAAACACCGCCCCACAAATCGTGAAAACTCCGAGTAGCCTCATACATAGAAGCTACAGCATCCATGCCGTTGCGCAAAATATGGATAAACTTAACATCCGGCAAAAAGCGCTCGATATCTTCAATAAAATAAATGTGTTCCGGCGTTTTTTCCAGCCAAATACTTTTGTTTTGTTCTGCAGCCAAACTATCTAAAACTCCGACAAACCAACTAGCTTGAGTTTCGGTGTTTTGGGCGCGATCGAAACTTTCTAAAAACTCAGGTCGCTTAATCTCATCTTTAAAAAAAACTTCCAGCCTGTCGGGCAACTTTTCCGCAAACTTATCGTATAATAAATAGTGAAAAAACTTCGACTCAGGGAAAGAAATAACCTCGGGATGGGCGGCTAACAAACTTTGCAGAATTGTCGTACCGCTTCTCGGACAACCAACTAAAAATATGCGTTGCATTTCGATCTGATATGAATGAACCGCAGAGAACACAGAGAACAGAGAGAGAGAGAGAATAGAGAGAGCCGATCGAATTATACATTGTTGCTCGGCATCTCTTTTAACTTTTCCTCGTTAACTTTTCCTCTCTGCGCCCTCTGCGCCCTCTGCGGTAAACAACTCTTCCCTTAACCCCAACTAAAATCTTCCTGCAACAAATCCGAGAGTTCTCGATTGTAAGGTTCAAAATAACTTTGCAACTCTTGCTCGATCGCCCGCGGCATATTGCTGTAATCCTCAACTTTGTTAAGTTCGTATTCTCTCACAGCACCAGCGTCAATATCCAAGAAATCCAAAACCCGAGAAAATACTTTCCCCGGATTGGCTTGAAAATCTTCGCTTTTCAAAATCAGCAAATGTTCCCTCGGGAAATAATCGAGCCAATTCTTTATTTGATCGACATAGATGCCGCGAGATAGATAAGAATAATGTTGGTGATTGAAACTGTAATAACCTTCGTCCGATAGCATTTTTTCCACTTCACCTTTGAGTCGATCGGACTCAGAAGCTATCGCCTTTTCAAAATCCAGCTTTTCACAGCCGATCGCCACTTCTAAATTATAGTGAAGCCAAGCTCTTTGCACCGGATTTCGCAGCATCACAATTAGTTTAACATCCGGGCAACATTTATAAACCCGCTCCGGTGCCAAAGGATGGTAAATATAGTAAGGAGTCATCTCCCACAGCAGCACCTTGTCGCCCGCCACACTCCGCATCAACTGCTTGTTGTACCACTCCATCCCGCGATCGAAATTCAGGTCAAAAAAGTGAGTTTCCCTGCCACCTTCTTTAATAATTTGCAAGTGATTTGCTAAATAACCGTATAAAGCATCTGCGCTGCATTTTTGAGCGCCAACCAGCAAAAAGTCTGGTTTGTTTTTAGTTTTCAACTGTGTCGAAATCTTCGCATAACTGGGATTGTTTTTATTCAAAGCGTGAATTTTTTCTACTTTTTCCTGTTCATCTAAAACCTGCATTTTACCATCAAATTCCCAGCGGTAGGGCGGGCAAAGAATCGTCTTTTGATGGACAGTCGATCGCACGTACAGCGGGTAAACCTGCCAGTGATAATCGTAGGCGTAAGCCCAACTTTTTTCGTAAATTCCAGCGTTTATATAATACTGTCCGTTGCCCAAATCCAGCCTGTCTAAATGCAGCTTAATTTTGCCTTTTCCTGCCGCGATCGGCAGCAGACGACCCGTGTTATTAGTGTTAGCATCGAAACAATTTTGACCGTCTTCCCTGCCGATCGTCACTCCAAAAATTGCGCCAGAAATTGCCTTCGGCGATTCGTAATGAATTTCCACAGTTACCGGATCGCCACTGTCGATTTCCTCATCAGGAAATACTTTAACATCCGTGATTTCTACTTCCAAAGAACCGAAACGGTTTTCATTTACCCGCAGTTGAGTACCCGTACTCGTCATTTCTGGCGGGCGCATCGGAGTGCGTTTTTCAGTTTCCGATCGCATTTCCGATAAATACTGGCCGACTACAACTTCGGTATCTCCGCAAGCTACTACTTTACCTTCCCGCAGCCACAAAGCGCGATCGCAAGTTTTTTGAATTTGAGTCGCGCTGTGAGAAATTAAAACAATCGCGCAACCTTGATTTTTAAATTCTTCAATCTTTTTCAAACATTTAGTTTGAAAAGCGACATCTCCCACCGACAAATATTCATCAATTAACAACACATCCGGATCGGTATGAATTGCCACGGAAAAAGCCAACCGCATTCGCATCCCCGTACTGTAAGTGCGCAGCGGGCTATCGATAAATTGTTCCAACTCAGCAAATTCCACAATATCCTTAAATCGGCGCGCGGCTTCCCGGCGAGTCAAACCCGCAACTACCGCACCGACAAACACATTTTCCCGGCCGGTTAAATCCCCATGAAAACCCGCACCCAAATCCAACAAACCGCCAACTCTGCCGTTAACTTTAATCGTACCTTCTTCAGCGCGACCGATGCCGCCGACAAGTTGCAACAGCGTCGATTTTCCCGCGCCATTCTTGCCGAGAATTCCCAACATTTCCCCCGGCGCAACCGTAAAACTCACATCGCGCAGCGCCCAAAAACGCGCCTGCGGTTTCATGCGCCACCAACCCCACAAAGCAGCCTCCATAATTGTCAGGGGTCGATCGGCACTGTAGCGGTTAAAACGCTTTCCCAAACCTTTAACTACAATCGCTTGACCCATCTATAATTCCTCCACAAATCGATCGCTTTGTCGCCTGAAAATTCCCAGTCCGATCGGCAAAAGAGCAGTTACAACCAAGCTGACAATTATTAGTGCCAGCCAGTCAGGCTGAGTGCCTTTTAGCAAAATTGCCCGGTAAGCTTCTATCAGCGGCACCATCGGATTTAATTGATATAAAGACTGAAATTTTTCTGGGACACTGTTGAGGTCGTAGAAAATCGGAGTCAAGTAAAACAGCATCTGCAACAGGACGCCTAAAGTATGTTGAGTGTCGCGAAAAGTAACGTTAATTGCAGCTAGCGGGTAAGCCAAACTTACCGTCAAAACGAACTGAATCACCATTAAAAGCGGCAGCGCCAACAGCACCGGACTCGGCTTAACTCCGTCGATCGCCAGAAAGATAATTAGCACCGGCAAAGCCAGCAAAAAGTGAATCAATCCGGTGGTAGTTGTAACTACTGGTAAAATCGCAGTCGGAAAATTCGGTTGCCTGATTAATGCCAGGTTGCAGGTAATCAATCCCGTTGCTTGAAACAGCGCCGCCTGCGACCAATTCCAGATTAACAAACCGCTGAAAGCATAGGAAGAAAACTGCGAGATATTCACCGGAATTACCGATCGAAAGACAAAAGAAAACACAGCCAATTGCAACAGCGGGTTGATTAAAGTCCACGCAATTCCCAAGGCCGATCGCTTGTAAAGTAATTTCATGTCTCGATCGACCAACTCCCGCAGCAAATCGCAAAAATGAGCAATTTTACGATTATTGTAAACCAACTTTCCCGCACTTCTCACTGCACACCCCCAGCCATTACTTGCCCTTCCGCTTCCTGCGATTCTACCTCAGACAAAGCAGCCAACCGCCGGGCTTGGAACTGCGCTTGCCAATAAGCAAAAGGACTTTGCAAAGCCCCCAGCAATTCGCTGAGGATTAACTTGCGGGGAAACCAGCCGGGATACCTCAACCGTTTCAACAGCCACCAGCCCAGCCACTGAGACAGCGCAAATTTGATAATTTCCAGGCGCGGTACGGTACGGTTGCGATCGCAAGTCAGCAAATAAGCCCCAAAACCGCGCCCGTTATCCTGCAATTGCTTGCTTAAAGCCTCGCCGCTGCGTCGGTGTACGTGCCACACGAAAGCTCTCGGCTCGTAAAATGTCGAGTATCCCTTTGCTAAAATCCGGTGAAACATCTCGATATCCCCGGCCCCCCGAGTCGGCGTCCCCACATCCAAAGCCGGATCGAAAGTCCCAACATCGGCAAATACTCGCCGCCGGAATGCCATATTTGCCCCGACGCCGTAAGCGCTAGCCCAAAGTAAATTTTTTACCGGGAGTTTAGTACCGTCAACTTGAAAACTGTGGAGGTATTGCAGCATTCCGCCGTAGCCGAATTCATATTGAATTTGAGCCTCGGTTTCCAATTCCGCCGGCGCGACTAAACCGCTGACGGCCATAATTTCCGGGTTAGCAAAGCCCGCAGCAATGCCCCGCAGCCAACCCCGATCGGGCCGCACGTCGTCGTCTGTAAAAGCTACAATCTCGTGGGTGGCTGCTGCAATGCCACAATTGCGCGCCCAGTCGAGTCCCGGCCTCTCTTCCCTGACGTAGCGTACAGGTAATCGCGCGACCAATTCAGCGGTGCTGTTGGTGGAAGGAGCGTTGTCTACAACAATAATTTCGCGGTTGGGATAGTCAACGGCAAGAATTGCCGCCAAAGCCCCTTCTAGCAAATCCGTGCGATCGCGCGTGCAGATGACAACACTAATCGGCGGTAGCGGATCGTTTGGTTCTGTTTTCAAGCCCAACTGTTTTGCCAGAATTACTTTAGCCAATTTCTCGCCCACTTGCTCGAAAATTGCCACTCGAACTCTGTCTGCAGGAACGATCGCTTGCCAAGGGTTATTGTAAATTTCCGCCCAATCTATTGGCAGTCCTCGGTAGCGCACTAAAATGCGAATCTTATCGTATCTTTCCAGTCCCGCGATCGGATTTATCGGTTCAGAAATTTCGACTTCAATCAGTTTTACTGCCATAATTTGAGTTTCTCGGGAGTTTTGAGTTTTGAGTTTTGAGTTGTTCGGGAGTTTTGAGTTTTGAGTTTTGAGTTTTGAGTTTTGAGTTTAAGAGGGAGTTTTGAGTTTTGAGTTTTGAGTTGTTCGGGAGTTTTGAGTTTTGAGTTTTGAGTTTTGAGTTGTTCGGGAGTTTTGAGTTTTGAGTTTTGAGTTTTGAGTTTAAGAGGGAGTTTTGAGTTTTGAGTTTTGAGTTGTTCGGGAGTTTTGAGTTTTGAGTTTTGAGTTTAAGAGGGAGTTTTGAGTTTTGAGGGAATTTTGAGTTGACTCCTGACTCCTAACTCCTAACTAATGACTGATAGCTGATTTTCGATCGCTCTTTTGGAATTTTGCGGCATACCGTTAATCGCGATCGCGGCTAACAATTTCTGCGATACCGAAGTTGCCAGAATCGAACGTAAATGAACCCCCCGCAGCGGTTCCATACCGACTTTAGGAGTGATGTGGCCCACCGGAAATTCGCCGTAGCGGAGGTAAACACCGTCGGGACGAGCCTCGTCGATCGACCTTTCTGATGCTTCCCAGCCTCGGAGCAAATCAATTTCAATCTCCCGATCGCTCAAATCTTCGCGAGCCGCACCTCCTTGCATAAAACTAACAATTCCCGAGCGAGTTTTCAACTCATCCATCACTCCCCGGAAGTACCAATAACCGCGCAATTTTCCCCGCAGCCAGCGCCAAGTTCCCCGCATCCCCAAACTTTCCAACAAATCGAGAGATTTTCTCAATGCCGCAGCCAATAAATCCACAATCTCCGGCCAGATAAACGCGAGCGATGTCAAAATTTTATCTGCCAGCGAGTAAGGAATTTCGTAATCTTTGACGTGTAAAATCGGTCTGAGTTCCGGGTGTCTGCGACCGATTAAAACATCCGATCGCCCTTCTTGACGAGCTCGGCGAAAAGAGCGATCGAGATTGTTAGTTTCGTGTTCGTAATGATAGCCAACCGCGTCGCTCGCTACAGCAAAAGATACCCCAGCTTTCAGCAAGCGCACTCCAAATTCGTAATCTTCCCCACCGCAGTTTCCGAAAGCCGTATCGAAGCCGCCAAGATGGGAAAAAAGTTCTGCATTTAGGGAAAGATTGCCACTGAGCAAATCGAGGTAGGAAAATCGGTGTTCCGGGCGGCTCATCTGGTAAAACTTTTCTTCCCACCACGATCGCACTTCCACATCAAAATATCCCGTTCCGCCCCGCACCTTCGGCGGGTAAGGGCCCATAACAGCGCAGCCCGGATGTTCTTGGTGAGTGCTAACGTGGCTTGCTACCAGCGACGGCATTGCTTCAATATCATCGTCTAGAAATAACAGCAATTCTCCGCTTGCAGCCGATGCTCCCGTATTGCGGGCGATCGCGGCACTCCGGCAATTTACCTCAATAACTTTCAGTTTAAACGGAGCTTTGTAAGCATCGAGCATTTTCAAAGTATCGTCAATGCAACTATCTGCAACTACGATAACTTCGATCGGGTCGATCGGATAAGTTTGCGAGTGCAAAGCATCGAGGGCGCGCCGCAAGGAAGAACTGCGGTTGTGACTGGGAATAATTATGCTAACTTTTTGATTTTCCCCGTTCATAAATTTGGTAATTGGTAATTGGTAATTGGTAATTAAGCAGATTGGGGTAAGTATGTTTTGAGTTAAAAATAGTTCAAAATTCAAAACTCAATTGTTTCCTTTAATTCAAAACTCAAAACTCAAAACTCCCTAAAAACTCAATTGTTTTCTTTAATTCAAAACTCAAAACTCAAAACTCAAAACTCAAAACTCCCTAAAAACTCAAAACTCAAAATTCAAAACTCCCGAAGAACTCAAATTTTTTCTTAACTCTCAACTATCAACTGACTTCTCCTTTAATTTTCTGCAACTGTTTGCGAGAAGCAAAATAAGCCATCGGTCCGCTAAAACAGCCCCGCAATTGAGCTAACAGCAAATCGATCGGAACTGATTCGGCTTGGTTCCGCCAGGAGGCAATTAATTCAGGAATTTGTTTGTGCCGCAACCATCCCCAAGCTAATAGAGGGACGCTGAATTCTCGCAGCGTTTTTTGCAATTCTTCCCAAGTGCGGCGGTGGCGGTGCCAGCTCAAAGCTCTCGGATCGTATACAATGCGGTAGCCCGCGCGCAAAATGCGGGCAAACAGTTCGCAATCTTCGCCGCCCACTGTCGGCGTCCCCGCACCCAAAACTTCATCAAACAAGCCGATAAAATCGATCGCGCTTTTACGAAAAGCCATATTTGCCGAAACCCCTACCGAAGCGACAATCAGCGGGTTGACTCGATCCCCGTCAAAAACTAGGCGCGCAAAGCCCCGCCCGTGGGGGCTGTAGCGTTCAAACCACTCTTGAGCTTCTGTTTCGAGCTCCAAGGGCATAATTAGCCCCGTAACGCACATAACTCGCGGATCGCTGAAATTTTGCAACAGAGCTCGCAGCCAATTGCGATCGGGTGCAGCATCGTCGTCTGTAAAAGCCACGAATTCGCCCTTAGCTTCGCGCAAAGCCCGGTTGCGGGCCGCGCTGGACCCCGGTACATCTTCCCGCACGTAGCGGACTTTCGGGTAATTTTTCACAAGTTCGCTAGTAGCGTCGGTAGCCGGACAGTTGTCAATTACCAAGTATTCCTGACCGTCATCGGGAAGCAGCATCAGCGCGTCCAGACAGCGCCGCAAATCCTCCGGTCGATCGCGCGTGCAAACTGCTACAGTAGCCGTTGGCATTGCCCGCGCAGGTCCCCGTTCGTCCCATTCCAGAGTATCGTAAAGCCAATTTTTCCACAGGTTATCGCCGGCAGCATTCATCAGTATTTCCCGCAATTGAGTTCCCTCAATGCGACCTCCGGATACCGGAAACACAGATTGACCGATCGGGTTTCCGTGCAGTCGAATTAACGCCAGCGCTTTGCTGTAACGCTCCTCTAGCGTGATTTCTGAGGGCAGTTGGGATATTTCCAGATCGAGAATAGCTGTTGCCATTTTAGTTTTTAGATTTGAGATTTTAGGTTGCAAAAAACTTCGATCTACTCCGTATTTTACCGGATGGATTTTAGCGACAATTGTTTTATGCGATCGCAATTAAGTAAATGAAATCGCGAGCGATCGCAGCTCGCAACTCAAACATAAATCCTCTTTTTATGGTGGCTTTTATTCATTTTTACTTGCGCTGACCCGCCAATGTCAAGTTTTCTCTCGCAGAGTCGCTACTGCACGGCGATGCACTTACTAATAGCCGAGTGAGTTAAATTAGAGTGCAGCGCGATCGAAAATCTATCTACCAACTTCAAAATCTCGAAGCAACGCACGATACACCAACCATCTCTCTCTTCTCTTCCCCTGCGCGCTCTGGCGCTGGTGCGGTTTAATCATCCTAAGACTGACGCGCGGGCGATCGAAAAAATCGGGTTTTTATCGAATTGAGTACCAAGAAATATTCTCGTAAAAACCCGATTTCTGGACTACCATGCGTCAGCCCTAAAAACCTCTTAACTTTGCGGCTTGCTGTCTGGATTGTCCTGGTGTTTGCGGTCAGCCGCACGCTTGCGACGAATTAACACGCTAATTACGTGCTTCGGATCGGCCGCGCGCTGTACGGGACTCCAATCATCAACAGCAGCAAACCCCAGGCGGTACAAAGTGAGTATAGTTTCCCTCACGGCTTCCAGCGAACCTGTTACCGTGATGCACACTATATCTTGTTCTGAATCGTCGTTTGGGCGATCGAGTTCGAGGATCGCGCCAATGCAGGTGTTTTCGTCGCGCACGAATTCTTCAGTCATGTGATTTTCTCCTTGAATTTTGGACTTTTTAAGAAAGCCCAAAAACCCAGCCGCCCCGCTTTCCAACACATAGCAGGGCGGCTGCGGAGAATGTTATCATACTCCGAGCCACCAGACTGCCTAGTACAGTTTGGCGGTAGCTGTCCTTAGTTGTTCCCAGCAGCTTTGGACAGTGCAACTGAATTTTTGGGTGATGGGAGTTGCTACCACGAATGCAGAGCAAACTCTTATTTCAAAGCCTAGTTTCTTTAGAGTGCCGTTGTCAATCTATTTTGCATTTTAAATTTGAGATTTTGGATTTTGGATATGGCGATCGAGTATTTGTCATTGCGAAATAAAAATAAGCAATCTCAAGAAAATACAGACTCCATCCCGATTCTATCTACTTTTTTAGTGTAATCATTCACCTATTTATTTGTGATTTCTTGTTAATCGGCTTCAATACATCGTTTATGGCATAGCTCTATTTGGTGTAAAACTTCCCCTAATAGACATTGAGGAATGACGCATAGTGGGTAAGAAACTGGGTTTTTGACGAGCATATTTTGTTACAGACCGCATTCACAAGGCACCAACCCAGTTGATTGAGTTTGATATGTAATTCCTATGCTTTTTACTGGATACTTGACATCCAATTTTGAGAATGCTATTCTAAAAAGCAGACAGATGAGATAGACACCCTCATTCAAAAGCAAAGAGTGTTGGTTGAGTCGTCTCAGCGGCAGGAAGCCTAAATTTCGGTCCAGGGCACTAAAGATCGGTTGATACATACATTTAAGTTAATGTCGTTTCAACTCGAAAAAAGAAGTCAATTGGCACGACATTAGTTTAAATGTATGTATCAACGGGTTTTTACTACCCTCGATCGAAATTTAGGCTTCCTATCGCTGAGACGCTAACCAAGCAAGTACACGCTAAATCCATAGCGTGTCGATCGAAGAATTTGTTGAAGGGAAATCTTATGTGGGAGAGCCCAAAAACAATACTTTATTTGCCATAGAGGTAATTCTATTGATGCTGTCTGTTCTCCTTTATTTACAGGAACAATCAAATGGCAGTCAATCATCGAACCACTGGTCAACAAAAAGGTCATTCTCAGCCTTTAGTTAGCATTTACATCGATCTTCAGAACGCTCTCTCAATTCCAGAACTAGCTAAAATGTTGCTAGAATTTTCCAGATTTCAGGGGCGTTTGATTGGTAAAAAAGTTTACTACAATTCGCTCTGCTCAAACCAGGATTCTCCAAAAAACCTGCTAAAAAGTTTTGGTTTTGATTGTCGGGATGTTCCCTGTCCCCTGAAAAATAGTGCCGACAATCAATTGATAGCTGACTGTCTTGAAGATATTCACAGCAATTGTTCTCCCGATATAGTGATTCTTATATCAGGAGATGGGGATTTTATAAAATTGGTTCGCAACCTGCAAAAATTGAACAAAAAAGTTATAGTTTTTGCTTGTTCTGGCAATGTTAAACAAAAGTTGAAAGAAGTTGTGGGTAATGATTTCCACTTTATCGAAGACTTGCATGGATTGATAGCTTCTGCGACCCAAAATCAGACAAAACATACTCAATGTCAGCTAACTTACAATGAAGCGATCGAGTACATGATTGCTGCAATAGAAACAGCATCAAACAAAGGAAAGCGTACATTGTTTAGCTGCATTGACAGTCTGATGCGCAACCTTTCTCCCAAATATCAGGGAGTAAGTTCTGTATGTAAATATCGGGGAAAAACATTTTCACGCTTTAGCGACTTGGTTGAATCTGCTGTAAAAGATGGAAAAATCAGATTGCAGGATGAGCAATTGTTTGTAATAGAAGCAGACAAAATATCTGCGTGAAGCACCACAGCCCGCCGGGGATTTAAATCCCCGTCTCATAGCGAAAGTCGGTTAAAACCGACTGAAAATAGCGTAAAATATCTCATTTTTCAGTCCTCTTCAGAGGACTTTCGCTATGAGCCAGGGGTTTAAACCCCTGGCGGACTCAAGGTAAAACCGACAATTATCTGTTAACATTCACCTCACCGCAGATAGCAAAAATCCAGTTTATTTGATAAACTAGATTCTCCCCAGATACCGCTACCTGCAGACCTTTAATGCCCAATTCCAAAACTCTCAAATTTTACAAAAAAGATGGTGCTATAACTCCCATGCAACAATTAACTAATCCAACAAAAGAGAGACAAATGACCCTTCCCGAATTCAACAATGAAAAACTGCTGCGCCAAGCACTCACTCACCGTTCCTACGTCAACGAAAACCCCGCCAATCGCGAAGAAGACAACGAACGCTTAGAATTTCTTGGCGATGCTTTGCTAACATTTCTCAGCGGCGAATATCTCTACCAGCGTCACCCAGAAATGGGAGAAGACCAACTTACCCGCCGGCGTTCCGCATTAGTAGATGAAAAACAATTAGCCAGATTTGCTACCGAAATCGGTTTAGACTTAAAAATGCGGCTCGGAAAAGGAGCGTATCGAGAAGGTGGCATTACCAATCCTAATCTGCTCAGCAGCACCTTTGAAGCATTCGTCGGCGCTTATTATCTTGACACTCAAGATATGGACAAAGTTCGCAAATTCGTGCGACAAATGTTTGATTCCGTGCCCGAAAATGTGGTAGAAATTCGATCGACCGTAGACTCGAAAAACCGCTTTCAGGAATGGGTACAAGCCAATATCGGCACGACTCCGCCCAAATACGTCACTGTTCAAGCGCAAGGAACGCCGCCGCACGCTCCTGAATTTATCGCTAAAGTTTGTATCGGCGACAAAGAATACGGAGAAGGAAAAGGCCGCAGCAAAAAAGATGCTGAAAAAAATGCGGCTGAAGATGCTCTAGCTAGAATCAAAAAACGCGGATTGATTTAAACTGGAAATAACAGGTAAAAACTACCGACTTTTGCTTATGACAGACCAGCCGCGCACTCGCCAAGAATTGTACGATCGCATCCGCCAAAGCAGCAAAGAAGAATTCATTCTCGAAGAAATGATTCGCTACGGTTTTTGGCCAGCAGCAGGCGAAATTCCCCAAGATCCGGCCGACGAAATTCGCCGGATCGGGGAAATTAAACGAGAACTTGACGAACTGCGCCGGGAAAGTAGGATATTGCAAAATGAGAACGCACTCCGCAAGGAAATGCTGCAACAGCAACTTGCCGAATCGCGGCGCAAACGCCAAGAAACTAAGGAACGCCGCGAAAGAGAACGGCAACAGCGCGCTGAAAATTGGCAGCAAAAAAAACAGCAAGAAATTTGCTATCTCGGCGAAGCTGTATCGGGGGGGCTAAATAATACTAACTGCAACGCAGAACGCTTGCAAAGCTATCAGTTACCCCTTTGCAATACAGCAGCAGAAATTGCCGCCGCTACGGACACCAGCATCGGACAATTGCGGTTTCTCGCTTTCTCCCGCAAAACTTCCCACGTTTCCCACTACATCCGGTTTAAAATACCTAAAAAAACTGGGGGCGATCGGCTGATTTCTGCTCCCATGCCCCGACTCAAAAAATTACAGCACTGGATACTTGTTAATATCCTAGAAAAAGTCGAATTGCACGAAGCCGCACACGGCTTTCGATCGAGCCGTTCGATCGTCACCAACGCAACAGCTCATGTAGGTGCTGAAGTAATTATCAATTTCGACCTCAAAGACTTTTTTCCTTCAATTTCCTACAAGCGAGTTAAGGGACTTTTTCAATCTTTTGGATATTCGGAAGCAGCCGCCACAATCTTCGGATTGCTGTGTACGGAATCGGAAATTGAAGAAGTAGAATTAGATGGCAAAACTTACTTTGTAGCCGTTACAGAACGCCATTTGCCTCAAGGTTCTCCGGCAAGTCCAGCTATTACCAATTTGCTGTGCCGCCGCCTCGACAAGCGCTTAAATGCAATGGCGGATGAATTGGGATTTGCATACACTCGCTATGCCGACGATCTGACATTTTCAGGATCGGGAGATAGCTTGCAAAAAATTTGCAATTTACTGAGGCGCGCGGAGTCGATCGTCCTGCATGAAGGATTTGCGATTAACGAGCAAAAAACTCGCATCTTGCGGAAACACCAGCAGCAAGAAGTTACCGGAATTGTGGTTAACGAAAAACTCAGCATTTCTCAGAAAGAATTAAAACGCTTCCGCGCTACTTTATTTCAAATTGAAAAAGACGGGCCCGAGGGGAAGCGGTGGGGAAACTCTGAGGATGTTATTGCATCCATTCAAGGTTTTGCTAACTTTGTAGCAATGGTAAATCCAGAAAAGGGTGCGGAATTTCTCGAACAGGTTAAAGCGATTAAAAATAAGCGGAATATTTGAGATCGGTGCGAGCGTTCTCGCTGGCAAATATTATCAGTCATCGGTGCGATCGATCCTCGCTGTAACAGCAGATTTCACCGAGGATCGATCGCCCTTGCTACTACAATTCCAGTGGCATTTTCCACTCTGCTAATATACCTGTGTAAATTCTTAGCAACTGTCACTTCTCCAGCAGGGGAAGCATGAATTAAACCGAGATTCCCCTCAGCATTCTGATAAACAAAACCCGTGTGCGTTACATCCAATCCTTGAATATCGGTAGCGACTGCCACAATATCCCCCGGTTTTAACTGAGAATAAACCCTGGTTATCCGATTTGTTGGGATGTAATTAACAGTAGTTTTTGCTAACTCTGCTTCGACGCCAATCCTGCACTGATAAATTGCTTCATCTTTTGCCATTTGCGGGTAACTGCTGCGGTGCTGGCTCATGAAATTCAGCTTTTTATCCATCGGTATGCCACCGAGTTTAGCCGTGATATTTTCTACAGTTTTACGTTTTTGATTGTCATCGATCCATTCAGAAAAATAGTGCAAGCGACTGCAATAACCGTTCATTTTCCCGTTCGTGTAGCGCTGTTCTTCGATGCGACTGACAAAATTTTTGTAGCTGTAATCTTTGACTGCGATGCCGCGGGATAGGGCGAGTACGGTTTCTACAAATAACACGCAATCAAATTTATTCAAAGTTACAATTAACTTTTCTTCGTGAGATTTGTCGAGCAAACCTGCCGCGTAGGGTTTGCCGAGGAAATTATCGGCAACTGCCTGTACGATTTCTCCCATCGATCGAGCTGAAAAATTATGTTTTTGGGCGTAGGTCATCAGTCGATCGAAACGCTCTAGATCCTCAGATTGTGCTAAGATTTCAGGAACGCGATTATTTGATTCAGTTTGCCCCGCCAAAACTCCCATCAATTGAGAATAGGAAATTGCAGGCGGATTTTTGAAATTCCAAAACAGGCTAGAATTTCCAATATCTTGCTGTTGTGTTGTTGCCAGATTTCCTATTTCTCGATCGGCCGAATTGCGTTCGATCGCAGCAACAGCAGCACGAGACTTAAATGCCGGAAACGGGAAGATCGAAGAACTATTAACCGCCGCGATCGCAAATCCCAAAACAGCCAAAAACACAAACTTTCTCATATTTTTAACGGATTTTGCTTCAACTCAGTGTTATCCTGTAACTTTTACAATTATCACAAGCACCAATCCGCCCAGCAGACAGCTAAAACAGGCAAAGCGGAATCGATCGGCAAAGTTGCCACTTACAGACCGACATATTATAAACTAATCGTGCGCATTTGATATCCCACCCTCAAGCATGGAAATTGACAACCTACACTCCGACATACGCCCCCAACGCCGCCCCGCACAGCCCCAACGCCGTCAAACACAGCCCCAACGCTACAAACAGCCCCAACGCATCGATCCGGCTAAATACCAAAAACCCATACTGCCCCAACGCATCGATCCGGCTAAATACCAAAAACCCGCACAGCCCCAACGCATCGATCCGGCTAAATACCAAAAACCCGCACAGCCCCAACCCCCCGAACCGACTACATACCAAAAACAGCGCCCTCAAGTCAAATACCGCCGCCGCTTGAGGAACAAATTTTCTCGTTTAAAATACCGCAACATCCTGTCTTTAATTATTGGGGCGATCGCGATCGGTTGGCTCGTTACGTTACCGTTTAGATTGCGCCGCCCTCCTGAACCGCCTATTATTTCCACTCAAGAGGTTATCGCACCGCCAGCAGTTGCTAAAATAGTTGAAAATGTCCCCCCTCAGGACGATGGAACTTTTACTTACAACATCAAAACACCTCCCAATCCAGTTTATTCTCAAGAATTGCAGCTCATTGTTGATGAAGCTGTAAATATTGCTGCTGGCAAACAACTGCCTGTGGAACCTTTATCAATTACCTTAATTGATGTCAGCAACCCTCAAAAACACACCTTTGCTGGATATCAAAATCAAGAACTCAGATTTCCCGCCAGCGTTGCCAAATTATTTTGGCTGGTTGCTTTTTACTCGGCTTTAGAAAAAGGAAAAATCGAGAAAAAAGAAACTGCATTTACTTCTGACTTAGAACAAATGATGCGCATTTCCAACAACGATGCAGCCAGTCGCATTTTAGACGCAATCACAGATACCAAATCCGGTAGCAGGCTGGCAGGTAAAAGTTTAGAAACTTGGCTGGAAAAGCGCCGTCAAATCAACAATTTTTTCCAAGCAGCAGGCTATACAAATATCAGTCTCAGTACCAAAAATTATCCGATCTACTATTTAAGGCAAGAACAGCCAGCAGGTCGCGATTTGCAATTGCGGGGCGATGCTTCTCAGCCGATTCGCAATCGGGTAACTAGCGATCAAGCTGCCAGATTAATCTACGAAATTTATACCAGACAAGCTGTTTCCAGTATCGCCAGCCGCAAAATGGCTTACTTGCTTACCAGAGACTTAAACCCCAAGGTCTGGAGAAACGATCCAATCAATCCTATCAAAGGATTTCTCGGCGAATTTTTACCAGTTAATATTTATTTTGGCTCTAAAGTAGGCTATACTTCCAAATCTCGGACTGAAGTTGCTTTTATTAGAACTTTAGACGATCGAGCGATTTATATCTTGGCAATTTTTGCTGACGCTCCGGCTTATGCTAGGGACGAAACAATATTTCCCGAGATATCTCGATATGTGTTCGATCGACTAAATTCTAGAGACCCGAGCCGTTAAATAGTTAAGAGTTGATAGTTGACAGTTGATAGTTGATAGTTGACGAAAGGACAGTTGAGAAAAGTTTTGAGTAGCGGATTGGGGCAAGTATGTTTTGAGTTTTGAGTTTTGAACTGTCTTTAACTCAAAACTCAAAATTAAAAACTCAAAACTCTTTACCCATTACCGACCCCCGCTTTCTACCTAAAATCAATATCCTTCCGGACCGATGGTGGTACGATCGCACTCAGCATCTGATAAATCGGCCCCGCGCGATCGAAATAAATTGCAGCCTGCTAATTGCGCTTTTGTTAACTTCGCTTGCTCCAAATTAGTTCTTCTCAAATCGGCATTGCTTAAATCGGCATTGCTCAAATCAGCATTGTACAAATCCGCGCCTCGCAAATTCGCTCCCTGCAAATTCGCACCTTGGAGATTCGCATGGCGCAAATTCGCTCTCGATAAATTCGCTCCCGATAAATTCGCTCCCGATAAATTCGTTTGATAAAGTTGAACATCGCCCATTTCCGCATTTTGTAATTGAGTTTCGCCAAGATTGGCTTGGCTGAGATTTCCGTAAGGCATATAAGTCCCCACCAGAACGCTACCGGAAAGATTTATTTCTTGCAAATCTGCTTGAAACAAGTTACCTCCACTCAAATCGACGGCGTTAAAGTTTCGCTTCCCCCCAGCATACTGAGCGAGCAATTCCTCACCGCTTAGCTTTTGCATTTTCACCTGCTTTGAAAAACCTACCCAAACCCGACTAAAGTTATCTTTAATCGCAGTTCGGCGTTTACTTCCTGCGCTATTGGGTGGTCGGCCATCCCAAGATAAGCAGGCTATCCCCCTCAAGCCGAGGGTTCCCAATTTAAAATATTCAAGCTGGCATTCAAATCGCGATCTATCGACATTCCGCAAGCAGGACGATCGTAAGTACGAATGCTTAATAGCAGATCTTGTTTGTGCCCGCAATTCGAGCAAATCTTAGAACTGGGAAACCATCGATCTACCAGCACCAAGCTCGCCCCATACATTTTGCATTTGTACTCTAACTGCCGCCTGAATTCGTAAAAACCCAAGTCGGATATTGCCCCAGCTAACTTGTGATTTGCTAGCAAGCCTTTGACATTCAAGTCTTCAATCTTGATTGACTTAAAAGTTTTCGCTAAGTAAGTGGTCAACTTGTGAAGTAAGTCTTTACGAATGCAGGCTATCCCTGCGTGAAGCCTGCCGATTTTGTTGTAAGTTTTGCGCTGGTTTTTAGAACCTTTGACTTGCTTTGATGCCTTGCGCAGCAGACTAGAAAGCTTAGTTTTTGCTTGTTTGAGTGGACGCAGCGCATCAAAGACTTGCTCGTTTGACATCGTGATAAAAGATTTGACGCCTGCGTCAATCCCTACAGAGTTTTCGGGTTGTTGGACTGGCAAACTTTCTGCATCAACGCAAAAGGAAATAAACCAGTAATTTCCTTCTTTTGAAATGGTAAAAGTTTGAGATGCCAACCCATGCGGGAGTGCTTCGTGAAGCCGAAAAGTTCCCAAAGTAGGAATCTTGATGGTGTTGCCAGCAGGCAGCAAAACTTTTCCATTGGAAGAATCAACTGTAAAAGATTGACCGTCTCGACGACTGGCAAATTTCGGATGACCTGCTTTCCCAGAACGATACCGACTAAAGCCTTCTTTTAAATCAATCAAAGCATTTTGGTAAACTCGGCTGGACAACTGGTTCATCCAAGCGAATTCAGGTTGTTTCTTGACGTGGTTGGTAAGAACTTTTTTGACTTCGCTGATGACTTTTGAATCTGAGAGATTGCTCTGACCGTACAGTTGAGTCCGCAGGCTCAATCCCATATTAAATACTACACGCCGAAATCCTGCGTGCTTTGCCATCAAGGTCGCTTGATTGTTATTTAATTTGAGCGCTCTCTTTACGGCAAACATGGTTAGATACCTTTGGTAGTTAACTGTGAATTAGGTTTAGGGAACTATTTGACACTTAAGTCAAACTCTTGCGAACGACAGCCGCTGCTGCCAATCCATCACAAAAACTCATCTTTGCTATTTTGCGTATTTATACTTAGTCACATTTTTATGTTAAGCTTGTGTAACGGAAATTGAAGTTTTTCTAAGACTTTTTTTATATTTGTGAATTTATGGTTTGCCCTGCCAACAGGCAGCCAAGAATGCCAAGATCGATCGAGAAACCACAGCCGCCCCCGTTATAACATATGCCAGAAGTTACTCCATCCATAGCCCAGCACTACCACGAACGAACGAAATACCACCCTGAAACACTTGTTGCTAAAAGCAAGCAGCTAGATTGGGAACAGCAACCGATTCCGTTCAAAGAATACAAAATTGGAGCCTCTTTCGACCTCAAGCCTTACTTAAAAAATCCATCCGAAGCTGGGGAAGCCGATCGAGACAGCAGCGAGCTGTACAGGCTGTCCCGCTTGCTGCTGTGCAGCTACGGCTTGACAGCCAAAGTGGCTACAGTGGACGGCAGTTCGCTGTATTTGCGGGCGGCACCGTCGGCTGGCGGGCTGTACCCGGCAGAAGTTTACATCATATCCCGCGGCACCGAACACTTGTCGCCGGGACTTTACAACTACCAATGCAGGACTCATTCGCTGGTGCGATTTTGGGACAGCCAAGTTTGGCAGGCGCTGCAAGCAGCTTGCTTTTGGTCGCCAGCGCTAGAAAACACCAAACTGGCTCTAGCCGTGACAACTGTTTTCTTCCGTTCTTCCTGGCGCTACGAAGACCGGGCTTACCGGCGAATTTTCCTAGATATCGGTCATTTACTGGGAAACATCGAGTTAGCTTGCGCCCTCAACGATTACCGACCTCACCCGATCGGGGGATTCGCCGATGCAGCAGTTAATGAATTGCTTTACCTCGATTCGGAACAAGAAGGAGCGATCTGTATAATTGCTTTAGCCGACTTGCTAGATATCGACCAAAACTTGCCAAAAACCCGCACAGCTTTGCCGGGAAATATTACAACCAACTACCCGAAAATTTCCGAAGGTCAACTTTTAGGATACCTGCACCAAGCTACTCAGTTAGAATCGGATACTTCCGGCCCGGAGGGCTGGAAATTAGACGAAACCGAAGGATCGATAGAGGACAAATACAATTTGCCGTTCTGCACGAAAGTTTCTACCGTCACCCCCTCAATTCATTGGGGATTCAAGCTGGAAAATTTAGAAAATACTATTCTCAAACGGCGTTCCACCCGTGCCTATACGGGTGCTCCTTTGACGTTGCGCGAACTGCTGGCCCTGCTCGATTTTACTTACCAGCCGCACCACTATACCGACCAAGCATTAGATGGTTCTCCAGATTATTTCGACTTGAGTTTAATCGAGACTTTTATTGCGGTTTCTGGAGTAACTGGTTTAGAAGAAGGCTGCTATTATTACGCTCCCAAAGCTCAAGAATTGCGGCAAATTCGGTTTAAAAATTTCCGCAAAGAACTGCACTATTTGTGTTTGGGGCAAGAATTGGGGCGGGATGCAGCGGTGGTGCTGTTTCACACGGCTGATTTGAAAAAAGGGGTAGAAAAATATGGCGATCGAGTTTATCGGTATTTGCACATGGATGCGGGTCATTTAGGGCAGCGATTGAATTTAGCAGCCATGCAATTGCGTTTGGGAGTCAGCGGTATTGCGGGCTTTTTTGACGATCTCGTCAATGAAGTTCTCGGTATTCCTGCTGACGAAGCAGTGCTTTATATTACAACCTTGGGAAAAGCTCGATCGTAAGAAGAAAGGAGAGGGGAAGTTCCCAGTTTTGAGTTTTGAGTTTTGAGTTTTGAGTTAAAGACAGTTCTCAGGAGTTTTGAGTTGTGAATTTTGAGTTGTGAGTTTTAAGTTTTAAGTTGTAAGTTAAAGACAGTTCTCAGGAGTTGTGAGTTTTGAGTTGTGAGTTAAAGACTGTTTGCGGGAGTTGTGAGTTTTAAGTTTTAAGTTGTGAGTTAAAGACAGTTCTTAGGAGTTGTGAGTTGTGAATTTTAAGTTGTGAGTTAAAGACAGTTCTTAGGAGTTGTGAGTTGTGAGTTAAAGACAGTTCAAAATTCACGCACTCAAAACTCAAAACTCAAAACTCAAAACTCAAAACTCAAAACTCAAAACTCCCGAATAACTCAAAACTCCCTCTTCAACTCAAAACTCAAAATTCAAAACTCAAAACTCCTTACCAACTGTCAACTAACTAATTAGCTGCTTGCGCAAAAACAGCCGTCGGGGCTGTCCCAACAGCCAAGCGCTCCAATGCCCGTCTACCTGCTGCAAGCGGTAGCCAGCTTGATAGTACAACTGTCGCGCCGCGTGGTTGTTTTCCAGAACGTGGAGGTAAATCTCAGAAAATCCCCACTGCACGGCAGTCTGCTCGCAACTGCACAGCAACTGCCGAGCAATCCCCAGGCGTCGGTACTGCGGGTGAACAGCCAAATTAGACAAATAAGGATAATCGGAACTCGGCACTTGCCAAGCCAGACGGGAACGCAGGGCCATTTCTACCGTTCCCGCCACACACTCGCCGGGACTCGTGCAGCGCTCCGGTGCCCCCGAATCGCCAGAGACTGTTTCAGCAACCAAACAAATGTAATGCTCCGAACGACAGCGCAGTCGATTTTTCAAATCTTCGTAGATGCCCAAGCGCAGCAGGGGATAAACCCAATTCACGAATCCGTCGCGTCCGTGAAAGCTCAAAGCCAAAATATCTGCTAGCTGCATCAAATCCTTTGGCGCAGCTACCCGGAGCGCAAATCCAGAACCGCCGGAGGTTTGTTGTTTGTGAGAGGGTGAAGAAAAAAACGAAGGATTCACAATTCCAAATATTTGGAAAAAGTGTACGGGATTTTTTGGGTAGGCACAAGGATAGATAGGCTTAGCACGATCGTTAAAAAACTTCTTCAATGTCAGAGCATTGAGCTTCAATCCCTCACAATAGAGTACGATCCGTGTTCCCAGTCCCCAGTTAAAAATAAACCGAGCAATACCAGCGTATTTTGCCATTAACACAGCTTGGATTTGAGTTAGTTTTAACTTGGTCTTGAGGGAAGTGTACACTTTAAGGGGAGTGGGTAGGAAAGAGGGTGCTCGATGGTCACAGCTTTTAGAGAATGAGCGCGGGCTGGTTCTGGGCTGTCATCCGGTATTATCCCATAAATTTGAGCCCTGCTCGTACATAGCGCGTCACCGCAGCAGCCACTCGCTCGTCGGCTGGGCGTGGGACACGGACATAAAAATTACGGACATAACAATTAACTATGGTCTCACGATCCACAAAATGTAATGCTGATTTCGGGAATGTCCTTGTTTTTGTGTTCCTAGGAATTGCTTCAACTTGCACTGTTGGGTGCAGTCGGTCGCAATCTCGCGTCTTTACGGGGGAAAACAGCTCCTGCGACTCCGAAAGTGCCGTAGGTCTGACTCAAATACTACAGCAGTTTGGCGAATATCATTAGTAATAGTTGGGGTGCGCGACAGATGACTGTGACTGGTGAAGAATTCCACATCGAGACAGCAGCTTCCCCAAATCGAGATTTATTCTCGGCAAGGCGAACTCAGAAAAACTTCATTTACTACTGTGACTTCAACGATTGAAATCGGCGAGTTCTTCTTTTTATTATTAAACCTATCCGATCCAACTGCCTCGGACCACAGGAGAGCGGTGCATGAATTCCCAAGAAAATCCCAAACTAAAAATTCTGGTCGTCGATGACGAACCGGACAATCTCGACTTGCTGTACCGCACCTTCCACAGGGACTACAAAGTGCTCCGGGCAGAGTCGGGACCTGCTGCTCTGGAAATTTTGGCGCAAGAGGGTGAAGTTGCGGTGATTATCTCCGACCAGCGAATGCCGAAAATGAGCGGAACGGAGTTTCTCAGCATGACGGCCGCCCAGTACCCAAATGCGATCCGCATTATTTTAACTGGCTATACGGATGTTGAAGATTTGGTGGAGGCAATTAACGCTGGTAAGGTGTTCAAATACGTTACCAAGCCTTGGGATGCCGAAGAACTGAAAGTTCTAGTCAGCCAAGCGGTGGATACTCACAATCTTTTGAAAGCGCGGACTAATGAACTGCGCAGGGCTCTGAGCCAAGAATCGCTGCTTTATGCCGTTACGAATACTATCCGATCGGCTCCCAATTACCAACAGATGTTGCAGAGAATTGTGGAAACAATCGGTCAGATGTTTGAGGTAAGTTGCTGTCTGCTGCGTCCTTTTCAAGACGGTGAAGTAGCGGATGAATGGTTTGTTTACGAACGTTCGGAAACAAAAGGCAAGGGCGCTAATGAAGCTAGGCGGAAAGATGTTTCTGAGGCAAGGCTGTCAAGCGATTTGCGGAGGCTGTTGGTTTGGGAAACTATGGATGTGGAGGTGATCCAAGATGCCCAAACGGACGATCGAGTGATTAATTCTCAAAATCTCGATCGCCAGCAGGCCTATCAAACCGCTAATATCCGTGGTGCCTCTGTTCTACCAAATGGAACTGATGGCTGTCTTGGCGCTGCACCAGTTCGATCGACCGCGCCAGTGGCAAGACCAGGAGGTACAGTTGGTAATTACGGTGGCCGACCAAGCTGCTTTGGCGCTGTCTCAAGCCCGCGCCTACGAACAGGTGCGAGCTCTGGCAAAGCGGGAGGCCCTGGTCAATACCATCACTACAGCAATTCGATCGAGCCTCGATCCCCAAAATATTTTTGCGGCGATTACCCAACAATTGGGGCAGGCGCTGCAGGTTGAAGGTTGCGCGCTGTCGCTGTGGACTGAGGATGATGAGTTCGTGCAGTGCGTGGGACTCTACGACGCCACTAGGGATGCTGTAGCTGTGGAAGAGGGCTTTAACAGTCCCGCGAACCCCCGCATTTCGGAAAATTCCGCTGCAGCAGCCCAAAATAGCGCGACTGCTAAGGGAATTTCTTCGCTACCCCAGTCTCTGGTGCCGATCCGAGGTAATCCAGTGTTGCTGCAAATGATGGAGACTAAGGCACCGGTCGCCATCGCCGACCTCGACGAACGTCCCGACTTAAACGTTACCGAACTGCAACTGCGCACACCCGCCCGCGCCCTGTTGGTTGTTCCTTTGGTTTCCGATGGCAAAATTACCGGCAGCATTTCCCTGCGCCAAAATAGCGCCCCGCGTCGCTGGTTGCCTTCAGATATCGATTTGGCTCAAATAGTGGCAACTCAAGCCGCTTTGGCGGTGCAGCAGTCGCGCTTGTACCAAACTACCAGACAGCAGGCAGAACGTTTGTTGGAAGCCGATCGACTCAAAACTGAGTTTTTCCAGAATATCTCTCACGAGTTTCGCACGCCTTTAACTCTGACGATCGGACCTTTGGAATCGGCTTGCAGTCGCAAAGAAGATTTGCCCTACGAACAAGCTGCAATTGCCCTGCGCAATTCCCGGCGCTTGCTGCGTTTGGTAAATCAACTCCTCGATTTGCAGCGCCTCGATGCGGGACGGATGCAGCCGAGTTTTCGACCCTGCGATTTAGTCGGTTTCTGTTACTCTACCGCTGAATCTTTCCTCCCCTACTGCGAGAAAAAAGGCATCAATTTAGTTACTCAACTGCAAGAATGTCCTTTACTTTATTTAGATATTGAAAGATTTGATAAAGTTCTGTACAACCTGCTATCAAATGCCGTTAAATTTACCCCGGAAGGCGGCACAATTACGCTGAGTGTCGAACAGGCGGGCGCTCACTGTTTGCTGCAAGTAAAAGATACCGGTATCGGCATTCGTACCGAACAAATTCCCTACCTATTCGAGCGTTTCCGCCAAGCAGAAGGCTCTGCAAGTCGCTCTTACGAAGGCAGCGGTTTGGGTTTGGCTTTAGTCAAAGAATTGGTGGAACTCCACAAAGGTCAAATTTCCATAGAGTCGGTTTATGGCGAAGGTTCTACTTTCAGCGTTTGGCTGCACTTCGGTTCGACTCACTTGCCACCGGAACAAGTGCTGCAAGTACCGGCAGATTTTCAGCCGTCGTCGAAAGCTGCAGTGGAACTGGCGGATGTGGAGGCGGATTTGTCGGAAGATGAATTGGCAAGTGAGATTTTTGAGCCGATCGAACCTGTCAATTCCGAAACCGCGATCGGTTCTGTTTTGGTAGTTGATGACAATCCAGATTTGCGCTTTTACGTGTCTCGAATTCTCCGAGATTCCGGGTTTGCTGTTTTTCTCGCCCGCAATGGTTCCGAGGGTTTTGAAGTGGCAAAAAACCGCCTCCCGGATTTAATTGTGACAGATTTGATGATGCCTGTAATTTCGGGATTGGATTTAATTCGGATGATCCGCGCGGATGAAGATGTGCGGGGAACTCCCGTAATTTTGCTGACGGCAAAAGCTGATGAAGATACTCGAATTGAAGGGGTGGAACGGGGAGCAGATGCTTATTTATCCAAGCCTTTTAACGATCGCGAATTGCTAGCAGAAGTGCGGAATTTGCTGGCTCTCAAACAGAACGAACGTCGAGTGCAGCAGTTGAATACTTATTTAACTGAGTCGGTACTGCGTCGCTTTTTACCGCCGGCAATGGTGAAGAAAGCGGCTGCTGGCGATTTGGCGTTGGATTTGCGGCCGGAACCGCGGTTGATTACTATTTTGTTTAGCGATATAGTCGGTTTTACTGGGTTGGCAAATACGCTGCGATCGCGCCGGGTTGCTGAGTTGTTAAATGAGTATTTGGCGGCAATGACGCGGGCGGTTTTTGAAAGCGGCGGTACGGTTGACAAGTTTGTGGGAGATGCCGTGATGGCGCTGTTTGGGGCACCGGAGGAAGTGACGCCAAACGAACAGGTGCGCCGCGCTGTGGCTTGTGCCGGACAGATGCTGGCGTCTTTAGCCGAACTGAACCAGCGCTGGCAAGAACAGGAAATTGTTGGGATAAATGGGGTGCCGCTGGTGCGCTTCCGGTGCGGAATTCATCAGGGTACTGCGGTGGTGGGGATGTTTGGCGGCCCGGAGCGATCGGATTATACCGCGATCGGACCGAGCGTGAATATTGCTGCTCGATTGCAAGAGGTTGCGGAACCAAATACTGTGTTAATTTCGGCTGCGGTTGCGGATTATGTTGAGGAGGGCAAAATTGTTAAATACAAGCCGCTGCAATTGAAGGGAATTGATGAGACGGTGCTGACTTTTGTGTTGAAATGCGATTGAGTTTGGTAAAAGATCGGAATGTTAAAAACTGATGTTTGGGAACTCTGCACTATGCCAATACTAAAATGCTTTATTAAACCTATTTTGTCGATTATACTATAATCAATATCCGCCCGCCGCAGGTATTGCAACAAGCTTTGCGTCGCTTGGAAAAAGCATTTGTCAGTATGTGGGAGCAAGGACACGGATTCCCCCGCTATAAAAAAGTAGGGGCTATGCGTTCTTTTGTGTTTCCGCAATTAGGCGTAAGGGCCATAGGAAATTCAACAGTTAAATTGCCCGTTATCGGCACTGTTAAATTCCGTAAATCTCGCCCCATCCCAGACGGTGCAACGCTCAAACAAGCTCAAATCGTAAGGAGAGCAAGTGGTTGGTTTGTAATGCTAATATGAAATAGAAAAAAGAATGCTATCGATCGTGTTTTATGCTGCCTGCATTCGGGCTCGATCGTTTGTAGCAAACATTTAGATATTTCATATAACCTTGCAATGAGATGTTAACATACCGCAGGCAATGCCTCGCGGTGAAGCCGTTGGAATTGATGTCGGCATCCTGAACTTTCTAGCGACTTCCAGCGGTAAGACCTACCGAAATCTGCGACCTTTTAAGACACTCCAACGCAAGCTGAGATTGCTGCAAAAACGAGTATCAAGAAAGGTGAAAAAGTCAAACAACCGCAAAAAAGCGCAAGTAAAAGTAAGCGAGCTGCATGAAAAGATTGCCAATATCCGCAAGGATTATTACTGGAAATTGGCTCACGAATTGTGCGACTCAGCAGGGATGGTATTTGTTGAAAACTTAAACTTGCAAGGACTGGCTCGCGGCATTCTCGGGAAACATTGCTGGGATGCGGGTTGGGGTCAATTCTTCCAGATCCTCGAACAATGCTGCTTGAAGCGCGGTGTGTTTTTCCTCAAGGTTGATGCTAGGAAAACCAGCCAGATTTGCCCGAATTGTTTAACAGAAAGGGGCAAAAAAGAACTGTCCGAGCGCGTCCATTCCTGCGGACATTGCGGCTATACAACGGATAGAGATGTGGCAGCCGCGCAGGTAGTTCTAATTAGAGGACTTGCAGCCGTAGGGCATACGGTCAAGATGCTTTCTGAGGGTAAAGCGGTTGCGCTCCCCGTGACGAAAGAATCTCCGTCCTTATAGGACGGAGAGTGTCAAAATGGATAACATCTACAACTCGTCAATCGTCACCAATCCACCCTCGGTAAACTGAATCACCAACTCTTGTTCATCCAGCAAAGCGGTTCCAAGCAGAGGTCGCCTTCCTGTCGCAATAACCAAAACATCCCATTCTATCCCATCCCAAAGGACAGTCGCTTCGTGAAGTGGTAGTGATACTTCGCTGTTATCTGCCAAATTTGCAAAAGTATCGTGTCTAAAGGTTAGACCCATAAGTGAAACTGCTTCCAAGGGAAGGCACAATTCCCCTGTGAATCCTGTATCGATTACAAACTCGATAGGGACAGTTGAACCGTTTGGTAACAAGAACATTAGAGCGACCGTTGCGTGTCTATTTGTCACAATCCCAGAAATCACTTATAAACATGCTCCATGACACCACCAAAGGAGACGGCAACATTGTATCCAATCCGAATCCCAAAGAGTCTAGCGTTTGGGTGCTTCTTACTGAGGTTACGAGTTGGTTTTCGTTCAAATAACTTACAATGCTAACATTACCTTTTTTACGACCGATCGCACTCAAACACCACGCAATGAAATATTCCGCATCCAGCCCCACAACCAACAGCAAAACATCACGCTTTGACGGCCTATCTTTAGACGATCGCAATCCCGAATTTATCAAACTTTTGTTGCCGTTGTGGGAATGGCTGTACCGCTACTATTTTCGCGTACAAAGCGACGGCTGGCATCACCTCCCCAACAGCGGAAAAATGCTTGTTGTCGGTTCTCACAACGGAGGACTTGCCGCTCCTGATATGTTTATGTTCTTATACGAATGGTTCCACAGATACGGTACGGAAAAATTAGCTTACGGATTGATGCACCCGACAGTTTGGCAAGTTTCGCCAGAGATTGCTAGTATGGCGGTGCAGTGCGGTGCTCTCAAAGCAAGTCCGAAAATGGCGATCGCGGCTTTGCGCAGAAATGCTACTGTTTTAGTTTATCCGGGCGGCGCGCAAGATGTTTTTCGCCCTCATTATTTGCGCGATCGAATCTATTTTGCAGGGCGCAAAGGATTTATTAAATTAGCATTGCGGGAAGAAGTGCCAATTGTGCCGATTGTTTCCCACGGCGCGCACGATACTCTGATAGTTTTGGCGGATGTTTACGAGCAACTAAAACAGTTGCACGAATGGGGAATGCCTTGGTTGTTTGGCATCGATCCGGTGGTATTTCCGGTGTATTTGGGATTGCCTTGGGGATTGGGTATCGGGCCTTTGCCGAACTTGCCTTTACCTGTACAAATTCGGACGCGCGTGTGCGAACCTATTGTATTTGAAAAGTATGGCAATGCTGCTGCGGGCGATCGCGATTATGTCGATGCTTGTTTCAATTTAGTCACGACTAAAATGCAGCAGGAATTAGATTGTTTGATTGGCAATTGATCCCCCCCAGCCCCCGCTAAAAAAGGGGGGAGAAAGAAGTTCCAAGTCCCCCTTTGTAAAGGGGATTTAGGGGTTCTTATACCATTTCTCTAAAAGGTTGCTGATGGCTGCCAATCGAGTACCTTATATAGTTATAGTCGAGCGGTACAAACTACTGTTGCATTATTTTGGAGAACTGGTATTACAGCATTCTAAAAACAAGTGAGAAACCGGGTTTCTGAGAATGGTGCAATATCTCAGTTATTCGCACTTTAAACCTGCGGCGGCGGCGGTGGGAAATTCGATCGGCACAAATGTCACCCCAAATCGCTCTTTATTGCACTTGACAATATGCACTAATTTAGGTTGAAAATTTTTGCGATCGCCCGTTGTTTCAAACTCAATTTTTCCAGTGGCTCCATCGGCGCTAAAATTGGAACTGACAATTGTTTTTTGCATCCCTTCGCGACTGGGTTGCTGCTGCATTTTTTGCTGCATTTCTATAGCTTGAATCAGCGTTCGAGCGGCATCGTAAGTTAAAGCCGTCCGGTGGCTGACATTTCCTTCCCAAAGCTGGAGATTATCCTCAACAAATTTGCGGTTGGGAGAGTTTAAATGATTCCAGGAAACTGCCACCAAAATTTTTTCAAAAGACGGTAACTGAGCCGCCGTTTCTAAAGTTTTTTGACCGTATATTCCCCCTGTTCCGACAAACCAGTTTTTGCCTAAATTGGCTTTTAAAAGCTTCATCGCATTGTTCAAAGCATTTAGATGGTGTCCCGGACTTAAAACAATCGTGGTTTTCTCCGTTTGCCCGATCTCTTGCAGGGCTTTGTTCGCGTTAAAGTCGCTTTTTGACAGGTCGAATTCGGTAATTTTTGCAATCTTGCCGCCCCGTTGTTTGAACTGTTTTCTGAATTCTTCCCATAAAGAAGAAGCACTTTCAGTGTTGGTGTTGTAGAAACCAGCTACTGCTTTCTGACCTTGTTTTTCCATCAAATACTTCGTGAATACTTCAACAGAAACTTTCGTGCTAGGCACAGTCCTAAAGAAAAATTTTCGGGGGCGTTCGGTAATTTCTTCCGTCGTAGTTCCGGGGGAAATTAATACTAGCTTATTTCGATCGTAAATATCAACTGTGGGGACTGTCATTTCGTTAGTATAATGACCGATCGCACCCAAAACACTGCCCAGTTTGACAAGGGAATTAGCGCGGGCAATCGCCTGTTCTTTCTCATTGGCATCGTCAGCAATAATGACTTGCAAACCTTTAAGTTTAATAGCTCGATTTTCCTGAAATTCTAAGCCGTTTAGGTTGCGTTCTATCTCGGAATTGAATAATTTTAAATTAAATTCAGTTTGCGCTTGAGCTACGCCACGCAAAATTTCTTTAGCCAAATCTATATCTTCTCCATCTTGGGCGTTTTTGCGAACGGGAATGGCAACGGCGATCGTATAATAATCGGCTTTTTGGGCTTTTAATAAAGCATTATTCATGTAGATTAAAGTTTCGGGATCTTTGCGTTCTTCTTCATTCCACGACCTTTTAAAGTATTGAAATGCGACGCGATAATTGGATTTAGAAAATTCATCAACTCCGTTTCGTTTCAATCTAGGATTCGCGGTTATTAAGAGAGATTCTTCGCCGCAGCTCAAACTATCTCCCCGTACTAAAGAGCAACTTTCTGGAGTGAGAATTGTGCGACCAACAAGGGCGATCGCGCATCCGGCGATCGTTCCCGCAATTCCTAACAACAGCCACTTGAGCGGTGGCGGAAATTCATTTTTTATCCCTTTTAAATCCTCCAAAATTTGAGCAGCAGATCGGTAGCGATTTGCAAAATGGTAGCGCACCATCTTCTTCAAGATAGCGATTAGTCGATATCTAGTTCTTGCGATTCTTGCTAGTTCGGGATTTGAGTGCCAAATGCGATCGTTCTGAGTGTCTTCTAACACTTCTTTGGCGGGCAATCCCGTCAGCGCTTGGAGGCAAATGATGCCGACAGAATAAATATCGCTGCAAAATCGCGGCAAGCCTTGGGCTTGTTCGGCAGCGATATATCCGCAAGTGCCAATATTTCTCGTTCTTTCCAAAGGATCGCAGGGTAAATTGCTGATTTCTTTAACTGCCCCAAAGTCAATCAGAACGATTTGGTTGTCGGAGGCGCGCCGGATTAAATTGGAAGGTTTGATGTCGCGGTGAATTACATTGTTTTGGTGAACGAATTCGATAACTGGCAAGATATCTTGCAAAAATTTAATTACTTGTTCTGCATCCCAGAGGTTATTTGCAGTCAGTTCTTTGCTGAGCGGATGGCCTTCTATATATTCTAAAATTAAGTAAAAATTCTCGCGTTCTTGAGAGCAAGTACGTTCTTGAAAGCAGGCAAAAAATTTGGGAATGCAATCGTGTTGACCCAAACGAATTAGAGTTCTAACTTCTTTTTCAAATTGTTCCATTGCATCCTGCAAAACTTGCGGATTTTGGGAATCCGGGGGCTGAATTTCTTTGACAACTCGATAGTAATCCTCTGGTATATCGAGATCTTTAGCTTTATATGTCGTAGCAAATCCTCCCCGCCCTAATTCCTGGATAATTTGGTAACGCGCGTGCAGAGTATCACCCGGTTTGAGACACATAAATTTTTTGCTATTATTTAACAGGCTGGGAGATTCGAGCAACATTTTACCGCATTTTGAGAATTATCTCAGTTAAGTTTTCATACGTCAGCAGAGCGGGTGTCGGAGTTCGCGAACTCAGATTGTGTGCGATCGATAGCAATATTATTGAAAACAGTCAACAGTAAACTGTCAACTGTCAACTGTCAACTGTCAACTGTCAACTCTCAACTAACTAATTTTTGAATTGCTTGCAAAGCCTCCACTGCTGAGGGATAGCGTTCCCCAAAAGCGTAAAGCACCATTTTATCTAAAATATCAGCTAATTGCGGGCTAACTTTTGTTCGATCGCGCCACATGAGATTGCCCTTATTATCAACTCTGAGTTGTTTCGGACGCATCCCCGTTAAAGCTTGAATGCCAAGGATGCCGACAGCATAAATATCGCTGCACAGTCGGGGGGAACCGATCGCTTGTTCGGGGGGAATATAATCTTGCTGGGTGCCGCCGTGGGATTTTGTTTGACCGCTGTTTTGTGAAGTATTTATCTCCTTGACTGCACCAAAATCAATTAAGACAATTTTGCGATCGGACGTGCGTTCGATTAAGTTTTGAGGGTGAAGGTCGCGGTGAATGATATCTTGTTTGTGAACGAAAACCAGAATTTCTAAGATGTCCTGCAATAAAGCAATGACTCGCTGTTCTTCCCAAGGCTTACCTTCGATTAATTCTTGAGCTATGGGTTGCCCTTCGACGAATTCATAGACTAAATAAAAGTAGCCGTCTTCTTCAAAGCGAGCTAACAATTCCGGTATCCGATCGTGCTTGCCCAAACGATATAATACCCGCGATTCTCGATCGAACATTTGGCTGGTTCTTGCCGACTGGCTTTTCAGGCGCTTGACGAGGCAGAAAGGTCGATCGGGCAAGTTTTCATCTTCAGCAAGATAGGTATCGCTGTAATCGGTACTCACCAAATGTTCGGTGATGCGGTAACGCATCCGCATGAGTTTGTCCAACATCGGATCTGTTGATTTAGGCGGTTGCATACCTTGTTGTAAAGCTCTCATTATACAGTCCCACAGATTTGCTGCGACTACTCTTTCTTCTTGGTTAATAATGCCTGCTTGTCTCAATACCTTTGTCAATTTTTTCCACAAATGGTAAGCGACATAGCGACCTAGGTATCCGATTTCATATCCGCGCGCGATCGGATCGTTTTCCTTAATTTCTTTGTAAGTCCAACACTGTAAAACACCTCGAATTATCGACTGCTCCAACCGAGTTAGGTGTTCTGCTGTTTGTTGGTATACCAAATTATCTAAAAAATTGCTGGCTTCGTCTGGCGTCATAACTTCATATTTTAAGCTAATTGTACTCAAGCTGACCATTTTTTTGCTCCTAATTTTGATTGTGATAGCTGCAATCTTGGAGGCGGCGCTAAAGCGCAACTACAAACTGATGTTTCTGTGGGTGTGTTGCAATTCCTGTTATATAGGATTTAGCTGAATATTGCTAATTTGTCTAGCGATCGCAATATATTTTCACAAATATGACTTTTATGACTTTAAGTTATGAACTTTATGAATTGACTTAGGAAAGAGTTTATTTAATTATATCTGTGCGCAAGCTGTCAGTCGCGATCGAACTCACACCTAACATTCTAGAAAATACTCGCTGGGTGTGTCGCACCACAGTCAATAAAATTCCATTAACCAAGGACTCAATGCTATTTCGCCAAACAGAAATAGCGAACTTTTAGCAGCAGCAAATCCGCAACTCACAACATCACATCAGGAAATTCAGTCATGGCATTTATTTTTGCACCCAATGACAATGACACTCTACTAACAGGAACTGCGAACAATGACACGATACTCGCAGCAGCAGGAAACGATACCCTCGTCGGACTGGCAGGTAGAGACTTTCTATTCGGCGATGAGGGCAATAACTCGATCGATGGCGGAATTGGCGATGATACATTGCTTGACGCACTCGGAAATTCGACTCTTAGCGGCGGTGAAGGCAATGATTTTCTGAGCAGCATTGGCGGTAATGACCTCATTCAGGGCGATACGGGGGATGATACTCTCGTTAGCAATGAAACTATCGGTGGTGCCAACAAATCTGCTACCCTTCTAGGCGGGTTGGGCAACGATGACATATATGGCGGTTTTGGCAAAGACTTCCTCGATGGTGGAGATGGTATTGATTTCATCACGGGTTCCAATGCCGATGATTCTATTTCTGGAGGAGATGGCAGCGATTTTGTCTACGGCGATAACGGCAATGACACTCTCAAAGGAGATTTCGGCAACGATTTTCTAGCAGGAAATGCCGGCAGCGATTCGATCGACGGTGGAGAGGGTTTCGATCTAGTTTCCTACAGGGAAGCAACAACTCCCGTGCTGGTAAATCTCGTAACAGGAATCGCCACCGGAGAAGGCACCGACACTCTCTTCAGTATTGAAGACATTCAAGGCAGCAGTAGGGATGATTCTCTGACAGGAAATACGAGCAGTAATTACATAATTGGTTTGGCTGGAAATGATTCTCTGTCGGGATTGGATGGTGCTGATTTTCTCTTCGGCGGAGAGGGTAATGACTTCCTCGGCGGCGGCTCGGGCAGCGATTTATTATCTGGAGGAACTGGAAATAACACGCTTGATGGTGGAGAGGGTTTTGACCTAGTTTCTTACAGGGTTGCAACTAGCCCGGTCATCGCTAATTTAACAACTGGAACAGCAACGGGAGAAGGAACGGACACTTTCATCAGTATTGAAGATATTTTCGGCGGCAGCGGCAATGATTCTCTGACAGGAAATACTAGCTCTAATTTCCTCAGCGGTTTAGCTGGCGATGACTTTTTGTCGGGATTAGATGGCCCTGATTTCCTGTTTGGCGGTGATGGTAAAGACTTGCTGAATGGCGGGGCGGGCAATGATTTTATGAGCGGGGAGGCTGGCGATGATTCTTTAAACGGGGGGTTGGGCAATGATTTTTTGTTTGGAGATGAGGGTAACAATACTCTAGTTGGTGGCGGCGGTGCGGATTTCTTGGCTGGAGGTGCGGGCAATGATTTTTATCAGTTGGATGGTACGACGGCTCAAGGTAGCGTAATTTCAGATATTGGAGGCATAAATTCCTTAAGTCTTCCGGGAGTCACGCTGTCACTCAATCTTGCTGCTGGAAGTACGGGTTTGGGACGTGACGGTACAAGTTTGGTAATTGACTTGAACCAAGATGGCACGATTAATGGTTTGGATGTGGAGATTTTGGACTTCTTTGCTACGCCGACGGGAACTACTCCCGGTGCTGGCGTTATCCAAACTGTGGGAAATTTCAGCAGTACGGAAATTTTTAACAGTTTTGCTGTCTCGCCTCCACCGCCTCCACCACAACCGCTACCTCCGACGCCGACTCCTCCGGCCCCACCAACGCCAACGCCTGTGCCAACGCCTCCGGAGCCACCTGCGACGAATCCAATACCTCCAGTCGTGCCTGAACTGACAGTCCCAACTCCAACTCCAACTCCAACTCCAACTCCAACTCCAACTCCAACTCCAACTCCGACTCCAACTCCGACTCCAACTCCGACTCCGACTCCGACTCCGACTCCAACTCCAACTCCGACTCCGACTCCGACTCCGACTCCAACTCCAACTCCAACTCCAACACCCGATCCAACTCCGACTCCAACTCCAACTCCAACACCCGATCCAACTCCAACTCCACCTCCGCCGACTCCAACTCCAACACCCGATCCAACTCCAACTCCAACGGCATCATGTCCGAGTCCGATATCTATACCGATTCCTGTACTGGAACCCGGCCCGATCGCAATTTTGGAAAATTCAGGGGATGATTTGCTATTAGGTACTAGCGGTGCAGATAGTATCAATGGCGGTAGGGGCAATGACAGGGTATTTGGTTTGGATGCTGCCGATAGTTTGTTTGGCAGTGATGGGAGCGATCGAATTTTTGGCAATTTAGGCAGCGATACCATCGATGGTGCTGCTGGCGATGATGTTATTTTTGGTGGCAAAGATAACGATTTAATTGTCGGCCGCGATGGGGACGATCGACTCAGGGGCGATCGAGGTAATGATACTGTTGTAGGTGACAATGGCGACGATTTGCTGTTCGGCGGCAAAGGATTAGATTTGCTGTTTGGCGGGGAAGGCAACGATACGTTGAGCGGCGATTTAGCTCAAGATACTTTGATTGGCGGCGCGGGGAGTGACCTGTTTGTGCTGCGACAAAATGGAGCGCCAGCAGATGCAGCTTTTGCCGATCTAATCGCCGATTTCCAGGTAGGAATTGATTCGATCGAACTTTCTGGAAATTTGACCTTTAATGACTTGCGATTGGACGAGGTTGATTGCAGCACTGTCATTCGAGTTGCGGATTCCGGTCAAGTTTTGGCTGTTGTTCACTTGGTGAAGCCAGACCAAGTTTTGGGAAGTTTTGTCAATGCTAATATCACTTTGATTTAGAGATTAAAGGGCGATCGAACGAGCGATCGAGGCGCGATCGATTAAACCGAAATACCGCCAGCGCCAGGGAATTAATTCCCTGGCTCATAGCTTAAGTCCTCTGAAAGAGGACTGAGATAGCGACGATTTAATATTAGGTTTTGCAGTCGGTTTTTAACCGACTTTTGCTATGAGACGGGGAATTGATTCCCCGGCGGATTTTGGGGCGATCGCACAAACTGACCGACTACCAAACTGAAAGAAAGTCTGCTGTATTTTTACAAATATGAACTTTATGAATTTAACTAATGATTTATATGAATTGACTTTCTCACTAACTCTTTTTATTATATCAATACAAATCGATCGCGATTGAGGAATGAAACAATTATTGGCAGTTGCGATAGATATTGATTCAGTAGTATCGGACAACAGCATTGGTTCATTTGATGAGGATAAGTAGATAAAATGATGAAACGAATTATTAGCAGTATTTTGATTTTGGGTGCGTGTCTGACTCCTCTGACTTTGCCACCGATCGTGCAACCGAGTCTGGCGCAAAGTCAAGATTTAGAGATCGAGATCGAACAATTAAAGCAACTCATACAACAAGTACAGCAACAGGAAAGGCAAGGACAACACCGACAAGCAATACAATCATGGCAGCAACTTCTAGCCATTGCGCGACAGTTTAAAGCTAGGCAAGGTGAAGCCAGAGCGCTCTATGGTATGGGTATTAACTATTACAGAATTGGAGAACCGCAAGAAGCATTGAAATACCTTAATCAAGCTTTACCAATTCTGCGGAAAATAGGCGATCGCAGCATCGAAGCTGCTACTTTGGTTATGATTGGTTTAATCTACAACAGCAGCGGACAACCGCAATTGGCACTGACACACTTGAACGAAGCTTTACTAATTTTCCAATCAGCGGGCGATCGCAGAATGGAAGCTGCTACTTTGACTGCGATTGGCTTCACCTACGACAATATGGGACAACTGCAAGCAGCATTGAAATACTACGATCTAGCTTTACCAATTTGGCAGGAAACAGGCGATCGCAGGGGGGAAGCTATTACTTTGATTAGTATTCGTAGAGTGCACGCCAGCATTTCCCAACCGCGATCGCCATTGAAATACAATAACAAAGCTGTACCGATTTGGCCGGCAATAGGCGATCGCGCTGGTGAAGCTACTACTGAATAATGCCGATCGCCCCCGCGATCGAACTCAACCCACATCCGATCTTGAAAAGTCAAACGCGGGGGCGATCGAGTTGGGCGGAGTGAAGCGGAGGGTTCGTTTCAAGAACCCAACCTACGCAGTAATTGTTGCTAATTTGTCTAGCGATCGCAATATATTTTTACAAATATGACTTTTATGACTTTAAGTTATGAACTTTATGAATTGACTTTATAAGTAGTTCGCTTTATTATACCCATTGCTACTTTTAACAAGAGAATAAGTTGCCGAATCAACCATTACAGGTGTGACTTCGCAACTTCAAACCTCAGAAATTACTGCTGTCAATGTAATAGGTAAATTAATCATGGCTCTCTTCAGTCCCCCAACCAAATTCACTGTCGGTAAAAGTCCGCGTGACGTTGTTGTAGCAGACTTTAACAAAGACGGTAAGCTAGATATCGCCACAGCGAATAGAGAAACTAACAACATCTCGATTTTGTTGGGAACAGGCACTGGCAGCTTTGGCACCGCCACCAACTTCAACATCGGCTTTACTCCCCAATCTCTGGCATTAGGGGACTTTAACAACGATGGCAACCTCGACATAGTTTCTTTAATGGCGTACAGCACAGATGTCAGCCAAGTAGCCATTCTTTTAGGAAATGGCACAGGTAGCTTTGGCACTCCCACAAGCTTCGATCTGGGGAAAGCTGATGCTAACCCAGAGTATGGCTTTGATGTTAGTGTGGGTGACTTAAACAACGATGGCAGGCTGGATTTGGTTACGATCGGCAGCAATATATCGATACTGTTAGGAACTGGTACGGGCAGCTTTGGAGATCCTACTAACATTTATGTTGATGATGCGTTGAATTTGCAGTTTGTCGTAGAAGACTTTAATGCTGACGGCAAGCTTGACTTAGTTTTCGGAGACTCTTCTAATGATGTATTGCTCTCATTGGGGACAGGAACAGGCAGCTTTGGGACTCCTACTAAATTTAAGTCGGGGATCGATACGTTGGCCTTCACCGCAGGGGACTTTAATGGAGATAACCAGCCAGATTTAGCTGTAACAGGCTTCTTGTCTTACGGCCTATCTATCCTGTTGGGGACAGGGAAAGGCGGCTTTGGGGCTCCCACTTACTTTAATTTGTTGGACACTCTCGGTAACGCTACTGTTGGGGACTTTAACGGGGATAATAAGTCAGACTTAGCTGTAGCTAGCAACGATGGTGTTTTTTACATTTTGTTGGGAAATGGTAAGGGCGGTTTTGATGACCGCACCAAAGTTTCGATTGGGGAAGATCCCTTGAACATTGCTGTTGGGGACTTTAATGCTGACGGTAAGACAGACTTAGTTACGGCAAACTATCAATCTAACAACGTCTCAGTTTTGCTCAACAACAGCGATGATGTAGCCGATAGCGGCACTGACAAAGGAGACAATAATACGCCTGGTGTTTCTGTTAGTCTTACCAAAATGGAAGTTGCAGAAGGTGGGGCGAACGGCAGTTACCGTATCAAATTAACGTCGCGGCCAACTGCTCCGGTGACGATCGCTCTCACAACAGGTAATCAAATTCAACCGATCGCCCCTCTCACATTCACTAGCAATAATTGGAATGTCGCTCAAACCGTTATAGTGAAATCTGTTGACGATACAATTACCGAAGGTACGCAGAGCGCTAATATTACTCACACCGCAACTAGCACGGATGCTAAGTATAACCAGATTGTGGTGCCAGCAGTAACAGTGGCGATCTCCGATAACGATACTATACAGACACCGACACCAACGCCAACACCAACTCCAACACCGACAACAACTCCAACTCCAACGCCAACACCGACAACAACTCCAACTCCAACGCCAACACCGACAACAACTCCAACTCCAACGCCAACACCGACATCTGAAAGTCCAGGGATTATTATTAATCCGACATCAGGATTAGTAACGACAGAAACAGGCGGCACAGACAAATTCACCATCAAACTCAAAAGCCAACCTACTGCTGATGTCAGAATCGATCTGCGTAGCAATAATGCAGCAGAAGGAATTATTTCCTTGGAAACTGTTACCTTCAATTCTAGTAATTGGAATCTAGAGCAGACGGTGACGGTAACAGGTGTTGACGATGGCCTAGTTGATGGCAGCCAAATTTACAGCATTATTATCAACCCTGCGGTGAGCGCCGATCGCAATTACTCTGGGTTAACTGCGACATCTGTCTTAGTTACCAATAACGATGACGATCGATCGAGCACTAACTCTAATGGTGGATCGAATCAGGGTTTCCTAACATCTGTCCCTGCTGACCTACCCTCAGTAAGTGCAGTTTTAGGTTTTTACTCCGGTCTAGTTATTGACGGTTATATTTCCGGTGCAACCCTCTTCTTCGATGCCAACAAAAATGGAATTAAAGATGCCAACGAACCCTCAACTACTACTGACTCTAATGGTGGATATCAGCTTGAGGTTCCCTTGGAGAATTTCGACAAAAATAAAAATGGTAAAATAGATACCAAAGAAGGAAATATAGTTGCTTTTGGTGGCACGGATACTGCTACGGGTTTGCCTCTAGAAACTCCGGTTTCTGCACCTATTGAGGCCACTGTTGTGACTTTATTAACCAGTTTGGTAACTGATTTGATGGATGGGGGAATGTCGCAGAGTGAAGCGGAGTCAAAAGTTAAATCTGCTTTATCTATTCCTGGGGAAGTTGACTTGCTTGACTTAGATCCGATCGCATCTACTACCAAAAATGAATCGGGCGGTGTTGAAACTCTAGTCGCCATGACAAAAGTTCAAAACGTCATTACTCAAACCACCAGTTTAATCGACGGCGCATCTACGGCTGACAATACTGCAATTACCAAAGCTGTTGTCACCGCAATTAACAGTAAAATTCAATCCGGCGGTTTCCTGGATTTGAACGATGCGGCACAGGTAGAAAGCATCATCCAGCAATCTGAAGTACCGATCGAGTTAAATCTAACTTTTTGCCTGAGTTTATTCCCTCGGAAATTGCCAAAGTTCAAAAAGTAACATTAGGTGAAAGTTCGATCGCCCTCGAAGCAGCAGCCGCCGGCACCAAACCCATCACCGAGGTAGTTTCTGAAAATACAGGCGAATCTTTGAGAGCCAAAATTCAAGGAAATTCAGCACCTTCTCAACCCGCTGTTCCCGTCGTAGAAGGTGATATTGAAGTTGTCAATGATTCTCCTGAAATTCTCGGTGCTGAGGGCAAAAATCTGATCGGTACTGATGATAGCGATACTTTAATCGGCGGCAGCGGTAACGATTTTATCGGTGGCAGAAAAGCTAGCGATTTCCTCGATGGTGGCCTCGGTAATGACAGCATTTACGGCGGCCGGGAACTCGATACGCTGACAGGTGGCGGTGGCGATGACATCCTATTTGGAGGCCGCGGTGTTGACAGTTTGGATGGCGGTGCAGGCAATGATAGTTTGTACGGTGGCAAAGCTAATGATACTTTGCTAGGCGGTGCAGGAGATGATTTCCTC
>JALOON010000106.1 GCA_025454405.1 Oscillatoriaceae cyanobacterium Prado104 | reverse complement strand
ACATGGGTACGTGTTTTCTGGTTCATAAGCTGAAACACCAAGCAGCACAAGGGTTTCAACCCACGTCTCAGTATTTCTACGGGGGGAACTTCAGCCTAATTAATTATGCAATTATAGTGTAACAGTCGATCGGTTCGCAGTAAGGACCCAGTCATTGGCGGCAAGAGCAAGTGTTGATTTCGACTTGTCGTTTAGCCATCATAAAAATCGGCGGACTCAAGTCCTCACTACAAACATCTTTTCAAAATCCTAACTTTGGCGGTAAGCAACTACCGCGTAAAAAGGATCGCCACTGCCGATGCGCAGCATTTGCATGAAACTCGGCAAGTTAGCGAATTTTGCAATTACTTCCGGCTTGCTAAATCCGGGTATGTTCGCTCCTGTTACAGAATCAAAGTAACGCTTTACCAATTCTACCCGATCGCCCTCCGAACCGTCCCGCCAAGCAGCAATTGCTTTTTGATAAAACATTCTGTTGGAAAAGCTAATAATTGCCACGCCACCGGGCTTTAATATCCGGTGAATCTCAGAAAAAACTGCCTCGGGGTACTGCAAATACTGTACCGAAACGCAGTTGACAACAGCATCAAAATCTGAATCCGGCAGCGGCAATTTAGGATTTGCATTCAAATCCTGCACGAAATAACGATCCAATCTAGGATTTTTTGCCAGCTCTTCTTGATTCATCCCGTGCCCTTCCACATGGGCAAACTGCATCTCGTCGGGCAAGTGAGAAACCCAACTGCTCATCATATCGAAAATCCGAGTATTCGGCTTCAGCCTTTCTCGGTACAAATCGGTTAATTGTTGAATGAATCCCTCGTCTACGTGCGTCACAAACCGGGGATAGGAATAAAACAAGTTGTCGTCGGTGTCGTCTAACTTGGTGCGTTTGTCGGCGGTCAGCAACATAAATTCAGAGTGCAACTAGATTTCTCCTTTCTAGTTTAATAACAATTAAGAATTGCAAACAAACTTCCTGGGGCGGACATCCGGCAGTCGGGTGGTTTGAGGGGCGATCGATAATAGTAGCAAGCCCCTTGCCAAAGTAAAATCCTATGGACGCTCCTACTGTTGTACGGGAAGTTCTTTCCCTGGAAGATTTTCTCGCCAATCCCCCAGACTACACAGAATGGGTGGACGGCGAACTTGTAGAAAAAAATGGCATGACTTTACCGCACGGCGAAATTCAACTAAATCTGGGGGCTGCTTGGAGAAGTTACGCGATTTCGAGCGGACAAGCTGGAAAAGTCTATACCGATACCCCTTGCCGCACCAACCAGCAAGGCCGCCGTCCCGATGTTGCTTACCTGACTCCCGAACTTGCTGCCCGGTACGGCAAGGCTGCTAGCTTGCCGGTGTGTTTCCCGCTAGTGGCCGAAATCGCTTCGCCTACAGATCGAGTTGAGGAATTTTTTGCTAAAGCTATAGAATACCTGGATTCTGGCTGTCAAGAAGTTTGGTTGGTCGTGCCTGAAACTCAGTTCGTGTTTGTACTCACTCAGACTCAGAAGTTGTGGTTCGGGCCTGGGGAAATTGCTCGCACTCAGGTAATGCTGCCGGGTTTTGCTGTAGCAGTTGACGAACTGCTGGCTTGAAAAAAAATGCTCGCGCCTCCTTGACAGCCCGCCAAAAATACCTTACTCTAATAATACGAATACTAACTAATCAGTCGATGGCTACTGGATTCACGATCGATCGCGCGCATTTAGCTGAGGATTTAGCACAGTGGGAAGCCATTCTAGCGCCCCACAGCCTGGGCTACCGCATCAAACTGCTGGCACAGCTAGGAAGTCGCAGGTTGCAGGAGGTACTCGAACCGTTCGGGCTGACACCTTTTCACTGGCTGGTACTGTGCTGCTTGTGGCAAGAAGACGGTTTGCCGACTTCCAGCATTGGCGAGAAATTGCAACAGGTAGGCGGGACGCTGACGGGCGTGATCGATCGCATGGAAGAAAGAGGCCTCGTCCGCCGGGAGAGAGACGCCCGCGACCGCCGCATTTGGCGCATTTGGCTGACTGATTCGGGGCGAGAACTGCAGAACGTACTGCCCCCGCTGGTAGCTGAAATTCGCGATCGAGCTGTAGAGGGCTTTTCCGAAGCAGAGCGAGAACTGTTTTCCCAACTGATCGATCGGGCGATTTTCAATCTTTCCTAAATCGGCAAATCGATCTGGCGACTGAAGCGTGCGAGCCTCTAACTCCACTACATTACCTGTAGTAGAAATCAAATTAGATGCTTTTGGCAACCGTAAATTTGCAGGTCATGTCGATAGTTTTTCTCCGGCTTCAGGTGCGCAATTTTCTTTGTTACCTCCCGATAATGCTACCGGCAACTTTACTAAAGTAGTGCAGCGGATTCCTGTGAAAGTTGTGTTTGAGCCGGAAAGCATTAAAGGTTACGAATCGCGGATCGCACCGGGGATGTCTGCTACGGTAGATGTCGAATTAAAATGAAGTCAGTTGAAAGTTGATAGTTGAAAGTTGATAGTTGATATTTGTCCCATCGAAGAAGTTATAAATCAGAAAAACAAATCAATATAGAGGTCTCGTTCCCAGGCTGTGCTTGGGAATACAGATCGCGAGGCTCTGCCTCCTTTACAGTCCGGGTAATATCGGGTTCGATCGATCGAGCGCCATAAAATTTGTTCGTAATGCGGACTTGAGTCCGCAACAGAGAACTGACTGAAGTCCGCACTACAAACCGTTTTTTTATGGTAATCGATCGGACGCGAGCTCGGGAACTCGAAACATGATATTTTGGCTCTAGCTGGCGATCGAACAAGTAGAAACTATGTTGGCAAGAATCGGCACCACTCAAGAACTGTACGGAGTTTACTACACAGTTTTTGGTTCTTTAGCGGGAGAAGGTCATTTAATCAAAAACTTTTTCTGGTGCGGCCCCTACAGTCAATTGCAACTTGCAGTATACAAAGCAGCAGAACTGAAAATCTCCTATCAGAATGATGATTCATTTGGGGTTAAAAGGTATAAATAGAACTTACACGCTGGTGGCTAAAAATCGGTTGATTAGCCCGAGTTCTAATCAAGAATGATTTGCTGTCAGCACGATTTATCCAACCTCAACCAATTCTCCAATCTTTCTCAGAGCCCGATTGCCCCATGAATCTACTAGCAAAAAGTAAAAAAATACAGCTTCCTCGCGCCCTGCGATCTAAAAATTACCGCTTGTTTTTTGCAGGTCAAAGCATCTCGCTGATTGGCAGTTGGATGACGCGAATAGCTGCCGTTTGGCTGGTATACCACCTAACTCAATCGGCTTGGATGCTGGGTGTCGTTGGATTTATCAGTCAAATCCCCACCTTAATTTTACTTCCTGTTGCCGGAGTTTTTATCGACAAATGGAACCGCCACCGGGTAATAATTGCCACTCAAGTTTTAGCAATGATTCAATCTTTAGCGCTAGCTGTTTTGGCGCTAACGGGAATTATTAATATTTGGCAGATTTTAATTTTGAGTTTTTGTCAAGGCGCGATCGATGCTTTCGACGCGCCGGCAAGGCAAGCATTTGTGCCGGAAATTGTGGAAAAAAAAGAACATTTAGCACAGGCGATCGCGCTGAATGCTTCCATGTTCAACGGTGCTCGATTAATCGGACCGGCACTGGCAGGTTTGCTCATCGGTACAGTCGGAGCGAGTTATTGTTTTCTGATTGACGGACTCAGTTACATCGCTGTAATTGCAGGCTTGCTAGCGATGCAAATCCAGCCGAAAAAAATAGCAGTAACTAATACCAAAACCTTACAAAGATTGCGAGAAGGATTTGTGTATGCCTTTGGATTCGGACCGATTAGAGCAATTTTGCTGCTGTTGGCATTAGTCAGTTTTGCGGGAATGTCGCATACAGTTTTAGTCCCGATTTTTGCCACCCAAATACTAAAAGGCGGCCCGGAAACACTGGGTTTTTTAATGGCTGCATCGGGAGTTGGCGCTTTTGCGGGCGCGATTTATTTGAGTACGCGAAAAAGCATACTCGGCATCGGCAAATTGATTGCTATTTCCCCAGCAATTATGGGATTTGGATTGATTGGATTTGCTTTATCCCGCGAGTTGTGGTTTTCATTAATCATGATGCTGTTTGTCGGGATCGGCTTCATTCTCCAATTTGCAGGGGGAAACACATTTTTGCAAACAATTGTCGAAGATGATAAGCGAGGGAGGGTAATGAGTATCTACACGATGGCATTTTTTGGCGTGACGCCGTTTGGTAATTTACTTGCTGGCGGATTGGCAAATTATATCGGCGCTGCGAATACTGTATTAATTGGTGGGATACTTTGTATTTTAGGTGCGGTAATTTTTACAAAACAGCTACCTACTTTAAAACCTTTAGTGCGGCAAATTTATCAAAAAATGGGTTTGATTTCCTAACAGTAACTTAATTCGTCGGTTAGGTCGATCGAAGCGAATTTTTTGCTGCGCTGGGTCCAAAAACTTGAGTTTTTCGTTGGGCTTTGTTCTTGCCAAAATCTCAAAGTTCTGTGTTGAGTTTTGTTCTTGCCAAAATCTTAAATTTATGTGTTGGGTTTCGTTCCTCAACCCAACCTACAATTACTGCAAACAGTTTTAAATAACCAGAGGTTGAACTAAAGAAGAAGGTTCTTGGATTTCTACCGCTTATTTAGTTGCAGAAATTCTCGATATAAGGGCTGCGATCGTCTGTTCCCTACTGACACTAGGAAAATGGTCTAGAAATAGGTCTAATGAATCACCAGCCTCAAGATAATCAAGTAGGGTTCTCATCGGCACGCGAGTTCCGACAAAAACAGGAGTTCCCCCCAGAATTTCGGGGTCGCTATGAACAACAGGGGATGTTAATGCCATAACAAATTCAGCTATCAACTATTTAATCATTATTTTTACTTGGTAGGGATTGCTGTGCTGTTAAGCGAAATTGCTGTTTTGGGTGTTTAAAATGTGAAAGTCGGTGCTGAGGTGGCAGGCGATCCTTAAAGTTATAAATTAGTAAGATTTAGTTTTCAAAATCGTCGATTAAAGTTATGTACGTAAGTTCCTTGAGAGTCTAGCGTCCCTATATCCCCTTCTGCCAGCATCCCATAAATTTTGGAACCGACACCAAATTCCTCACGGCTGCCATCAGGAAATTCAAAAGTTGCATAATAATAGGTAGAAGTGCTATTTTTTCCACCTGATACGTACAAACGTTTGCCAATAACGCGAGCTTCTCTAGCAAGACGAGGTGAGGAAGCATAACGTATGAAATTTGCGATCGAGGAAACCACTATCACAATAAAGATTCCTATTACAAGCAATCCAGCTACAGCAATTATGATGAATGGAAGGTTTTCCATAGCTTATTTTTTAGTAATCTTATCCTACTCTACTTGAACTTCATCTGGTTCGTCAACTTGTGAATTTTCTTGTTCGATCGCAATTACAAACAATTTAGTTAAGAAATTCAGCGGCAATCGCATCGGTTTTTGCAGCCATAATAAAGTCATTGCGGTGCAGTCCTGGAATCGCGTGCGTCCACCAAGTAACGGTTACTTTTCCCCACTCGGTTAAAATTGCTGGGTGATGTCCTTCAGCTTCTGCGATTTCGCCGACGCGGCTTGTAAAGGCGATCGCACTTTTAAAGTCGGGGAATTTATAAGTACGTTCCAATCGGGGAATGCCATCTCTTTCGATGAGGTTCCAGTCGGGAATTTGCGGTGTGAGTTTGGTAATTTCGTAGGGCGTGACGCGAGGGGAATTCGGGCGACAAGCAACGCATTTTTCTTGCGATAAAATGGACATAAATTGTTGGTTAGATAGGCGATACTCAAAGGTTTTACCGACACAGGCGATTTAAATTATTGGGAGCATGATAGTTGTCCGTTGGGAGTTAGATAGACATTGTGGTTGAAGTCATTAATAAAACATATTAGCACGCCTTGTCTGCGATCTTGTTTTCCATCATTCCAGCGCAATAGTTCGGTATTTGCGGTTGTCCGATATGGTGAATCGCGAATTGCTTCTAATTTACTTTCTCCAGGATTTAGCGGTAATTCTACGCGAACGTACATTTCCTCAACTTTCCCCGTTCGCTTGCCAAATTCGTTGACTGTGTAATTGCGCAGGACAAAGTTTTTCACGTAGATGCGCCGATCGGAAATATTTGTTAGCCGCAGCATTCCCTGTTTCACTGTTTCTACTCGCAGCAGGTAGCTGGATGGAATGAAACCTGCAATAGATACAGAGGCGATCGCACCTCCCGCAAGCAGCGATAAGACTTTTTTCATTCTATTCTTATACTTAAATACGAACGCAAATCTTTATTTTACTACAGGAATAGTTTGATGTAAAGCTCTATTCGTGCGGATACTAAAAGTTCGATCGACCGCTCAATATGTATCAAAAAACGATCGATATAACTTTCTTTTTAATTCAAAAATTTGGTATAAATTCTGCTTGCAGAAGCCTAAAGTTTTGATAGTCCAGTTTCACTTGAGAGCAAGTAAAAACTGCGCCCTCAAGTGTCAAGTATCGACGATCGCGAGCGGGAACGCTCGCACTATTAGCCATTCAAGAATCGATCGGGATCTATACCAGATTCCCGCAGGTTTTGCATTAAAGCTGCTAGCTGAGATTCTGCAATCTCGGCGCGTTGCCGTTGGAGTTCGGCACGTTGCCGTTGGAGTTCAGCACGTTCCTCGGGAGTAGGAATCCAATTGCCTTGGACATCGTACCAGCGCAGCCACAATCGAGTGACTCCAAAATACTCTCCAAACCACAATCCCAAGCCGAGATTTATCTCCGACATCCACACTCGATCTTCGGGAATTTCTAACTCTTGATAGCGCCCTCCTTCTAATTTAAACACTCTCAGGCGATCGGTATAACGGCTGAAAACTACATAGTAAGGAATTCTCAACGCTTGTTCGTAAACTTCCCATTTTTTTAAGGGCTTTTCCTGAGACAGTTCCTGAGTTGACTGACCGTTATTTGCTGCGGTTTCGTCTCTCTTTTCCTCAATTGTTTGACCGTTGTTCGCTACTGCTTCAGTAGCGGCAGGTACAGTTTCTGAAACCTCGTTTAAATCTTCTTTTTCTGTTCCCGGCGATAGCAATTCGACAATGACAAACGGATTGACACCTTCTTGCCAAGTAACGTAACTCAGCCGCATATCGACTGATTCGTACAACCGGGAAACTCCGACTACTCCAAACCAATCCGGTCGTTTGTACCACAGAGGGTGGCGTACATCGTAATACAAATTCATGTCGCCCGTGCAAAATATTTGGTCAGCAGAATAGTTAGCAGGGCGAAAAGTAAAATTTAATAACTGCGGCTGCAAGCCGTGAAATTCATCGGGCAAACCTGGTTCCTCCGGATTTTCGCTAGGTAGATCGTACATCGTCGGCAGCGTTTCTTTTGCCGGACGTGGCGGATCTGTTTGAGGTACGGGATATTTGAATGGCAGCATAAGTATTTGGGGTAATAATTGATATTTGACAGTTGACAGTTGATAGTTGACAGTTTTCTGTTTCAATTATCAACCAACAGTTTAACAATCATTCTGGAAGCAGAAACCTGGTTTTCTCTAAAAATATTGCATCCAAGCCTTTAATCTATGTAAAAACCTGGTTTCTTAGTTCTGAAGGCGCAAATTATTATTTTAACTCAATTAACATTAATCATATGGTTATTTTATAGCAGTCGATCGCCCAATTCTAAAAACTGTTCTGCCTGAAATATTAATTCATTTGCCTCAGCTTCTGGAATTGCCGGATCGATATTATAATCGCCCCGATTTCTGATATCTTGAGCATCAATTAAGTAGCGGTGAAACTCTACCGGAACTCTACCTGTCCGGGCAAATTCTCGACCGAATGCGCTAATTACAGCAGCATGACTGGAGAAGGCTAAATCCTCGCCAAGCAAGAAAGCTTCGGCCACATAAAACATGGTGTAATAAGCCCGCGATGCGGCAAAGTCAGCCAGTGCATTAGCTGCTAACAATTTAGCAGCGCGCAAACTTTCACTGGCTTTGATTAAAAGAGCAGTTTGTTCGGGTGTCAAATCGGTACTCCTTCTCTGCGAACATTTAGAAAAAAAGGGCTTTTTTCTTGTTGAAAACGTGCTGCTGAGGCAAAAGCTCGGGAAATTACTACAGTACGATCTAAGCACAAAGTGGCAATAAATTTACTGGTGCGATCGATCTCTTTTCCCGCACAAACAGGCTCTTGCAAAACAACTAAAATATCAATATCTGAATCGGGTTTAGCGTCTCCTCTAGCTTGGGAACCGTAGAGTATTAATTGCACGAGTCGATCGCCGTACAATTCGTTAAAGTATTGACGCAGTTCTGCTAAAATTTCTGGTAATTTATCGTTCATATTTTTCGAGATCGGGAATTAGAAATTGTTTCGTAGTGCGGACTTAAGTCTGCAAAAGGTCGCGGACTTAAGTCCGCACTACAAACAGCTAGATAGATTAACCGATGATTCTTTTAATCAAACCTAACTTGCCTTTATAAGGAGCGTACCGCCATTTTAAATCGAGTAAAAATGACTTTTGCAACACGCTTTTTTCGTGGGAAAAAGTGTCAAAACTAGCTTTCCCGTGATAGTTTCCTATACCGCTATCGCCGACTCCGCCAAAAGGCAAACTTGTGGCTGCACCTTGCATTACCGTGTCGTTGATGCAAACTCCACCGGAAGAAGTTTCTCGCAAAACTCGCTGTTGTTTCTCTTTGTCTTTCGAGAATAAATACAGGGCTAGAGGTTTTGGGCGGGCATTGATTTGCGCGATCGCCTCTCCCAAATCATCATATTCCAAAACTGGCAAAATCGGCCCGAAAATCTCATCCTGCATCACAGGCGCATCCCAGGAAACCTTATCTATTACCGTCGGAGCAATATATCTATCTTCGGGGTTTGTTTGCCCGCCAACGACGATTTCTCCGTCTTTAATAAACTCAGCCAAACGCCCTAAATGCCGCTGATTGATGATGCGCGCGTAGTCGGGGCTTTGTTGCGGATCGTCGCCGTAAAATTCGTGAATTGACTGCTTAATTGCTGCTAATAAATCCGGCTTGATTTTTCGATCGACTAACAGGTAATCTGGAGCAATGCAGGTTTGACCGGCATTGATGAATTTGCCCCAAGCGATGCGTCTTGCCGCGTATTCTACCTGAATGTCTGAATCGACAATGCAAGGACTTTTGCCGCCCAATTCTAAAGTGACTGGTGTGAGGTGTTTGGCGGCGGCTTCCATGACTATTTGACCGATTTTTGTGCCACCTGTAAAGAAGATACGGTCAAATTTTTCTGCTAATAATTGCTGGCTGATGTCCGCGCCTCCTTCGACGGCGGTGATATAAGCCGGATCGAAGGTTTTAGAAATCATATCGGCGACAACTTCCGAGGTGCTAGCAGCGATTTCCGAAGGTTTGAGAATCGCGCAATTGCCAGCCGCGATCGCCCCCACCAAAGGTGATATCATTAACTGAAACGGGTAATTCCAAGGCCCGATAATTAAAACTACTCCCAAAGGTTCAGAATAAATGCGGGCTGAAGCTGGAAATTGCTCGATCGAAGTTGGAACTTTTCGCGGTTTTACCCAAGATTTCAGGTTTTTAATGGCATAATTAACTTCCGCGATCGAAGCAATTTCAAAATAAGCCTCGTACTCCGGCCTGTTCAGATCGGCCTTGACAGCATCGACAATTCGCGATTGATTGGCAGAAACCGCACTTTTGAGTTTCTTCAATTGTTCTAGCCGAAAATCCAGATCTTTAGTTATCCCAGTAGCAAAAAATTGCCGCTGCTGTTTGATAAGATCGCTGACGCTGACTGCCATTTTATCTACTCCATATCTCCAAATAAATGTTACAACAGAAATACGAAACTTGGGTTAAGTGTTACTGTTTTTAGCAGCAATTGCGGATTTTACCTTTACAAATTATGTGGGGATGCTATAAATTAGAAGGTATTACAGCACTTTTGCTGGTAGGTGAGGTACAGAGAAACCCGTTTTCTGTAGGGTTCGACCTCCTACTCAAATATGCTGCCCTCATTATTCGAGTAGGAAGTCGAAAGCGGTTCCCGTGCCCGCCCTCGGGTTTCTGAGAATATTTCATCAACTTGAAAAGAGCTGTAAATTTAGAATTGACAACCGAGTTAACTCATGAAAATATCGAAATACGATTTTTTTTTCTACTCCTGCTCGCTGCTTTGCTTGCTTGCAGTAGCAGGATGTACCTCTAGTTCCCCAAAGCAAGTAACTGTTTGCTCGAAAGACTTTACCGAACAAGTTATCCTCGCAGAAATTTTAGCCCGCCATATCGAAACCAAAACAGATATTAAAGTAGAACGCAAACTCAACCTCGGAGGCTCCCTTTGCCACCAATCCCTAGCATCAGGACAAATCGATTTGTACGTCGAATATACGGGTACAGCTTACACCAACATTCTCAAACAACAGCCAATTTCTGACCCCCAAAAAGTGTTCGCTTATCTCAAACAAGAATACCCCAAACAGTTTAAAGCGGAATGGATAGAACCATTAGGATTCAGCAATACCTTTGCGATAATTATTCGAGGTGAAGATGCGAAACAACTCAACTTGCAAACTATCTCGCAATTGAGCAAAGTTGCACCAAAACTGCGGGCAGGTTTCGGCCCGGAATTCAAAGAAAGAGAAGACGGATTTCCCGGATTAGCTAAAACTTACGGACTTAAATTTGCCGAAGAACCGAAGGAGTTGCTGTTAGGATTGCTTGCCCAAGCACTTCAAAAAAAAGAAGTAGATGTAATTGCTGGGGATTCCACCGACGGTTTGATTGAAAGTTTGGGTTTAGCGGTGCTCAAAGATGACAAGAATTATTTTCCACCCTATCAAGCAGTGCCCGTAGTGCGATCGCAAGTTTTGGAAAAGTACCCAGAATTGCGCCCTGTGCTGGCAGAATTAGGCGGCAAAATCTCCGAGGAAGAGATGCGGAAACTCAACTATCAAGTTAGCGGGAAACAGCAGGAAGCCGGACAGGTAGCGCAGGAGTTTTTGCAGCAAAAATTCGGAGGTACAACGCCTGCATCCAGCCCAAAGTAAGTAGCGAGAGGATGAATCGTGAAATATAGCATTTTAACTCAATGGTCTGAGGAAGATCGGGCGTATGTTGCTAATTTACCTGAAGGGGGAAAATATGCTAGAATACACGGAGAAACCTATGAGGAAGTGCTGGAGAACGCTAAGGAAGTTTTAGAAGATTTGGTACACACATATAACGAAATAGGTAAAGCTTTACCACAGCCACAGACGCTACAGGTAGCATAAATAATTTCTGAAAGTGACAAAAGAAGGATTGTACTAAATCCGGGTGATTCACTGTCTTTATAATCTGACTCAAATTTGTAAAGGGAAATTCAACTAAAACAATATCTCCTTTTTTGGCTTCACTAAATTTGCTCTCCATCTTCAAGGGTGTAAATATCTGGTTCATCTTGTAAAAAATCAAAGGCTCCGCCGCTTTGGGCTAACTGAGTTATTTCCGCAGTTGAAGGATAGGGGATGTTGCTAAATAGTTTTACTTTTATTAGCAATTGCTGCTCTTCTGAAAGCGTCTGAATGATTTGTACTAACGAGTCAATGAGTTTTGTGTTCATAGCTGAAAATATCTGGTAAGATTTTATTTTACTTCAAGGGAACCTTCGACGATCGTAACAAAAAAATTAAGTGCGTGAAGCGACGCTATCTTCCCACAGTTCGCTCCTGTCATACTTATCCTTTCTCTAATTCTAGCTCTCTGAAACCAACTTTCCGTTTTCAAAGGCGATCGTTTTCCCTTCTCTCGCATCTTGAAGAGAGCGGCGCAATCGCGTTTGAAACTCAGGATTATTCAGCATCAAATAATCAATCCAATCGTCTTCATCAGCAAATCCAACTAGATAGCCAACTGGTTTACCTTCATGAATCAGAATCACATCTTCTTCCTGAGCCAGCAGCAAGAATCGAAGCAAGTCTTTTTGAACTTCACTGAGTTGAATCTGTTTCATCACTAACCTCCTGGGCTGTGAGCCATTCGTTAACTTCTGATTTATGTTTAACAGCCAGAATTAAGACTAATTTATTTTCTGGTTCAATGGTATATTCGATATCATAAAATACGCGGTGTTCGTCAACTCGCAGGCGGTATTGGGGTGAAATTAGCCCCCTGAGACGCTTAATCCTGCTTTTTGTCACCTTGTCCGGTTCGTAGCGCAAGTAAGTTTCTATTGCATCCTCAATCTTAGATCGATCGGTGGCACGTAAAGCTTTTAGATCCTCCTGAGCCGTTTCGGTAAACTCAATTCGGTATTGCGAAGTCGTCATAAACTAATTATACTTCAATCCTGCAAGCAGCTTCATTACTTTACCAGATTTACTAATCTGAGTCCACTTGCTTGAGTTGCTCTAAAGGTATATTTAGTGCTTCTGCTATTTGCTCGTCGCTCAAACCAAATTGCCGTAATTTATCTATTATTTCAATATTAGTTTTATTCTTGACGCGCTGAAATTCAGAAGTCTCAGGCTGATTTTCATTGTGGGTAGCAGTGGGTTGTTCTGAACCCATATTTACGCAACCAATTATATTACTATTAACACTTCGATCGCCCAAAGAAATATTCAGATTACCTTGCCGTTCTAAAACAGATTTCAGATTGTGTTTATTAACTGGTTCATCAAAGACATCAGATAACATTTGCAAAAGTTCGTAACCCACATCCTTAACATGACCGGCCGAACAACCGCAATTTTCTGCAATGTCATCATACTTTTGGCGCTTCAGCGTTCCTTCAATAATTTCGCGCTGCAAGTCATTTAGATGTTTGCCAGTCTTGGCGTAGACAGCTTTTTCTATAAATTGCAATACTTCTTGAGCCTGCATCATCCGGGATGTGGAAGGACATTGGTTATTATAGCCGACTTTATCCGTATTTTTCCGTATTTTTCCGCTTTTCAAGCTTTACAGAATCTTTACAAAACTTCCGTATTATTCCGTCTTTTTCCGCTTTTTAAATTTTAATGATTGGTTTAAAGTGATATTGTGCTGTGAAAAGAAACATTTCAGTATGAATAAAAACAAAATATTATTAGCAATATGCACTACGACATTGTTATTAACTATTTCTGTTCAACTTTTTGCCCAACAATCTAGTAAGACATTCGTTGCAGAAAATAGTAAACCAAGTTATGGTGCTTCTCTCGCACAGCAATCACTCACCTTATCGCCTACTGCCTCACAGAAAATGTTAGCACTAAATGATACGAGCGTTATACAACAAACAAAAAAAGAAACTGATTGGAGTGCCACAATCGCAACAGTGGTTTCTATACTTAGCTTAGGAGTCTCCTCTGTTGTTGCTTATACCTCTTATTTTAGACAAGCAGATATTAAGTTATGTTTTAGTAGAGATCTAATATTTTTCCCAATTTTTATAGATGATGTTCCCACAGGTAGTCGAACTTTTAAAGGAGTAGGATTTAATTTACCACTAGCCTTCTATAACTGGAGTCCGCAGGGCGGAACCATTCAGCGCATTCGCTTAGTTATTAGCAAACACAATCATGATAATCTTTATGATATGGCATGGACTACTTTTGTCAAAATTACAGATGCTGGAGACTTTGTAAATGATAACTTAGCTCAGCCAATTCCTATAAAAGGGTGTTCTTCAGTAAATAAAGTAATTAGATTTGATTGGATTGCCGAGCAAGGAACAACAAATTCATTTGACGTGCAATCAGTTAAGTACCAGCTAACGATTTTTGGATGGACAAAAAACACAGAAAAACCTAGCTTAAGATACGAAACATCCTTTAACATTGAAAAAGAGCATTCTCAAAAATTTGAGGATAGTGTAAAAGCTAAGCTCAGCCAAGCTATTTGGGTATCATTGGAGGAAAATGAGAAGCCAAATCAGTTTATGTCAAGAAACAATATTAAGAAACTTTATTTGGAATAGATTTGATTAAGGAGTAGTTTGAATTATGACTGGAAATAATAATTTCAAAGTTGGTGGTAGTGTTGGTGGAAGCGTTTACGGTGGGAGTGTTTACCAAGGCAATTATAATAACTACGGTCAGGTTGGAACTCATGGTGAAAATGCCAGATCTGACAACAGCACTTTTATACAACACTCACAAAATAAACAAACTCTTGCAGAAGCGGCTGCTGAGATTCAACAACTTCTCAAGCAGTTGGAACAAACTAATCCAACTGTTACTGAACCTGAAAAGATTGAGTACGTTAACGATGAAACTACCCCCAGTTTTAAGCGTCGCGTAGTTGGTGCATTGCAGGCTGGGGTTGAAGTCGCGATCGAAGAGTTTTTAGACTATCCTTATGTTAATGTTGTGAAAAAAACTGTCAAAGGTTGGATGAAACCAGAATAGCTCGTAGTATGCGAAATGCGATCGCCCTTACCAAAAAAAACTAAGTGCGATCGCCCCAATCTTTGCGAAACTTACCTGAAAATTGCAATTACTGCGTTGACCTGCTACCGTTAACATATAGGCATCGCAGGAAAACCACCGATGAAACTAACAGAATTACTCGCTACCATCAGACAACTGTCTGCGATCGATAAACGAGAGCTAATCCGAATTCTCCTCGCAGAAGAGAATATCGCTGAGGATATTTTTCCTTTGGAACCTTACAAGATTTACTACTTACCAACTCCCTACAATACTTTTGGTGCTGGTGCAGTTTTGATGCAAGCAATGAAGCTGCTGGAGAAGGGCGATCGAAACTGAGGATTATGCGATTTCAATACTCTACCACTGACCCCTCTCAAAATGAGTTTGACAGCCTACCGCGCATTCCCTTGATTCTGCGCCACAATAACCAAGAAATCCAAGTTGTGGGCTGAGTAGATAGCGGTGCAACTGTGAATGTATTGCCTTACCAAATAGGAATTCAACTTGGCTTAGTTTGGGATGACAGCAAAGCCATCATTCGATTGGCTGGTAACATTGGCGATCGATTGGCGATGCCAGTATTTTTCATGGCTGAAATAGGGGATTTTGCTCCTGTAAGGTTAGCATTTGCATGGGTTAAAAGTGACAGCGTATCATTGCTTTTGGGACAGACAAATTTTTTCTTAGAATTTGACGTTCACTTTTATCGCTCTCGGCTTGAGTTTGATATTGAACCCAAGCGTTAATCTCTCAAGACTGTTTCTCCTGCCAAATCGCCTCTCTCTCGGCTTCTAAACCAGCCAATAAATCAGCCAAATCTACATTTTCATTTTCCATAATCGTGACAATTAGATCGATTTGTTGGGAAACTTGCATCTGTCCATCAAAATCCTCAGCAATTACCAACGGCATCCCGCGCAGAGGATAATGTTTTTGCGCCCTCAATCCAGCAGTCGAAATCTCAGCTAAATCGATCGACACAGAAGGCTCAGACTGCGACAAACCTGTCTGACGCAAAAAACTCAATAGCACCTGAAGTATATCATCTGATGCTTGCTCAATCTCATGGATTAGTTCTTCCCGGACTGTCACGATCGCACATTCTCCTTACTAGATCTCATTAACCATTATATCCCAGAGAAACTTTATGGCATCCCACCACCTGACAAGCTATAATTAGCACTATCTCTTATACAAGATGGCGACTGTGACTGAATTGCTCGATCGCGCGATCGTCCATCAATTTCGATCGCCATTTCGATCCGAACGATCCAACTAATGTTGGGGTTGCCATGACAGTATAGGTCATAATATCGAGTGTTACGATACAAATAGCCATCGTGATTCCCGATTATCGCCATGACATGACTATTGAAGACTTAGAAATTATCAACCCCAATTTGCCTCCCCGAGTAGACGGCTTAAAAGACAGTTCTTTAGATGTCAAAGCCCAACTCGTCGATGGCACTCTAGTCATCATTGAAATGCAGGTATTAAACGTAGAGTCTTTCGGACAAAGAATCTTGTACAACGCTGCAAAAACCTACGCATTTCAATTGCAGAAAGGAGAAGGATATCGAATGCTCAAACCAGTGATAGCCTTAAGGATTACTGATTTCGAGATGTTTAAAAATAGCGATAAATTAATTTCGAGATTTGTCTATAAAGAAGAGAACACGAATTTACAATATCCCGATAATGACATTAAGTTAGTATTTGTAGAATTGCCAAAATTTACCAAACAAGTAGACCAGTTAGAAACTCTAGCAGATAAATGGATCTATTTCATGAAATACGCGAGAACGATAACGGATGTACCGCCAGTAATAGATAGTGTCCCCGAGATTCACAAAGCTTTTGGCATCGCCAATCAAGTAAATTTAAGTCCGGATGAACTGGCAAATATCGAACGTCAAGAAATGTTTATTTACGACCAACAAGGAGCAATAATTAAAGCTGTTAAAGATGCCGCTCAAGAAGCTAAACAAGAAGGCAGACAAGAAGGCAGACAAGAGGAAAAACAGGCGATCGCGCGACAACTACTCGATCGCCTAGACGATGAAATTATCAGTCAAACAACAGGACTGAGTATTGAAGAGGTGCGGAATTTGCGATCGAATCGAAATTAGAGCAAAAAAGAATAATAGGGTCTGCAAACAAGAGCGACCGACATGAAATTAAGTGTTACGATCCAGATAGAAGTCGCGATTCCCGATTCCTGCCATGACATTCATCAACCCCAAAACCGATTACGCCTTTAAAAAAATCTTTGGCTCCTCAGATAGCAAAGACATTCTCATCAGCTTTCTCAACGCCCTAATTTACGATGGCAATCCTACCATTAAATACTTGGAAATTATCAACCCCAATTTGCCCCCCAGAATCATCGGTTTAAAAGATACTTATTTAGATGTCAAAGCTCAACTCGCGGACGGTACGATCGTCATTATTGAAATGCAGGTATTAAACGTAGAGTCTTTTGACAAGAGAGTTTTGTATAACGCAGCCAAAACTTATGCTTTTCAATTGCAGAAAGGAGAAGGTTATCGAATGCTAAAACCAGTGATAGCTTTAACAATTACTGATTTCGAGATGTTTAAAAATAGCGAGCGTCTAATTTCTCGATTCGTTTACAAAGAATCAAAAACTAATTTGACATATACTGACAATAACATTCAGTTATTGTTTGTCGAACTTCCCAAATTTACCAAAGAATTATCTCAGCTAGAAACCCTAGCAGACAAATGGATTTATTTCATAAAATATGCTAATACGTTAACACAAGTTCCGCAAATAATGGATAGCATACCGGAGATTCATCAAGCCTTTGACATAGCAAATCAAGTGAATTTAAGCCCGGAAGAACTGGCAGAGCTTGAAAGCAGAGAAATGTTTATTTACGACCAACAAGGAGCCTTAATCAAAGCTCGACAAGAGGAAAAACAGGCGATCGCGCGACAACTACTCGATCGCCTTGACGATGAAACTATCAGTCAAACAACAGGACTGAGTATTGAAGAGGTGCGGAATTTGCGATCGGCTCGAAATTAGAGCAAAGTTATCCTACTTGCTTTCAAGCACAAAAAAATCCGTCCCAGTCTAATCCTAAAAATCTTGGAATTAAGGAAAATTGCCCTGACAAACAAACAATGAAGCTGAGGTACAGAGAAACCCGATTTCTTGAAGAAACTGGGTTTCTGGGGTGTACTTCTAGATTTTCTTGTTAATTCCCTTCATTCACCCGCCGCAAATTCAAAATATCGCTCATATTTTTAATTTGCATGCAAGTCTTCTCGAACTGCTGTTTGTCCTGAATGTCCATGCACAAATCAATTAACGCGGGCAAACCCGGATAAGTTTTTACTTGAGCGCTGCGCACGTTGACTTTGTTGTCCTTTAAATGCGACAATACATCATTGAGAACTCCTACCCGATCGAGCGCTTCAATTTGAATGTTCACCGGATAAGTAGCGGGGCGGCTGGCCGTACGATCGCCCGCATTCCAACTCACCGGAACTAACCGATCCCCGAGTACGTTCTCCACGTTTGAACATCCTTGGCGGTGAATCGAAATTCCGCGATTGCGAGTCACAACTCCAATAATTGATTCCCCCGGAATCGGACAGCAGCAAGCAGCTAAATGGTAAAGCAAACCCTCCACACCCGCGATCGGCGATTTGCTCGGAGACGAACTCGGCGCGGGTTTAGGCGGCATTACAGCAGGTATTTGCACGGGCACTTCTGAAGCTCCAGCCCCAGCATTAGCATCAATTTTTTGCTTCGCTTTCACCAAATCTCGCAGTCGATTTACTACTAAATTTGAAGTTACTTCGCCGTAGCCCAAAGCTGCTAATAAATCCTCTACACTGTGGTAATTGCAGCGCGCCGCTACTGACTGCATCGGTTCCGATTTGAGCAAAGCTTCCAAACCTTTTTTGCTGAATTCTTTTTCCAGCAATTCTCGTCCGCGAGCGATATTTTCATCTCGATTGAATCGCTTGTACCACTGTCTAATTCGGTTTTTAGCGCCGCTTGTTTTGACAAAATGCAGCCAGTCCAAACTCGGATGACCGTTTTTTTGCGTCAAGATTTCGACAATATCGCCGTTCTTTAAAACCGTGTCTAGCGTCACCATCCGTCCGTTAGATCGCGCGCCGGTGCAGTGATTCCCGACTTCGGTGTGAATGCGGTAAGCAAAATCTACAGGGGTTGACCCTTTATTGAGATCTACTACGTCTCCGTTAGGAGTGAAAACATAGATATCTTCGTCAAATAAATTGTCTTTAACGCTTTCTAAATATTCGCGATCGTCCTTAAGATCGCTTTGCCATTCCAGCAGTTGCCGCAGCCATGTAAATTTCTCGTCTTCTCCGGTTACTTTAGTATTAGAACCTCCGGTTTCTTTGTATTTCCAGTGCGCTGCAATTCCGTATTCTGCAATGTGGTGCATCGCTACCGTGCGAATTTGAACTTCGATCGGCCGTCCGCCAGGTCCGATTACTCCGGTGTGCAAAGATTGATACCGATTGGCTTTCGGCAAACCGATATAATCTTTAAAACGGCCGGGAATCGGCCGAAAAGAATCGTGGACAACTGCTAAAGCCCGATAGCATTCATCTTTAGTTTCGACAATGATCCGCACTGCAGCAATATCGTAAACTTGATTGAATCCTTTTTGCCGGCGCTGCATCTTTCCGTAAATTCCGTACAAATGTTTCGGACGGCCGCTGACTTCGTAGCATTTAATGCCTAAACTATCAAGACTCGATCGCAGACTATCTGTAACTTCTGCCAGTTGAGATTCGCGATCGGTCCGTTTCTGGGCAACCAAATCTTGAATTTCGCGGTAAGCCTCCGGTTCCAAATATTTAAAAGCTAAATCTTCCAATTCCCACTTAAAGCGGCCGATCCCCAAACGGTTAGCCAAAGGAGCAAAAATTTCTCGCGTTTCTAGGGCAATGCTGCGCTGCTTTTCTGGTGACAAATGTTCCAGAGTCCTCATATTGTGCAGCCGATCGGCCAACTTCACCACAATTACCCGAATATCCTTAGCCATTGCTAGAAACATGCGGCGAAAATTCTCAGCTTGACGTTCGGTTTTGCTGGAAAAATTAAACTTAGAAAGCTTCGTTACCCCTTCAACTAACTGCCGCACTTCCGGGCCGAAATGCTGTTCTAATTCTTCTGGAGTGACATCCGTATCTTCCACGATGTCGTGCAGGAAACCTGCTGCTATCATGGCACTGTTGCCGCCCATATACCTCAGTATGCCAGCGACCGCTACCGGGTGGCAAATGTAAGGTTCTCCTGACTTGCGGTACTGACCCTCGTGGAGGTCGCGAGCAAATTCAAAAGCGCGACAAATTAAATCGTTGTCGGTCGCGCAACCGGAATTGGGACTGGGGTCAAGCTGCATTCGCGTAGCGTCTGGACTGGAGAATCGCGCGTTGAGGCATTCTTGCAGCCAATCGGGGACTACAGCAGGGTCGATCGCAGGAGATGCAGCAGGAGATGCAGTAGAAATAGAGGCTGTCAAAGTGTTTGCGTTCATGGGGTACACCTTTAAAACTTAGAAATACAAATGGTTAAATGTGTGGTGTCGGTTGAATTACCAAAGTTCTGTGTTTAGATATACTAAACTACCCGACAGCTACAAATTGTCGATCGAGAAAATTGCCGATTTTTTTGTCAACTATACCTATCTAAGTTTGACTCGCCCACCCCCGCAGGTGGGAAACAATAGTAACATCAGAGCCGCCGTTTCCACGTCTCGATCGAGTAAAATTAGATAATTTTGACAGCTACACCACCGGAAAGGGCGACCGGCATCACAACAGGCAAGGCTTAATTAACAAAGCCGGATGCCTCAAGTCACCCGTCAAGAGGAAAAAGGACTGGTTCGATCGACCCAAAATTGCTCCTTAAATGCTGGGTTCCCCCATTTGTAAACTTTAAGCGATCGCCTACCCTAATTATAGATATAAATTTCTTAACAAAATGATGATATTCTCCGAAGACAGGCGATCGCGCTACCGGGAATTACAACAAGCGCTCGACGAACTCAAAAGAACAGCCTCCCAGAACAATCTGGATCGGGCATTAGTAGCAGCGGAATACAAAAAAGTACAGCAACTTTTTGCAGATCGAATTATGGCAGACAGCAACAGCGAGTCAGACCAATCGGAAATACGCTCGGAACAGCCCTACCTGACGGAAATTCACAAACAACTGCGACTGTTGGCGACAGACGTGACGTTTTTGCAAGCGTCGCGACAGCCGGCGACAGCCGCATCGAGACAAAAAGGAGCCATCGCGAGGCTCGACACGCTAATTGGCTATTGCAGCGCCCTGCTGCAAAAAAATTCTGATGCTTCAGAAACCGCTAAGATGCACAATTAACAACTGATTAACAGGGAATTGAGAAGCCAAGGAGAGATAAAGCCGTGCAATGTCCAAAATGCAAACATCCGAATCTAGAAGGCGGCACCCTAGCCGGTAGCATGTCGGTAGCTTGGTGTCCTAACTGTTACGGCATCTGGATTCCAGGCAAAGAATACGAAACTTGGCAAAAGAACCAGCGCCTGTGGTCGCTTAAATCCGAACAGCAGGAGACAGGCACTCTGGGCATAGAATTTACACCGTCTCCCTACGACAGCAAAGCTGCGCTGTGTCCGGAAGACGGTCACTATCTGTCGCGGGCGAAAGTTCCCTTCAGCCGCATTCCTTTTTACATAGAACGGTGCCAGCTTTGCGGGGGAATTTGGTGCGATAACGGCGAATGGGACATTCTGGAAAGTCTGGGACTCCACACGGAGATTGACAAGATGTTTTCTCCCACCTGGCAAGCACAGGCCCGCGTCCAGGAACTGGCCTCTCGGGAACGTCAAGTGCTCGTTGACAAATTGGGAACGCAACTTGCCGGGTACGTGTTGGAACTTGCGGAAGTTTTAGCAGACCATCCCCATGCAGATTGCGCGGCTACTTACATTCTGCGGAAAGCTGAGTTGAAGCGGAAGGGAATTTAGTCAGTTCTAAGGAGTTTTGAGTTTTGAGTTTTGAGTTTTGAGTTTTGAGTTGAAGACAGTTTGCGGGAGTTTTGAGTTTTGAATTTTGAGTTTTGAGTTGAAGACAGTTCTCAGGAGTTTTGAGTTTTGAATTTTGAGTTTTGAGTTGAAGACAGTTCTCAGGAGTTTTGAGTTTTGAATTTTGAGTTTTGAGTTCAAGACAGTTCTTAATTCACAACTCAAAACTTAAAACTCAGAACTTCTCCTGACTGTTGGTAAGAAGTTTTGGATTTTGAATTTTGAGTTTTGAGTTCAAGACAGTTTGCGGGAGTTTTGAGTTTTGAATTTTGAGTTTTGAGTTCAAGACAGTTCTGAAGTTCACAACTCAAAAATTCAAACATGGCTAATCAAACTGACTGATGACTGAGAAGCAATAAATAATAGCTAATAGCTAATTACTAATCACTAATCACTAATCACTAATCACTAATGACTGATAACTATCCTTTGTTTTCCGTTGAAAATTTGCGAGTAGCTTACCCCCAGAGGCGGGGTCAATCCGGTTGGGCTGTTGACGGCGTTTCCCTGACGCTACAACCGGGAGAAAAGTTGGGATTAGTTGGCGAATCCGGGTGCGGCAAGTCAACTTTGGGACGCGCTGCAATGCGCTTGCTACCGGAACCGACGCAGATTGAAGGGCGAGTTAGTTTTTCGGGAGAGTCGGTTTTTGAGATGGATGCATCCCGCCTGAGGCGGTTTCGCGGGGAAGCTGTGGCGCTGATTTTTCAAGATCCGATGACTCGTCTCGATCCGTTGATGACTGTTGGGGAACATTGCATTGAAACTTTGCAAGCCCACAGACCGAATTTGTCGAAATCGCAAGCGAAAAAACGGGCGATCGAAATTTTAGAAGCGGTAAAAATTCCTGCGTCTCGTTGGTCGCAATTTCCCCACGAATTTAGCGGCGGAATGCGACAGAGAGTAGCAATTGCTCTAGCTTTGTTGCTCGATCCTAAATTGATTGTGGCGGACGAACCGACTACCAGTTTGGACGTAACAGTTGCCGCTCAAATTTTGCAAGAATTAACGCGGCTTTGTGCCCAACGGGGAACGGCAATTCTGTTGATTTCTCACGATTTAGCAATGGTGGGCGAATACTGCGATCGCATTGCGGTAATGTATGGAGGTAAAGTAGTAGAAACTGGTCCGGTTGCAGATGTTTTTGGAAAACCGCAGCACGCATATACTCGATCGCTCTTAAATGCTGCTTTGCACATTCAGAAGGAAGAGAAGGAAGAGAAGGAAGAAGGAAGAAGGAAGAAGGAAGAAGCAAGAGAAGATCGGGCAGAAGCAAGAGGGAAGAAGGAAGAAGGAAGAGGAGAACGGGAAATTTCTCAGATGCAATCTCAGTCTGATTTGCCTCTTTTGAGCGTGACGGATTTGCAGCAGCATTACAGTTTGGAAAGCAATTTTTTAGAACAGATATTTGCTAAGAAACGAGAAGTAATTAAAGCTGTAGATGGGGTGAGTTTAAGGCTCGATCGAGGTGAAATATTGGGGTTAGTGGGGGAATCGGGATGCGGCAAAAGTACCTTGTCTCGGACGATTTTGCAGTTGATTCCTCCCACGGGCGGTAAAGTGGAATTTCTCGGCACAAATTTAACATCACTCGATCGCAATGCTGTGAGAAAACACCGCCGCGAAATGCAAATGGTATTTCAAGATCCCCATGCTTGCTTGAATCCGGTGATGACTGTCGGGCAAAGTATTGCTGACCCTTTATTCATTCACAAATTAGCAACTCCAGAGGAAGCTAAGAAACAAGTAATGCAAATGTTAGAAAGGGTCGGTTTGACGCCTGCTGGGGAATTCTGGAACCGCTATCCGGGGGAATTGTCGGGGGGACAGCAGCAGCGAGTTGCGATCGCCAGGGCTTTGATTTCGCGACCGCAATTGATTATTTGCGACGAACCTGTAAGTATGTTGGATGCGAGCGTGCAAACGCAAGTTTTAGAATTAATGTTGGAGTTAAAACAAGAATTTAACCTCACTTATTTGTTTATTACTCACGATTTGTGGGTAGCCAGATATTTTTGCGATCGCATTGCGGTAATGAATTCTGGTAAAATAGTTGAAATTGGGAAGACTCGGGATATTTTTACTAACCCGCAGCATCCTTACACGCAACAGTTGTTGCAGGCTGCTCCTTTGCTTGCCCGAATGTAGTAGTTGGATTTGCGATCTTATGGCGGACTGAAGTCCTCACAACAAATCTCTCGTTGGGTAGCGAGAAACCGGGTTTCTGCGATAAATCTTGGCGCAGTACAAAAAATTAAGGAAGAAACCCGGTTTCTGAGGTTAGGGCGATCGCAATTATCTCGTTGAGTAGCGAGAAACCGGGTTTCTGCGACAAATCTGGGTTAAGTACCAAAAATTAAGGAAGAAACCCGGTTTCTGAGGTCTGAGGTTAGGGCGATCGCAATTATCTCGCGAGTAGCGATAAAACGGGTTTTTTTGACAAAAATGAATTGATACCATTTTTTTAAAGTTATGACAGACTTTCGCAAACAGGGAAAGGAGATAATTACAAGGTCTTGTCGTCCTTTATCTCTATCGGATCTTTAGAAAAATGGTAAGTGCCTGAGCAAAATAAATTACCTACTAAGTTTGCCCAGAACCATTGAAAAACCGTACAGAGCAGGAAACGTAATGTGTAAATAATTCTGCCCAGGTACTTATGAGTTTCACTGCAACAGAACTTGCAGGTAGCTCAAAACGAGCCGCCGCTGACAGGGGGAATGAGTACAACTTCGTCGCCGTCTTGTAGGGGGGTGTCAGGGGCGACAAATTCGAGGTTGAGACCGAAGCGGGTGCGATCGCGCCACTGTTCGAGTTGGGGATGTTGGGCGATAGAATGTTCGAGGACCCCAGACACGGGGGTGCCTGGGGGAAATTCTAATTTAAGTTCGGAAACGCCCCAGGCTTCACTGAAAGCGGCGAACAGTTTAACGGTGATGCTAATAGAAGAGTGAGACACAATAGTTAAGCGCGATTGACTTTTGACAACCAACTATTACACCATACAATTATTTTGGAACTATGTACGCCGAGGCTTAAAATTGAAAGCGGCAGTCTCCGATATAATTTTCACACCCTGACAAATTGACTGTCTGTTGTCGCAAAAAGTCTGAACCGTATGGTAATTCGATAGATATTATATAGCTTGAGAAGCGGTTGTTAGACCAGACTTAGATGCAGCTAGCTGCGCTCTATCTGGTTGTTGTCAAGCCTACTGCAACAATTGTTTTTGAAGATATAGTTGAAGACGCAGTATAAATGTTTTAGGGTAATAGTGGGAGATTTACTCAAAAAAATAGCACTAAAATTGAGCTGGCGATTGCCCTGGTCGAGTCCCGGAAACGGGCTGCTGTTGAAACTGAAAACGCGGTTTGCGAGTTTGGTTTAGAAGTATAGAAGCCTTACCCTGCTTGGCAAGCGCGGCGTTCGACCTGAAGATTAATGATGGAGTTGGCCCGATTGGGAGGTATATGGCAAATAACGATTTTAAAGTGCTTCAAATTATTGAAGCTAAGGGTTGGTATGCTTTTGGGAGTACCAAGCAGAACCAGCACGTTGAGCGGTGGGTAAGACCCGTCGTCTGCTGGGTGCTGATCGAAGATAAAAAAAAGAGGCGCATTGTGACAGCTACCGCCAGCTATCAGGTGGCAATTGATGATAAAGAAGTGGAGTTTTTTGCCCACGAAAGCGAAATTCAAGACATCGAGAATCTCCCCAAGTCTGTCTCGGTGTCGGAATTTCTGAAAACGGAAGATTGAGTGGGAGATTATTTAATAAGTCATTAATTGTTTCTTAGCAATTTCTTAAACTAGCAGCCGATTTTGGTTAAATTAAGAGGCAAAATCTTTCGATGGCGATCCGAAATCCTGGCTTGCTAACGGGAAGTAGGGATGAGGGAAAGCGTGGGAGAGGGGGAGAAGGGGGAACGTATCTCATCCCAGTGCTGGTTGATTTGAGATAGGCTGGCGATCGAAATCACAAGAGCTGTGGCGGTTCGATCGAAAATTCAAAACTATTCTCTCCCCCTTCCATCTGCCCTATCTTCCAGATCGCGCTCGCTGGGATCGCGACGAAAACCTCTCAAAAATCAAGAGATTGGAAAAATGCCCTCGGTGCCGGCTAGCTTCCGTCCTTGCCGAATAACGGGAACCTGAATCACAGAAATGGTGAGGTAGATCGAAAACACACCTAAAAAATAAAGAGGCCGGAAGATTGCTGGCAGTGCCGACTCGCTTCCGTCCTTGCTGAATAACAGGGTATGCATATGTCTTTAAATTATTGCAGTCGCGCTTTCGATCCCTCAAGAGGTCTTTTGCAATCACCCACTTTTGCTTTTAGCTTGCTTTGACGGCCGATACTTTGAGAGCGCGATCGCGAGGCTCCTCCAATTTTAGGCCCAAAACCTGAATTGGAGGGCGCGGGCGATTTGCAAGCTGAATTATTTCTGGGTTCGCAGTGGAATTTACAGCCACAGCAGTTGCTGGGCGATCGTCTTGCTTTTAACCACCGAGTCGAAAAAGGTGTGAATAACTCGGATTTGGTATGAGTATTTATTCTCTAACGGTAGTCACAATATCCTCTCCAAGCTCTGTAAAACGCACAGTTTTGACTTGCCAAGGAGCATAACTAGTTAAAGTTTGGCGCAGCCCCCCAAACAAACCCAGCATTTGACAGCTAGACAGATCCTGCAATTTCTGTCGCGACTGTCCGGCTGCGCGCAAATCCACGGTAGCTATTCCGAGGGAGCGATCGATCTTGAGCCGGTAGCCAACCAAACCAAGACTGGCAAAAACCGGCTGCTTTAATACTTCATTAACCGCAGATGACATTAACCTATCGTCCGGGCCTGTAATAGTTTCCGGCTTCAGCGATTGACACAGGTTGTCTACCTTATAAACCGTCACGGTAACAGTATTCTCGGAGGCTGCTGGGTTGTCTGCAACCGAGGAAACAGAGTTAGAGGGCTGTGTTAGTTGGCTCGGTTGAGCTTCAATTCGATCGTCCGCTAGCTGTAGGTACCCGAATTGACGGACGTTAGTGTGGGATGGGCCCTGGTTTGCGGTCGAGTTAGCTGCACCATAGCGAGAACAACTGCTACCGCCCATCAAAATTAACCAGGCGCTTAAATACCCGAACTGTTTGCAGATACGGTTCATAGTTCTTAATACTCAACTAAACGTCAGTGCGTGGAGGGAGGGTGAACTTTGGCGGTAGAAAGCACTCGATCCCTGATTACAGTCACTGAGCAGAATTTCCGCACTACGGAGATGAAAACAAGTTAAGAGTTATTATTAATACCTTCACTTTTGTGTGGCGTCGCGTCAAAAGGGCAAAACCCTCCATTGGTGGCACCCTATCTCTCGATATCTCAGCAAATCAAGCTCGCACTCCCAATAGCAGGTGATATATAATACATGGTTAGAGGTGTGATGTACCGTTACCACTAGAGCCATCCCAAGGTCAGAGGTGAAGACCTCTTTCCGGTTTGTGAAAGCCTGAGTTGGATTAGTGTAACGGCAACAAAATTCAGGCTGGCGCGCGCATTGTACGCCCGCTTGCGGAGAGGTTCTCGAACGTTACTGCAAGAGCGTTACAAGGAACGCACAACCAGCAAACAACTTCATTCCGAAATCAACGACTGCCTGATGGCTCCCTCCAAAAACTCTTGTGAGGTAGGTTTCTTGCCAGCCCAAGACAGACTTTTGACAAGGGGTTTAACGAACTTGTCGGTCAAGAGTGAGATTGCAGGATTTGGTGATTTTTGTGCCGCAACCCATCAAAAAAATAAGAAGATCGTGAAACAGCAATTATTGACCAAAGTTTTGACGGCAACAGCAATCGCCTTCAGCAGCATGACAGTGGCTGTTGCGCCCAGTTACGGCCAGACTTCACCCAGGCAAACCGGATTTTGGTGCAGGACTTCGACCGGCGTGCCTGCGACGGTATACCAAAATTCTCAAGGTGCTATAGAGCCTTGGATTGAGTGGACTTCGGATTATTTTTCCGGTTCTGGCTACGATCCGATAACTCGGTGCCAATTAGTCAGCCAACGCCTCGAAATCTACCGCCGCAACCGCGAACTCAAGTACATTACGGCAGGTCGGATGAACGGTCAGAACGTAATTTGTACGGCCGATCGAATCAATGGTGTCTGTCAAAATTTGATTTATACGCTCAGGCCCGGTCAAGACCCGATCGACTCTTTGTATAACTTGCTGGCGTGGCGTCAGGGACAGGTCGGAATGCCCTCGGCCGAGGAAAGCGGTCAAATTCCTTACATCTATGTTGGGGACAAGCTAGGGGAAAATACTGTGGAGGAGGCGCAACTGCCCCCTTTTTCCCCGCCAGAGGAACAGCCTTAAGAGTTAGTCAATTTTCAATCCCGCCAGGAATTCCGGGTTTGGAAGTGGAAAGCTTGGCGCGACAGGCGACGGTACGCATCAAGAGCTTAAAATCTTCGGGTTCTGGGACGATCGTCCGGCGGTCGGGGCACACCTACACCGTGCTGACTAACTGGCACGTCGTAGCTTTTGACAGGGGCGATCCAACTATTGTCACGGGCGACGGTCAGATCCACCGACCTCTGGGAAATTTGAGGCGGCTGGGCAATACCGATCTGGCGATCGTCCAGTTTCACAGCACTACTGAGTATAAAGTACCACTAATTAGCGAGCGATCGGCTGCGGTGGGGGAACCGGTGCTGGCGGCCGGATTTCCTGCAAGTGCTGGGGAGTTGGCTGTAGCGCGGGGTTTCGTAAAACTGCTGCTGCCAAAATCTTTGCCTGAAGGTTATAGTTTGGGCTATACCAATGAGGTGAAGATTGGGATGAGTGGCGGCCCGATTTTTAATGCAGCAGGTTTCTTGATTGGGATTAACGGTCGGGGCAAGTATCGAGAGCCCGATTTTGGAGTTTATATTTTTGAAGATGGCAGCGAACCGACACCAGAATTATTGGCAAAAATGATTAAATCCAGTTGGGGAATTCCGATCGATATATATTTGCAGTTCGTTTCAACTAACATCTTGTACCATTCTCAATTAGCTTGCGAAAAACCAGGTTTCTGACAAGAAATATACGCTTATGTGCAAAATATTTGCTCCTATTCCCGGTTTTTGACCTTGCAGCAAGATGTCAGTTTTAACTAACATCTTGCGCCATTATCAAAACTTTGAGAAACCGGGTTTATGACGATAAATAATAGGTTGAGACGCAAAATCTTTGCCAGAAACCCGGTTTCTGCGACAGGTGCAAGAGATCGGTTTAGATCGACATTTTTTCAATCTACGAGCAACCAAGATGGTTAATCCCTTAAAAATCCGACAAATGAAGCCTCAGGATTTGCAGCTTGCTCTTAACTGGGCAGCAGCAGAAGGCTGGAATCCAGGTCTTCATGATGCAACAGCTTTCTATGCTGCCGATCCCACAGGATTCTCGATCGGAGAAGTAGATGGCGAGCCAATTAGCTGCATCTCGGCTGTTTGTTACGATCGGACTTTTGCTTTTATCGGACTCTACATTACTAAACTCGAATGTCGCGGACAGGGATACGGAAAACAGATTTGGCAAGCAGCTTGGCAGCAGTTGGCAGAAAGATTAGATCCCGATCGAGGCAGCATTGGTTTAGATAGTGTTGTAGAGAGAGAAGCAACCTACCGGCAAAGCGGTTTTATTCCAGCCTACCGCCACATTCGTTATGTTTGCGAAACAGCTAATTCTATTACCTTACCAACAGGAATAGTTCCACTGCGTGACATCCCGTTGGCGGAAGTAATACGTTATGACGCCGAACTATTTCCTGTCAGCAGACCTCAATTTTTAAAACCGTGGATTTCAGTTGCGGGAGGCGTTGCTTGTGGTGTAGTCGATGCAGGGAAATTAAAAGGTTACGGAGTTCTCCGTCCCTGCCGTCAAGGCTTTAAAATCGGTCCATTGTTTGCCGATAGTCTTGAAATTGCTGAATGTATTTTTCAAGCTTTAACGAGTCATGCCGCGCCACAGTCGGTATTCATCGACATACCCGATCTGAATCCAGCAATGGGCTTTTTGACTCAGAAATATAACTTGCAACCAGTCTTTACCTGCATTAGAATGTATTGCTACAGAATACCTTTGACTGATGTCGATCGCATCTTCGGCGCAACTACTTTGGAATTAGGTTAGATGAAAAAAATCGGATTTTTGTTTTTAACAATCTGTTTTAGCCTGGTTTTTTTGCCTGTCTATCTATGCAGCACAACCCAGCCAACAGCATCCCCTGTGGCAGGTTTACCAACAGTCATTGAAGTCAGCTAAATATGTCGATCTCACCCATACAATTACCCCGGCAATTCCTGTCTGGTCGGGGTTCAGTCCGTCTAAATTTGAACCCACCACCAACCCCAAAACAGGTCAACCCTACAATTACCAACAGGATAACTTTGAAGCTACCCGCTACGACCTGTCCACCGACCAGCTAGGAACCCAACTAGATCCGCCGGCCCACTGGAACCCCGACTATCCCGCGATCGATGAATTGCCCGCAACCTATGCCGTTCGTCCCCTGGTGGTGATTCCGATGCAGGAACAAGTAGCTCGCGACCCCAACTACCACCTTCAGGTTAAGGATATTCAGGATTGGGAGCGCCGGCACGGTAGGATTCCGGAAGGTTCGGTGGTATTTGTGCGATCGGACTGGTCTAAGGAATGGCCCAACCCCGAACTTGCTAAAAGGACTAAGTTTCCTGGAGTTTCGCTAGCAGCGCTTCAGTTCCTGCACCTGCAACGCAAAATCCTGTTCCACGGACACGAACCCCTAGATACAGATAGCACGCCAACTTTGGAAGGAGAAGCTTGGTTGTTGAGGAATGGATACGCTCAAGCAGAGGGAGTTGCCAATCTGGACAAAGTGCCCGAAACAGGTGCGCTGGTGGCGATCGGGTATCCTAAATTCAAAGGTGGTTTGGGAGGCTACGCACGCTACATCGCTATCTGTCCTCCAGATTGGAAATACGGCGTGTCAGTAGGTCAGATTCCGGAATCTCCCCTGCCAAAAGCCGATCGACCACTTCGCTGGGATACAAAGCTCGGCGTGCGAGTAAGATGAACGGGCAAACAATTAAGGTTAAAATTGGTACGAGCAGCAGCCCGATCTTTAATGTCAAGCTTGATACGATCGGGTTAAGTATCGAAATCCCGGTTTTGGCCTCTGTGCTTTTGAAGATAGAACAGAACCAACATTGGAACCATTGTAAAAGATGCTTCAGCCGAATTGGAAAATTCCGATCGATATATATTTGCAGTTAGTCTCGAACGCTCGAGGGAGTTAGCGATGAAATGGTGGGGTTTGCGGTTTGATGCGCTGACCGTCATCTTGACCGGCGCAGTAACAGTGGCAGCAGTGGTAAGCCTGCAATCTGCTGTTTGTGCCAAAACGGCTCAAGAAATTGCTGAGCTAGCAATGCGATCGACTGTGGAAGTCAACAATACTCTCGGTTTTTCTGCTGGCGGTTCGGGAGCGATCGTTGCGAAACAGGGAAATATTTACACCGTGCTGACAGCAAATCACGTTGTAGCTAGTCTCGCGCAAGAATACACTATTCGCACTTATTTAGAAAAAGAATATAAAGCAATCAGAATCCAGCGACTGCCAAAGAACGATCGAGATGTAGATTTGGCTTTGATCCAGTTTCAGGCTAGAGAATATTATCCAGTAGCGCCGATCGGGAATTCGGAACGTGCTGTTGTCGGCTCTACTATTTATGTTGCTGGCTACCCGCTGCCGGTTGCTGCTGAATCCGAACGCAAGCTGGAGTTTACCGCCGGTATTGTTTCTTCTCGCCTGAGTCGCGCGTCTTCGGGCTACGGACTGCGCTATCAAGCCGTTACCAGGCGCGGCATGAGTGGCGGACCTGTATTTGATGATAGTGGCAGAGTTGTGGGAATTCACGGCCGAGGGGATACTGTCGGGACGGTGACGAGCGCGTGGAACGGGCAAACTGAGGAAATTAAAACCGGGCTGAACGCTGCCGTACCGATCGATGCTTTTAGGATATTGGTATCGCAAGCTAAACCGAACGGGTTTGATATTCTCAACAATATTAATGCGGCGATCGCTCGCAGTCCCAGCTCGAACCCGCCGAATCTCGGGCGGGGAGGCTTCGCGTGCGATACCTCGACGGGGGAACCGGTGACTGTGTATCAAAATCCTCAAGGGTTTAGAGAACCTTGGATTCGCTGGAATTCTAATTTCTTTTCGAGTGCGGGCTACGATCCGCTGACTCGCTGCCAGCAAGTGAGCCAGCGCCTGGAAACTTACAGTCGCAACCGACAGCTAAATTATGTAACTGTCGGTATCGTCAACAATCAACGAGCGATTTGCACGAGCAGCCGATTTAACGGGCCGTGCGAAGGTTTGATCTACACGCTGCGGCGCGATCAAGATCCGGCTCCCGCGCTCAGCAGTTTCTTTGTGTGGCTGGCGAATCAGAAGGCTAGACCTTCTCTTTTTGAAAGCAACAGTGCAACTTATATTAATATCGGAGAACGCTTGGGATTGGAATTTAGCGAGCCTTAAATTGCTTCTGTTAATATTTTTTCTGCTAGTTCGATCGCCCCGATCTGCTTCGGAAATGTCGGGGCTAACTTAATTTGAAAGTAGAAATATCTCGATCGATCTAATTACTCCCACTCTCCGATTCTCCCACTCTCCCCCTCCCCCACTCTCCCCCACTCTCCCCCTCCCCCACTCCCCCACTCTCCCCCTCCCCCACTCTCCCCCTCCCCCACTCTCCCCCTCTCCCCTTCCCCGGATTTAGTATGAATAGTTATCGCTCTCGTTAGCAGAAATAATGATTTTTTGCAACGCTAAAGTTATAAAATTATCATTAAATTAATCAGCATGACTGCAACTACGCCGAAGGCAACGTCAGCCATCCCCAGTTTTTGCGAAGGAATCCAGTATTTCTCCGAAACTGTGCCGGGTTTTGAGACTTACGGAAAAGCACCCGCGATCGCCCAAGGAAGCGGGGCGATCGCGGATACTGCCGATCCGGCTGCCGTGTTTCAAACCCTGCTCGCAGCAGACGCTTTGCGCTACCTGACACTGCAAGTTACCGCGAGCAAGGCATCGGGACATCCGGGGGGTTTTGCCAGCCAAGCTGAGGCTTATGCAGCTTTGGTGATGCTGGGACACAAAAATACCGTCACCGAAGTCGGACACCACGCGCCGGGATTTTACAGTGCCATGTTTCTCGATCGCTCTTTGGAGGATATGGGAATAGTTAACGTGCAGCAAATGCGCGATCGGTTCCGCGAAATGCACGGTTTGTTAGGGCACCTTTCCGGTTACATTCCCGGTCTTTTAGCACCGGCCGGTCCCTTAGGTCAAGGGCAGCACTTTGCAATGGCTGGCGCGCTTTTGCACCCCGACAAACTGTTTGCTTTTACAATGGGCGACGGCGGTATGGGCGAACCCTATCCGATGAGCAGCATGGCGCATTTCCACACTGCTTACCCGAAAGTAACTAACTTTTTGCCCGTATTAGTTTGGAACGGATATTCTCAGGAACATCACAGCATGGTTTCAACTAAAACTAATGCTGAAATGATTGCTTATTGGCAGGGCAACGGTTTTGAAGAAGTTATCTTAGTTGATGCTAAGGAATTTGACGATAAAAATCAACCGGGCGATTATGTTGACAGCACTGCTTTTTCGCTCGATCGGCGGATGGCTTTTACACAAGCTGTTTTGACGGCGGTTGATAAAGCGGCTAAATCTGCTTTAGGTGGCAAATTAACTGCATTTATTATCAAACAGTTGAAAGGTGCGGGAGTACACGCGCGCGGAGCAAAATCTCACAACCTTTATCCGAAAGATGCGCTCGATGCCCCGCACATTGTCAGCGCATTAAAAGAGCGCGCTTTGCCTGCGGCTGCCTGGGAATTGGTGCGGACAAATTGCGAGCGATCGGGCGGTGGGCCTGCTGCTAAAACAGTAGTTACTGAGTTTGAATTGCCACTGCAGGATTTGGGAGAATTGCCGTTAGAAGAATTTGCAGTTGGGGGAGAAGCTAAGGTTTCAACAACTGCAATGGGCCGTTTGGTGGGGAAAGTTGGCGAGTGCGATCGAACTTTTATTGTTACCAACGCTGACGGCAACGAAGCATCGGGAATTGCCAACATCAACCAAGCGCTCAAAATCATTCACCCGACAACAGATGACTTGTACAATCAAGCACCCAACGGTCAAGTTTACGAACCTTTGAGCGAAGATGCTTGCGCTGGTTTGGCAGTAGGTTTGTCGCTGTTTGGCGCGCGGACTTTGTGGTGTTCCTACGAATCTTTTGCGATCAACGGATTGCCGATTTGGCAAACTGTAACGCAAGCAATGGCAGAATTGCGCCGCGCAACTCCCGCAGCAATTACTTTATTTACTGCGGGCGCTTTGGAACAAGGCCGCAACGGTTGGACGCACCAACGCCCGGAAGTTGAAGCTTATTTTGCAGCGATGATGCGCAACGGAAATGTGTTTCCCGTGTTTCCGCCGGATGCTAACAGCATTCAAGCTTGTTATGAATGGGCTTTGACTGCTAAAAACAAGGGAATTGTGATTACTGCGAGCAAGTCGCCGCTGCCAATTCGCACTACTTTTGCACAGACGCGAGAAGCCTTGGAAAATGGTGCTGTTGTGTTGCAAGAAACAGATCCCCCCCAAACCCCCCTTAACCAAGGGGGGAGTAAGAAGGTTGTGTTTGCTGTTGTCGGCGACATGACTTTAATTCCCGTATATGAAGCGGCGGCAACTTTAGCAAAATCCGGTATCGGATCGCGGATTGTTTCGGTGGTGAATCCCCGGCGTTTGTACCGTCCGACAGATGTTGCTTGGGATACTTGTTCGCAGCCTGACGGCGGCTTTTTGAGCGATGAGAAATTTGCCGAAATGTTTGACGGAGATGCCTTAATCGGCGTGGCAGGCGGCGCTTCTGGGATGTTGGAACCCGTGATGCTGCGGAGCAATTGCCGCCGGGATACTTTTGCTTGGAAGCGGGGAGAAACGACTGCTTCGGCGGGCGAGTTGATGGCGTTTAATGGTTTGACTCCTGAGGCATTGGCTAAAAGGGCGATCGAGCTGGTTGGTTAGGTTATAATGTGAAAATCTCCCGGCGAAAAATCGGGAGATTTTCTAGTTTTTCCTAACAGCAAATTATATAAATTATGACAGCACAAATCTTATCAGAAATCAATACATTAGCAGAACAGCGGTTCCTGCTACCCGGTAGTTATAGTTGGGAGCAATTCGAGGCGATCGAATCTTTGGTAGGAGATGCGCCCGGTTTGCGGATAACATATCTTGACGGTTGGATTGAATTTATGACATTGGGCGAAGACCACGAACAGATAAAAAGTGTTTTGGCTATATTGCTAGGAATTTACTTGTTTGAGAAAGGTATTAACTTCATTCCTGTAGGAAGTGCGACTCGCAGAGAACAGGCAAAAAAAGTATCGTTTGAACCAGACGAGTCTTATTATATAGGTGACAAGAAAGAGCATCCCGATTTAGCAGTGGAAGTAACGATTACTAGCGGGAGTACAAGTAAACTAGCTAAATATCTGCGGCTGCGCATTCCTGAAGTGTGGTTTTGGAAAAATAATCAGTTGGCTGTGTATCGGCTGCGCGGGGATAATTACGAGCAAGTTTCAAGAAGCGAGTTTTTGCCGGAGTTGGATTTAGCATTGTTGGCACGTTGCGTTTTAATGCCTTCAACGATCGAGGCAATGACGGAGTTTCAGAACGGAATTCGGCAAGTAGATTGAAGGTTGAGGAGTTGGCGAAAGTGCGATCGACGCGGATATTCGTTTTAGGATATCCTTCGATCGCCCTTGTTGAAAAAAATAATAATGGATCTCGCACTCACGCAGTACGAACTTTTTCTAGAACCCATTCCCGAATTAAATCGGTGTAATTGATACCTTTCGATCGGGCAACTTTTTTAACTGCTTCTACTTCTGGCGATCGCATATTTTGATTACTCTGAAGATTCAGTATCTAGAGGGGCTTGACGGCGGTGACGAATATGTACGATCGCAACTGTATCGCCCTCCACTACAAACAGAATTCGATAGGTTCTTCCTTTACCAACCCACAGTTGTCGAATTTCTCGACCAATGATGGCAGCTTCGGGTGCAACTGAGCAACGGTAAGGAAACTGTTGCAGGGATGCAATCGCGTCTTGGAGGTCGTAATACCAATTGTTTGCCGCATCAGCGCCCACATAATCGCACATCCAACGGTAGGCGGTTTCAATTTCTTCAAAGGCGGGTGGTTGAATTAGGACTTGATAAGTCATAAACGAGGGGGGATGTTGAACTGCTGTTGTAACATCTTCATGGCTCTCTCGGCTGGAATACCTTCACCTCGATCGAAGCTTTCAAGTCCTTTGCGGATGCCGATAATTGCTTCGAGGTAGTCAATGCGTTCTAACAGTTGTTCGTAAATATTGAGCTGGCTGTTTTGAGAGGATTTGAGTTCGCGCACCAACCTCAGAAGAGCGGCAAGCAATTCGTCAGGGGTGGTATCGATTTCTTGGATAAGAAGTTCTTTGATGGTCATAGGGTGTGCCGGGTTCTTAACTTATGGGCGATCGCTCTTTCATTGTAGGCGATCGCTCTCGATCGTGTTGGGGAGCTCGCTAGAAATGAATTTCGTGCGGGGGGTAAGTTCCGTTTTATAGTCCAGAAGAAAATCCAGTAGAAGCCATTAAAAAACTTTTTCAATTTTTCTTTAAGTTTAAACTTTTCAATCCTCCTAATTTGAAAAAGTATGATGCCTTTGCACAAATGATTTAGACTTGCTATAGCCTATTATTGGCTAAACAAAGCGGGGCGATCGACCTGGCAAAATTGCTAGAAAATACCAAACTTCCGCTGTCAGATTTGCTAAATGCAGTGCAATCTTTATCGCGGCGCTGCTTCATCGAACAACCAGGAAAATTTTATACTATTTCACCTGTGCTGAGGCAATATGCGGCAATAAGATTCGGCGATTGAAATCCCTGGCCTACAAACGAAGTCCGCGCAACGGGAGACTAAAATTTGATAAGAAGAAAGCAAAATCTTTTTAGAAGACATTCACATTCCTTATTCCACCTGATTCAGCTTTCTTTTAAAAATAGCCTCAACTTCAATCTCGGGATTTGCTAGTTCAAACGGATAGGGATGGCGATTAGCAGGATTCCGACGGCTCATCAAGACTTCCATCGCTGCTTGAAATGCCTCGCGATCGTTCCGATGTTCGGAAATATATCGTTTCAACTCAGCATTTGTCATTTGGAACAAATTTAAACTCATAGAACAAACTCCCAACTTCCATCTTCATCAATTACAAGAGCAATATCATCATTAACTCCAGCCTGAATATAAATTGTCTTAAACCTCCCATCGTAACGAAACACTTGGATTGGCTGGTATAGATTAGAGAGCAACTGACAGAGGAATGCTGCTGTTACTAGCTGTTGCTGTGTTGGCAAGCTAAAACTCCCATAAATAATCTATATATAGTTTATCCTAGTCGATCGCAATTGTTTGCTATGACATAGATCGCGCTAAGGTGTGCAGCGCGTACCCTACACTACGATAAAATAAGCTGCGTCGCGGGAAAAACCAACTTTCGCCCGCGACGCACCCTACAAACTAATTAAATTGAACTGCGTATTTTCACAAAAAACTCAATGGTCGTGCAACCAATCTAAACGAGAGAAGCTGCCGGAGAGTGAGCTTGCGGTTGCTGGCCGTCTGGAGACAGCGATTCCCCTTCAATAAACGATCGCAACATCCAAGCCATTTCTTCATGCTGTTCCATCAAACCAGTCAAAAAGTCTGCGGTTCCCTCATCCTTAAATTCTTCACCGCACTGTTCGATGTGTTGGCGGAGATTGCGAATAATTAATTCGTGGTCGTCAACCAAACGCGCTACCATTTCGGTAGCTAAAGGCAAATCGCCGATGTGTTCTTTGATCGAAGCATACTTCAGAAAACCCTCAGCAGTGCCGATCGGATAGCCACCTAACGTTCTCACCCGTTCGGCTAGAGCATCGATATTTTCAGTTAATGCTTGATATTGTTCTTCCCACAACTGGTGGAGCGATCGAAACTGCGGGCCGACGACATCCCAGTGATACTTTTTGGTTTTGATTAACAGCAGGTAAGCATCGGACAAATCGCGATTCAACAGTTCGATAACACCCGATCGCTGTTCGTCTGATAGACCTATATTTAACTTGCGCATTGCAACTGTTCCCTCAATTTTCAGTTTCCATCTATTACAGCAAATACTCTCGCTCTCCTGCATCAATCTAGAGGACGATCGACCTTTGGTATATTTTTTGCATTTTCGGTTAGAATAATCGCCATACACAACAACAACCACATCCATTAAGCTGTTTTGCATCTGAAATCTTTTGGAGAGGGAGGGAACAGGCAACAGTCAACAGGCAACAGTCAACAGGCAACAGTCAACAGGCAACAGGCAACAGTCAACAGGCAACAGAAACGCGCTTGCCCCTATCTGTCAACTCTTCCTTCTTCCTTCTTCCCTTTTCCTTCTTCCCTTTTCCTTCTTCCCTTTTCCTTCTTCCCTCTTCCTTCTTCCTTCTTCCTTCTTCCTTCTTCCCTTTTCCTTCTTCCCCTCTTCCTTCTTCCTTCTTCCTTCTTCCTTCTTCCTTCGAGACAAATGAAACTTTTTGTTCCGGGCCGCCTGTGCCTGTTTGGCGAACACAGCGATTGGGCCGGCGGGTATCGATCGCTCAATCCTGCCATCGAACCGGGCCGCACTATAATTGTCGGTACAGATCGAGGACTTTATGCCGAAGTTAACCAACATCCCGCACAATTGATTTTGCGCGCTACTTTGAACGATGGCACCAAAATTTCAACTGTGTTGCCGATGGAAAGAACTGCTTTGCTGGCCGAAGCAAAAACAGGCAGTTTCTTCAGTTATGCAGCCGGTGTTGCCTATCAATTTCTCACCTACTACTGCGTGGGAGGATTGGAAATTGACAATTATTTGACGGATTTGCCAATTAAAAAAGGCTTGTCTTCCAGCGCTGCAATTTGTGTTTTAGTAGCCCGCGCTTTCAACCGCTTGTACGATTTAAAAATGAACCTGCGGGGCGAAATGGAAATGGCTTATTTAGGTGAAACTGTGACGCCTTCGCGCTGCGGCCGCATGGATCAGGCTTGCGCTTGGGGAAATCGGCCGATCGAAATGATTTTTGACGGCCAGCAAGTGGATGTTAGAGAGTTGCAAGTTCCCCGAGATTTGTTTTTTGTAGTTGTAGATTTGGGCGCGAGCAAAAACACTCAAGAAATCCTCTATAGCTTAAATCTCGCTTATCCGTTTGCTACCGGGGAAGTGCAAGCAAACCTGCAGAAATATCTCGGTGAAATAAATGCTAGTATAGTCAAAGAAGTAGCCGCTGCTTTGCAGCAAGGAGATGCGGTTAAAATCGGTAAATTGATGGCAGTTGCCCAGCGGGAATTTGACAAATATTTAATCCCCGCTTGTCCGTCGCAGTTAACCGCTCCCGTTTTGCACGAACTCCTGAATTACCAACCGATTCAGCCTTATATTTTGGGGGGTAAAGGGGTCGGATCTCAAGGAGACGGTACTGCACAGTTTATCGTAAAAGATGCAGAATGTCAACAGCAAATTGTCGAAATTATCGAACGGGATTTCCCGCAGATGAAATGTCTGAAACTGACCGTGCGTTCTCGGGACGATCGGCAGTTTGAAGGTAAATTAGATCCAGGAACAACAGAAGTGCAAGGGGTGCCAAAACAAGAAGACAAAGATACACAAACAGTTTTACAAATGATGGCTAGTGAGGCAAATTTTCGGGTGAGAAAAGCGGTGATTCCGGCGGCGGGTTTTGGAACTCGGATGTTTCCGGCAACCAAGGCGGTGAAGAAAGAATTATTTCCGATCGTCGATCGGGAAGATCGCGCTAAACCGATTATTTTGGCAATTGTAGAAGAAGCTTTGAGTGCGGGAATTGAAGAAGTGGGAATCATCGTGCAAAAGAGCGATCGAACTTTTTTTGAGGGCTTCTTTAAAACTCCGCCATCTCCCGAATTTTTCCAAAAATTATCACCGCAAAATCAAGAATATAGCAGATATTTACAAGATTTAGGTCAGCGAGTGACAATTCTCACTCAAAGCGTTCAGGAAGGGTTCGGTCATGCAGTATTTTGTGCTAGAGAATGGGTGAACAACGAGCCATTTCTGCTGCTGTTAGGCGACCACGTTTACTCGTCGGAAATAGCAAACTCTTGCGCCCGCCAGCTATTGGATATTTACTCGCAATACCAGCAAAGCGTCATTGGTTTGGCAGTCACGGCATCCGATGCAATCCATCATTACGGTTGCGCGGCGGGACGGTTGGTAGAAAATGGTATTTTGTCTGTAACGCAGCTTTACGAAAAGCCAGATCTTGAATACGCGCGGCAGCATTTGAGAGTTGCAGGAATCGGAGAAGATTTATTTTTATCGTTTTTTGGGATGTATGTCCTGCAACCTCAAATATTTGATTTTTTGGCAGACAATATCGCTCGCAATTTTCGGGAAAGAGGCGAATTTCAGCTAACATCGTGTTTGGATGAATTGCGACAGTCTCGGGGCATGACAGGTTATGTTGTAAAAGGTCGGTGTTTCGATACGGGATTGCCGACGGTTTACCGACAAACAATGATAGATTTTCCCCAATCTTAGTTCGCATTTTAGTTCGCAAAACCGATAGTTTAATTCCTAGTAAAGTTCGCAGTAGGGACTTCAGTCCTTCTTGCTGAGGAGTAAAGTCCTCACTACAAACCGATAGTTGAATTCCTAGTAAAGTTCGTAGTAAGGACTTTACTCCTTCTTGTTGAGGACTAAAGTCCTCACTAGAAACCATTGGTAGCAGGCACGATCGATATAACGGTCGATCGAACTTCATAAAATTCGCACAGCCTGCCATCATAACTGACATCTTGCATCATGTCAATCCTGATTTTATAGAACTGTGTCAACCCCGCTCTTCAACAAATAAAATTCTTGCGGAACAGCCAGGATACAGTCAGGATGGTTGTGCTTGAGGGCAGTGCAAAATATCAAAATTGGTCTTTTTCTGAGGGCGCGATCGAGCCTGACCAACATCTTAATTGTGTTAACGTAGGCAAGCAGCAATGCCTTGTCTCAAAGGCTATTAACCTAATTTAAAAAATTGTTTGATAGAGGAGCGGTGTATCCAATATGGCTAGCATCATCGGACTTGACGGCGACGACTCACTTTTAGGAACCCCGTTTCGCGACCAAATCCGCGGCTTGGGCGGCAATGACATACTCCTAGGTGTAGAAGGAGATGACGTTTTAAACGGCAACACCGAAAACGACGTACTTTTAGGAGGCAGCGGCGATGACAACATGTTTGGCGATGAAGGAGACGATACCATCGTCGGCAATCAAGGTCGCGACTTTGCTGCTGGAGATATCGGGGCAGACTCGATTCGGGGAGGACTTGGCAACGACAACCTTACCGGGGAAGACGGCCCCGACACCGTAATTGGCGATGCCGGCAATGACGATGTTAGGGGGAATAGAGACGCTGACGTAGTTGCTGGAGGTACTGGGAACGATTCGGTTTTGGGCGGTGACGGTGACGATTCGGTATTTGGCAACGCAGATGACGACTTCCTCTACGGCAATGCTGGTAACGACTCCCTCAACGGCGAACGCGGTGTAGACCAACTTTTAGGCGGTGACGGCAACGATTTCCTCACTGCAGGGGATGGCGACGACAGTCTGTTTGGCGAAACAGGGAACGATAGTTTGTTCGGAGACAATGGCAACGACCAAATCTTCGGCGGCAAAGGTCAAGATACTGCTTTCGGCGGCAGCGGTGTCGATACGATTCGCGGTAACGAAGGCAATGACTGTCTGTTTGGCAGCGAGGATAACGACTTTTTGTTCGGCAATGCTGCTGATGATTCTCTCGATGGCGGTTTTGGCGACGATTCTTTGTCGGGAGGCATCGGCGACGATACGATTTTGGGCAGTTTTGGCAATGACAATTTATTCGGGGCTGAGGGCAATGATTCTCTGATTGGAGGTGAGGGTTCGGATACTCTGACGGGCGGCAGCGGCAGCGATGTGTTTGGATTGGGTTCTGGACCCGGAAGTTTGGTTTTAATTGCTGATTACAATGAGGCTGAGGATTTCTTGGGATTGCCGAGCAATTTATCTACTAGCGACTTGCTAGTTACCCAAGGTAACGGTGCAAATCTCAGGGACACCGTGATTACGACAAGAGATGGCAAGCTGTTGGGTATTTTGACAAACGTTCCGGCTGCGCTGATTGATGGCAGAGATTTTAGAGTTGTAACTGGTAACTTTACTACTCCGACTCCGATTCCAGCTACAGCTTCGAGTCCGGCACCAACTTCGAGTCCGGCACCAACTTCGAGTCCGGCACCAACTTCGAGTCCGGCACCAACTTCGAGTCCGGCACCAACTTCGAGTCCGGCCCCAACTTCGAGCCCGGCACCAACTTCAAGCCCGGCACCAACTTCAAGCCCGGCACCAACTTCGAGTCCGGCCCCAACTTCCAGTCCGGCCCCAACTTCCAGTCCAGTCCCAACAACTTCAAGAATTCCAGATCCGCCGACAGTTAGCATACCGGATTCGCCGCTGCTGTCAATTAGCTCGATTCCGCCGACACCGGGACTGCTACCGCTACCCAACCAGATACCGGGGCTGCCGTCGGTACTGCCGAGTCCAGTACCGATGCCTCCCACACCATACGGGTTTTAGGTTCGATCGCGCGTGCCAGTCTTGAGGAAGGGCAGGTTTGCTAAATCTAGTGTTTCATTATAGATATTGGTGAACCAGCCCCTACTGCAATTATGTTTGTTTAACAGAGTCGGAATTCGATTCTGCTGCTGAATCTTCTGACAGAGGGGGTTGTTTGTCGCACTCTAAGAGCGCTCGTAGCTTCATGCGGTGGATGTAAGGCCAGCCACCCTCAGCTTCAATATCTTTGAGCAGTTTGTAAAGCGCTTGGCGGTTGTCCGGCAAAGACGCTTGAAATAAGCCGTCCCGAATTTCCCGGTGCAAACTTTCCAGCGCCCGCAATACGGCCAAAAGCAGCAGACTGTCTCCCTGACAACTTTCGGCTAAAGTCCGAATCTCCTGTGTCAGGGATTGCAGTTGAGGCTGCAATTTTCCTGACTCTAAATCTTTGCCGTTGTCCATACTGCTGCTTCTTCCTGTGAAATCGATCGGATTTTGCCCTAAGCTGAGTACCGACAGACTAATTGAGCTAGCTGCGATCGTCAGTCAGGGCCAATAAGCAACGTAGCTTAAGTTGGTTGACTGAAGCAATATTAATTTGCAACCCAAGTCAGGAAAAGAGCACAACCCGTCGTACCATGTGTATTGGGCTACGATCCGAAGGTTTTCAGAAATCCGAAGTTACTGCTTGACGCCAGTTCCGCTGGCTCGACTTTTGAGTCAAAGTTGGTGCAGGGGTCGATCGGTCGTACTTCCCTAGCCTGCCCTAAGCGATTGTATTTTACTCGAAGTAGGGATTTTTCTTAATATATTCCCGTGTTGGATATTGAGGTTGACAATGAGATATCGCGCTTTAATTGTTGCACTTTTAGCATTTTGCATGAGTGCTTTGGTTGCTTGTTCTTCGGCTCCTGATACGACGACGGTGGCGACTGCCGAGCTGCTGACCTACGATCAGATTAGAGGTACGGGCTTGGCTAATAACTGCCCCAGTTTGGCAGAAACTTCTCGGGGTTCGATCCCCATTGAGGCGGGCGGCACTTATAAACTCACTGGTTTGTGTTTGCAGCCCACCACTTATTTTGTTAAGGAAGAACCGACAAACAAACGCCAAGAGGCGGAGTTTGTTCCTGGTAAATTGCTGACGCGGTTCACCTCTAGTATCGACCAAGTTCAAGGTACTCTCAAGGTCGGTGCTGACGGAACTCTGACTTTTACAGAAGAAGATGGTCTGGACTTCCAAGCAATTACTATTCAGTTACCGGGTGGCGAACAAGTACCTTTCTTGTTTACCATTAAAGAGCTAGTTGCTACTTCCGATCCCGGAGTGGTTGCTATCAATACTTCGACAGATTTCCAAGGGGACTTTAACGTTCCTTCTTACCGCAGCGCCGGCTTTTTAGACCCGAAAGGTCGCGGCGTATCGACTGGTTACGACAAGCCGGCTACTGACAATTCCAAACTGAAACGGTCTAATGTTAAGCTGGCTGACACTAGAACTAAAGCAGGTAAAATTTCTCTCCAAGTTGCTAAGGTAAATAGCGCTACCGGAGAAATTGGCGGAATTTTTGAAAGCGTGCAGCCTTCCGATACTGACTTGGGCGCTCGCCCCGCTCTGGATGTGAAAATTCGCGGCCTGTTTTACGCTCGCATTGAACCTGCCATCTCGTAAGAGCAGCTTTGGTGCTCGATCGAACTTGTGCTAGCTCTTGAGGCGTGTCTTGTCCTCAAGATCCCGCTCGCTTTTCATTAGCCAACAGTCTTGAGCGATTTAACTGAAGACTGTTGACTAATGACTAATTTTATGATTTAACAGAGATCGGTGCCGATTGACTCACAAGACTCGCGCTGAAAATGGGTTGTTTGGTAAGTCTCGATAAATTTGCAATATTTTGAATTTATCATTTTTAATAACAAGCGGGCGATCGTAGCCTGATTCTCAAAACTAAACGAATGTGTCTCGCATCACTGCTGGTTAGTGTTAAGATTACACCGATCGGCTATAAAATCTTTCAGACTAGATGAAAAACTAGCTCTGAGTCCATGTCAGTGCTCTGCTCTATCAACCCCCATGCCGCCATGTCTTCTACCGCACTCACGAACGAGCTAAAAAGCGACAACCTCAAAAGCGAAAACTTAGAATTGTTGCGCCAGTACCAAGATTCTGGCTCCCATGAAGTACGCAATCGGTTAGTTCAAATAAATATCGGGTTGGTGAGGAAAGAAGTTCACCACTGGATCAATCAGTGCGGGGAAAGCTACGACGACTTGCTGCAAGTCGGATGTATAGGTTTAATAGGAGCGATAGAACGATTTGATATGTCGAAGGGACACGCATTCAGTTCCTTTGCAATTCCCTACATTAGAGGCGAAATTCAACACTACCTGCGCGATAAAAGCCCTTCGGTGAGAGTTCCCAGACACTGGCTGTCTCTGCAACGCAAGTCGGCTGCTGTGGTTAAAGATTTGCAGGTACGGCTTAACAGACAGCCTGGAGATGCCGAAATTGCCTCAGCGCTAAATATTTCCGTGCAAGAATGGCAGCAGATTGAGCTAGCCCGACTCAATCAATCGCCGCTAAGTTTGGATGCACCGGTGCAGGATGAAGAGGAAGGGGCAATTTCTCTTGGGGAATTAGTACCCGATAGCAAGTACCGAAGTTTTCAGTTGGCCCAAGAAGACCAAATTCGCTTGCAGCAAGCTTTGTCTCAGTTAGAAAAACGGACTCGGGAAATATTGGAATTTGTATTTCTCTACGACTTGACGCAAAAGGAAACAGCAGAACGTTTAGGTATCAGCGCAGTGACAGTTTCTCGGAGAGTTAAAAAGGGGCTGGATTTGCTCAAAGAAATTATGACCAAACAGCTTTAGCTGGCAGCCATCAGCCATCAGTTATTAGTTATTGCTGATTTTGGTTTGTAGTGAGGAATTCAATCCTCGATCGAGACTAAATTTCTCACTACAAATATATCTTGCTTGCTTATTCTTCGTAGTGGCCGCCGGCAACCTTACCCCGAAACACTACATAATTGTAGATGTTGTAAAAAATCATAATCGGGATGAGAAAGCCGATAAACACAATCATAAATACCAGCGCGCTAGGGGAAGCAGCAGCTTGGTAAATCGTGATTTTCGTCGGGATAATATAGGGAAAAACAATCAATCCCAAACCGATGAAAGTGAGCAAAAAAATCAATATTGTCCAGATAAACGGCGTCCGTTCTTCTTTGCTATTAAGACTTTTCAGCAAAAGCCCCACAAACACTACTCCTAATAAAGGAATCGCCGCAAAGATATAAACTAATGGTTTCTCGAACAACCTCGCCCTCGTACTTTCGTAAAAAATCGGAGTGGCTATGGTAATTAAAATCGCTCCGATTAACGTCGTCACTGCCGCTATCTTAGCAGTGCGGTAGTGAGTTGCTTGCAGTTCCCCCTCAGTCTTCATAATGAGATAGGTAGAACCGATCAAAACATAGCCTTGAATTAGCGTCAAAGCAACTAGGATCGATCGCCAATCCAGCCAATCCCAAGTAGTCCCGGTAAAGTGACCCGCTTCATCAACTGCAATCCCTTCAATCACCGCACCGAGGGCTAAACCTTGAGCCAAAGATGCTAAAAAACTTCCCGCACCAAAAGCGTAATTCCAGAATTTTTTCCGGTTAGAATGTTCGCGAAACTCAAACGCTACCGCCCGAAAAATCAATCCGAAAAGCATCAGGAAAATCGGGATGTACAGCGCCGTCAAAATCGTGCCGTAAGCCAGCGGAAATGCCCCAAATAAAGCACCTCCCATCAAAACCAGCCAAGTTTCGTTAGCATCCCAAACATTGCCCAAACTGGTCATTAAAATGCCTCGGCGCTCTTCATCGCTAGCAGTCAGAGACAAAATTCCCACTCCTAAATCAAAACCGTCAAGCATGACGTATAGCAGGAGAAATAATGCCAGAACTACAAACCAAACTTGCGGGAGAAAATGCTCTAAAGCTTGCATGCAATCTCCTATTGTTGTGCTTCTACAGGACGGCTATCTGTCAGGTGTTCGGCAGGTTGACTTGCGATTGCAGGTCGATTTTCCAAGCTGGGAACCGGCAGATTGAAATTAGGACCTTTGCGGATAATGCGGCTGCCAAAATACAAGGCGCAAATAAACAACAAGCTGTAAACAACAGCAAAACAAGTGAGAGAAGTTAAAACATTGCTAGCGGGGACGGCAGAGACAGCATCGGCAGTGCGAATTTGACCGTACAAAGCCCAGGGTTGCCGTCCCACACAGCGCACGATCCAGCCAGATTCTACAGCAATATATCCTAAAGGAGCAGCTAAAATCCAAGCCCGCATCAACCAAGTTTGACTGCCGATATTTTCAGCAGCAAGTTTGCCCCGCAACCACTGAATTACACTGAACAACATCAAGCCAACAAAGAAGAATCCAATACCGGACATGATGCGGAATGAATAGTAGATTAAACCCACCATGCGGGGGCGATTTTCAGGCTGCCATTCTTTCAATCCGAGGACTGGTTCTGAAAGTTTTTGTTTGAATTCTAGAACATATCCCAAGCCATTGGGAACAGCTACTTCCCAGCTATTTTTCTGGGATTTTTCATCAGGTAATGCCAGCAAAGTCCAGTCAGCAGACTGTCCTGCTGGGATGGTTTCCCATTTAGCTTCGATCGCTGCTAATTTCGCTGGTTGATAGTGATAAACTTGTTCTGCGCTCAAATGCCCGATGTAGATTTGCAAAGGTGCAACCGCGATCGCAGTTGCTATGGCAATTTTTAAAGACTTGGAAAAAAACGCTTCGTGACGTTTGTTGAGAATGTACCAAGCGCTAATTCCACCAATTACAAACAGCGAAGTTTCTAGCGTTGCAAAAAACATATGCAACACGCTTTTTAAGGCAAATGGGTTGAGAATAGCTTGAAAGTAATCGCTGACAATAAACTTGCCATTGACCAATTCTCCGCCGGCAGGAGTTTGCAGCCAAGAGTTAGCAACTAAAATCCAAACAGTTGATAGATTAGCCCCGAAAGCTACCATGATAGTAGCCAAATAATGGACGATCGGGTGAACCCTCTCCCAGCCAAACAACATAATTCCCAAAAAACCAGCTTCCAGCATAAATGCCATTGAAGCTTCAAACCCCAAAACACTCCCAAAAAAGTCACCAACAGCTTCAGAAAATGGTGCCCAATTCGTACCGAATTGAAATTCCATCGGAATTCCCGAAGCTACGCCAATTCCAAAATTTAGCACGTAAAGCTTTGACCAAAAACGGGCGTGGCGGTAGTAATCTGGATTGCGAGTTTTCAGCCACAATCCTTCAACGATTACCAAATAAATTCCCATTCCCGTAGTCAGAACTGGCCAAAGCATGTGGAAGATAGCCGTCAGCGCAAATTGCATCCGCGATAGCGCCACAGTGTTAGATAAAATATCCATCGTTACATCCTTTTGTCAGCTCGAAATAGCTTAGCCTTCACAATTTATAGAATTGACACTGATACTGTAACGCAGAAATTTAGTTGTTTTGAATCGGCGGCTTCATTTTATTAAAAATTAAGATTTGCTATGAGTAACCAGCCTATATTTCTCACAGAATATAGCGAAATTATTACTTTTTAAATAAAAAAGACTATTATCTATTTTGCCCTCACTTCCTCACTCTGTGACTTCTGTACGCCCTGCGGTAAAACAAAAAATATCCCCAAAGAATAACTTTCAATCTTAGCGAACCGTAACTGTATAACTCAGTTTAAACGGTTTAAAACTACCTGCTGTTTTTGCAGATCCGCTCAATTCAAGTTCGTAACTTCCAGCTTTGGGAAAGACAATATCGGCACCGGGAATGCCCCGATATTTCTCAGCAGAAACGGCTTTTAAAGGCGGTTGCATCAGTGGCTTGTCCCCTGCTTTGTACCCTTTCGGATAAACCGCTAATTGGCAATTACACTGCTCTAAAGGGATAATTTGACCGCCCCTGCGAGTTAGGGCAAACCACACTCTCGCAGGCTGTCCGGCGCGGGGATTGTGATTGGGTTCCAAGTGAAAGGTAGCAGCTACATCTCCCGATACTTCCACTTCATGCGCCAAAACTGCGATCGAATTTAACTGAGGTGCTACGGGCATTATCGCTGCAACTAGCAATCCTAAAAAGACTAACAATCTCAAATTCTTACTTGTGTTTGACAGGCGAAACATAGAATTTTTCCCAACCTAAAATTGACCAAAATAAGCGCGATCGCGCACAAATAACTAATAGCGATACTACGCCTAACATTGCTGTCAGTAATTGATTTTGCCACTGCAACTCAAAGCCGCCGAGATAGCGAGAACCGACGATCGCAGCGTGTGTGGAAGCCAACAAAAAAGCGGGAATTCCTAAGAGGTGAATTTGCCGCCAAAGAGTGCCTAAATAATTTTGAGCCCGATCGAAACTCGTCACCGCCGCCGGCACCATCAACAGCAGCGATAGCAACCCCGCCGCCATCCCCAATTGGTGCTGCGGCACCATGAAAAATACAGCATCAAAATTCCACTTCAGCGTATGGTCTAACATGTGAAACATATGGGCAAGTGCCAGTACAAACGCACCCACACCCAAAGCGCGCCGGTAGCGCAACAGCGACGGCAAAAACTTGCTTGCCGGCCTCGCTAACAGCGCCAGCATCAAGCAAAACAGCGCCGCGTGGCTGGTGAAATCGACCATTTCATCGGCGCGCAACAGAGTCAGCAGCCCGATCGAAATTGTTACCCACCCGCCCATCCGAAACAATTGACTGCGCCTGTCGGCACTCAATCTACCAGCAATAACACCCACTCCCAGCATTGTTGGCAGCGTGCCGAGTCCGAAAGCCAGCATTGTCGCCCCGCCCCAAATCGGATTTCCCGTTTCCGCTGCTTTAATCTGCGCCGCATAGAGAAAACCGCAGGGAATCAAGCCCCACAGCAAACCCAAAGCTACCGGCACCCACCAGTTTGTTTTTGTCGAAAGCTGGTTCATTGCTTGTCCGACTCGATCGTGCGAAATTGGATGCAGCAGCGGCAATCTCGGCAACAAATTTGGTTTAATTTGCAGCGCGCCAAACCAAATTAACATTGTGCCCGTAAAAAGTGCGATCGCCCTCCGCCAACCGCTACCGATACCTGCCATTTGTCCGCCAGCAATCAATACAGATCCGACTGTACCAATTGCAGCACCAACTACAGCGTAAGCAGCAATTCTTCCTAAATTCAGCAGCAGGTGAAAGCGGAAAGCAGCTAATTTATCTTTGCGGGCGCTGGAGAGGGAAAATGCCACTGTCAGAGGCCCGCACATCCCCGCACAGTGTCCGAAACTGCCGAGAAATCCTAAAGTGCTAATTAGCAGGAGGTCTAGCATTTGAAGGAAGAAGGAAGGCACTACACGGATTATGACACGGATACACGGATGAATTGTCCGTAGGTCTTTCGTCATTCGGAAGACCGAAGAAGGAAAAAGGAAGAAGTAATAATAAATAGTTAATGATTGATAGTTGTCGGTTGTCAGTATTTTTTTGATATTTTGTGCTTGTTGCTTGACTTTTAACAAGAATCTATCCCAGTCGAGCAATTTTGTCAAAAGACAGGCTGTCAAACTTCTAATTGATATTAAGTTTGGTTGTATATAAAAGCTCGTCCTATAATCTAATATATGCATACTGCTTGCCAAATCAATTGGCAATCGTATTGCTTGAAAATCGCGTCACGGCTCACCTATGTTGCAGTTTCAGTACGGCATTGAGCAATAGTTTCATGCTTATCCTAACCAAAACTCATCTGGAAGCGGAACATCAAAGTGGTCTGCCATCCAATAGGCATTTCCTTTATGCAATCCAGGTATACGCTTCTTTTTTGAGACTCCAGGCGATCGCTGCCGGAGGAAGGTGGCAAAGTCTAGGACTTCCTGTTGCTGCTCTGGGGTGAGGAATCGGATTTGCTCCATTAAGGCTTGTTCAATACTCACAATGTCCTCCAATTACCAATTACCAATTACCAATTACCAATTACCAATGTCAACGATCGACTATTTTTGTTCTGGATGCGCCGCCTCGGGCGCAGCAGCACACATTTGATTGATAGTAGCAATTAGCTGGTAAAGCCGCCCTAAATCCCGCTGGTTAAAATGCAAAATTAACCGCGGCAAATCGAAAGTTTCATCTCCGATTTCTGGAGGCAAAGCTTGACTTTTTTCAATTTTTCCAGTAACGACGATATCGCTAAATTCCTCATTCAATCCAGCGACACAGGCATCAGAAAGCTCGGTTTTTAAGCGAATTACTAATTTTTCGCGCACGTAGCGGCACGAGTGATAAACTAAATAAAAACTCGCGATCGCATCGCAAGCAACATTGATATCGTCAGTAATTGTATACAAACTGCGATCGTCTGCAGAAATTAAACCCCTCGCCCGCATCTGTTTTTGCACGAAAGCATCCCAATCGTGCCAATAATCGCCTCCGGGCCGATCGATCAGGACTACCGGTGCGGGTCCAAATTTGCCTGTTTGAGTCAAAGTCAGGCACTCAAAAGCTTCGTCTAAAGTTCCAAAACCGCCCGGAAATAAAGCCAAAGCATCGCTTTCCCGCAGAAAAAATAACTTGCGGGTAAAAAAGTATTTAAAAGTGAGCAACTTGCGATCGCCCGCAATAAAAGGATTGGAATTTTGCTCGAAAGGTAACTGAATGTTGAGCCCGAAAGAATGTTCTGCCGTCGCCCCCTCATTCGCCGCCTGCATGATCCCGCCGCCGCCGCCCGTAATCACCATAAATCCCTGCTGGGCGATCGCCCGCGCAAAATCCCTCGCCATCAAATATTCCGGCGATGCCGGGGGCACCCTCGCCGAACCAAAAATCGCGATTTTGCGGGTGTGGCGGTAGGGATAAAACAGTTCAAAAGCCTTTTCCATATCTCGCAGAGATGCCGAGATAATTTTCCAGTCAAGGCGATCGAGATCTTCCTTCGCCATCTGCGCGATCGTCAAGAGCGATCGGCCGATCCACTCAGAGTGCTTCAACGCAGGCAACTGGCGGATTAGATCGGCTACCTTCGCATCGAGGGGTACATTACTTTCACCAGAGGGAGAAGGAATCATGTTTTTTTCCCAAAAAAAAGGGGGACGATCGGCAGCCGCTCAAAATAAAAGGACAAGACGAAAATCAAAGCTTTTAGCTGTCGGCAAATCGCCTTACTGACAACCAATAACTTTTTCAGTAGCCTTGCCCCACCTTGAAGCGAGTTAGTATCCTTGCTGCTGCCAAAAAAACAGCGCGAAACCGCTCGCAGTTGCGTTAAATGTACTTTTCTAAAGTGTTGGCGAGAGTAGTTTTCGGCACCGCCCCAACTACCATATCCACACGCTGACCGCCCTTGAATATCATCAGCGTAGGAATGCTGCGGATACCGTATTGGCTGGCAACGTTAGGATTCTCGTCCGTATTAACTTTTACTACCTTCACTTGCCCGTCATATTGCTGGGCAATCTCATCTACTACGGGTGCGACCATCCGACAGGGGCCGCACCAGGGGGCCCAAAAATCCACTAGAACGGGAACTTGGCTCTCCAGCACTTCTTGCTTAAAGGTAGAGTCGGTTACTTGCGCGGCTGCTGACATCCCTAGCCATCCTTGTAAATACTATTTCTCGGATTACAAGTTTAGCAAAAAGCGTTACCATTCGCGAGAAACATTTTAGAAGGAAGAAGGAAGAAGTAAACAGCGAGCGCGCACCAAGTCTATATGTAGGGTGCGCACTCCAGATATTACAGCTATAGGTAGGGCTTGCTGAATAAGTCTTTTGGTGAGGGGGGCATAGGGCATAGGGCATAGGGCATAGGGCATAGGGCATAGTTTTTCTCCGTTTCGAGTCGGGAA
>JALOON010000036.1 GCA_025454405.1 Oscillatoriaceae cyanobacterium Prado104 | reverse complement strand
AATTTGTAGTCATGTATCAGGTGGGGAGTCTCACCCCGATTGCCCGTGAGTTCTTGGTTTGAAATCTAGGAGCGATCGAGCCTGGGGGTAAGTTCCGATTAAAAATTTATCAAATCTCACTGCTGTTGTTCTCGCATCAAGTATTTTTTCTTGGTCTTTACCAAGCAATGCACAAGCAAGAGTGCTTGGCGGTATTAATATGGCAAGAGCCTGCCAACAACAAACTCTTGTCGCCTATTTCGGCGCTGTATTAGTGGGAAATAAGCCAAACGCTTACTCATGGCGTTGTCGTGTCTACGCCACTCCATTGGGGTGGCCGACTTTGTGGGAATCCTCAGTCGATATGACGCGGGCTTGTAGAACTCAATACTTTAATAATAGAGCATTTGCTGAAACAACTAATTGGCAAAGCCCGTATTCATGGCGGTGTCGCGTCAATTAAGAGTTTTTGTCTCGCGCTGTTCCAGAAATAATTAGGGGTTTATGAGGAATAAATAAGAAAATAAAGAGCGATCGCCCTTTATTTTACCTCATCCATAAGAGCGATCGCCCTTTTTTCCTAAAGTGCGATCGCCCTTTCTTTTCCCTTATTGCGTCAAGCGAGTTCCCTTCCTTAACTGAGGTGCGATCGCTCTCATCATTTTCCTACTTCTCGATAGAAACCTTCAGAAAATTATCCTATCTTAGGCAGATTGCCATCCTTAATAGCTTTCACCAAGTCGTGGCGAAGTGCTTCCAAAAAACCGCAATCATTGCCAATATCCGAGGCTGCATCTTCGTCCAAATTTTCATCATTCAGACGTTTTTGGTATGCCTCGATCTGAAACTCCAGAGCTTCAACAATAAACTGTACATCTTTAAAAGATAAAATCATTTGAATTTCCTTTTTAACCTTTAGACTATCTTCAAACTATGCTAACTCAATCCGCTTTTATTAACTCAAAGTATTTCCGAGGCTAAAAGCCTACCATCAACTCGCTCGCATTCATCTTCCAACAGCCACGAATGAGCCTCATCGTAACTTGAACTTAAAAACAGCGGTTTATAATTTTCTGATGGTTCGTAAATACAACACTTACTATTTTTGCCACCCACTAACATCAGAATACGAGGTGGGAAAACAATCGGATCTACCCACAACTCGATAAATTCCCGATCGTTGATTTGTTCGACGAGGTTTTGTGCGGGGGATAACATGATAATTGTCGGTTCCTTTAATAATTTTAATTTCTGCGTAATACAGGCGTTTCGGGAAGATGTTTGTCAAACTGACATCTTGTACCTGCAGTCAATAGGAGGTTTTTCATGGGATTGGGGCGGGTTTATTTAACCTGTTTGTTGTCTCCGGGCTTGTTGGCGAACCCGCCCCTACAGGATTAATGACATTGCTGCAAGATCTCAGTCAAATAAACTTATTCTTGGGTCTGGTGTTAGTTCGCGGTTAATGCCACTCATTAACTAATTACAGCAGTTTTCAGGTATGTGAGGTACAGAGAAACCCGGTTTCTTTAAGAAACCGGGTTTCTGGAGTGTACTTCATAAACTTGCAATCTGCTGTATCTAGAATACTTACAATTCAGTTTACCATAACCTTACTGTTGAAAAACCTCGTTTTCAACTATCGGGCAATTTTCTTAACTCAGTTTTATTGAAGGGAAGTTCGGGATTGCGCGTATTTGATTTCATTGTTAAACTCGATCGTGCTTTAATATTATGGTCGATCGCTTAGATGCACAATGAGTTTATCATCTCGCAGAACCTTCAACCAACGGCTCGGACAATTGTTACTGAGTGCCGCAATTCCTCCAACTCTCAAACAGTGCCAAGCTGCACCCTCAAACCCAGAGTTTTTAGAAACTAATCTCAACAAATTTCTGGCAGCAGCAGACCCGGAAATAGAATTATTAGTACCGACATTTTTAGGAAACGACCAGCGGAGATTTTACGGTAGGGGCGTACCCAAAAGTTTGAAGTTAATCGATAAATTTCAACTCGGCAGCGGTCGAACTTTTTTGGGCAGGAGGTCTGTTGTTTGGAGTGGCGCGGGTTGGACGGGACAGCCGGCGATTGTTAAAGATCGGGGCAAAACTTATTTAATTATCGGTGCTTTTGACTATAATTTGCGAAAAATAGATATTGCAACAAATCAAGAAGTTTGGCGCTACAAATTTGATAATGTAATTAAGGGTTCGCCAACAATTTATATCGATGAAAAAGCCACACCCGAAAACAGAATTGTAATTTTGCAGGGCAGTCGCAGCGGTAGCGGCAGCAAACAAGTCGTGCCGAGTTTTAGGGCAATCTCTTTTAGGAGTGGTAAGGAAATTTGGAAATTAGATATTAGGAGAACGCCCAGCTACAGTCAGGATAATGACAGCAGCGCTTTGTATCTAGGTAACAGTCTTTTATTCAATGCGGGGGAAAATGCGATCGGCTATTTTCTCAACAGTTCGACAAATACAGCAAAAGTCAAACAAGGAATCAAGCAACCGCAAATCTTGTCCGAAGTGCAGCTTTACGCACCGGGAGATATCGCCAAGCATGGCGGAAATTTGGTAGCGGAATCATCGCCATCCAGGCTCAAAGACCGCATATTTATAGCTGCTGGTTCGGGTCACATTTACGGAATTAGCATTACAGATAAAAAGATTGTTTGGGATTTTTATACTGGTTCCGATCTGGATGGAACTGCTGTTATTTCTAAATCTGGCAAACTATTTTGTGCCATTGAAAAACAATACATTCAGGGTAACGGCGGAGTCCTCAAACTCAATCCAAACAAAGAATCGAATGCTAGCGTTGAATGGTTTTTACCTACGGGAAACCGCCGGGTTTCTGGCTGGGAAGGGGGGATAATCGGTTCGGTGGCGCTGAATGATGAGTACAATTCCGGCGAGTTTCCGGCGCTGTTTGCTACAAATGCGATCGACGGTAATTTATACATCGGTTCTCAGGATATAGTTACTGGTGAAAAAATTGCTGTACCTTGGCGCAAGCAATCTTACAATACACCGTTAATTGCATTCAAAAAAGAAATCGGCGCTTCGATTTCAACTCCGATTTTTACCGATGGCAATAAACTGATTAGTGCGGGATACAATGGCGTTTATTTGTTTGATTTGAATTGGGAGCGAGCCAAGTCTGGGGATAAGAATGCTTTGCCTAATGTTAAAGGCGAGTTTTACCGTTTGAAAGTGCAAGAATCTGCAAGATTTAAACCCGGTTTATCGTTTGAGGCGACGCCTGTAGTTTGGGACGGAATTGTGAGGATTTGCGCGAGGGATGGCTGGTTGTACTCTTTGGGTTAGTTGATATAGCAGTCATAAATCATTTGTAAATTTTTTACCCTACCCCAACCCTCCCCTTACCAAGGGGAGGGAGCAAGATATTTACAAATCATTTGACAGTTGACAGTTGACAGTTGATAGTGAGGTTTAAAAAGCGCAGCGGTAGCCTCGCACGTCATCGAAAATGCCCAATGCCCAATGCCCAATGCCCAATGCCCAATCTAAATCTTCCGGGTGTTGAAATCCGCCACTGTCACTACCTGACGTTTAACTGCAATCTATATATCATAGAAATAATGTCAGGAATTATAGGAAAATCGCTATGACGGCAAATGAAAGTCAAATAACTCAAATTTACTCTTCAGAGGATGCTCAATCTATTTTACAGCTTGCGATCGCCCGTCGGGAGGAAGCAGGGGAATTATCCAGAGTGCAGCTTTTCGAGATTGCGGCGGAATTGGGCATTTCCGAACAGGATATTCTGGCTGCTGAACAGCAATGGCTGGCAAATAGAGGGGAATTTCAAGAAAAACTGGCTTTTAATAGTTATCGGCGCGCCAAATTGCGGAAAAATTTCATCAAGTACGGCATTGTCAATACTTTTTTAGTGTTGTTAAATCTGGCAGGTTCCCACGAGCTTTCTTGGTCTCTATTCGTTTTATTAACTTGGGGATTGGGATTGGCTCTTAATACTTGGAATGTTTATCAAACTGAAGGGGAAGAGTACGAACAAGCATTCGGACGGTGGCGTTTGAAGAAGCAAGTCGGAGAGTCTATAGGAACTGCTGCGGATAAGTTTATGAAGTGGTTGCAGTCGTGATTTGCTTTTGGAGTAAATGAGGCAAAATTAAACATAGGTATGACTTGCGCTTAGCGTATTAATATCGGGTTGATGCTTCAATATTTGACGCATTAATAGAGTGTTTTTTCCCAGAAATGGTTTTTTTGCGCAATATCGTGTCCGGTCAATTACCATAATTCTAGTAGGAGCGAGTTTGCTGAAATCTTCACTAAAAATAAGAGATCTAATAAACCCGCCCCGATCTATATTTTAAGCCCGATCGAACGCGATATAATTCCCAATAAAAATGTTGGTTTGAATTTATCGTTGGGTGGGGGCGGGTTTTTGAGATTGTCAATCTTTAGCAGGGATTGTTGGCGAACCCGCCCCTACAGTTTTCTGCGATAGAGGGGATAGTTCACCACGGATTTGGTATGATATTATTTACCGTTTAACTGGCTCGGGAACGGGTTTTGCAGCTTCGGCTAATTCCGGTTCTGCTGCTTCGAGGTGCGCTTCTAAAAGTGCAAGATTTCTCATGTTTGATTTATAAAAAGCATCAAAAATATCTCCCACTAAAGGCACCGTTCCAATAACAGCTTCCAAACCGATATTGTAAATCATTTTGCCTAGAGTTTTGCGGGGGATGTTGAATCGGGTAGCTAAATAAATTAAGTAGGCGGAAAATGCCGTATCTACTAAATCGCCGGCACCGGGAACTAAACCGATAATTGGATCTAAACCAATTCTAAATTTAGTACCGGGAATGCCGATCGCAGTATCCATTAAACGGCTGAGTTTGCGGATGCGGTTGAGGGTGGCAAGACGTTCGATGTTGTTCATGTTACTATTGTTGAACTGGGTTGAAAAACTCACATCTACCGGCAGATAGAAACAGGGTGATGCAGGTGTTGCGGTCATTAAATTATGGCGCGGGTAGGGAGAGTTCCGCTATCAGATAAATCCAGTGTTTTTGTGCAAGTAGCAAAAAGCTCGATCGACCCGATCCAAAATACTAAAGCGACTTGTTGCATCTTAAAACAACTATGACTGCCTTCAGCCACAGTCTCACTATTAGCATCATTTTCTGTATGGTATTTTCCGGATGATGGATTAGTTGAAATACAGATTACATTAACGCTGCGATCGGACTTTTGCCTCAACTTTGGGAGAATACCGAACAGCAGATGGGGTTTGCCGAACCAGCTAAAACTCTGTCAGATAGGGTACTGGCTCGATCGCGATCGATCTCTGTAAATTAGCCATTACTCTACCCGGCATTATCCTTTGCAAAATAGAGATTTGAAATGTTCCATTCAATCTCAAATCTCGTAACATTCTGATAAGATTCAAGTTAAATTAATATGCCGAACTCCCCATTCATGCATGGTGTCAATAATCGGTTTGAGACTGGCACCCAAAGGAGTCAGCGAATATTCAACTTTCGGTGGCACTTGCAAGTAAATTTCTCGATGCACGATGCCGTCAGATTCCATCTCCCGAAGTTGCTGCGTCAGCATTTTTTGAGTAATGCCATTCACGGCCCTTTGCAACTCGTTAAAACGCTTCACTCCTTGAAACAGTTCCCGCAGGATCAAGACTTTCCAGCGGCCGCCAATTACCTCTAAAGTTCTTTCTACCGGGCAATTTGCTCTTTCAAGACTTCCTTCTTTGACTTGCATAGTATCTTTTTGGTAACTATCCCACTTTTAAGTGCGTACTTCCCATCATAGCTTGACTTGGTTTAAAGTAGAAACATCTCAGAAATCAAACCAACTAAACCAATACATAGATTTCTGAATCTGGAACGAATTAAAGAGGAGAACACGATGAACGAGCCTGTAATTGCCGATCGAAAACCCGTCGTTATGGAACTTGAACCCGGAAAATACTATTGGTGCGCCTGCGGTCAAGCTAAGAATCAGCCTTTTTGTGATGGTTCCCATAAAGGCAGCGGATTTGTGCCGCTAGCTTTTGAAATAACTGAGAAAAAAGCTGTGGCGCTGTGCAACTGCAAGCATACTGTGAAGTCTCCATTTTGCGACGGCACTCATAGCAAGCTTTAACAGCAGTAACGATCGAGAAGAAACCAAGTGCGATCGATCGCTTTTGGTTTCCCTTCCAACTAAATATGACTGACACATCGAAATTTTTAATTAGGAGGAACACATGATTGCAGTTCGTAAAAGTGAAGCTAGAGGACACGCAAACCACGGTTGGCTGGACACTTACCACACATTTTCCTTTGCCAACTATTACGATCCCAAACACATGAATTTTCGCACTTTGCGAGTAATTAATGAAGATGTCGTTAGCCCAGGTAATGGTTTCGGCACTCACGGACACCGAGACATGGAAATCATTACCTATGTATTGGAAGGAGCTTTAGAACACAAAGACAGTTTGGGAACCGGCGCAGTAATCAAACCCGGTGAAGTGCAGCGGATGAGTGCGGGGACGGGCATCCAACACAGCGAGTTCAATCACTCGCAAACCGATCCAGTTCATTTACTGCAAATCTGGATTTTGCCCGATACAAATGGATTGACACCGAGTTACGAACAGAAAGAGTTTCCTCTAGCAGAAAGACACGGAAAACTGCGTTTGGTAGCGGCGCGAGATGCTAGAGATGGTGCGGTGAAAGTGCATCAAGATGTCGATTTGTACGCGGCTGTTTTGGATAAAAACTCGCGGGTTGTTCATACTTTGCAGCCGAACCGTCACGCTTGGGTGCAAGTTGCTCGCGGTGCTATTTTGCTTAACGGTTTGACCTTAGCAAAGGGCGACGGTGCGGCGATTAGCGATCGAACTGAAGTCGCGATCGAAGCTACGGAAGATGCAGAAATTTTGCTGTTCGATCTAGCATAAAATTGCCGTGAAACTTCTTAGATTCTATTCGCTCGATTGACCGCGATCTTAAACGGTTTGTAGTAAAGCTTTCAGTCCCGATCTTTGAGAACTAAAGTCATCACTACAAACCGTTTTTATTACTGGTAATCGATCGGACACAATATTAATCGCAGGGTGCGTCAGGAAGAAGCTAATAAGCTTGTGGAAAACCATCAATCCTGACGCACCTTCTTTAGTTGTGCGGTGAGTCATCATTTATACCCCGATTCCGCACTCCCCAATTGGCACGTACACTACTCCGTGCCGATCGGCCATTTGGCAAGGAATTCTGGAAAATTCAAGTTTTGTCAGATATATGCTCGTAGCGAATTATACTTAAGCTTGAGTACAAAGGGAGTTTCAATTATGACCAATGAAATGCTGGCATCACTGACAGGTCATACCAGTTGGGTGTGTTCCGTGGCATTTAGCCCCGATGGTAAACTGTTAGCTTCAGCGAGCAATGACGGCACCATCAAGTTCTGGGACGTTAGCACCTATACCCTGAAAGCAACGATCGCCGATTCGCCCTACTATGGAATAGCGTTTAGCCCTGACGGCAGCCTTTTGGCATCCGCCTGCCTGGTTAAGGGAAATACCTTCTCCCAGACAATCGTGTTATGGGACGTAGCTACTGGACGAAAGGTAGAACGTTTCGGCAACGGAGACGTGGGAAAAGCAGTAGCCTTTAGCCCCGACGGTCAGCTTGTAGCTTTTAGCACTGGCGGGAACAGCGACCACTTTAAAAGAGCAGGAATCTTGAGTGTCAATAATTTTAGCGATCCCAAACTTGAGTTTTTCGAGGAACGTTCTACTAATGTGGTGCGGACAATGGCCTTTAGTCCTGATGGTAAACTCCTTGCTATAGGAACAGAAAACACGCTCGTTCAACTGATAGATGTGGCAACTGGCGAAGTCAAAGCTACGGGTAACGTTCACAGGGCTCGCGTGCATGGGGTCGCATTTAGTCCTGATGGTAGCCTGTTAGTATCAGCCGGTGAAGACAAGACTGTTGCTTTATGGGATGCAACGACTTTGGCTCTTAAGAAGAAGTTTAGTCCTCACAAAAAATCAGTTACTTCTATTGCTTTCAGCCCGAATGGCAAACTCTTGGCAACAGGGAGCGAAGACTACACTGCCAAACTGTGGGATGCTAGCACGTTAGCGCTCAAAGCTACCTACGAACATATGGAATTTGTCAACTCTGTAGCATTTAGCCCGGATGGCAAACTTCTGGCTACGGGGTGTGATGATAAAACAGCTATCTTGTGGCGAGTAAATTCCTAAAGCAGGCGATCGAATAAATTATATGTAGGGCGCGCGCAGCGCGCCTTACGGCTGCAAGTAGCGTGTCAAGTTACTTGTAGCATCAGTCCGATAAAGAATGGTTAAGATTTCCAATTGGTAGCTCGGTCTTAGCTAAGCTATATTTAAGGGTTTTTATTCATCAGCTTCGCAGGCAAAAAATAATCAGTAATATTATCGTTAACTCAAGTTGAGGGAAAATTAATCATGGCAGAAGTTGCAGTTATTGTAGAGAGTTTGTGGGAACTTGATGAGGAGCAGCTAGAAGCACAAATTGGCTCTCACGCTCTAGCTATAGGGGATGATGGGATAGAACTCAGCATTAAAGGAATAGATCCAGTTTCTTTAGAGGCAATTGATGCAGGTGTTGCCAGCAGAGGAGCGATCGATCCGAGGTTTTTAGAAGCGGGCAAACGGCTGTTCGATCGCGTGAACCCCTTAGTTTACGAAATTATGTGCAAACCCCTCGGAGGAGAGGATTTAGAGACTCAGAAAATCTTGGATGAAGCTATTAGCCAGAATTACACCAAAGCTGCAGGAATGCTAGCTCCCGTTCTGATATCTGGACTGGGACTTGCACCGGCTGTTGCTACTCTTTTGGCTGCATTGATTGTCAAAAAGATTGCTAATTATACTGCTACTGGAATTTGTAAAACTTGGGAGAAAAGTTTGGCAAAACCTGCAAGCTGAGATGCGAACAAGAATTACAGCAGATTGCAGGTTTATGAAGTACAGCTAGAAACCCGGTTTCTGGATCGGGTTTCTGTGTACCTCAGATACCTGAAAACTGCTGTATATCAAGTCCGGGTTAGCCATCTCAGTCAATTATTTGTTGAATTCTTTGAAGCTGAATGAAGTAATTTAGATGCACTGCGGAGCGATTTCTCTGACCAACTGCGGGATTCGCGCAACCAATTTACACTCTTAAAATTTGGCTCCAGTTCCAATGCTTTTTGATACATGAGAATTCCTTCCTTAACTTTCCCCTGTTCGTAGAGAGCAAGACCTAAACCAGCCCAGGCTTCATCGTATTTAGGATCGAGTTCTGTGGTTTTTTTCCACATAGCAATAGCTAAATCTAGTTGACCTAATTCGTAATAAGCAAAGCCCGTATTGCCATAGGCACGCGCATCTGAAGGAACAATTTGAGCTGCTGCTTGCCAATTTACGATCGCTCGATCGTATTGCTGCTTAACAAAATACTGCGCCCCCCGCTCGATATAGGCTTCTAAAAGCAAAGGCGGAGCTGGATAGCCATTTTGAAATAAGGGAACCAGCAAATCTATACCTATAGTAAGTTCGGGTACTATCTTATCGACTTCGCCCTGTTTTTTGTAGTTAAATCCTTGCGTAATATGCTTTTCCGCCTCTACAATTACAGGTCGATGAGCCAATAAAATACTTCGTCGAGCGTCCATTTTGGGGTTAAGAGTTAGGGCAGGATTTAATTCTAAGGCATGGCGTAATTGAGCAAATACTCCTTCAGAATTCCAGGTTTGTGCTAGTTTTTGACTGTCCAGAAGCGTTTTTTGTACGGCAAGGTGCCGAGCAACTTTTGCGGGATCTATATTTAGTTCTGGATTAGCCCTCAATATAGTTTGGAATTGCGCGATCGCTCCGTCCAAATTGTCTTTCATTGCCAATTTTTCTCCTTCTGCAAAAACTGCCGGATTAGATGTTCTGAGATTATCGATCCAGACTTCTTCATCTCTGGCGGCCCGCCAAAATCTGATCCGACGTTTGTCATCTTGCCAATAGGAAACAACAAGAGTCTTACCATCTGGCGCAAAATCAACCGCTCGAACATCACCCAAATTCGCTCCTAAAGTCAGCAGTTCTGTTCCCGTGACTGGATTCCAAATTTTCACAGACCCATCTTTACTGCCGGACACTAATCGCCTGCCATCTGGTGAGAAGGTGAGAGAACGCACGATCTCAGTGTGTCCTTCAAATGTCTGAATGGTTTTAGCGGTCATTAGATCTACTAATTGAGCGCTCTCACCATTACCAGCAATTGCGATCGTTTTACCATCAGGTGAAAATTCCCAAACAGGGAAATTGCTCGTCAAATTTGCCCGTTCTTTCCAAGTTTTTGAATCCCAAAACTTGATAAATCCTGTATTATCTGAAACACCAGTAACGAGCGTTTTGCCATCTGGCGAAAATTCTAGAGATAATTCTGAGATATATGCCGAATCTTTACTAAGTCTGAAGGTTGTTTGCTGTTTTCGAGTCGCAATATTCCAAACTGTAGCAACACCGTCAGCATTCACTGCCACTAGCGTTTTACTGTCAGGTGAAAAAACGATCGACTTAATATAAGTGTTCCCGAAATTCAGGGCAGGAAGTTGTTGCCACTTCTCTGCATCTTTCTGCCAAAGAAGGAGCTTTTGATGGCTTCCCGCAGCTAGTATTTGGCTGTTGGGCGAGACAGCGACGATATGAATTTGCTCAGCATCCGATCGCCCCATCCATTGCAGGCGATTGACTATCTCCTGACCTGTATGGAGATCCCATAACTTAATATTGCTGACATCCCATGTTAGTAAAAATTGACTATCTGGGGAAACTACAACATGAGAATCCCCACCGGAGTTTCCAAATGCAGCAAACTCTTGTAAAGTTGTTCCGTCCAATAACTTGACTTCTGACTCACTGCCTACCATAACGCGACCAAACGTTGCTCCCGCATCCCAGGCAACTAAAGTTCTACCATCAGGAGAAAAAGTAAAGGAATCCCCACTGGAATCGCTCTGCCTTGTCACCTGTTCAATATCCCAGACTTTTGCTGTTTTGTCAGCACTACCAGTTACCAGTGTTTTGCTATCTGGGGAAAAAGCGATAGAGCTAATTGCTTGCGCGTGTCCTTGAATGGTTGCCAACTCTAAATAGGTATTTGTATCCCACAGTTTAATCGTTCGATCCGAGCTAGCAGATGCTACGATCCGTCCATTTGGAGAAAACGCAACTGCCACAACATTTTGTCGATGTTGTCCGATGCGTTGTGGCGTACCTCGATTTACAATGTTCCAAGCCCGTACCTCATTTCCTCCCAGAATTAGAGTCTTGCCATCAGGAGAAAAAGCTAGCGATCGCGCCCAACTACCGTCACTCAGTTCAAGTTTAGATTGTTCTTTTTGAGTTTTTAAGTCCCATAAAACTACGCCTGCTTTTGATGATAAAAAATTGCTAGAGCTAATTGCGAGCGTTTGACTATCTGGAGAAAATGCGACATCTCTCCCAAAATTTGCAACTGGAAAATTTCCCTTTTCTTGTCCGGTGGCAACATCTAGAACTTTAACCATTGAAGAAAATCCGATCGCAGTGCAAATTGTTGCCTCAGTAACACAATTCAGAGGTTGGATAAACAGAGCTACTAGCTTACCATCTGGCGAAAACTTCACCGTGTGAACCGTTCCAGGCCTGCCAATTCCCTCATAGCCTGTACCTGCACGATAGTTTTTCAGCTCTTTGCCAGTTGATACATCCCATAACATCACACTTGCATCATTCAGTCCGCCCGTTGCCAGAACTTTTCCATCTGGAGAGAACGCTACAGAAACTGTTCCGTCTGAGTGTCCGGGTATCGCCACAGGTAGTTCTTCACCTGTAGCGAGTTCCCAAAGTTTGATGCTATTTTGAGAATTCATGCGATGCTTATCGGAGTTGACTGTTGCCAAGGTCTTACCATCTGGAGAAACAGCTACTGAAGTGACCGATTGACCGTGTTTGAGAGTAACGCGATCGCTATGTGCGAGTTTCCAAAAGTAATACCACTCAAATCCGCGCAAATCATTGCGATCGGCTTGAGGATAAGAATTATCTAACAGCCTGGTGAACTGATTAATTTGAGATTTCCCCCACTCCTGATTCGCCAAGTTCATGTTTGAGGCATAGAGATTTTGTCTGGCAATTAGCTCTCGCCGATCGGCAAGCTGCCGGAGATTGTTGAAGAAAAATGCAGCAGCAGTTGTGGCAAATAGCAAACATCCAACTCCTACCCATCGGAGAGTAACATTTTTTCGTTTTCGACTAGCGCTAGACTTAATAAAGTCTAACTCTACCTTGTTAAACCAGCAGTTAGTTGGCGAATGAAGTACCTGCTCGAACAAATCAAGGTTAGGCTCGGCATTCCACAGCAAGCGATTCTGTTTGTGCTTGGCTTCCCAATCTAATGCGGCGGGGGTTAAACGCTGTTGCAAAATGAGATTGGTTTGCTCCTGCCCGATCCATCCCTGCAATTTGTCCCATCCGCGCACTAGAAAATCATGAGCTGGTTCTATATATGGCTCTCCTGTCTCCTGTGCCTTTACCAACAAACGAGCTTTAACTAAACGATCGCTCACCTGCGCCACGCGCTGGTTTTCTGTCGCATCTGGATAAACCAGTTCGGACTCCGGCACGCGTCGCCGTGTCGCTCCTCCCCCTTCGATCGTCACCATCCGCAGCATTACTCGCTTCATTGTTGCTTGGTAGGCTTTGCCTTCTTGTTTCCCAAAGCCTCCACGATACTCATCTTCGGGATCTTTGTTTTCAATGAGCCTGTCATATTCCTCTGTTGCTCGACGGGTTAATGCTCCTGCCACTCCACCCAGTTCCTTATAGTCCTTGATTCGCAAAGCCCGATCGCTACTGTTTGGGTTTTCTTTCCACCGCTGCGCGAGTTTGATGTAAAGTTCGCTCAACGCAAACGAGAGCAACGGCAATGCTCCGGGCATCTGCCCCACTTCATCAATCAACTTGCTCGCTAACTCCGGTGGCTCAAAATACAGTGCTTGCTTCAAGGCAGGTCCTTCGATCGCCTGCCGCAACTCTTCCAAATTCATCGCCCGCACGGGGAATCGGGCATCTTTCCAGTCAGCCGCCAGCGGTGAGGAAAGAAAACGCGGTTCAAAGTCCGATCGCAGTGTCAGCAAAATATGCAACTGCTGGGGACATTCCACAATTGCCCTTTTCAGCACCTGCAAAAACTGCAGCCAAGGTTGGGATTCGGCAACGCGATCGCTCTTTTGTTTGTCACCGCCATCAGTTTCCGTTTGACTCTCTTGGCTCATCGTAATCAACTCTTCAAACTGGTCGATTGTTAACAGCAACCTGGTATTGGGATAACTTTTGCTCCACTTTTCGATCGCATTCGTAAGGTATTGCGGCTCATTTAGGAGTCGAGCGCTCAGCAATTTTACCTGTTTAAAAATTGCCAGAGCAAGCTGAGATAGCTGTTTCTGTTCTTGGGGATTGCGGCACAAATTTTTGAGTTGCTTGAAGTAATCCTCAACCAGCAAAATTTTATCTTCTGGCGCTGCACTGTTCCAACTATTTGCTAGTTTGACAAACGCTGCATCGATCGATCCATCGCGATCGTCTTGCCCGCTTTCATCCTTAGGTTTGAACACCTCATCTAGAAAACTCACTTGTGAAAGTTGCTCGATTAGTTCCGGCTGTTCGATCGGCAGAATCGCTCTTGCTAGATTTCTCAATGGAAACCGCTCCGGACGCATTGGAGCGAGGAGATACCATTGATGCAGGCGGTAAATCGGTAAGAATTTGAGAGGAAATCGAGGAAATCCAGCAAGAATGGCTGCTGTTAAAATGCAAGCTTTAATCAGATTTAATGCAAATACTTCTGGGTTCGATCGCTCCCTCAACTCAGGAATCAAACCTGCTTTAACTAAACTGGATTTACCGCACCCAGAAGCTCCCAAAACGACAGTGAGAGACCCCTCGGATTCACAGAGGCGATGCGATAGCTCTTCCACCAACAACTTCCTACCAAAAAAGAAGCGTGAATGCCTTTCTTCAAAAGGTTTTAGCCCGCGATATGGATTGTTTTCTTCATTGAGCGGCGGTGCAGCTTTCAGATTAGTAACCGGGTCAAATCCGGGTTGGGTGAAGACAAATTCTCCTCTGTCATAATCTAGTTTCAGGGGATAGATTCCAGGCTTTTGACGATCGCCCGACAACTCGCTGACCCGCTCTTCCAAATATAAATAAAGTTCGTGAGCAGTAATTACGCGATCGAGAATCATATCTGCTTTTTTTTCGCCCAATCCTTCCAATAGTGCCAGCGCAAACGGAGAATGCACTTCCTGCTGTTCGCCGTCAACCAGACCGCGCTTGTCTTCAGCTAATTTAGCTACATCTAATGCTTCTTGGTCGTGGGCCGCCGAGGTAATTACCTGCCATGCTGGATAGCGAATAAAGCGATCGTAGTGTTCCCGCCGAACAGTTTCCAAAATCGGAATCATTTTCCGGCTGCTGGCCCAGCGAAATGTTCCAGCAAAACAACAGTCCAAAATGACTAACAAATGATGGCACTCCAGTTTGCTCAGTGCCTCATACATCTCAGACATTGATAAAAAAGAGTTCTGTTTCTGCCAGTCTGCATCCTGCGGAACTAGATATCCTTTTGGGCCTTCCTTGCTGTTGCAGGGAATGCCATGACCCGCAAAATAGAAAATCAGGCGATCGTATTTCCCAGGATTGAGTTTGGGCAGGGTATCAGTAAGTAGCGTTTGGAGTCCTGTCAGCGTCGCGGCTTCGTCAAACAGGCGAACGACATTATCGGGTTGATATTCATACTCTGTTTCTAGCAAATCGGCGATCGCTCTAGCATCGCTGACTGGTGTACTTAGGTCGTGAATGCTGTCACTCTGATAGCGATCGATGCCGATAACGACTGCTAGGTTGCGATCGAAGTTGGTTCTATTGTATTCCCACTGCATATTTCAGAACTTGGGGGGTAAAATTTGATAGCGGATTACCTGCTTTACCACTAGGTTTTTCAGGTTCATTAAATCGAGATTATCTCCGTTGGTTTCCGGAAGCGCTACATTATAAAAAAATTGAGGCGCGGACAAGTGAGATATTATGATGCGACTAGAAAGTAGATATCTCTCACAAATGCCAAGGCGATCGTTAAAAACAAATGTATAACTTAACTCAGTCTCTTGAGGTTGTAATCCATTTAATGATACACCTTCATTTTCCCAGAGTCTTCCTGCGGTCACGCGACCATCAGAATCAATTTTGATCGCGTATACGTAAAGAGTCGATGCTGCTAAGTTTTCGATCTTAAGTTGACCAAAATTCTGAGATTCAACAGAGTAAATATTATTTTTGTCAATTCGATCTTCCTTGACTTTTGCAAGCGTACCTCGATCGGAGCCAGTCAATAGCTCTATTTTTAGAGGAAAGTTGGATTCTTCTTGCAGTTCGAGCAAATTAAGATTTTCTTGGATTTGAGATAAAGTTGCTCTCAGGTCATGGTTTGAAAGTGGAATAACTGCTCTCTCCAAGTCTATTTCCAACAATTGATTTATCAGCAATATAGCTGTTATAAAATCACCTTCAACAATCATTAGTCGGTATTGTAAGTAGAGAGCTTCAGGACTAGATGGTTTGAGGTTAACTATCTCCCGAACGAGTTCCTTAAGGGTGGTAAACTCGCCTTTTTGCAATGCCGAAAATGCACGGTTTTTGAGTGCATCAAAACTTTGAGTTCGCAGCAGCATTACCATTTCGCCTCGATCGTCGAGATAAAACGATCCGAAATCAGGTGTTTGATGCGATTCCGAAGCTTGCGCTACCTGCTGTTGAACGAACAATCCTAATTCTGAAGAAGTTATAAATCTACGATCGTCCAAATTTGCATTCTCTGAGTTAAATGCATTAATCAATATGCCAGTAAATAGCGAATGACCGGAAAGAGGTCCGCCATCTAGTGCACTTTGTTCTCTGTGAGCAGAAGTAATTACCTTGCGACTGATGCGACTGCTGAGGTCTTTTTCATAGAAAACTGCATTTCCTCGAAAACTTTTCATTGCTTCACCCAAGGCAAAACCGCTATGACAGGAATCTAGAATGACGAGGATATGTCTTGCTGGCAGCCTGCTGATAGACTGAAGCAGCGGATCGATCCGGATGTAGTCGCTCCAATATTCTTGAGTTACTCGTGCTTTTACCGGCACGATAAATCCGGTTTCTCCAACATCTTTTCCCCCCACTTTATCAGTCCGAGTATGCCCGTGTCCTGCGAAGAATAGCACCAATTTGTCATCTTCCTGCAACTCCTTGTGCAGCCGATCCTCAATTAGGGATTCGATCGCTTCTTTGGTAGCAGCCTCATTGAGCAATGGCGGTATCGGTGCGGCAAATCCCAGCTTGTCGATCAGCGTTTGTTGCAGCCCGATCGCATCTTGAACGGCATTCTTAAGTTTTTGCCAGTGAACGTACTCGTTGATGCCAATTACTACCACGAGCGATCGACCCTGTTTGACAGCTTCAAACTCGACAGATTCCAAAATCATTGCTCGATCGAGGTTTTCTGTTTCTTGAATTTTCTCAGTCATGGTGCTACGTTACCTCCTAGTTTCCAGCTATTGTGCATGGCATCAAACCTCATACCTGAAGCTGCCACAACTTAATCTCTAGGTCATCACCGCCACTAGCAATTAGGCTGCCGTCAGGACTCAAGGCAACTGCACGAACCTCTCCTAGATGTCCTGTGAAGGTTTGCAATAACTTCCCTGTTGTTAAATCCCAGAGTTTCACGGTGTAATCTGCACTGGCACTGGCAATTTTTGTACCATCAGAACTGATGGCAACACACCAGACTCGACCTGCGTGACCGTAGAGAATGTGAGGTTGCTTCTTTGCCCCAGTAGCCAAATCCCAAAGTTTTATAGTTCTGTCTGCTCCAGCACTAACTAGCGTCTGACCATCAGGACTAACAGCCAGTGATAAAACTTCACTTAGATGGGCATTGTTAATCGTTTTTACTCTGTCAACTGACTTCTCAACATCACCTTCCAATCGCCAGAGCGTGATGTTACAACTATTACTACCACTAGCTAAAATTTTTCCATTTGGGCTGAAGACAAGAGAGCAAACAGGACTGAAGTGAGCTTTGAAAGAGAGTTGGCGCTCTCCTGTTTCTAAGTCCCATAGCTTGACTTGTCCCAATTTGACTCCACCTTCATCACCACCACTACCAGTAGCTACAATTGTTCCCTGGGAATCAGTCGGATATTGCCTAATAGCAATCGAATTAAGAGTGACAGCCGGACTGAACGATGTGTTAATTGTGTGCTGACAATGCCCTGTCTTCCAATCCCATACTTTAACTATCCGGCTAGCATCTCCACTGATGATTGTGTTCCCGTCAGGACTGATTCCAACACTTTTAACCCTATCATTGTGTCCGGTAAGGAGATAAATCAATTGACCAGTTTGTACATTCCATAGTCTGACTGTTTTGTCATTACTGCCGCTAACAATCACTTGCCCATCAGGACTAAAGGCAAGAGAGCGAATCCAATCGGAATGACCTTGCAAGGAGTTTATGTAATTCCAAGTATTTGCTTCTTTGATTTTTGATGGTAAATCTTTTGAAATAGAAGCTGGTAGTTTAATCGGAGTTAGGTTTGCTTTTTTCTTAATAACTGGAATTAAATGCTCGGAAAACTGAGTTTTTTGTAGGTCGTCTGGAGAGGGAATAGGAATCATCTTGCGATGCTGATTAGATGGAGATGACAATTCCATCTCAATTGCATTGCAACCCAGCTTATATGCCATTTCAATAGACTTTCCAGCACCAATGCCGTCATAGAAACCTACAGCAAAAGCGATCGCTGCTTCATCCAAAATCTCGCGATTCATGCCAATTACATAGTTGATATGCTGGACAATTGCTGTTGCTTGAGCTTCTGAGTAACAAGCATTGAGTAAAACACATTCAATTTTGTCAGCAAATAATTCAAACAATCTAGACAGCGTTTCACCACTAACGAGATGTTCTTTGCCATCGTCATCTTCCAAAACTAAACCATCATCACCAGTCCCATGCCCGCAGAAGTGAACAATCTGCGGTTCAACCTCTAACAAAGCGCGTCTCAGATCGATAGGGCGTACTGCTCCCCGTACTTCGATGCGAAATTCATCGCGATTTTGCGATCGCCTTAAACCTTCTCGAATATCACGAATTTCGCAATCCAGATCTAGAACCGAAGTCCCTTTAGGATTAGAGGCTAGCATCAAAATTGTCTTCACCATATCAATTCCTACACGAAAGTTTTAGGCTTTGCTATCAGCTAACTGAACAACCGGGTTTTGCATGGCAGAAGAGACTGTCAAAATCTGGAAATTAGTTGGCTAGAATTAGCAGTTGTAAATTCTCAGCTATTTGACAGCCCCATGCCAAAACTATTATTGGGTAATAGTAAATGTCACCTGTTTTGTGAGCCAATCAGCATTCGGATCGGATTCGTAAAGCATCGCGCGAGTTAACGGTGGCGCATTATCAACATCAGCACCTATCATACTCAACAGATTGTTGAGAGGACTGACATCGGCAGATTCTCCCCTTGCTGCACGTTCTTCTGCTTTCTTTTCGAGCTGTTGTTCGGGATTGTCTCCTCTTTGACCCAACTCTACATTGAGAGCAGGCAATGCGAGCCATTGAAAGTTAGCCAACCCGCGAGTTGCAAATACTTTGAGTGTTTCTGTGGCTTGCTTGGAATTTTCTCCTTCCGGCAAAGCAGGGCGCATTTTGAGATAAATTGCTTGATCTGCATCTAGCGAAAAGAAGATATCTTCAATTCCACCAATGGGATATTGAGAAATAGCCCAAGTAGGTTCTAGATCTAGAACAGCAATATTCAGGGGTTGAGAAAACTTATTTTCCAGACGTAAAAAGACCGACTGTCCGTGTTTGAGGACTATATTACTCGGCTCAGTAAATGATTTCTTTTCCTGGTCTACCAATTCAAATTCAAGATATTTATTAAGTTCCGAAGTCGGATTGTCGATCGCGCGAACGGCTTGATATTTTGCCAAGTGAATTAAGCGCTTGACTGCTGCGATCGCAGCTTCTGGAGCGTCGATTTTTAGTGGCATTCCTAAGTTTTTAAAAGGAGTTTCACTAGAAATTTCGTACTCGCCATTTCTGCCAACTGCAACTTGATAGTGAGACTTAAGTTCTGCGCTTGCTTGCACTTCCACAACCCAACCATTTCCTGTCAAAGCTTGCCGAACTTTCTCTAAAGCTTCCTGTTGTTTGTCAACCAAATCTGTTGGTAATTGATGCTCCTTATCGCCTGCCTCTTTGTTATCTAACAAGAGGACTCGACCCACGAGATTGACGGGTGCAGATACCATGACAGCAGGAGCGCCCGGTTCGATTTTGCTGTCTTCTCTAACCTCAATGCCACCTTCTTTTGGTTCTAGAACTTTAGCCGCTGATTTAGAGGCTTGAACCTCTACAATCTCAACGATTGCCAGTTGCTGTTGCCTGTTGGCAAAATCTGTTGCATTCAGTGGAAAGATAGCAAATCGCGTACCGCTACTTAGTCCGTGAGCTAATCCTGCATTCAAGACGAGCTGCTTTTGGTTGGCCTCTACGCTGCTAACTGTGACGCTGTAGTAATGCGGTAAGTTCTTGTTCCCAAAAACTTCGCGATCGCCATCACCGATTAACATGGGTAACTGTTGGGGAAACTTGCTTTGAATTTGAGCGCAAACGCGATCGTACAGCTTTCTGAAACTCAATCCTGTAGAACTGGTTGCTAAAGTTTGAATCAGCCAGTAAGTGAGAGCTCCGTGTCGTTCCTTGCCATCAAAGGCATACTCGTAAGCATATTCATTGGGACGGCAGGCTGCCAAAAGCAGGTAATTCTTTGTTGGCGGCACCCATGCAATGTCACCCTCGAATCTTTCAGTTAGAATCTTCCAGTTTTCAATCAATTCCTCGCGCGAAGCAACCAAGCTTTTTTTGTTTGGCGGTGTTGTGTCGGTTTTATCTGTGCTGCGGATTTCAGCATCACCTCTGGTTGTTCCTCCAGAGTGACAGCTATCCATAATAACTGTGACAATTAATCCTTTGTCAGTCATCCGCTTTAACAGCATCGCCAATTCTAAATCGAGCAGGTAGCGGCCTCCATCGCCAATATCCATCGGTACAATACCTTCATCATTTTGGTCGGCCCCCTTGACTTCTGGATAGATGGTTGTCGCCCGCCCTCCGTGGCCGGAATAATAAATGTATACCTGCTCTCCTGGTTGCGCTATTTCTGTAAGTTCCTGAAATTTTGTCACAATATTGGCATAGGTTGGTTTCGGGTCGTTGCATTCGATCGTGCCAGCAACTTCAGGATTTGGAGAAGTCAGTCTGAAAATTCGTTCTGATGGAATTTTTAGGGTTTTCAAAAGATAGCTGGCTACCAGGTTAATATCTCGCACTGCTCCTTTCAAATTCCTGTACAACTGATTGGGTTGGTAACAGTCAATGCCAATTAATAAGGCGTAAATATTTGATGTTAGATTGGATTGGTCAGTCATTTTTACCTCATCAATTCATAATTTGGTTAACTAAATTGCGCGCGCAGGATTCAGAGTGCGCGATCGATCGCCCTCTTATAAATACTGTCTCGCTCGATCGAGCCGTAAGCTGCCGGCTGCGCCCGACATCTCAGATGAATTCGTCAGTCCTGCATAATTTTTGTAGGAGTGGGGAAAGCCAAGCACTTGCAACACAAATCCGAGATATTGCTTTCCCCGTTGCTGCTAGATATTGCGATCGAGCAGACAGGAGATAATCTCAAGCCATTTTTTCGAGAGTTTTTGGTCCGACAATTCCATCAACCTTTAAACCTTTCTTTTGTTGGAATTCTTTAACCGCTTTATCAGTTCCCGGCCCGAATGTCCAATCGATAGAAACAGTCATTCCCGCTCTTTTTAGTGACTCCTGAAGCCTTTTAACATCAGACCCTTCCATCATCGGTCGGCTGAGTTTTAGCGCTCGGGGTTTTTCATCCCACGGTGCTTTCTCAAAACCCATTGCGGGCGATCGATTGAGGGCGTTTTCTGTTTGAGAACCGTAGCAGCCATCCTCATCAATCTGTGCGTTTGGATGGTTTTTGTTCCAGAGTTTTTGAATGGCCAACATGGCTGTATCGCGCAAGTCTTGGGTGCCTGCACCTACATAATCAAAATGGGGAGGATCGAAAGAGCCGAGCCGCCGCCAACCGTGCCGTTCCATAAAAGGTTGCCAGCCATCAGGGTCTTCAACATCTAATGCCAAGCCACTTTGATGGTTGCTTTGACCTGGAAGAGCCACTACGGGATAACCGCAACCGCTACCCCACCGGCAGAGTAAAAGTTGTTGGGCGATCGTCCGGTAAGCTGAATTTACTGACATTTTGATGCCTCGTTCCAGAATGGCTTGCTGCAATCCCTGCTTGGCCGAAGGTTGCAGGAAAGGAAATGCTGCATCTTCTAGTTCAACATTCAAATCGTCGAAGCTAACTAGAGCATTTGGCACGATCGAATTCATCTGATGGATCAATTGCTGGGACAGCCCGTTAACCACAGAGGTCGAACAGCCGGGAGCATCCTGAAGCAAGCCGTTAAAACTAGCTCTAATTCCCGAATTTGCTTCTACTTCATTGATTTCAAAACAAGGTTCAAAGTCAAAATTGCCTCTGGGATTTGATGTATTAAATGTTGTATCGAGCATCGCTTTCTCCTCATTGATAATTAGGTGAAATAAATCGTGCAAAAGTTAGTGAAAATCTGGGGCGTGTTTTCAAACTCCTCCTGGAGATTCAGATCCTAAATCCCCCTGAGAAAGGGCGACTTACAGAGTTGTCCGGTTTCCTCCTAGAGATTCTGATCCCCCTAAATCCCCCTGAGAAAGGGCGACTTACAGAGTTGTCCGGTTTCCTCCTGAAGATTCAGATCTGCCTAAATCCTCCTTAGAAAGGGGGACTTAAAGAGTTGTCCGGTCCCCCCCTTTTTAAGGTAGGGGGGATCGAAATCTCATGCTCAAATAGCAGTTTCTAGCTACCTTTGACCTGGTTGTTGACACCAATGGTACGGAGGCTATCCGCTTCGTTTCGCCCCTACCAACATCACAGACAATGTAGATGCAATACAGCTTAAACGCCCAATACCCTGCGAGTTTTATCACCCACAATTCCATCAACAGTCAGCCCTTTGTGTTGCTGAAACTCTCTGACTGCTCGATCGGTTCCTTTGCCAAAAATGCCATCAGCTTCGATATCAAAACCTGCTGCGATTAAAGCTTGTTGCACTTGTCGCACATCATCCCCTTGTACGAGAGGTTCTCCAGGTTCTGCCAGCCGCATTACCAGGCTCGGTTCCCAATGCAAAAACTCTTCCCAAGGCTGACTCAAAAACAACGCTCGTTCGGCTCTTCTCCTGCGAGATAAACCCAGTAACGATTGACCGCCGGCTTTGTCCCATCTCGGAAATTCGTCTGCTGCTTCCTGAAATTTTCCTTGATTTAAAAGCTGCAAAAGTGTTGATTCAAACAGGGAACGCGCGCCCAAGTTGTAACTAAAACTCACTAAGGCTGAGAACTGATTGTCATCAATTTGTACTCGGACAGCATCAGCCACCGCTGCTTCAAATTGCTCGAGTTCATCTTGCAACATCTTTTCTGCTTCGGCGACGGTAATTTGCATTCCTGGCTGTACGCCCTCTGTCACTCCCCAGCCGATCGTCCACACGCCAACACAGTCTTGATATGCTTCTAGATACAACCCCTCAAAAGATTGAAGCAACTTCAGTCCTTCTCGGTTGATTTTCCGAATCGCCGATCGCGATTGAGGTACATCGGGGGGAATTGCGTCCGGAGATGCGATCGAAAATGTTTCGGCCTGAGTAAACTGCAAAGCTGCAATGAGCGATCGCACTTTTCCTGATGTTTCTATTACCTTAATTGGTTGGTTTTCTTCTATTTCGTACAGGCGACCATCTTTAAATATTTCCAGCCATCTTGACATTCTAGTTCTCCTTTTTACAAGGTAGATTTGGTCAAAAGATGCCTCCTGGATCGGCAAGCGTCAAGTATGAGCTTGCTGCTTGCGATCGATTGATACCGAATCCGAGTTTGTCACCCCCGTTATTTTCTTAGTCCGCGCAGGCGGACTTTGGTTGTATAGAAGCGATTTCAATCGCCGAGTGATAAAGAGGATAAGTAACCCGGATCTGGTATGATAAAAGTGTATCGATCGATATTTTTTTTATTATTTGCGATATCTTGTTTTCACTATCGCACCTGTTGCATCGCAGAGTCAATCTTTTTCTCTAATTTTTTACAAAAGTTGATTTTGTCAAACATTAACAACCTTTTGATTGCTTAACAAACAACTTACAATCCTAGGTAAAGAAGAGTTTAAACTGAGGCTCGAACTTAACAAAATAGAGGCAGGCAAGCGCTAATTGCTCTTCCCGCTTTAACTCTTTGTATCAGTTTATCAATGCCATGTATTTCTTGCTCTCGGTTGTGTTAAGTTCCAATACTTATGGAATCATACCAAATCCGAGTTATTCATCCCCTGGCTGTCGGTAATTGTTCGCACAATACAATCGGTGACTACTTGGGAAACAAGTAAATTGGAGGAATACAGTTACTTTAATTTTTGCGATTTTTGCTAAAAAAAAGCAAGCATTAATGTCAGGCGCGCGGTCGATCGCAATTTAGTAAAGTGTTGGTGGTTCAAAAATCCCGCATCTTACTTAAATTCAGCTTGCAAAACATCATCATTATCATCGGCGATCGTCGCGACAATAGTAATCGCGCGAGAAATTTCCCCGCTCGATATTTCCGAGATCGTTCGAGTCGATACCACAGCAACTCGATCGTCCACGATCGCAAAATGAGCTTCCAAAGTAGAGAGCCAATTCATTTCTAACAGTTTCCGCATTAACTGAGCTTCGTTCGCGACAGGCAACTGAAGCACAAAAGCCCAAACCGTTAAAGTATCATTTTCAGTCTCGCCCGTAAGCTGTACGAACACTTCAACGCTGCCGTACTGAAATTTCCAAAGATGGCCGCCTGCTTCATTTTGACCGACCATGACTTTTTGGTCTGCAGCCATGCTGGCAATCACAGTTTCAATTTCTTCTGGATAAGTGATTTCTGTAGCTTTTTCTACCTGAGCATCGACAGTCGCGCTGTCGCTGAGAAGGCTTTCAGTAGAAACTGTTTCTATGTTCAGCTCGCTGGTACTCATAATTCTAATTTTACGGAACACTGACAATTACTCTTCAACTAATCAGTGTACTTCCTCCGTTCTTGAGATGGCAGCTTTTGAAATATCAGAAACCGGGTTTTGCTAGCGTTACTGCTTCTTTTGACTCGCACGGGAGGCAGAGCCTCCAGATCTGCGTTACCAGGCTGAAGCCTGGTAACGAGTAGAACGAGTAGAACCGGGTTTTACTGGTTTTTACTGGTTCCCAGGCTCTGCGTGGGAACCCATGTCCAGAGGCTCTGCCTCCACTGGTTTTTAAGCTTTTGACTTAGCTGTCGGCTTTTTCTCAATCCCATTCATACCGTTGAGGAACATCGGCACGAATTTCTCCATAAAAGCCTGCGGGTCGCGGTTCCAGGCCCGCTGCGCTACATCGACTCTGGTCATTTGCAAGTCCGGCGCGAGCAAAGTTGCGGGCAAGCGTTCCATCAAATACTGGGGACGTTCCCACACGGGCATGGTGTTGGCAATGTCCACCAAGCGAGTCACGCGGCGCAGTTCCGCCCCCAACATGATATCCATGCCGGATTCAAATGCTGCTTGTTCGATCGCGCTGTATTTGCGTTTGGCCTGTTCGACTTTCTCGCGGTGTTCCGGGCTTTTGGCTGCGATTTGAGCCAGCCAACGATTTCCCCAACGGACGTGACCGGCTTCTTCGGGAAAAATCTTTTCGATGGTTTCGCGGATTTTGATGTTTTCTTCAGTTTGCGGGGCTTTTTTCAAAGCGTAGATGTGGGCTGAAAAATACTCGCAGCCCCGCTTTTCGGTCACGTTGATGGCCGCTAGGGAAGATATTACAAAGTCTTCGCGGTCTTTGGTCGGGTCTTTTCGATCGCTGTCTAGCAGCCGTTCAAATTCATCAATATAAGACATTCCCGGTGGCGTTCCCACCGGATGACCGATATCTACCAGCAAATCTGTCAGCCACATGGCGTGCCGTGCTTCGTCGGAAATGTGGCGGGAAAGATCCCGCACGAGTTCCAGCGGGTTGCCATCTAGCTGCTCGATTACGTCCGTGAGGTCTTTGCAACTGCGCTGCTCGCTGTAGCGGTAGCGGTTGAGCGTAATCAGGTGAATTTCGCGATCGCGCACTACCTGTTGTAGTATCTCGCGCGCTCCCATTGAATTCCGCAGCTTGCGGGGATACGCAACAGTCATGATTCTATCGTTGTTTTGTAAAGATACCTATTTGACACTCCCGGGCCTGAAGGCGTGGGGATTCTTAATTCATCGACCGACCTTTAAGCGCTATGTCCTCTCGGCAATTCTTAAACCTTTCAACCGTACAAAAGTACCAATTGACGAGCCTAACTCACAACCACCCCAGAGGGTCGATCTCCAAAAGCATACTAGGATACGAACCTAGGGTTTGGGTATGCCCTACCCTACCTAACAAACTAAATTATTTGTTTTCCGGTGAAGAGAATGCGTTGATTCTCTAGCTGTTTTAAGAGTTTTCGCTGCTCTGCGTCCAACAATTGATGCCTAAAAGTGTGTCTTAACTGTTTCACGATGGCAAAGGAGTTCAACCTTGACTATTCCAGTATACCACAAATACCAGCAAGTTTTGGATTTTTAGGAATGGATTTAATAAATTAAAGCCGTCAAGCGAAGGACTGGGTTTTAAACCTAATTTCCCGATAACTGTAACGCAGTTTTCCGAGGTGGTACGTAGAGGGCAAGAAGTAAAATTTTCGACAAAGGCAGCCTCAAGAAAATACTATGGCGCGATCGGAAAAATAAATTTTACCAATAAAATACAATCTTTAATTATAGTAGATTTGCTGGCATTTAGCATTAAAGTTAGCGGGCGATCTCAACTATTTTAGATTGCCGATTGCCAATTTTAGATTAAAGTTACCGATCGATATAAAATCCCAAATCTAAAATCTAAAATTGCCCGATGCCGATCAAACCCAACTCGATATCAAGCCTCAGTGGAGTCGGAAACCAAATCCGACGCCGACTCTTGTTGAAATTTTTGCGCTTCCTCTACTTCCAATCTAGCCAGGGTAGTCGCAGCGTCAGCTAACTGCAGAGCCAGATTCATCCGGCAAACAGGGTTTTTCTCTTTCCACAGGTCTTTTGCCAAGAACTGCACTCGATAGCGGAACATTTTAATAGAGTGTGATGGAATAACTTTAGCTGTCATGGTTACAACCTCTCTTCAACTGCCACCAAAATGCGAAGCAATACCCGTTCGGGTTCCAGATAAACAAATGTCAGTACGATCACCCGATCCTCATTGCCGAGCGTGACATCCAAGGAAGCCGAGCGCGGTTCAATTCGATCGTGCTTGACTACTACAGTATATTGCCCTGGTGCCAAGTCATCAAATCCCGCATCTGCTTCAATTAAATCGACTTTCTCCTCAGCAAGTACCCGTCCGTCCCGAGTCAATAAAGTAATGAAGGCAACGCCATCAACGGAAGTCATGGCATGATTGTTTTGATTGCGTACCATCACAAAGATATCGGACATTATTTGCTATTTGCTAATTGCCGCAAATTGCTAATTTACCATGAAATTACCGCTGCTCAACTTTTAATAAATGCTCCGATCGATCTTCAATCGAGCGACCTGCAAGCAATTCAGTAGGTTTGTGGTTTGACATTTCAACTAACTATCTGCATAATTAAACTATCTAAAACAATTGACATAACATCTCCGATATGCTGTGATGCCTCTCAGGTGAAAAGTAAGGTAAATAGTGTGAAAAAAATCAAACATTTTGCTATATTAACTGCTAGTGTAGTAGCGAGCAGTTTGGCAGCAAATACGGCGGTTGTTGCTGGAGCTAAAAGTTCTGAACCTGCATCTAGCGATCGAATTTACAACGTACAGGTAGCAGAAAAGAGCGATCGAAATTTAAGCAATTCCAAAGGCACATTAAAAGAAGGCAGCGCAATTTCGATCGATCCCGCTGAAATCATTGGCATTCCCAAAGCCGAGGCAAGACAACTGTTTATTCTCAATAAAATATATCGGGTGCAGGAAGGTAATGCAGCAGACGACTTATTTATTGTAGACGAAAAAGCTAATAAATGGGCTGTAGAGGATGTTTCTGAGGCGACTATGGGCCCGGTCACTCACAGCCTCGCCCTGATGGTATCGGGCAACGGTCGAGTTTGGGCTTTGATACAGCAGTTCTAAGTTGAAGGAAGAGTTGATAGTTGAGAGTTGATAAATATTAGAAATGTTCGCGAAGCGTTCCCGAAGGGTAGCCTTACTGATTTTGTCGTTGGGAAGTGAGCGATACTGCTAAGGTTGGGGATGTAAGACCGCTAGGGGGCAAGATTTCTTGTCCCCCAGACGCAGTTCCCAATGAAGTTAGAAGCCCCAAGTATATTGCTGGCAATGAGTTGGGGTAGTTCACTTATCAAATTTCTAACAGTCGTAGTAGAGAGCAAACTCGTAAGGATGCGGGCGCAAGCGCATCGGGTTGACTTCATTATCGAGTTTGTAGGAAATCCAAGTTTGGATGAAGTCTTCAGTAAACACGCCACTTTCTGTCAAGAAAGCGTGGTCTTTTTCCAAAGCTTCCAAAGCACCTTCTAAGGAACCGGGAGTAGAAGGAACTTTGGCCAATTCTTCAGGAGACAGGTCGTAGATATCCACGTCCAAAGGTTCGCCCGGATCGATTTGATTTTTGATGCCGTCGATACCCGCACACAGCATGGCTGCAAAGGCTAAATAGGGGTTAGAAGTAGCATCGGGGCAGCGGAATTCCAAGCGCTTGGCTTTGGGATTGTTGCCGGAAAGGGGAATCCGAACGGAGGCCGATCTGTTGCCTTGAGAGTATGCTAGGTTTACGGGCGCTTCAAAACCGGGAACCAACCGCTTGTAGGAGTTGGTGGTGGGGTTGGTGATTGCCAAAAGTGCCGGTGCGTGCTTGAGAATGCCGCCGATGTAGTACAGTCCCATTTGACTGAAACCAGCATATTTGTCGCCTGCAAATAGAGGCTGACCGTCTTTCCAAATTGATTGGTGGACGTGCATCCCGGAACCGTTGTCGTTGAACAGCGGTTTGGGCATGAAGGTGATGGTTTTGCCGTATTTTTTGCCGACGTTTTTGATGACGTATTTGTAAGTGAGCAAATAGTCAGCAGCTTGCACTAAAGTGGCGAAGCGGAAACCGAGTTCGCACTGACCGCCCGTAGCTACTTCGTGGTGGTGTTTTTCGATAGGTACGCCGCATTTTGCCATTGTCAGCAGCATTTCTGTCCGCATATCCTGAGAGGTATCCGTCGGCGCAACGGGGAAATAACCTTCTTTGTAACGCGGTTTGTAGCCGAGGTTGCCGCCTGCTTCTTCTTTGCCAGAATTCCAGCGACCTTCGATCGAATCTACGTAGTAATAGCCCGTGTTTTGGGTTTGGTCGAAGCGAACGTCGTCAAAAATGAAGAATTCTGCTTCCGGGCCGAAGAATACTGTATCGCCCAGACCGGTGGAGATTAAATAGTCTACGGCTTTTTGGGCGATCGTCCGGGGACAGCGGCTGTACGGTTCGCCCGTGCGGGGTTCTTTGATGCTGCAAATGAAGCTGAGGGTCGGTTCTGCCATGAACGGGTCGATCCAAGCGGTGGTGGGATCGATGACCATCGTCATGTCCGATTCGTTGATGGCTTTCCAGCCCCGAATGCTGGAACCGTCGAAGGGTACGCCGTCTGTGAAAGAAGTTTCATCAATTTGGTTCTGGAACAGCGAAAGGTGCTGCCAGATTCCTGGCATATCAATGAACTTGAGGTCAACAATCTGGATTTTATTTTCTTGAATGTAGGTTAAAGCCTCTTTGGCCGTCTGGAACATGACTTACTCCTTAGGTTAGTTGCGTATGTTAGTTGTATCTAGAGAGGCGCAGTTTTTAGAGCATCTGGGCAATCCTAGGCATTTGGCGGGGACAATTCTGTATCTAGCGATACAGAATTTTGGTAAATTTGAGGTAAAGGAACCGAACAGGTCTAGCGCTTAGCGTGCAGCGACAAAAGAAAAAAATCTTAACGCCTGCCGGATACCTCCTGGGTTCTGCGTTTGTGAGACTCCGCTCGCAATTGAGAGTCGAAAATCTTAATACAACGCTGATTTGTAGTAGTCTACAATAGGCAGTCTGTCTGAGATAGCAAAGTATTCATAAAGATTTTTAGGAGAGAAACTGATGCGGGATGCAGTGACAAGCTTGATTGAAAATTATGATGTGGCCGGTAAGTATTTAGACCGGGATGGTATCGATCGGTTGAAGTCTTACTTTGCCACAGGTACGGCACGGGTGCAAGCAGCAGCAGCGATTAACAGCAATGCTGCTGCGATTGTCAAGCAAGCTGGCATACAGCTATTTGCCGAACAGCCGGAACTGATCCGTCCGGGCGGCAATGCCTACACGACTCGCCGCTACGCGGCTTGTCTGCGGGATCTGGACTACTACTTGCGCTATGCGACTTACGCGCTGGTGGCTGGGAATACCGACGTGCTGGACGAGCGAGTGCTCCAAGGCTTGAGGGAAACTTACAATTCGCTAAGTGTGCCCATCGGTCCGACGGTTTTGGGCATCGGCATTCTCAAGGATATTGTGAAAGCTCAAGTGGAAGCTGCTGGCCTGCAATGGGATGCTGTTTTAGAACAGCCTTTCGATTACATGATTCGCGAGTTGAGCGAAAACGATATTTAAAGCAGTTGACAGTTGGTAAGGAGTTTTGAGTTGTGAATTTTGAGTTTTGAGTTAAAGACTGTTCTTGATTCAAAACTCAAAACTTAAAACTCAGAACTTCCCCTCTCCCCCTCTTCCTTCTTCCTTCTTCCTTCTGCTTAAAGTTCGCCGATTCGTCCCCAAACGATACATTTGTCGAGGGCTGCTTTGGTTTGGCGGCGGTCGATTTGTTCGAGTGTTGCTGCTTCGATTTCGCCGTTAGGATAGACGATGTGGATGAGGTCGCCGCTGACGATCGCTATCGGGTTTTCTTGAGTGCTGTGGAGAGTTCCGATCGGAAAGTTAACCTGTTTCATAACCAAATTGCCCCTAATGTATTTGTTTGGTTTTTACCTCTAAATCGATGATGTGCGATTTGGCAAAACTTTTATGTGATTTCACTGATGTGTATTTGTGATAAAACAATAAGAGTCGGAGCGATCGAAGTCACTAGTTTCCAGTTGAGAACGCTCGCCGGCACAGCCTGAAACCCAGATATATCGAGCGCTATGCCCTCGGTCTGCTACTCGCGAAAAGCGCCTGGAGCCGATCGCCCGCTATCTCGGTTTTTACCTAAGTGCTACTCTGAGATTGTCATCGCAACTCAATCTGTACAAATTGCAACAAATTGAAAACTTTGGCTAAGCAACGGCTCGATATTTTATTGACCAACCTAAATTTATGCGCTTCCAGACAACAAGCTCAAAGTTTGATTCGCGCTGGAAAAGTTATAGTTAACCAGCAGGTAGTTGACAAACCCGGTACTGAGGTTAATATTGGAGCAAAAATTCAGATTGCAGCCCGATCGCGCTTTGTTTCTAGAGGTGGTGAAAAATTAGCCAAAGCTTTAGAAATGTTTAAGATTTCCGTTGCGGGCAGGATTTGTCTCGATGGCGGCATTTCCACAGGCGGTTTTACAGACTGTTTGCTGCAAGCAGGCGCGGCTAAAGTCTACGGTATTGATGTCGGTTACGGTCAAGTAGATTGGGGCCTGCGCAACGATCCGAGGGTAGTTTTGAAAGAACGCGCGAACTTACGCTACATGACGGCTGCTGACGTTTATGGAAACTTACCCGAGCAAATTCCAGAAAAATTTTATGCGGATTTGGGAGTTTTGGACTTGTCGTTTATTTCCCTGACGAAGGTGTTGCCGGCGCTGTGGGATTTGCTGGCTGCGCCTCGGGAAGTGGTATTGTTGGTGAAACCGCAGTTTGAGGTAGGGCGCGATCGCGTGGGCAAAAAAGGGGTGGTGCGAGACTTGGCGGCGCAAGCTGATGCGATTTTTCAAGTGCTGCAAGCTGCTGTTGCTTTGGGATGGCAGGAGGGCGGTTTAACTTGGTCGCCTTTACTTGGCCCGGCCGGTAATATCGAGTATCTTTTATGGTTGAGTGCCGGTGGCGAAGGGCGATCGAAAGAAAATGCTGTTGGCGGGGGTGTTGTGAAGGAACGGATCGCGCAAGTCGTTTCATTGGCGGCGCGGGAACTTGTCAAACCAACTCCTCACCTTTCAACTTAATCAGTAATTTCATGCAGCATACCTTAAAACAAGCCCGTTTAATTTTACTGTATTTTTTCGGCAGCATCGGCTATCTAGCCTGTGCTGCGGCGATCGTGGGTGTTTCAGTTACGATCAAGTTTGCGGCGCTGCTGTTGGCCGATCGAGTGCTCTATACAATTTTTATCATCGGCGATTTGCTGCGGGGCATCGAAATTATTGAGCTGCTAAATATATTAGTCTTCGCTTTTATCGGCATGGGATTTGGCGTAACTACTAGGCTTTTGCCTCCCAAGTTCGGCCGCCAAATTAGTGCGGCTTTGCTGATACCTATAGTGCCGTTAGTTTTCATGAGTACGCCACTTCTCAGGTACAGTTTGTGGCTCGACAAAGTAGCGGAAAAAGATAATTTGTCGCCTGCCGAAACGCAAACTTTAACTAACTCGTTTTTAAATCAAAGAGTTAGAGTGGATGGGTTTCTCGGTTATTATGTTTATACTGCCCAGTTTCCAGTGATTCCGACAAAACAGTCGGAAATGAAAGACCTTGATAGCTTTGAAAAAAAAGTTAATTCGAGGTTCGTGCAGTTGACGGGTATTTATCCGACTGTGGTTACTTGGGCAATGCGGATCTGTTTTTGGCTGCTGAGAATTTTCTATTTTGCGATCGCGGTAATTGCAACAATATCTCATTTTAGAGATGGGCTGAGAATCGCTGGGCGGTAAACAGTTGAGAGTGGAGAAACGAAGTGCGATCTCTCTCGAACAGAAACTCAGCAACTGGTGTTCTAGGATAATCTTGGCATTCCTACCGAGATATTGATGAGGAAATCCGGCTTACTCATCCTAAGTGCGAACGGTAGCTTTTTTCACCAATTTATAGTAAAATAAACCAAGATTAGTTAACCTCACTGAACTCGCTCGCCCCATGTCTGCCAAGGATGTTTATCACAATACAGTCAAGGTAGCCCTGCAAAAAGAGGGTTGGCTGATTACCCACGATCCGCTGGTGCTAGAATTGTCTTCTGGTAGACTGGAAATTGATTTAGGCGCAGAGCAGTTGATTGCCGCTCAAAAAGACAACATTCAGATTGCCATTGAAATCAAAAGCTTTTTATCCCCTTCTCTAACAACAGAATTTCATCAGGCTTTAGGACAGTTTCTTAACTATCGAGTCGCATTAAAGGTCAAAGATCCAAATCGAGTTCTTTTTTTAGCAGTGCCCACCAAAGTGTATCGTAACTTTTTTTCTGGAGAATTAGCACAGTTGAGTATTTCTGAGTACCAGGTCAAGATTCTTGTCTTCGATCCCAAACAAGAGGTTATTGTACAATGGAACAATTAGAACAATACCGCCAATGCATTCAACAGCTACTTGCAGAACACAATAAGTATCAGCCTTCCTATGGGGACATAGAGCAATTTACGATCGTCGATACCAAAAACGATCGTTATCAGTTGACAACAGTTGGCTGGGATGGCGATCGCCGTGTATTTAGTTGCTTAATTCATATTGATATCAAGGACAATAAAATCTGGATCCAGCATGATGGCACAGAGGTAGGAGTTGCCAATCAACTGATTGAGTTAGGTATACCTAAACAATCCATCGTTCTGGGTTTTCACGATCCAAATGCACGGAGGTTAACAGAATTTGCCGTTAATTGAAAACAGAAATAGTGAGATTAGTTCTCTAAAAATAGCTCCAAGTGAAACCATAATTAATTATGCGATTTCAAATTGAGAGCGACTCGATCGACCTCTCTAATTTCTGGCAAATCTGCATACCATTCAGGGAAAAATCCCTCAGATTCAGTTCGCCTAATATTGAATCGAGATTCAACATCTGCTAAGGTTTGAATGACTTCATTAACTGCTGTTGTTTGCGTCATATTTTTAACTCTTGCTGCAATCGATCGATAATACTATTGCGCTCGATCGAACCCAGAATTTCTTGAATTACCGTATCCTGTCCCAAAGGTCCCCAAGTGCAGCCTTTTTCTAAATAAACTTGGGCGGCGCGACCGACAGCATAGGTTCCGTAGGCTGCTAAACTAGCTTGAGTAACTGCAACTCCGGCAAAGGTAGAAAACCCGATGTGCGGCGCTGCAACTGCCGCGCTTTTCCCCAATCCCAAGAGGAAACTGCTACCTAATTCTCCCAAAAGTACGCCGCCCGCACTCGATAAAATAGTCTGCCACAGTTTTCCGGCTTCATAACCTGTCATCGGCAATCCGTAAAGCCTGGATAAAGAGCGAATTAATGCTAAATCTGCAACTGTTGCTCCTAGGATATCTAAGAAAGCCAGCGGATTTAAACCGACAGCTATGGCTTTGTATTTCGCAAATTGCCAGATTAAATCTTCGGCTTCTGTTTGTCGCAGCTTGAGGACTTGATGGGCGATGTTTGCTTCGGCATCTCTCGCTTCAATTAAAGCGTTGAGCGCGAGGAGAGATCGACCTTCTCTGTTAAGAATTGTCAGGATTTTTTGTTTGAGTTCGCCTACCTGCGCGGGCGGCGGTTCCCATTCGTGGGTGACAGTGCCGTCGGGCCATTCTACCCGCACTTGCACGGGCGCGGGTTCGGCGGCTACCATGACAATTTCTAACGGTTGGAAATTTTTAACTGGGGGTTTATTTGAGATTTTATTGGAGCGATCGGGCAAAGATTCGCTGTTTTGTTCGTCTGTTGCATCGGTCGATTTCTGTTCGGAATTTCCCAGCAATTGCAAGCTTTGATAGATAGCTTGCCTGTCTGTTTCTGGATAAAGGTCAATTTTATTAAAAACTAAAATCAGTGGCTTTTGAACTTTTTGCAATTCGCACAGCGCTTGATATTCAGTGCGGGTGATATCGCCGGAAACGACAAACAGAATTAAGTCAGCTTGGCGAGTTATTTGTTTTGCCATGTTGCCCCGCACTTCGCCGCCGACTTCATCAATTCCAGGAGTGTCGATTAACTCTACTTGGATTTTTTCTGCAAAGTTTTCTGCGCTGTTTTCTAGATCTTCGGCGGTGGGAACTGCAGGAATTGTCCAGCGCACGGAACGAGGCCATTGAGTAACGCCGTTGAGGGGGCCTGTTTGCAGGATTTTTTGACCTAAAAGTGCGTTTAATACGGCTGATTTGCCGCGGCTGACCATACCGAATGTGGCAATGCGAATGACATTGCGATCGAGCTTTTCTGAAGTATAAGTTAAGATATCTAACTGATTTTGCAGGGCTGCTTCCAATTCAGTTGTTGAGTTTTTTTGTTTTTGGCGCAAGTGAGAATAGCGTTCGAGTGCGAGACGCAAACTGGCGCGGGCTAGGGATAAGCGATTTTCTTGAATAGAATTGTCAGCCATTGGCGCTCGGCTTTTTAAGGAGTGTAAATAACATCTATTTCTGATTTTACATCTTTTTGGAGAAGTGGATAGCTGGCGCGATCGAATGCGACCGCAGATCGATCTCGGGGCAATGCCGCGTCCTGCTATAGCAATCGCCAGGGTGATATTAACGCGCTCGATCGCTCAAAATATTGCTTTAACAGCATTTCCCTCGGAGTTCGGAGCGCGGAACTCTTGCTATATATCGTGTCCCTGCACCAAAAAATCGATCGCGCAATGAATCGATCGCTTTAAAAACCTTGCCCGGACCAAAACCAATGCACTTTCCTATTCCCAATTCCCCATGCCCAATTCTCCATTCCCTGTTCCCTTTCCGGCTGGGACAACTCCCGCAAGCAAGCCCTATTTAGTGCGTGCGGTTTCACTATTAGTCACACTCTGCGATTTGGGAAGTTCGCAACAGTTAGGTCTGTTATTTAAGAGTTTCATAAAATGCAGGGAAGGAATTTGTAATTCTTGCTCGGTTGGGAAACTCGTCGTTAAGTCTTCTCGGTATTTAAAATAGTAGTAGAGATTGGCAACAGTTAAATCCGATATTTCCTGCCAGCTAGAGAGGGCTAAAGCTTGATATCCCGAAGCGATCGCCTGCTGGCTGATATAAAATTCGTACTCCTGGCGAAAATCCGGATCGATCGCGAACAATAGCTGGTCGCGCAAAGATAGAAAGTGAGACTTTTGCTTTAAATTTTCATAAACCGCAGGTTCCTGAGGCAACACTGTGAAAGTAGTCTGCAACGTGCTTTTTAAATTATCGGCACTTAGCTTATCTAAACTTGCCAATTGGTGCTGTTCTTTTGGAGACAGTGTTTGCATCCAATCAATCTCATTTTGCCAGAATTCTAGTACAGATAAATCGTGTCCGAGAATCCTCAGCATTTCGGGAAACAAAAAATCTAGCTCTGCTTCAGATTCGCATACTTTAAGAACATCCAGGCAATCTTCGCGGATTTTGGTCCTAAATACGAGGAGTCGATCGCTCACAATATCGTTGGCGCGTTGCAACTGAAAAGTAATGCAAATTGCCTGCTCGATCGCCCAAACGCATTCGATTTGCCTGAGCTGCCCCGCACTGCACAATCCCTCTAATAAAGAGGGATTTTCATAAATTTTTAAAGCCTCAAATAGCAAATCACGCCCGCTATTAATTTCCACATTCCTATTTTTGAGCTCCGGCACTGTCAAGGCTGACTGGCAGCGTTTAATGCCTTTAGAAAAAGCATCGTAACCGTTAATCAGCTTCTGGCGGTGCATTTCAAAGTTAGAATCGTGAGCGACTTTATAAATCCGCTGAATCACGTCTACTCCCTTCTCTTTGAGAGGGTGTCTGAGGTCAATAAAACCCTCTTTGATTTTTAGCCTCTGGTGCTTTGCCTCGTCCTTCAATTTTAATACTTGGTCGAGATTTACCGCTGATAAAACTGTGTCCGGTACGCTACCAATACCGATAACAGGAATAGTTGCTTGCATCACTGCCAAATTAATTTTCAGAGTGTTCAGCATCCTGTAAATTTTTTGAAACCCTACGTGAGTTTGAGCCAATTGCAGCGGGGCTAAGGTCAGGTGTGCGGGAGCGACCAGGGGTTCTAGGGGGCTGCCTCCTGCCAAGCGTGCCAGCAATCCCAGAACTCCGCGTGCTTCCCTGGGGAGTGGCGCGGATGGATAAAATATTTTTCCAATCTCCACGAACTGCCCTGTCGCTGCATCTCTAGCTACGGGGAGAAGTTGTCCGGTTGTGGTAACAGGCTGCCGGAACTGGCCTGTATGAAGTAGGGCCGCAGTTGCAGGGGTGAATACATAATCCATGTTGTGACGAGAGCTTGCATTCAACATAAACAGATGGTAAAAAGTTTGTTTGCGGTCATTGTGGTTGGAGTGGTGATGCGAATTATAACGGCAGTAAAAACATTGCTGCTCTTGGAGTGCTTGTAAACGCACCTGAAGGTTCGGGATTGTCTGGCTCTTGGCACGACTATCGAGCGGGTTGTTGAAAGCCCCGTCCTCGTTCATGAGCGCGTAGCGCGATCGAACAGGGCGGGGTAGTTTACCGGAAAAATGGGTTCAAAGCCCCGTCCTGATAGTCCGGCTTTACAAAATGCCTTATATAGGACGGGGAGTGTCAAAAAGGCAGATGTTCTGTATTGTATGCTTGGACATCTTTTTTTGTTGGCTGGCAGGCGCATGGCTGCGAATTAGCTGCGCCAACCTGCTTCGGGTTCTCCAACAGGAACCCGCTACGGGCAGAATCTTGGGGTGGTGGCGAGCAATCTTCCCAAAACCGAATTTCCTACGCGGGCTATAGTCCGAGGATATTAACCGGGCAGGCGGGAAGTCCCCCTTCAAAAGTGCTCGCTTGCGTTTGTTGCTAAGGGACAGTCGCCTCGTAAGTTGACCGTAGCACCCCAAACCTGCCAACAATCTTACTTATCTCGTTCGGTTCGGGGTGTATGAGAAAACGAACAAAATTCCTTGTTTGACAACGCCTTGCCACACTTTGATAATGAATAAAGTTCACATCTAAAGCTATATAGTGCAATACCTAGAGCGCCAGTCCAGTAGAATGATTTTCAACGAAAAATGTTTGTTCCAGCACTCCATCGAGCAACGAAAAACTGGCCGGGACTCTATGCTGCAGGTTCTACCGGACCGAAGATCTAGCTCACATTTATTTCTGGTAACTTGTGGAGAGTCATCGCGATTAGAATCGTCTCAGTCATTTTTCATCCCCAACTTGAGTAGGGGGCTGCCAAACATCCCAAGATTTTTTATGAACGAGTATCTAAAAATATTCCAAATTATTACAGAGTTTAGCGATCGATTGCTGGCAGATGAATCTAAATCTTTAGAGATTAAACAGTCGGCTACTGGCTTGGGTGTAGATGTGGAAGCTTGTGTCAAAGAAATTAAGGAATCGGCTGGCCGGCTTAGGGAATTGCTGCAAGTCTGTTTTAAGGATGTGTCTCAGGCTGAGGATGTCTGGAATAGCAAGCCGAGAATTGCTAAAGCATCCCCGATCGAAATCTGGAATGGCATTGGCGAACTTGGTGGATGCGATGTCAGAATCCGCACTTTAGCTCAACGCGGTCAACAGGAAGCTGTTATTAAAGTTCGCAAATCTTGGCACGAGAAAAGTTTAAAATTAAAAAATAAGTGGTTTTTGTGGGATAAAGTTCAACACTCGTTTCAACGAGATAGTATCGGTTTTTTTGAAAAAGATAATTTGCACAAAGAGTTGCGAAATGAAGTCGATTCCCAGGCCGATCGGCTGATATTAATTTTAGAAAATGAACTTAACTCAATCTTTCAACAGTTGGAGTCGATCGATACAGAAACCATAGAATTCTGTATTGATTGTTTCGATATTAGCAGTCAGTATAGATATAGAGAGCAGCTGCAAACAATTGGTGGTGAAATTGTATCGAAATTTACGGAGCCTTTAAAATATTTGCCCGGTACTTATATGAAGGGTTTTAAAGAAACGCTGCATGCTCCTGTAGAAACTCTGGTTCATAAAAGTAAGTTGGGTATCAATTTGCAAGATTTTGAAGAGTCTTGTCAAACGATCGGCTCGATTATGGAGGATTTGATCGTATCAATTTTTGAGGAGCGTTTGAACTTGGCAATTCAAGCAGTTGAAAAAGCGATGATGTTTTATAATAAATTTTTGGAGAGACAGGCGCGATACCAGCAAGAAACTGCACAGCAGCGGGAGGAGGAAAAAGCTTGGATCGAGTCCCAAAGACAACATCTCAAGCAGATTGAAGGAAGGATCGATTTAATTTTAAATCAGTAGTCATTAGTCATGAATTATTAGTCAGTAGTCAGCAGTCATTAGTCATTAATGATGGGTAATTAGTGAGGAGTAATTAGTTATTTTGATCTACTCCCCGACCTAAAAGGCGCGGGGATTCTTGACACTTCGTTGACTCTCACTCAAAGCCAGCAAGGACGATCGCACTTGACTCTTACCGGCAAGGAGCGAGGACGCTCGCACTAATGACATCTGACTAATAACTAATCACGGCTGGGCGCTAATTTCATAAACGATCGCCCCCAAGGATGCCAAACTAGCTAGAATTAGCATTCCTGCAGGCATGAATTTTTTAGTTTTGACAAGTCGCAAAATAAAGACTATTGCCAAAACTGCAGAAATGGCTGCTGCTAGTGTTAAACCCCAACTTTGACCCAGAAGTTGCGCGGTGCCGGCAAAAATTAGCAGCAAGCCGCTAACAATGCCGGAAATTAGCGAGGCTTGACTTTTTGCTTTGACATAGCCCATGATGCCACCAACTAATGTTAAAATTCCGTAGCCGATCGCTGCTGTTGTACCTATATCCATTTTTTATGATTCTCCTGAATTCGCACGTGCATCTAAAATTTATACAGCGCGACCTGCTTGATGGTGACAAATTGTTAGAAAATTTATTAAACAGGACTGGGGCGTGTTTTCTTTTGCCTTAGCTCCCCCCCATCCCCCCTTAAAAAGGGGGGAGCAAAAGCCTCTTTATTACCCTTTTTAAGGGGGATTTAGGGGCAACTAAAAAAGCAACTCAAAGTTATATAGTTCCGATATCATGTCAGCTCTCAACTCTCAAGCAATTGCCCAAATCCGCTACCTCCAGCGCCTCGCGGCCTCCTTGCTGCTGTATCGATCGGTTTTTAAAAGCCCCGCGGGTCAAGCTTTTCTCGACTTGCTGCAAGCCCTGCACCACAGCGATGCCAGCGGTTTTGAATCTCTCAATGCTTACGGGCACTGGTTTACAATTCAAGCTGCTAAAAATTTGAGCTGGCAAGATTGGCTGATTGCTGAAATTCTGAGGGACGAAAACCCGTTTTCTCGTCAAGCTCAACAAACAGATTTTGCGAGTTTGCCCCTAGCTTTGGTGGAGGCGACAAAGCACGATTTACAAGTGCTGCAAAATATTTACGATTGCAGTGCCGAACAGTTGAGTAAGTGGGTGCGGGTTGCGGGTCAACTTGAGGCAGTACCTCCTATTTGGTACTCGGAAAATTCAGGAGAAAATCGGGAATTGCCACTGCACGGAAACTTAAAAGATTGGTCTAGTTCTGCGGAAGCTTTGGCAGTTTATTACAGACAGTATGGCACTGGTTTGTTTGCTAAATATCGAGCTTTTCAGTGGCGGAAAGGGGAATTGGCAGGCATTGCTCATCCCGATCGCGTAACTTTGAAAGATTTGGTTTGCTGCGATTGGCAGCGCGATGCGATCGTGAAAAATACGGAGTTTTTGCTGGCAGGTTATCCCGCTTTACACGTATTGCTTTACGGCAGCCGCGGCTCGGGTAAATCTTCTTTGGTAAAGGCGCTGTTAAATGAGTTTGGCGATCGCAACCTGCGCTCGATCGAAGTGTCAAAATCGGATTTGCAAGATTTGCCGTTAATTGTCGATCGGCTGCGGGGAGTCCCGCAAAAGTTTATTATTTTTGTGGATGACCTTTCCTTTGAGGAAGATGATGATGCTTTTAAAGCTTTGAAAGTGGTTTTGGAGGGAAATATCACGGCAAGACCTCAAAATGTGGTGGTTTATGCAACGTCTAACAGGCGGCATTTAATTCGAGAGTTTTTTGAGGATCGGCCGCGTCCCCGCGATGGAGATGAAGTTCACGCTTGGGATACTGTACAGGAAAAACTTTCTTTTAGCGATCGGTTTGGTTTGACTTTAACTTTTGAACCGGCAGATCAAAATACTTATTTAACTATTGTCCGGCACCTGGCAGCGCAAGCTGGAATCGATCTAAAATTAGAAGATTTGGAGCATCGGGCTAAAGAATGGGCAACCCGCCGTAACGGTCGATCGGGCAGAACTGCGCGACAGTTTGTTGATTTTTTGAAGGCTGATTTGGCACTGGGAAGGAAGAAGGAAGAAGGAAGAAGGAAGAAGGAAGAATTGATAGTCGATAGTTGATAGTTGATAGTTGAAGAATGCGATCGTCCTCGCTTATTAGCGCGAGTGTCCTTACTGGCTTTGTATTATTAGCGCGATCGTCCTTGCTCGATTTGTATTATTAGCACCATCGTCCTGGCTCGCGATCGTCATCGATCGGAAGGAAGAATACCGTTCTAGTAAGCTTTTGGGTGATTCAGATTGTTGGTTGAATTCAGTGGACTTAGTTGGCTGCCTGCGGGCGATCGCAGCGATCGCGAAATAACAGTTCAGAATCTTAATTTTTTTCTAATTTTATTAAGGGTCAACAATGAAAAAGATTTGGTATAATTGCCTAAATCCCCGAAAAACTCCTGAGGCAAGCGTTTAGCAAAGCTTTTGAGGAGTTCAAAGATCGAGCACCCGAGAAAGAGGACAATAAAATGGGTTTATTTGATAAAGTATCTCAGACTCGCAAACAAGCTGATGTCACCTTAGGGCCGGCAGAGGCTTTTGCCGCGATCGCGCTGATTGCAGTGGCAGCAGACGGTTACATTACTGACAGCGAAAGCCAAGCAATTAGCATGACGCTTTCTCGAATGCAACTGTTCAGAAGCTATCCCAATGACGTGATGAGAAAAATGCTCGAACGGCTGCTGAATATCCTGCAAAAGCAAGGGGTTGAGGTACTGTTTAATGCTGCTTTGGCAACTCTTCCTGACGAACTGAAAGAAACTGCTTTTGCCGTGACAACTGATATCGCTTTAGCAGATGGTGAGGTTTCGGAAGAAGAAGAACAACTTTTGAACGATCTCTACGGCGCGCTGGGTATTACTGAAGAAATGGCTCTCAAGATTATCGATGTAATGTTGATCAAGAACAAAGGTTAAGCAAGCAGAAAAAGAGAAGAGAAGGAGCAAAAATCTAAATTTTATTGCTTCTTCTCTAGCTCGTTAAAGGCGATTCGCGAGGGGGGACGCTCGCACTGCTATCAACTCAAAACTCCCGAAAAACTCAAAACTCAAAACTCCCGAAAAACTCAAAACTCAAAACTCCCGAAAAACTCAAAACTCAAAACTCAAAACTCCCGAAAAACTCAAAACTCAAAACTCAAAACTCCCGAAAAACTCAATGTCTTTCACTTACACTCGCACCGTTCGCTTTCAAGATACCGATGCTGCTGGAGTCGTTTATTTTGCTAACGTTTTGGTGGTGTGCCACGAAGCTTACGAGGCATCTCTAGCAGCATCGTCCATTAATCTCAAAATATTTTTTAGCAATCCCGAGCTGGCAATTCCGATAATTCATGCTAGTGTAGATTTTTACCGACCGATGTTTGCCGGCGATCGGCTGATCGTTCAACTGACGCCCAAGCAAGTTAGCAGTAGCGAATTTGAAATTGCCTATGAAGTTTTTGCGGGGGAAGTTGCCGCGAAAGGCGCTGCTAAAGCTCTTACCAAGCACGTTTGTATCGATGCAACCAGCCGAACTAGAAAACCGCTATCTGAGGAATTGATGAACTGGCTGCGGCAATTAGAGATTTGAGAAGTGAGATTTAATTATTTTTAAAAGTTATTTGTTTGCACTAGCAGCGAACCTGCGCTAAATTAATTATTTTTCTGAGTCAATTATTGGTCATTGATATGTCAAATCGCAATCGCAATTATGCCGTTGTCGGCACGGGAGCTCTAGGCGGATTCTACGGTGCGAGACTGCAAAAAGCTGGTTTTGAAGTTCATTTTTTGCTGAGAAGCGATTACGATCGCGTCAAAAAACACGGTTTGGTAGTTGAGTCTCCCGACGGCGATTTCACCCTCGAGCAGGTCCGCGCCTACCGCGACGCCAACAAAATGCCTAAATGCGATGTCATAATTTTAGCGCTGAAAACAACTCAAAATCACTGTCTGGCAAAAGTGCTGCCTCCTTTGTTAAAAGATAGCAGTGTCGTTTTGGTGCTGCAAAACGGATTGGATGCGGAACCGGAAGTAGCTAAGATTGTTGGCGACCAAAGGGTAATTGGCGGTTTGTGTTTTCTGTGTTCTTATAAAGTTAGTCCGGGTCATATTTGCCACCTAGACTACGGCACGATTACTTTGGGCGAATATGCCCGAGATTACAAACATACAGGTATTACCGATCGGATGCACCACATTGCGAGCGATTTTAAACGTGCTGGCATCCCGATGAAATTGAGTGAAGATTTACTGCTGTCGCGGTGGAAAAAACTTGTGTGGAATATTCCTTATAACGCGCTGTCTGTAATTTTAGATGCCAGAACCGATGAATTAATGGAAAATCCCCATATTCTGGCTTTAGTAGAACAAATTATGGCAGAAGTCATAGCAGGAGCGAAAAGTTGCGATCGAATTATTGCTAATGATTTTATCGAACTTATGCTCGAACGCACTCACAAAATGAAGCCTTACCGCACCAGCATGAAAATTGATTATGACGAATCGCGTCCTTTGGAAGTTGAAGCAATTTTGGGAAATCCGCTGCGAATTGCCGAGAAGGCTGGTATTAAGATGCCACAAACTAGCGTGCTTTATCGAATGCTGAAGTTTATGGATGCTCAAAAGCAAGAAGCTGAGAGGACGAGACGGCTGTTAGGCGTGCAGTAGTCAGTTGATAGTTGATAGTTGATAGTTGTTGGGGAGTTTTGAGTTTTGAGTTGGTAGTGCGAGCGTCGCGAACTCGCGATCGATATTTAGATTACTTTAAAGTTACGCCGATCGAATGCGAAATTTTAGAGACAGATCGATCGCACTTTTGACGCACGGGAATTTCGATCGAGAATTCCGTTCCCTTTCCCACTACCGACTCGCACCGGATCGAACCTTGATGTTTTTCGACTATTTTATAGGCGACCGACAGACCCAAACCCGTGCCTTTTCCTACAGGTTTAGTAGTAAAAAATGGCTCGAACAAATGTTTGATAACCTCCTGAGTCATGCCAGTGCCGTTGTCAGATATCTGCATTATTGCCCAGGTAGAATTCAAAAAATTAGTACGAATCAAAATAGTAGGTGAAAATGCCATATCTGGAGTTTTAACTGCTATTTCTAATTGAGATTCCAGCGCGTCGATAGCATTGCTCAGGATATTCATAAATACTTGATTCAGTTCTCCTGCCCAGCACTCGATCGAGGGCAAATTACCGTACTCTTTAATTACTTGAATTCCCCCGTAATCTGCTTTCGGTTTCAGGCGATTTTGCAACAGCATCAAGGTGCTGTCAATACCTTCGTGAATGTTGACCGACTTCATTTCTGCTTCGTCCAAACGCGAGAAATTCCGCAGGGACAGCACGATCTCGCGGATGCGATCGGCTCCTACCTTCATAGATGCGAGGATTTTTGGCAAGTCTTCTTTGATAAATTCCCATTCAATTTCTTCTAATTTTGCTTGCATTTCTCCAGTTAAATTATGATATTCTCGCTGGTGAATTTCCACAATTTCTAATAAATTATGAGTGTAGTCACCAACATATTTTAGATTGCCATAAATGAAATTAATCGGATTGTTAATTTCGTGGGCAATTCCAGCAACCAACTGTCCCAGACTAGACATTTTTTCTGTTTGGATCAGTTGAAATTGAGCTTGCTTCAACTCCTGTAAAGCATTCTCTAGTTCGGCGGTGCGTTCTTTTAACTGAAAGGTGCGATCGCACACTTGTTGTTCTATTTTAGCGGTATTTTCTAAAGACATTAACAAGTAAACTACTAAGCTGCCCGTTGCCAGCAGTCCGATCGCCAAAATCCCTAGCGACCCTTGATGAATTACCCAACTCGTGTAGGCAGGTGCTGGCAAAATCTGGAGCATCCACTCGCGGTCTGCTACTTGAAAAAGGCGCGTGCATACAGCAGGATTTTCGCATAAATTTCCTGGGGGATTAACTGGCTCCGGTATTGTCAATTTGGCGCTATCTATCAACTGCTTTGTCTGGGAATTGTAGCTAATCAAAAAGCGCTTGTTGCCCGTAGCTGAGTTGTCGTACAGGTAAAAATTAATGTTGTTTAAATTCATCGATTTTAAAGACAAATCGACGATATTTCTAATCTGAAATAATCCGGCAATAACTCCTCGCAAATTTTCGGGTTCGTCCTTGTTGGTTAGCGGCAAGAATACTTGCAAACCCGGGCGATCGTTTGTAATTAATTTGATGCGTCCCGAAGCAGCCATTTGCCGAGTGGCGATCGACTTTTTTAAAGCAGCAGATCGTTCGGGATTGGCAGCAATATCAAAGCCCAGGGATCTGGTATCTGCTTCTATGGCTTCTCTGTAGGTAATGGGAAAATATTCCGATCGCGCTGTTACCGATACAGGCTTGTTGTTAGCATCGCGTTCGTAAATTTTAAAATTCGGAAAACCTTCGGCTCGAATTTTCTGTTCGTAAGCTGCTTTTTCGGCAGCCGGGACGAGCTGGATCCAGTTAACAGAATGGAGCGCAGGATGTCTGGCAAGTGCGGGTTGAACAAATTGATTGAAATCTTGCCGGGTAACATCAGTAGATGCCATGTAAAAATCATGAATGGAATGCAGAAATTCTAAATTATAATTGATGTTTTGCTGCAAGATCGAACTCAGTCGGGATGCTTGCTGCTGGAATTCCGATCGCACTCGCTGGTTTTCCCAATTCCAAACCATAGCTGCTGCTGCTACTGACAAGCTAATGCCGGTGCCGAGAGTAAGCGCTATTGGCATCCAGCGACGTTTAAAAATTAAGCTTAAGGCTCGCAAATTCAGCCTTTTTCTGGCAACATTCATAAATAGTTGATAGTTGATAGTTGGTAGGGGCAGTGCCCCCGTGCCTGCCCTCAGTTGACAGTTGTTAGTCCGAGCGTTGCCGCTAGCGAACAATAGTCGAGCGTTGATACGTGCTAGAAAACAGACAAAAATCTCACACCTAACCCCTAATACCTAACCCCTAACAACTAACCCCTAACACCTAACACCTAACACCTAACACCTAACACCTAACACTCAGATAAGGAAGAAGGTTTGAGTTATCCTTGAGAGCGGAAAAAATATTTATCCGTCAGCTTTTTAATCATTCCTATTTGAAAGCGAACCAAGTAGATTTACTAAGTTTAAACAATTTAGTTAACTCGTGCCTCTTGTAGGAGAAACCTATTAAGTTCCGTCATAACACGATCGCTCCCCGATTTACAAGTTCGACGCGATTTTTTTTGAAAAACTTTTATTCTTAGCGTACATTTATAAAACCCATTTGACATCTTTTATATATAGATAGACTCAAGTTATGACGATCGAACTGCAAGATAACAAAAAGTTTAGCAAGTTAAGCAACTTAGCCGTTAAGCTCGGGAAACCTTTACCGCGTTCAACGCCTTAACCCATGAAGGCTTTGGTTAATCCTGACTGGCAGATCTTAAGTTGAGATGTTAAATAGCTAAAGTTGACTGGCGCTCTTGGGTTGCTGAGTCCAAACTAAATATTCTCTCTGAGATTAAAAGGTTTGCAGGCTCAAAGCTCTCAAAGGGGTTCTATAGAACTTACACATTACTGACCGAAGAAACCCAGTTGTTACGGAATCTGTTAGCGAAGACTCAGAATTTTCGCAAAAAACCCGGTTTTTGACTGCCCCTGCGTCCGGGATTAATTGAAAAAATCTCTTTGTTAGCCTAGCTTTGCCAACAACATCAAATCCGCGCGATCGCTTTTATTTCAATACTTGCCTGCAAAAAACAGTAAATAAAAAAGGGCAGAACCTTGCAGAGCTGCCCGATCGAAGCGAAATTGGAAACTAGAGAAACCCCCCAAAAAATTGCTTACAAGTGCTTAAAAAATTGTTCCGAGTTCCTTCAAATAAACGCGCGTAAACGGTTCGCCATCGCCCAAAGTATACTGTTCGATCGCACCTTGGCGGCGGATCGAAATATTAGCTCCTTCCCTGACCACTACAGTATCATCATCAGTGCAATCTCTGAGCAATATCGTTTCAGTCTCATCGGGATTGTCCAGCACTATCATATTGCTGCCCCGATAAAACATTCCCTCAGCTTCCAAAATTTCCTCGCAATATTCAACAATTAACAAATCCAGTTTGGGATTCCGCAGCAAAGTTTGAACGTTGATGTTGTAATTTTTATTCAAAACTTTTTCAGAACGGTTGACAAAAATTCCATCGCGACAAACAGCGCCGATCGTCCAGTCGGGATGCTGCAACAAAATATGGTCGATCGTTTCTTGAAGGTGCTGCACGGAAATTTGGTTGAAAGTAATAATGGGAATACTCGACTCTTCCCCCGATGTAAAGAAGGTTTTCAGAATGTGTGAAGGTACGTCAACGCTTTCACCAACAGCAGGATTCAGGTGCATGAAAATGCCCGGTGCGGCGTTAATTTCCAGGATACCAAAATTGCCTCCCTTCCAAGATTTAGCTAAACTTTCTGCTACTACATCAATCCCCAAACAAGTTAACCGAAAGTGCAGCGCAATATCTTGAGCCAAAATAATGTTATCGGGGTGAATGGTGCGGGTAGCATCGATGCTGACGCCGCCAGCAGAAAGGTTGGCGACTTTGCGCAAAAACACCGCGCGATCGCTCTCGATGACGCTATCTAGCGACAGTTCCTGTTCTACTAAATACATTTCCATTGCTGCGTCAGACTGAATTTTGCTCAGCGGCGAAGTTGGCGTATCCAAACGCTCGGATTTGCGGTTTTCTCTGCGGATCAATTCGCGAATTGTTGACTCGCCATCGCCCGTTACCCAAGCGGGCCGGCGTTCGGTTGCTGCTACGAATTTGCCGTCAACACAAAGCAGGCGAAAATCCGCTCCTTTGATGCTATTTTCTACAATTATTCTGACTGGTTCTGTTTCGGGAATTGCCTTGACAGCTCTTTTAAAAGCCTCTGCTAATTCTTCAGCGTCGCGCACGTCTGCTGTCACTCCAATTCCCTTGTGACCGACTACAGGTTTGACAGCAACTGGGTAGCCAATTTCGCGGGCAACTGCGATCGCCCCGCTTTCTGTCGAGATGATATCGCCTTGAGGAACCGGAAATCCTAAAGTAGCGAGAAAAGCTTTGCAGTCGTCTTTGCGAGTGGTGAAATCCGAGTCTAAATGGCTGTCGCGATCGAAGGTGGTAGCGCTGCCGCGTACCTGTTTTTTTCCGTAACCGTACTGCATCAATCCTTCGTCCCACAAATAAAATGCGGGAATGCCTTTTTGCGAGGCCGATCGCATTAATGAATAAACAGTCGGACCGCCGTAAACCGACTGTCGGAACATATTTTGCAGCACGGCAATTTGTGCCTCTAACTCAAAATCTTGGTCTCGATCGATCGCTTCAAACCAATCCCAAACAGCGTAAACTACAGCCCGTGCCGTCCGGGCGTGAACTGCTTCGATCGCGAGCCTGCTAAAGTGAGAATAGGGTTTGACATTCCAGTTGTGGAAGTGCAAATCCATGTCTAATTTTGCTACTTCTGAGGCGGTGCTGGCGAACAATTCCGCATGGGAATCATAGGTTTCTTCCGCCAGTTGCGGGTAGCGATCGCTAATTATTGAAAGGTAACTTTCGATCGAGAGCGGTTCGCCTGATTCTGTTACGGTAAAATCAAAAACTAAAGCCGCCGTTCCTAAATAAGGATTCGGTCCGATGTAGTGTTTGAAGTTGAAAATATCAAATACATCGGTTTTTCTGGCATTGATGCGGACTGTCTCCGTACTTTTTTCTTGCAGCATTTATAACCTCCTTTTTGCTAAAGGTTTATGCTAATTTTAGAGTTGTGCGTTGGAAACTATCTGCGGGCATAGATATTCAGCTTGCTGCGCGCTTGCATTGCTGCCAATTAGTTGGGGTAGTTCACAAAGCTATAACTTTTGAGGGGTACAGCAACCGCTGAAAATAGTTTATCACTGTAAAAGAGCGTTTAGGAGGCAGCAAAACCCATGACAACTACAAAAACGGCTCTCAGAGATGAGGTTCACCAGTTAGCTGAAGAAGCATTTCACATGAAGCTGATTTCTGGCTACGGCGACGGTCAAAACAGCAGCGAATATCAAATTGTTTGGAACGGCAAGCCCCGCCACCTGCCTTTAGAACAAGCTCGATCGCTCTTGACTGATTTGCTCGCGCGATCGCACTAACAAACGCACTCACAAAATTTAAATGCAGGGAAAGGATGCGGCAATGCCGTGTCCTTTTAAGCTGCAATCCACCTCTCATACCAAATCCGGGGTTCGTACCCCCTTGATTGTCATTGCGAGCTTTCGCGAGGCAATCGCATAGATTCTGATTCTCAACTGAGGATCGATCGAGGGGATGGTTAACCCGGATTTGGTATCAAAAATATATTTCGGAAGCGGGTTGACAACTTTACACTATTATTTTACAAGCAACTGGCACATCAAAAATCTTGAGGAATTCTGCGCACAATTACAAATATTTTTGTATCAAAATCTACCTTTTGGCTGTTTTCAAGCTGAGAATTATTGTGATTTATTAAAATCAGTGCAGACTACAGGAGACAGTATGGCTAGCGGTAACAATCGGGGGCAGTTAGTAATCATCGGCGGTGCGGAAGATAAAGAGGGAGACTGCAAAATCCTGCGGGAATTCTTGCGGTGCGCCGGAGGAACTAAGGCACGAATTGTAGTGATGACGGCTGCTACTAGCTTGCCGGGAGAAGTAGGAGACGATTACATCAGAATATTTGAGCGCCTGGGCGCTGAAGATGTCCGAGTTGTTGATACTCAAGTACCCGACGATGCTAACAATCCAGATTATTTAGAAGCGATCGAACAGGCGACGGGCATATTTTTTACCGGTGGAGATCAAGCGCGAATTATTAGCTGCTTGAAAGACACAAAACTCGATGCTGCTATGCACAAACGCTACTCCGAAGGTATTGTAATTGGCGGCACCAGTGCCGGAGCGGCAATGATGCCGGACATCATGATTATTGAAGGAGATTCGGAAACTAATCCGCGGGTTGATGTGGTAGCAATGGGACCGGGAATGGGCTTTCTGCCGGGAGTTGCGATCGACCAACATTTCGCGCAGCGCGGCCGTTTGGGACGCTTGGTTTCCGCACTGTTATTGCAGCCAGCAGTGCTGGGTTTTGGGATTGATGAAAATACAGCTATTTTAGTCAGCGGTGACGAATTTGAAGTCATCGGCGAAAGCGCTGTAACTGTCATCGACGAGTCGGAAAAAACCCACGACAATCTTGAGGGACTTTTGAAGGATGAAGCTTTAGCTGTTTGCGGTGTCAAGCTGCACATTCTGCCTCACGGGTATCGGTTTAACTTGAAAACTCGCCAGCCCGTATTGAATGGAAAAGCTGCAACAACACAAAGAGAAACAGCAATGGTTTGATCGGGAGTTTTGAGTTGTTCGGGAGTGCGTGAGTTTCTCGGGAGTTTTGAGTTTTGAGTTGGTAAGGAGTTTTGAGTTTTGAGTTTTGAGTTTTGAGTTGGTAAGGAGTTGAGAGTTGAGAGTTGAGAGTTGACAGTTGAGAGTTACAGCAGATTGCAAGTTTATGAAGTACACCTCAGAAACCCGGTTTCGCCGAAGTTGCCGGGTTTCTCTGTACCTCACATACCTGAAAACTGCTGTAATACCAAATCCGGGTTTCTCATCCCCTTTATTCCTGAAACCCGCGAAGGCGGGTTTTGCGAGTTTCAGGTCAAATAGAAGCAGATTCGATTTTGCACCCTCACAGGTTTCAACCGCCCTGTCATAACGGGGATATCTAACCCGGATTTGGTATAAGAGTTGAGAGTTGATAGTTGATAGTTGGGAGTTGGGAGTTGGGAGTTGGGAATTGAGAATTGAGTGGATTGGGGCAAGTATGTTTTGAGTTAAAGACAGTTCTTAATTCAAAACTCTAAATTCAACACTCAACACTCAAAACCTAAAACTCCCAACTCACCCTCTCCCCCTCAAAAATTGGCGGCGTAAGTTAAGTCGAATTGGCGGCAAAGGGTAATGCAGCAAAAATTTGGTCGATCGAATACTAAATTGTAATTCATTTCTCCATCTATTTTGGTTACTGGTTGCTTTAATGGAATGCCGTGGATGTCGTATTGGCGGCGTTCTAAGGCACTCCATTCGATAATTCTGATGTCGATTTTGTTCTGCAACTCACTCGCAATTAAAAACAGTTCCATCTTGTCTTCTACTTTGCCCGTCAAAGGGATTTTGATTGACATTGATTGGGTGACTATAGGTTTTTGTTCGCTGGGATGTTTCTGAGTGTAGCAGGTTCCGAGTTCGATATCGTAGTGCTCTAGTTTGAATTTTTCGGCAGGGGCGATCGAATTTGCTTGTAAGTCTTTGAGGCATTTCTCTAGGTGAGGTATCAGCCCTAAGTCTTTATCGCACAGCAGTTTGCGAATGTTTGAGGTTTCTGTTGCTGTCATTTGATATTTTTGGATTTTTTTCTCGCTGCTTATCCCAAATCCGGGTTGACTAACCCTGATTTGGTATTATTCTTAGCTTACCGCTAAAAGTACCTCGCTCGGAAGAGAAACCGTTTTTATTACTGGTAATATTCGGTAGGGACACATTTATCTTGGGTAGGGACACGGCTAGCCTCATTGGTGTCAACTTAACGTCAAGTAACGAACCGCGTTGGCGCAGCCTGCGCGTAGCGCAAAGACGCGAAGAACGCGAAGAGAAGAAGCAGAAAGAAGTACATAGTCTTTTAGTGGGAAGCGAGTAGACTATTAAGCATCTTATTTTTGATTGACATTGGCGATCGCTCTAGGGCGCATTTTCAAACCAGAATATTTTTTCCATATCGAAAAGCGGGATAGATAGGATCAAAATTTTCTTGTTTAAAAATGGGATTTAGGACTATTTAGATTAACTATTTATTTTGCCACCTTAGAACTTTGCTTTTCTGTTAAACCCAACTTTGGGGAAACCGGATAATTGTCAAACTTTAAATCTTACGATACCCTTCAATAAATACCTCTTCAATCTCGATGCCATTGACTATCCTTGAGTAAACTGTATCTAACCCAATATCCCACCATGTTGACAGCAAGGCACCGATACTTGCTGACTTTCAAAGACAAGCAAACTCTACCACAGTTGCCCTGGGTTTTGCACGGCATTAAAATTGCATTACTTTTTGAGGTCAATTATCGCCGATCGCCCGCACTCCGCACTCTACCGCAATCCATAGCATCACGCAAAAAGCACGTTTGAGAGCTTTTATCGAGCCGATAACAAAGGCGGCACCCAGATTTGAACTGGGGGTGGAGGTTTTGCAGACCTCTGCCTTACCACTTGGCTATGCCGCCACCGTCGCGCCTAAATTTTGACGCTATTTGATATTACACTAAATCCAAACTATTTTAACATACCGCTCAAAAAATTCTCTCCTCTTTTTCCCCTAGCCTCCAAAACCCGCATCCCAGGCTAATCTAGAAATTGCTACCTCCCCTCTGCTGCACTTCGATCGCAACACCAGCCATGACAACAGTTTCTCCCCTCCGAGTCGCCCAAATCACCGACACTCACCTGTTTGCAGAGTTCGATCGAGAATGGAAAGGCATCCCGACAGCCCGCACCCTGCAAACGGTTCTCGATCGACTGCAACAAATTCAGCCGCCGCCCGACATCCTCCTGCTGACAGGTGACTTGTCCCAAGACGAAACGCCGGAATCTTACCAGTTGCTCGTCTCCTGCATCGCGCCTTTAGGAATTCCCGCTTATTGGATACCGGGCAATCACGATAACATCCCCATCATGACCGAAATCTTAAATCGGCCGCCCTTTTCCCCAGAAAAATCATTTCAGTTGGGAAATTGGCAGTTTCTGCTGCTTTCGACGGTGGAACCAGGATGCCACGGCGGGCGGCTTGCTTCTGAAAGTTTGCATTGGCTCGACTCGCAATTGCAACAAACGGGCGATCGACCTGTTATCATTGCTTTGCACCACCATTCTTTACCGATCGAGTGTGAAATTATGGATGGCATGATGCTGCAAAATGCAGGTGAATTTTTAGCAATTGTCGATCGATACCCTCAAATCAAAATTGTCCTTTGCGGCCACATTCACCAAGAATTTCAACAACAGCGCAACGGTGTTTTCTACTTGGGTACGCCCAGTACCTGCTTGCAACTTTTACCGAAAAGCCATCCGATTGTAGTTGACAAAATTCCCCCAGGCTTTCGGCTGCTTGATTTAGCCAGCGACGGTACTTGGGAAACAAAAATTGAGCGGGCGATCGCCAAACCCGTACTATCTTGATAATTTATGGTTAAGAGATAACGATCGAACGACCGACAACTAAATAATTTGTACTTCCAGACGCTATACAACCAGTTTAAATCTTTCGTAAAATATTACTCTTAGCTTCCTGCCCTTAGCAAGGGGAATGTTGGCGCGAGGCAAACAACTTTACTACTAATTTAGATGCGCCATATTTACTGTGAAATTAGGGACGATCGCGCAGCGTAGGGAATCCCCCCGATTGTTCTTACCCCCTAAAAGTCGTGTCGTCCCAGGCTGATTTTGATACCAATAAAAATTGCGCATCCGCGATGAAAAATAAACTAGGCGATGGCATTCGCATCGCGCAATGACAGAAATACCTTTAAGATGCGTAAAACTTAACCAAAATACGTAACTAACTCTTGACCGAGGATAGCAGGCACAGCTACGATCGATAGCAACAACAAGTATCGCCCGCAGCTCGATCGATAGGGAGTAACCTACTTATGTCTCAAGTCAATGGCGTGATGATGCAATATTTCCACTGGTACAACCCTGCCGATGGCAGCCTGTGGAATCAGCTAGCCGAATCTGCAAAAGATTTGGCAAAAGTTGGCATTACATCCCTGTGGTTGCCGCCCTCCTATAAAGGAACGGGCGGCGGTATGGATGTAGGCTATGGTGTCTACGATTTATTCGATTTAGGCGAGTTCGATCAAAAAGGATCGGTACGGACGAAATACGGCACAAAAGATGAATATTTGCAAGCGATAAAAGCTGCACAAGATGCTGGAATTCGGATTTATGCCGATGTTGTCCTCAACCACAAATTAGGCGCTGATGCAGAAGAAGAAGCCGAAGCCACGCCCTTCAATCCCGACAATCGCGGTAACGCTATTGGGGAATTTCAAAAAATCAAAGCTTGGACGCATTTTTATTTCCCAGGGCGCAATAAAAAATACTCCAGCATGGAGTGGCATTGGTGGCACTTCGATGCCATCGATTACAACAGTTACAACGCGGGTGCCAAGGCTGTTTACCTATTAAAGGATAAATCTTTCGATCGAGGGGTAGATTTAGAAAAAGGAAATTTTGATTACCTCATGGGTTGCGATTTAGATATGGATCACCCAGAAGTCACCGGAGAATTAAAATACTGGGGTGAGTGGTATCTCGATACAACAAATGTTGACGGATTTCGCTTCGATGCAGTCAAGCACGTATCGGCCGAATTTTTCCAAGAATGGTTAGAACACCTGCGCAACTATACAAAACGCGAGCTATTTGCCGTCGGCGAATATTGGTCTTCCCAAGTGGAAGCTTTGCACTATTTCATCAAAGTAACCGATGGGAAAGTAGCATTATTTGACGCACCCCTGCACTATAATTTTCATGCGGCTAGCAAAGCGGGAAATAACTACGACTTGCGAACAATTTTTGACAATACCCTCGTTCAAGATCAGCCAACTCTAGCCGTTACCTTGGTTGACAATCACGATTCCCAACCCTTGCAATCTTTAGAATCAGTTGTCGAATCTTGGTTTAAACCCCTGGCTTACGCTTTAATCCTGCTGCGCAGTGAAGGATATCCTTGCATTTTTTACGCCGATTATTACGGCGCTCATTATAAGGATCGGGGAAAAGATGGCAGCGAATATGAAATTTGGTTGGACAAACATCAGTGGATTCTCGATCGATTTCTGTTTGCCCGCAAAACCTATTCCTACGGCAATCAGTACGATTACTTCGACCATGCGAACACGATTGGCTGGACGCGACTCGGAGATGCAGAACATCCGGGAGGTATGGCTGTGGTACTGAGTAATGGGGGTGAGGGCAATAAGTTTATGGAAGTCGGGCAGCCGAATCGCACTTATATTGATATCACCGAAAACATCAAAGAACCAATTACAACAAATGACGATGGTTGGGCTGATTTTCGGTGCAATGGTGGTTCAGTTTCTGTGTGGGTGCCGCAGCCATAACGATTTGCGATCTTTGATTGGGATTGGCGATTTTTTTGAGGTTTGGGATTTTCGATCGAGACTTACAGCAGATTGCATATGTACTCGATCGCCTGCCGATCGAACCATCTTTCGTAGGGAAGTGGCAATGTCCATAGGTGTCAACTTAAAACTGAGGATCTCTTGAAAAATCTCGTTTTTACCTGAGTCTAGATCCCCCTAAATCCCCCTTAAAAAGGGGGACTTTAAGACCACCTCCAATCCCCCCTTTTGTAGGGTGCGTCGCTGCAAAGATTCTGGTTCTCAACTTAAAAAGCGACGCACCATACCATCATCAAGGAGATGAGTAACCAGGATTTGGTATGAAACAGCAGTCTGTGACTACTTTTGATCTTAACGTGTTGTTATTTGTTTAACAGCCGTTTGCAATGTCGGCGACAGCCAATTAACGTACTGAGGATAAACAGGCAAACGCTTTACCAATTCCCACCCAGACTCTGCCAAAATATTTGTTAAAATTGACAACTGCAAGTGAGGATAATCGGGATTAACTTCATCGATCGGCCCGATTCCGCCTAAATCCGTAGCACCTGCTGCCAAACAATCCAGCAAAATGTCCGATCGCGAAACTAAATTTGGCGGGATTTGCAGCGCGATTTCAGAAGGTAAAATACTGCGGGCGATCGCAACTACTTCCGGCATCTTTTCAGCATTAAAAACTTCGCCATCCCAACTTTGTTTGTTTCCCGGACTGTGAGGTTGCAGGATAACTTCTTGAATGTGATGGTAACGCGAATGAATCCGGGCGATCGACTCCAGCGTCTCCCTCCAATTTACCTCACTTTCTCCAATTCCCAACAGCAAACCAGTGGTAAACGGAATCTTTAATTCCCCAGCCCATTCTAACTGTTGCAGCCGCAACGACGGCACTTTACTCGGCGAGCGATCGTGAACTGTATTTAATAAATCTGGGGTAACTTGTTCTAACATTAACCCCATAGATACATTGACCTCTTTTAACCTTGCCATCTCCTCAAAACTGAGCGGTCCAGCATTAGTATGCGGCAAAAATCCCAAACTAAGAGCTAGTTCGCACAAATCGTAAATCCGTTGAAACCAAGCTTTGCGGCGTTGACTGTCGGGGTGTACCTCGCCGCTGAGAATGAGAATTTCAATTACACCTTGAGTTTGCAGCAATTCGAGCCGTTTTTCAGCTTCTGCAAGTGTCAGCCAAGGACTTTGCAGCGGATCTGCCCGAAAATTGCAATAGGTGCAGCGGTTAAAACACTCATAAGTGGGAACCAAAGTATAAGCAGGGCTGTAGGTGATGGTGAGTGACATGACTCGGTACTGAAATTTGGCTGACCTACTTAACTTTAAGACTTGCGCATCTTAAACGTGTTTCTGTCATTGCAAGCGCGATCGTGGCAATCGCAGTGTCTGTGTACCATCGTCGATGCGTCCGCGACTGTTAACTTTAAGGTTCAACAAAGATTATCTAAGTTATGGATGCCAGCCTCACAATCGCATTGCGATGCTCCAAAATTTCCCGGAAACCCCTATACAGCAGGAGTTTTGGCTTTTGATTAGCTATACTTATGATGGCTATCCAAAAAAAAGTTCTGAGAACCCTTTACAAACCGAAATAAAGGCGTTAGTCTTATTTACATGGCGGAACACAAAGCCGTCACGAACCTTGAAAATTCATTCATAGCAATCATAAGCAAATGACCACAACCTTACAGCAGCGCGAAAGCGCCAACGTTTGGGAACGGTTCTGCGAGTGGG
>JALOON010000035.1 GCA_025454405.1 Oscillatoriaceae cyanobacterium Prado104 | reverse complement strand
GAGTGGGGAAGGGGGAGAGGCGAGAGAGGGAGAGGGGGAGAGGGGGGGAGGGGGAGAGGCGAGAGAGGGAGAGGGGGAGAGGGGGGGAGGGGGAGAGGCGAGAGAGGGAGAGGGGGAGAGGGGGGAAGGGGGAGAGGGAAATTCGATCGCTGGTGAATTGAAATCCTGTTGATTTTCTGAGGTTGCGACTTGGGAGGAACTGATTTTTTCGCCTGTTTGTTTGGCAGAACAGATGATGCAGCGGCTGGCGTTTAAAACTTCGCCCAAACTGTTAGCTGTTTGCTGCCAAATTGTTTTTAAATCTAGGGTTTTGTGGAGGTTTTGAGCGATTTGAGCGATAATTTCGCGATCGATTTCCGAGTAAGGGGGGAGGGTTCTACCGGAGATGCGGAGGGCTGCCAGAGGCTTTTTTGGGAGGTCGAACGATCGGGTTACTAAGGCAGGATAGGCGATTAATTCTTCGGAATCCGAGGTGCACCAATCTGTGGCTCGATCGTCCAGCAGCCTGCCCGTCACTAAAATTTTTTCAGCTTTGCCACTTGAGGTCAAAACCGGAGCTGCACTCAGGTCGAAAATCAAATGTTTGCCCCCATAGTAAAATTGATAGCTGAAGCGCTCGGGTACGAGGGTATCTAGAATGCGGCGCAGGCGAGCGAGGTACAATCCGGGGGCGATTGGTTGCAGGGTTTCGCTTGCGGGACGATCTGCTATTTGTTCTGCTGTTGGAGCGTACTGCTCGGCTTTTTGCCAGTAGAAAGATAGATATCGGCCTTCGACATCTTGGGTAAATATTAACTCTGCCCCTAACTCTTGAAAAAAGGCATAAGAGGCGAGGCTCGATCGCCGGAAATCTGTTTGAGAGTCCATCAGAGTAGCGGGGAAAATGGCTATAATGGGGAGCAATCTTTTTTCTTATTACAACAGTTGTCACTGTTAACTTGATGAAAACGATCCCGAAATAAAAATTATCACTGGATCTAAATTACTGGATTAATTATCATTTTGTAGCAAATTAATAGGTTATAAATAAACCAATCCTCAATTTTAATTGTGGAACATCCCCCGAGCCTAATTCTTACGAATCCAGTTTCAGATTTCTAATATTGCTATTAGATCTTCCTACTCGATCCGGAGCGCAACCGCTTTGCAGTTTGCTGGTTCAAATCGATCGTGGCATTATCCTGTCAGCGTTTCAAGATGGATTGACTGCGAAAAATCAGATGCTTTGGGCAATAAAAGTTGTGGTTTTGCAGGCGAGGGAAATTTTGCGCCTGCCGATTTTAATGTTCCTAAAGAGCGATCTGGTTTCAGTCGTTCCACTCGCCCCGAGGCGGGACTGGGGGGTTGCGGCGCAAGCTTAAAGCCAAATCGTCTTCTCGGCGCTCGCCTCTGAGCCATTGCCTGATAGCAGTTTCAATCACTTTGCTCGGGTCATTTGTCAAGTGCTTGATTTGGTCGAGCAGTTCAGAATCGATATGGATAGATACTTCTACTTTTTCTGAGGCACTGTGGGAGTGTATGCTGGAATCGCTCATAATTAAAAAATCCTAGTTTTAATTTTTAAATTTTCATTCCTGCTGGGAATTTCTGCCTGTTGGTTTTGCAGGAAGAGATGACTTATTGTGTTCCGACAACCTGAGTTCCGACAACCTGACGGGGCTGGAGGTTTTAAGTTGGAGATTTGCACCCAATGTTTCTTTAACTGATTAAGAGCTTCCCGTACAATGAGAAGGAGAGAGAGAATGAGAGAGAAAAGTTTTTTCCTTTTGTCGTCTTGATTCGAGTCGTCTCGATTCCGATCGGAGGGCGCTCTAGGAAAACAATCAAATGCGAGTAGGTTTAGCTGGCTGTTCGATCTCAATCCGCGATCTCAATCCGCGACGGCCATCTCAGATGAATATCCCAGATCGCAATCCCAGATGGCTCTCCCAGTAAGGGATTTTAGCAAGCGCTCTACTCTTGCTTGTGCAATCATACAACAAAAGTCAATCTTTTGCCGACACCTCCTATGACAAACGTCCCTGTATCTCGCATTCGCAATTTTTCGATTATTGCTCACATCGACCACGGAAAATCCACCTTGGCCGATCGCCTGTTGCAGGCGACTGGGACGGTTCAGGAACGGGAGATGAAGGAGCAGTTTTTAGACAGTATGGATCTCGAACGGGAGCGCGGCATTACAATCAAGCTGCAAGCGGCCCGGATGAATTATACAGCCAAAGACGGTCAGGAGTACGTTCTGAACCTGATCGACACTCCCGGACACGTGGATTTCTCCTACGAAGTTTCGCGATCGCTTGCTGCTTGCGAAGGGGCGCTGCTGGTGGTAGATGCCTCTCAAGGTGTCGAAGCGCAAACCTTGGCCAATGTCTACCTCGCCCTCGAACACAATTTGGAAATTATTCCTGTTTTAAATAAAATAGACCTGCCGGGGGCGGAACCGGAACGGGTAAAAGGGGAAATAGAAGAAATTGTCGGCCTCGACTGCAGCGGGGCAATTCTAGCTTCTGCGAAGGAAGGCATCGGTATTGATGAGATTTTGGAGTCGATCGTCGATTTAGTGCCGCCGCCGCAGGATACGGTTGACGAACCGCTGCGGGCGCTAATTTTTGACAGTTATTACGATGCTTATCGCGGTGTAATTGTTTATTTTCGGGTAATGGATGGCAGCCTCAAAAAGGGCGATCGCGTCCTGTTGATGGCCTCGGACAAGGAGTATGTAATTGATGAATTGGGAGTGCTTTCTCCGACACAAGTTCAAGTCGAGGAATTGCACGCTGGAGAAGTGGGTTATCTGGCTGCGGCAATCAAAGCAGTAGCTGATGCTCGGGTGGGAGATACGATTACTTTGGTGAAGAAGGCAGCCTCGGAGCCTTTGCCCGGTTATACTGAAGCGAAACCGATGGTATTTTGCGGTTTGTTTCCCACCGATGCCGACCAATTTCCCGATTTGCGGGAAGCTTTAGAAAAACTCGAACTCAACGATTCAGCGCTTTCTTACGAACCGGAAACTTCGAGTGCGATGGGATTTGGTTTTCGCTGCGGATTCTTGGGTTTGCTGCACATGGAAATCGTTCAAGAAAGGTTGGAAAGAGAATACAATTTGGATTTGATTGTGACTGCTCCTTCTGTGGTTTATCAAGTGACGACAAATAAGGGAGAAGTCCTGACAATTGACAATCCGAGTCACTTACCGGAACCGCAGCACCGGGAGAAAATCGAGGAACCTTACGTGCAGGTAGAAATGCTCGCGCCGGAAAGTTATGTGGGTACGTTGATGGAGTTGTCTCAAAACCGGCGGGGCATTTTTAAGGATATGAAATATCTGAGTCAGGGGCGAACTACGCTGATTTACGAGTTGCCTTTGGCGGAAGTGGTAACGGACTTTTTCGATCAGATGAAATCGCGATCGCGCGGTTATGCGAGCATGGAATACCATCTCATCGGCTACCGCGAAAATCCGCTGGTGAAATTGGACATTTTAATTAACGGCGATCCGGTGGATGCTTTGGCGATGATCGTGCACCGGGATAAAGCTTACAATGTCGGCCGCGGCTTGACGGAAAAACTCAAGGAATTGATTCCCCGCCACCAATTTAAGGTGCCGATTCAAGCAGCGATCGGCGCTAAAGTAATTGCCAGCGAACACATTCCGGCTTTGCGAAAAGATGTGTTAGCGAAGTGTTACGGCGGGGATATTTCGCGGAAGAAAAAGCTGCTGCAAAAGCAAGCAAAGGGTAAGAAACGGATGAAGTCTGTGGGTACTGTAGATGTGCCGCAGGAGGCTTTTATGGCGGTGTTGAAGCTCGATCGAGATTCGTAATCCGTGTTGGGGCGATCGTCCTTAAAGGCGATCGTCCTTACATAAGTTGTTTATTGTATAATTATGCTAAATCTAAGGATAATTCTCATAGTTATATCGAGTACGATCGACCCGCGAACGTCTAACCAAATATCTTGTAGGGGCGGGTTCGCCAACAGCTTTAAACGCAGCCTACAGGTTAAATAAACCCGCCCCCGCCCCACGAATAACATCCAATTGACCTTGGTGCAATGTTTGAGATATTACAAACAAATATAGTAAAGTTATAACAACAGTTGAAAAAGGAGAATAGTTATGTCTGTAAAAATGCAAAGACGGCTATTTACAGTCCAAGAATATCATCTGATGGCTGAAGCTGGTGTTTTTAGTCCAGATGATAGAGTTGAATTGATCGAAGGAGAAATCATCGTCATGGCAGCAATTGGAACCCGTCATGCAAGTTGTGTAAAGCGCTTAGTCCGGCGGTTTAGCGCAATTCCAGAAGAAATTGCTATTGTGGGCGCTCAAGACCCAATTCAGCTAACAGAAAGAACACAACCTCAGCCGGATGTGGTATTGCTGCAATTTCGTGCTGATTACTACGCTACAGCCCATCCAATGCCGGATGAAGTATTGCTATTAGTAGAGGTTTCAGATAGCACAGTTGATTTCGATCGCGATGTGAAAGTTCCCAACTACGCACGCTCCGGCATTCAAGAAGTATGGCTGTGGGATCTGGAAGAAAATTGTGTCGAAGTTTATCGCGAACCGACAGCAAATAGCTATAGTTTTATGCAAAAGTTGGAACGAGGAGCAATAATTTCGCCACTAGCTTTTCCCGAGTTTGAAGTAAGTATTGATGCGATTTTGGTTTAGGGAAATCGCGCCGGATCGAGTTTAATGTTACAGACAAACATGGTAAAGTTATAACAACTGTTGAAAATGGAGAATAGTTATGTCTGTTCAAATGCAAAGACGGCTATTTACAGTCCAAGAATATCATCTGATGGCTGAAGCTGGTGTTTTTAGTCCAGATGACAGAGTTGAATTGATCGAAGGAGAAATCATCGTCATGGCAGCAATTGGAACTCGTCATGCAAGTTGCGTGCGCCGACTTATCGGACAGTTGCGAGCAATTCCAGAAGAAAGTGCTATTTTAGATGCTCAAAACCCGATCCAGCTAACAGAAAGAACAGAACCTCAACCGGATGTAGTATTGCTGCAATTTCGTGCTGATTACTACGCTACAGCCCATCCAATGCCGGATGAAGTATTGCTATTAATCGAGGTTTCCGATAGCACAGTTGATTTCGATCGCGATGTGAAAGTTCCCAACTACGCACGCTCCGGCATTCAAGAAGTATGGCTGTGGGATCTGGAAGAAAATTGTGTAGAAGTTTATCGCGAACCGACAGCAAATAGCTATAGTTTTATGCAAAAGTTGGAACGCGGCTCGATAATTTCGCCGCTGGCTTTTCCTGAGTTTGAAGTGAGTGTTGATTTAATTTTAGGTTTGGGCGAGCTTCCCAATTCTCGATCGCGATTTCAAGTAACTTCTTTAATTTCTCCATACTCTCCCCAAGATTGGTCGTCTATCTCCCAGTAAACACTCTTGACGTTAGGAAGAGCCTCTTTTATATAAAATTCATCTCTTAGGATAACGAAATAAAGTTCGTTATCCTCCCCTGACGAAAAGCCAATGAAAAAAGAATCCACTTGAATTTCCACAATTTTTGCAGAAAGTTCAAACAACATAAAGTTACTCCATTATGTATGGTGTATGTAGGGTGCGCAGCGCGTACTCTACCGCAATAAAAATCGTGAAAAATTTTAAATTTTTACATAGTTGTGTAAGTTATTATTAAAATTTAAGATTTCCCAAACATAAGTGCTAGTATGATAAGCCAAAGCTAGGGGTGCCCGAAGATCCGGGCTGAGAAACACCCTTAGAACCTGAGTCTGGGTAATACCAGCGGAGGGAAGCTGTTTATCGAGGAAATCAAATATGCGTACCGAATGGATCGCCAAGCGTCGCGGACACAGCAATGTATCTCAAATGCACTACGCGCGCCAAGGGATAATTACTGAGGAAATGCAGCACGTTGCTAAGCGAGAAAATCTCCCGCCTGAATTGATTCGCGAAGAAGTGGCGCGGGGACGGATGATTGTTCCAGCTAATATCAACCATCCCAATTTAGAACCGATGGCGATCGGTATTGCTGCCAAGTGCAAAGTCAATGCTAACATCGGTGCATCTCCCAATTCCTCTAATCTGGAAGAAGAAGTTGCCAAGCTGAATTTAGCTGTGAAATACGGTGCCGATACCGTGATGGATTTGTCCACGGGCGGCGGCAATTTGGATGAAATTCGCACGGCAATTATCAAAGCTTCATCGGTGCCGATCGGTACTGTTCCAGTTTACCAAGCTTTGGAAAGCGTGCACGGTAAAATGGAAAATCTGACAGCCAATGATTTCCTACATATCATTGAAAAACACGCCCAACAAGGAGTAGATTACCAAACCATTCACGCCGGAATTCTGATCGAGCATTTGCCGTTAGTCAAAAACAGACTGACTGGAATTGTATCTCGCGGTGGCGGTATTTTGGCGCGGTGGATGCTGCACCACCACAAACAAAATCCCCTTTACACTCACTTCCGAGACATCGTGGAAATCTTTAAAAAATACGATGTTTGTTTCAGTTTGGGAGACTCTTTGCGGCCGGGTTGCACTCACGATGCTTCTGATGAAGCTCAATTAGCCGAACTCAAAACTTTGGGTAAATTGACTCGCAAAGCTTGGGAAGATGACGTGCAGGTAATGGTGGAAGGCCCGGGTCACGTTCCCATGGATCAAATTGAGTTTAATGTCAAGAAACAGATGGAGGAATGTTCGGAAGCTCCCTTCTATGTTTTGGGGCCGTTGGTAACAGATATTGCTCCGGGATACGATCACATTACATCAGCAATTGGGGCGGCGATGGCCGGTTGGTACGGTACTGCTATGCTGTGCTACGTGACTCCGAAGGAACATTTGGGATTGCCGAATGCTGAGGATGTCAGAAACGGGTTAATTGCTTACAAAATTGCGGCGCATGCGGCGGATATTGCAAGGCGGCGGCCGGGCGCGCGCGATCGCGATGACGAACTCTCGAAAGCGCGTTACAATTTCGATTGGGAACGTCAATTCGAGCTGTCGTTAGATCCGGAAAGAGCGCGGGAATATCACGATGAAACTTTGCCGGCGGATATCTACAAAACGGCTGAATTCTGTTCGATGTGCGGTCCAAAATTCTGTCCGATGCAGACGAAAGTTGATGCCGATGCTTTGACAGAATTGGAGAAGTTTTTGGCTAAGGAACCCGTAGCCCAAAGCTAATTTGCAGTGCGCGCAGTGCTAGTAGTTGGTAGGGAGCACTGCGCATCTTACTAATATATAAAACAAACTCTTACTTGACTTTTATGGTTTGAGAGTCACAATTACCTACGGTCAGTGAAGAACAGCAAAAAATCGCTTGTCTATTGGGGATTTTTCGTGGGTGGGGGTGGGTTTATATAATTTGTCGATAATTTCAAATATCTTGGCAAAACCGCCCCTTGTATCTTTAAAGAGACAGGCGATCGACCCATCGAGCTTAATTAATGGTATAATTGAAAAGTCAGATCGAACTCTTCGGCAAAGCAATGTGATGACAGCAAAAACTTTCACTCCGCCCGAACAAACCGTTCAACTATCGGGTATCAGTTGGCAAAGCTACGAAACTATGCTTGCCGAATTCAGTTACAGGCGACTCCGGCTGAGATACAATCGCGGAAATTTAGAAATTATTGTACCTACTCCAGAGCGCGAATTTTACAAAGAAGTATTGGGTAGATTTGTGGAAACCTTAGCTGAAGAATTAGCCGTAAGAATCGAACCCCTCGGATCTACTACATTTAAACTTCCCGAACTTGTTGGTGCAGAAACAGATGGTTGTTTTTACATCCAGAATGCTAGTGCAATTAAAGGCAAAAAAAGAATTAACATGAGTCAAGATCTGCCGCCGGAGTTAGTGCTGGAAATTGATGTTGGCAGTCGCTCGGAAATTATCTTGCAAATTTGTGCCTCTCTGGGAGTGCCGGAAGTTTGGATTTACAATGGCTCGCAATTGAGAATTAACAGGTTAGAAAATAAGGAATATGTGGAGCGCGATCGAAGTTTGGCATTTCCGATCGTCCCGATTTTAGAGATTGTCAGATTTTTGGAACAAGCGGAAACAATGGATTATTTGGAATTAGTTAAAGCCTTTCAAAATTGGGTAAAAAGCCAAATTAGTTAAAATCAAACAGAATTTTCAAATTAAAAATTTCCCGGTTTCTATAACCGCCTAACCGGAAGATCTGGAGCAATTTCAATTATTGAAAGTGTTCCCATTTTAACTTAGCTCATTTTGACAGATTCGGCGAAGCGACATGAGGAAAGCTGGCAAAATTCCGCCTTACCCAATCCATGCCCACTTCATTATTAAGTTTAACTTTCTGAGGCGAATTCGGATAAATTTTCCCCAAAATATCCGCATCTTGATCCACTACAACTTTCCCAAACTTCAGATAAGTGCTGCCAAATACCTTAAAGGCAGGATGCGAAGCTTTGCCAAACAGTAAAATGTAAGTGCGCGTCCGATTTTCGGCTTCCGGTACAAATAAGTGACACTGCGCTGCTTTCCCCAAAGGCATTTCTCCATGAAAAATTATTAGCGATGGAAAATGATTTTCTAAATGCGCTTTAATCGTAGCAGGCAGCAGAAATAAATCCGGTTTCCTCAGCTTTTCGACCAAAGTGTAAGGGGCTGTGGGCATATCGTAGAACGCATGGGATTGATGCCCGTCATCGATAAATTGATGGAATTGCACCTCAGTAATCCGAAATAAATCCCGGTGGGTGCCGTTTTGATGGTTGTAGTCGTGCATGTTCAGCAGCATGGTTAGTAAATCTGTTTCCACACTTCTGTCTCCGGTATGCCCGACAAAATCGTAATTATTAGCAATTTCATTCAGTACGGTGGGAATAGGTATTTGGGGTTCGTACTGCCCGTAAGACCAAATAAAATCGCCTTGAATAATTAACTCTAAAGGTTCCAATAGAGGTAATGTTTTCTTGTTTGTTCCCGGCAAAACAGTGCAGCCCGATCGATCGAATTTCAGCGCGTGAAACGGACAGACAACACCGCTGCTGCCATCGCTTTCGACTTCGCACCATCCCTCCGATAGCATTGCCCCCATGTGCGGGCAGGCGTTGGGCAAGGCGCGGATCTCTCCGGCCGGATCTTTCCACATTACATAATCATTACCGTACAAGGAAAATTTTTGAGGTCGATCGACTGCCAGCATCGACTTGTGCGCTAACAACCAAGGCGCACCGGGAAGCATAGATTGCATAACGTCCTCCGCTAGCTATAAAATTGTGAAACTACAATTGTGAAAAATTTGTCGCATTTCTAAAATATGACAGAACATTCGCGTTTGTCAAGAAACTTGCGCCGCCAACCCAAACAGCAGCGAGGTAAGGAAAGAGTCGAAAAAATTTTGGATGCGGCGGCGGCGGTATTTGACGAAGTGGGCTATGAAGCCGCTACTACCCACCTGATTGCCGCAAAAGCTGGGACGGCGATCGGCTCTTTGTATCAGTTTTTTCCCGATAAAGCTGCTATTTTTAATGCTATGGAATTGCGCCACACCCAGCGAGTGAAGGCGATGTGGGCGCGGACAAATACCCCAGAAATTATCCAATTACCGCTGCGCCAAACAATCCATACCCTCGTCAAAGCGGTAGCAGAGATATTTGAAAACTCCGTATCGCGGGTGGTTTTCGTGCAGTTTTTCTTGAACCGGCATATTTTTCAGTCGATCGATGACAGCATGACTCAGGAAGCGATCGACTTCATGGCGAGTATTTTTCAGCAAAAAAATCCCGCCCTCAGCGAGGCGCAATGCCAACTTTTAGCAGAGGTTTGCGTTAACAGCAGCAACGCCGTCATCCTCTCGGCACTCCGCAATCCCGATCTCGAGTACCGCCAGCAATTGATGCAGCAGATTGAAAATTTGTTGGTGTCGTATTTAGAACCGTATCTTGGAGGCGAGCGATCGCCCGATGTAATGAAAGTAATGAAATGCCCTCACTGCCAGTCCCAAAAGTTATCTAAAAACGGCTATCGCAGGAGCAAACAATGCTATCTCTGCAAGGAATGCGGCAAACAGTTTGTCGAAAAGTCATAACGGGCGATCGAAGCATCGAAAGTAAACAATCCCAAATCCAGATTTTTTTGTACCTCACCTACCACCAGAAAGGCTATCAGCCAAAGGGGTTTCTCTTTCCCATAAATAGCCATCGCGTTAGCATTATTTATGTTTATTCGCAAAAATTATTAATTAGGGCCGATCTTAACTCCGAGCCAAAAATAATTGCTAAAGATTCTTAATTACTCCCTTCCCACTAAAAGACTATGTACTTCTTTCTTCTTCTCTTCGCGTTCTTCGCGTCTTCGCGGTTCGTTAAATACAAATTCTTCTGGTGGGAAGGGAGTAACTGACGATTTTTGTGCGTTTGGGAGCTTGACTAAAAGCGGACTTGAGTCCGCTCTTTTTTGCGGACTCAAGTCCGCACTACAAACTGTTTTTGTTATCGTAATCGATCGGACATCATATCACCCCTGAAGGGTAAGGTGCGCAGTGCGCACCCTAAATTTTAAGGACTGAAGTCCTTACTACGAACCAGAAGAGATTATCTCGGTGCTAGCTGTTTTTTGGGCAACTCGGTGTATTGAGCAACTATTTTGCGGAATTCGTCGCCGTCCATCGTTTCTTCATCCAACAGCGTTTCGACAAGTTTGTCTGTTAAAGCGCGGTTTTCGCGGATGATGCGGCGGGCTTCATCATAGCAGTGAAAAGCGATCGCCCGGACTTGCCGATCGATCTTAGTTGCCATGTCTTCGGAATATTCGCTGCGCGCCGTCCACTCCCGCCCCAAAAACACTTCGTTATTCGGAGTTTCCAAAGCTACAGGTCCCAAATCCGACATCCCGTAAAGCGTTACCATCTCTCTCGCTAAGCTGCTGACTTTTCGGATATCGCTGCTGGCACCGGTGTCGATTTCGTCTTCACCGTAAATTTCTGCCTCCGCCGCGCGTCCCCCCAAAGCGACTGTAATTCGGTTTAACAGCAAAGCCCGACTCCTCAAACCTTCGCTGTCAAGCATTTCGTCATCCATCGTAAAGCTGGTAAAGCCCTCGACACCGCCGGAACGGGGAATGATCGTGACTTTTTCTACCGGATCGGCATTTTTCAGCATGGTTGCTACTAATGCGTGTCCGACTTCGTGGTAGGCTGTCATCCACTTTTTCTTGCTGTCGAGCAGTGGATTGAGAGTGAGTCCGATCGTAATTCGGTCGATCGCGTCGTTAATCTCTAAGTTAGTAATAGTTTCCTTGCGCCGCCTTGCCGTGAGAATTGCCGCTTCGTTCAGCAAGTTCGACAAATCGGCACCGGAAAAACCGGGAGTGCGGCGGGCGACAGTTTCTAAAACTACTTCTGGATCGAGTTTTTTGTTGCGGGCGTGAACTTGCAAAATCCCCAAACGCCCTTTGTAACTCGGCAAATCTACCGTTACCTGGCGATCGAACCTGCCGGGCCGCAACAGGGCGGTATCGAGCACGTCGGGGCGGTTGGTAGCTGCAATGACAATCACGCCGCTGTTGCCCTCAAAGCCGTCCATTTCTGTCAGCAACTGGTTGAGGGTTTGTTCGCGTTCGTCGTTGCCGCCGCCGATACCCGCGCCGCGCTGTCTCCCCACGGCGTCGATTTCGTCGATGAAGACGATGCAAGGCGCATTTTCTTTAGCTTTGCGGAACAAGTCTCGGACTCGCGATGCACCGACGCCGACGAACATTTCGACAAATTCCGAACCGGAAATCGAGAAGAAGGGAACGCCTGCTTCCCCTGCAATTGCTTTTGCCAGCATGGTTTTGCCCGTTCCCGGAGGTCCGACTAACAAAACACCCCGAGGGATTTTGGCACCGATAGCGTTGAAGCGTTCGGGTTTTTTGAGGAAGGTAACGACTTCTTGGAGTTCTTCTTTAGCTTCTTCGATACCTGCTACATCGTCGAACATCACGCCGGTTTTGGCTTCCATTTGGAATCGGGCTCGGGATTTGCCGAAATTCATGGCATTTCCTTGAGATTGAGTCGATCGGCGCAGGATTGCCATCAGCACTGCCAGCACTGCGAAAATCACCAGCAAGTTGATTGCTAAACTCATCGCAGCACTGTTGTCGGCTGTTTGTTTGACTTCAAAGTCGATTTCTCTGTTGGCGCGGATTTGCGCGTAGAGTTCTCGGTTGTTGTAGTCGAACAGGGTCACAATTTGAGCCGGTTCGGTTGATTTTTGCCCTTCTAGTCTGACTCTGGCAGTTCTTTGGAGTTCGTCTACTTCAATTCTGCTAACTTGTCCGTTTTCTATTTTTTTGATAAGTTCGCTATAACTCATCGTGTTGGGCGTGCTGTCCGCAAAAGCCGGGGCCGAGAGCAATATTCCTTGAGAAATCACTAAACTGCCCAGGATGCGCCACAGATGCTGTCCGGGATTTGATTTTTTAGGAGTGGAACTCGACTTAGGTTTTTTAGTGGTTAAATACCCCAGCCAAGCGTGTTTCCAAGAATTTTTCATATTGCTTTGCCTTAAGTTGAAGACTGCCAAAATCGACTGCTATTGGTTTGCGGCCTCGATCCATTTTAACAAGATGGTGGAGGTTCGTTGAGTCATCTGACTGCTGCTCGATCGTGCTGCTACTGGCACCATATCTCTTTTTGTACCGATCGCGCGCAACTTACCTACGACCTATGAAGGATGCGCGCCTATTACCCGTGCAGGGTGCGCACTGCGCACTTTACCACTATCAATAGTGTTTAAAGCCAACTTTTGAGTAATACCAAATCCAGGTGCCAAATCCCCAAGATGAAAAAGCAGACTAATTTCTCCCCCTCTCCCCCTCCCCCCCTCTCTCCCTCCCTTGACAGTTGCCGATCGCACCTGCTACATTAGTCATAATCGTAATGAGTACGCTTTACTCAATCCTTTATTGTTCTCAAAACCTATGGTAAAGATTGTCGGTATTGGTGGAAGTTTGCGAGCTGGCTCCTACAGCCAGTTAGCGTTGAAGGTAGCGGCCGATCGCGCGGCAGCCTGGGGTGCAGAAGTTGAAATCTTGGACTTGCGATCGCTCGATTTGCCGTTCTGCAACGGCGAAAATGATTATCGCGACTATCCGGATGTGGCAAAGCTGCGCGAGGCGGTGAAGTCAGCGGACGCTTTGATTTTGGCAACGCCGGAGTACCACGGCAGCGTCAGCGGTGTGCTGAAAAACGCGCTAGATTTGATGAGTTTCGAGCATTTAGACGGCAAAGTTGTCGGTGCGATTAGCGTTTTGGGAGGGCAATCCAACAGCAACGCGCTGAACGATTTGCGAACTATTTTGAGATGGGTACACGCTTGGGTAATTCCCGAACAAATCGCGATCGGACAAGCTTGGAAAGCTTTTAATGCTGAAGGTAAACTCTTGGATGAAAAACTATCTGAAAGGTTTGATGATTTTGCTCAAAGTTTGGTAGAAAACACGGCAAAATTGCGGGGAGTTGCCGTTAAAAAATTGCTAGCAGTTTAGACATAAAGTAAGGTTCATAGTGAGGACTTCAGTCCTGCTTCTGAGGAATGAAGTCCTTACTGCAAACCGACACTCGCACTCAAAAATCAACGTTTAATACTTTCACGTAAACCCGATCGCACCTTTTCGTTTCAACACCCGTTTCCTGCTGGTATCCGCTATTTTCGTACATTTTCACAGCTTCTTTCAGCACGGTAGCAGTTTCGAGCCAGATTTCATTAAAGCCACGATCGGCAATTTGACTTTCCAATTCTTGCAGTAAAAATTTCCCCAAACCTTGTCTCCTTGCAGCAGGCAAGATATACATTTTGCGAATTTCTACGGCATTTTTACCCCGCTCTATCGGATAGTAAGCCGCCGTACCGACTATTTTCCCTTCGCGTTCGACGACCCAAAATTCTCCGCCTTTATTATGATAATGTAGTTCTACATCGTAGACATCGCGATCGGCTCCAAAAGGTTCGCATCGCAAACCGTACTCCGCTAAAATATCCTTAATTAAATGAAACGCATCAGCCCGATCGCGCGTTTCCCAAGAACGAATTAAAAAATCGCGGTATTTAGTTTTCATTTGCTGCCACAATCATATTGTTTCGTCATCTTACCAACTGCAAAATAGCACCCATCTTAATTAAAACTCTACTGTCTACTGTCAACTGTCAACTCTCAATTTAACTGTGAATTCTCGGTTGCGGGTGAAGAGTCGCCAGCAACTCGCTTTCAACTAATGATAATTCTTCCAATCTCTCAGACACCAGATCCGGAGCGAAATAAGTTGTTGCCAAAATCCAATAAGCACCGTAATGGCGAGCTTCCGAAGCCTTCAAACCCCGGTAAAAATCAGCCAATTCTCGATCCGGACACCGATCGCCCAGCAATCCCAAGCGTTCGTGACTCCGTGCTTCTATTAAAGCAGAAACGAGCAAAGAATCCAACAGGCGATCGGGTTCTTGTTTGCGAATTTTGCCCGATAAACCAGCACCGTAGGGGGGTGCTTCCAAAGGGCCTAAAGCAATATTCCGCTTTTCTAGGTGCTGGTTGACTAGCTCGAAATGCTCCAATTCTTCGCGAGCGATCGCAGTCAGCATCCTGATTAATTTAGCACGAGCGGGATAGCGAAACATTAAATTTAACGCAACTCCGGCTGCTTTCCGCTCGCAGTGAGAATGGTCTAACAAAATTGTATCTAAATGGGCGATCGCCTGTTGCACCCATGCTTCAGAAGTCGGCTGTTTCAAAAATTTAATAATCGGTAGGTTATTAGTCATTAGTTATTAGTCATTAGTTATTAAAGCGTAATTCCTGTAGGGGCGGGTTCGCGACTATCTATAATAATTTCGATCTATCCCATAAACCCGCCCCCACCCCACCTTAAATTTCAATTTACCTGTTGGTGCGCACTGCGTACCTTACTGTTTACCTTTTTCTGGTGCGCACTGCGCACCTTACCATTTGTCAACGGTCAACTCTCAACTCTCAACAATTTTTCAAACACCCCATACATATCCCCTGCAAACTTTTTCGGATTCCACAGTGGCGACAAACTTTCAGCTTTTTTAGACTGGGCTAATTGTTCTTTCACTGCAATTCTAAAATCAGCATCCCGACCCAATTTTGCACCCAATTCCATATATTCTTCCCAGGAAAAAGCCCAAGTCTCAATCCCCAAAGTCTGCAAAAACGAATAACCCATTCTCGACAAAAACTGTTCACCAGTTCTAGTCACCACAGGCAAATTAAACCACAAAGCCTCTAAAGTATGAGTACCTCCATTGTAAGGATAAGAATCCAACAGCACATCTGCCAGCAAATAAACAACTCTGTGTTCTTCCTCGCTAGCAAATCTCGGCAAAAACTTAATGCGGTGCTTGCTAACTCCCTCAGCTTCGCAAGCTTGATGGTAAGCTGCCTCAAACACCGCTGCATCGCCTAAACCTTTGTGAATTAAAACGCTGTTCGGCACTTGTTTGAGAATCGCCACCTGTGCTTTTACTAAATCGCGATTGAATTTTCGGCCGGGAGCAACGCAAAGGAAAACTACCTGATCCAAACCGATCCGATAAGACTTTCTCAAAGCCACTCGATCGACTCCATATCTTTGGAAATTCGCTACCGCAACAAAGGAATCCGGCATCCTAATTATCGGCTCTTTGTAATATTTTTCCCTGCCCTCTGGATGGGTGTGTTTGTCGCAGAGAAAGTAATTATCCGGGGATATGTAAGCTGCATCAAATCCCAGCCAGGAAATGCAAACTCGCGCAGGTTTGCGATAGAGAATCTCAGCGTGAACGGGGACGCTGAGAGAATCCAAATCTACTAAAATATCCAACTCGTCGCTGTAAATGCGATCGGCAATTTCTGCAGCGCTTGCCTGTCCGTTCGGGTAATTTTCCGGCAAAGTTATTTTGCCACAACTCTCGAACATTTGAGTGCGATCGTCCGCTGCCATTCTTTCGGTAGCGTACAAATACAAATTGGGAGATATTGCCGACAATTCGCGAACAATATCGGCGCTGCACCAACCCACAGAATGGCGGTTGAAATGATTTGACAAAAAGCCGATTTTTAACTGGCTTTTTGGGCTAGGAGATGTTAAAATGTAATGACCGGATTTGGGAGCCTGAGGTGCGATACATTTCTCAATATATTTATCGGCGATCGAGTTGTAAAGTTGCGAATTAGCCTCGACATCATCCCGCAAATAAGGAGTGCTAAATAAAAAATTAGCATAAAGCGCCTTAATTTCCACCGCACTCGCAGCAGCTAAATTTGACTGCAGGTACGATTCCAACTCCAAAAATCTGTCAGCAGCAATTTGATTTAATCCCGACACTTGATAAGTGCTGACAAAGTAAATTGCGGTCATAATTTTATCAGTTTCACCGCACATTTGACTGTATTTGTGAACGGCTTGCCGCGCCGCCGCTAAATCGCTAGTATCTCTAAGGATGCCGCACAAGTGTTGGTGTGCCGCAATAAAATCCGGTTTAATTTCCAGCGCTTTTTGCAAGTTAGGAATTGCCTGTTTGAACTTGCCCTGATAGCGCGAAATAATGCCGATCTGACAGTAGGCTTCCGCTAAATCCGGTTTGAGTTCGATCGCCCGCTGCCATGCGGCTACAGCTTCATCCAATCTGCCCTGCTGCGCTAATTTATCGCCCAAGTTAGCGTGAAACTCAACTTCCGCCAAATTGGGATTGAGTGCGAGAGCTTTTTGTTGGGCCGCCGCCGCCGCATCCAAATTCCCTTGATGCTTCAAAATCCCCGCCAAATTCCAGTAAGCAGCAGCCAAATTCGGTTTGAGAGCGATCGCCTTTTCGTAATTAACAACAGCTTCCACCAAACGCCCCTGCTTGTAAAGCATGCTGCCCAAATTAGCATAAGCCTCAGCAAAATCCGGATTCAGGGAAATTGCATCGGAATACAGGCGCATCGCCTCTTCAAGCTGCCCGGTAGCTTGCTGGATGTTGCCCATTGTCACGTAAGCCGGGGCCCAATCTGGCTGCAATTCCAGAGCTCGGCGGCAAGCAGCAGTCGCCTCTGCTAAATTGCCAACAGAGTAATATTGTTCTGCAACAACCGTGAGCGATGCAGCATCTTCAGATTTCGGTGTTTCAGACTGAGCTGGAAAATCGGGATTCATTTTGAGGCCTATTTGTGCTATCAATTTAAAGGTTTAATTTATTACATTTTGCACCTTACCAGTTTTAGCAAAACTGCGGGCGATCGAGAAGGCAAAATTTATGAGCTACAACAAACCGGCGCAGCGCCAACTCAAAATCAAGTGGAAACCAAACCTCCTGCTGGGGATACTTTTGTTAACCCTGACAATCCCCTTACCCTTTGCTCGCGAGACACTCGCGCAGAAGCAAACAGCCAGTTTTCAACAGAAGTTATTTCAAACAGCGCTGTATTTCACCTTGTATTTTGAGGGCGGATTCAGCAATCACCCCGCCGACAAAGGTGGCAGAACTTACAGGGGCATCCTGCAAACCGAATACGACGCCTACCGCTACCGCCGGGGGCTGCCGCCCCTCGACGTGACGCAAATTTCGGAAGCAGAGCTCCTTGAAATTTATCAATATTACTGGGATTCGAGCCTCAGCGGCACGATGCACCCGACTTTAGCAATTGTCATGTTTGACACCGCTGTTAATTTTGGAATTAACAACTCAATTACTTTTTTGCAGCAAGCTTTGGGATTGCCGCAAACGGGAATTTTTGACGCCCGCACCAAGGCAGCACTTAAAAGTGCAAACAACAGAAATACAGCGCTGCAAATGATTAACGAACGGATTATTTACCGCTACCAACGGGTACAGGAAGATCCGAGTCAGATGGCTTTTTTCCGTGGCTGGTTGAGTCGGGATTACAGTTTGTGGGGGTATGTAAATAAGATTAAAAATTAGGAGATAGCTAATCCCAATTTAATGTAAAGCAGCAGAGAATAGAGCTTCTGGATCGAACCTCATGAATCATGACTTAATTCCCTTTTTGACAGGTATCGCCATTCTAATTCTCTATCTCATCGTTTCAGCGCTGACCGAGATGGGAACGAAATGGCCGGGGAAAAAGTGAGCGATCTATCTCTTAATTCCACAGATCGATCGCGCTCTCACAAAACCCCCAATGCTTTCAGCATTGCTTAGTATCATTGAACTTAGGACGGGTAAATTCATGAGCGTTGATTTAGGCCGATCGACCAACAAGGGAACTGCTATGGTGAAGCTTGCTCATCAGTTCCAGAGCCAAATACTTTTTCAAGACGAGTATATTAGTTGGTTCTTTGATGAATGAGAAACCCGCCCTCGCCGCAATCGAATGTCAACTGTCAACTGTCAACTATCAACTGATTAATATTGCTTCATCGCCCGTTCCATATCCCGCTTGTCGTCGCGTTTTCTCATATCTTCGCGCTTGTCGTAAAGTTTTTTACCTTTCCCCAAACCGATATCGAGTTTTACCCAGCCGTTTTTTAAATACATTTTTAACGGCACTAAAGTCAAACCTTTTTCTTCAACTTTGCCGATTAATTTGCGAATTTCCTGCTTGTGCATCAGCAATTTGCGGGTGCGGCGCGCGTCGTGATTGAAATAAGCGCTTGCCGTTCCCCAGGGCGAAATGTGAACGTTAATCAGCCAGATTTCGCCGTTCCGAATTAAAGCATAGCCGTCCCGCAAATTGGCTTTGCCTTCCCGAATAGATTTGACTTCCGTTCCCTTGAGTTCGATGCCCACCTGGTATGTTTCTAAAATTTCATAAAGGTGGCGCGCTTGCCGGTTGTCACTAACAATTTTGTATCCTTCGCTTTTTTCTTTCATTTTTTACCTCTACTAAGAAGGGAGTTGATAGTTGATAGTTGATAGTTGACAGTTAAGAGCGATCGCGAAGGATTAATTTAGAACTGAAATCTTACACCGTTTTCGATAAACTGTTCGAGCGCCTGTGGGGTTCGGGGAACGCTGGCTGGCTTTAAAGAGTACAGACAGGTTAAATAAACCCGCGCCACCCCACCAGATAATTTTATGAGGCGGACTTACTTACACGCATTATAGCGCTACCTTACCTTTAGAGAAAATAGAAACTTGACAAAAACTTTAAATAATCGGTCTAGGCATTAGCAATTTTGCTGAGCTAAGATGTGACAAACGTGAAGATCTAGCGATATCATGCAGCGGACCAATATTTCTGGGGCTGGCATTCCTAATGCTGGCATTGCTGATTCTGGCAGTCGATATCCTGCGGTTAATTGGGTTTGGCTAACTCCTTTATTGCTCTCGATCGCCTGGTGTTTGGCAAATATCTCGGCGGTAAAATGGCTGTTCTCCTTATCGATCGATATACCGGCACTCTACAAAACGATCGTGGGTTTCTCGATCGTAGCACTAATAGTCCGATCGAGCTTAAATTTCTCTCGCAAGGACGATCGCAATTCCCATCGCCCGCCCGCATTTTCGCCCAATTTAGTTTTGCGGCGCTACCCGTTGCTGTTATTGTTGGGTGCGGGGATTTGTTCGATCGCCCTGCAGTGGATAATCGATATCGGACAACTGAGTGTCTTCTTCTTCATCCTCGGAACTTACGGATTGTGCGGCTTGTTTGCCGAACCGACTTTTTGGCGAAAAAACTTGCCAATTGCGGGCTTGCTAGCTTGTATTTTACCTTTCAGCGGTCAGTTGAACAGCGGATTGGGTTTGCCCGCACGGGTGCTGACGGCGAAAGCGGTAGAAAACTTGCTTTCATTCTGGCAAATCGGCGCTATTTCTTCTTACGATATCATAGTTTTGGAAAACGGCATCGCTCACATTGACGTGCCTTGCAGCGGCATTAAAACTCTCTTGGTGGGGACGCTGTTTTTGCTAGCTGCTACTTTCTTGGAAAAGCGTCAAGTGGGTTTAAAATGGCTGGCGGTATGCACTGCTAACTTTTTAATGTTAGTATCTGCTAACGCTTTGCGAGTTCTCGTGTTAGTGGTAGTAGCTGATGTTTGGCAGCAACCTAATTACGCAGAAATCCTGCACGTACCTTTGGGAATTGTCGGCTTAGTTTGCGCTTGTTTCTTGGGTTGGTTGATGCTGCAAAAAGTTCCGAGAATTCAAGGAAGTCAAAAAATCGAACTGAAAGCCCAACAAGATGCCGAAATTTTCACAAATCAACGTTGGGCAAAACCAGGAATTGTTGCAACAGTGGTAGTTTTAGCAGCAATTTCTCAATTGTACCCCGCCAGCAGCGAACCAGTAGCGATCGCCCCCTTGAACTTCCCAGCACCAATCATTTCTGAATCAATTCCGCTGAATGCCGGCGAACAAAAATTCTTCGGCAACTACCCAGATATCCAAACAGAAAAAAAGAGATTTGTATCGGGCAACTTGCGCGGTTCCCTGCTAGCAGTAGCCAGCACATCTTGGCAGACTTACCACGCACCGGAACTCTGCTTTGCCGCTAGCGGCATTACCGTAAATAGGATGGAAACAAAACAGCTAACTACCGCTGTAACAGCGCGCTGGCTGTCCCTTCAAAACAGCCAACTATCTGCTACATACTGGCTGCAATCTTCGCATCAAACTACTGATAACTTTTTGTCGCGCATTGGCAGCGATTTGACTCACAAAGATCGAACTTGGGTGTTAGTTTCGATTCTTTTTGACAGCCCAGTAAATTCAGAAAGTCAAGAGGTAAAAGATTTTACTGAAACCATTCACGCGACAGTCAAACAAAGCTTGACAAACAGTTGACAGTTAAGAAAAGTTTTGAGTTTTAAATTTTGAGTTTTGAGTTAAAGACACTTCCTAATTCACAACTCACAACTTACAACTTACAACTTACAACTCAAAACTCAAAACTCACAACTTACAGTTAACAGGAGCTAACGATGAAAGTCAAACAGGTATTTGATACCATCTTTCAAATCATTTTTTGGCTGTGGAATCTGACATTTTTGTCAATTGTTTATTTGGGGATTTTACCGATAATTGCAGTGCCGTTGATTCAGGCAACAATTGACGGCTTTATTCCGGGTGAATTCTTGGTGACAATGACAGCTTTAATTGCCGTGCCGACGGTTGGCACCCTACTTGGGGCGAGATATTTTAGAAGGCAGCCGCTACAGCTAATGCGCCTGTTTTACGGCGTAGAAGCACCGCTATTTTTGCTCTGTTTGCTCCGCCTGTTCGTGTTGCGAGAACTGACTCCGGCTAGTTCCATAGTTATCGGTACGGTTGTCTTGTGCATCGCAGCATTTTTAGTCGAAATGCTGTACGGATTTTTGGGAAAACAAGCAAACTCTCGCCTCAAATCCGATTCTCAAACTGCTAGCAATTCTCAGTCCCCTAAGAAAGAATTAATCGGAGACAAGCAACAAGCTTGGTTGCAGTTGGGATGCCACAGTTTGATGCTTTTGGTGGGAGTTTGGGCGGCAGCTTTGCTGCTGTTTTACGCCGTACCCGTAGCAGTAATTTCATTGGCGGGATTCTTCTCTTTTGCCTGGGTGTCGCCAGTTTTGGATATCTTCAAACACGGCGGTCTTTGGAATGGCGCGATGTGGCTGCTGTTATCCTTCTTGCTGTTTGGTTTGAGTTGCAGCTTGTTTGTAGCAATGCCTTCGCTGTTCGGGTTTCTTTACATTCAGTCGGGGCGCAAAATCCTGAACAGTTTTAGTTACCAATACGGCAAAAATCAAGCAATATTCGGCAGCGTTGGAGTTATAGCTGTTTGGTTGGTTGTTTTCGCAGCATTGCAGCAGCAGCCGCAAGTTCAAGCATTGAAATTGCTGGCAACTGGGGCAAATAGCGATGCGGTGCGGCAAAGTTTATTAGCTAAGTCTGACACAATTCGATCGGGCTTGGTTAATGCTTATTTATCACCTTACCGCTACCTGAGCACAGTGGGTGAAAACAACCACATTTTTGCGATGTACAAAAGTACGTTGAGTTTGCCAGACGGTGCGGCGAGAAATCTCCAAAACAGCTACAACATTTTAATGTCACCGTTTTTGTATCAAGGTTCGAGAGACGATGTAGAAAAAGCGGAAAAACTCTACGCCGGATTCTTCGATACCGAAATTCAAAAAGGCGATGCAGCAGCAGTAAAACACGCGGTGCAATCTACCTCGAACCGGGAAGAAGCTAAAGCGGGGTTGCTAAATGTTAACCAAGAAAAAGTATGGTTGGAATCGCAAGAAGTTACCGTCAAAGAAAACGGCGATTGGGCTGACGTTCAACTCTATGAGGTTTACAAAAATCAAACGCCAAATCTGCAAGAAGTATTCTACTACTTTTCCCTGCCGGAAAGTGCGGCGGTAACTGGTGTTTGGTTGGGCGATACGGCGGATTTGAACAAGCGTTTTGTCTTTACTGTGTCGCCGCGCGGTGCCGCCCAACAAGTTTACAACCGGCAGGTAGTAGAAAGGGTAGATCCGGCTTTGCTGGAACAAATTGGTCCGCAACAATATCGCTTGCGGGCGTTTCCAATTCCGGCTAAAAGGGAATTCGTTACCCAAACTGATGGGCCGAAAGAAATGCACTTGTGGCTGACTTATAAAGTGATGCGCCAGCCGCAGGGTTGGGCAATGCCAAATTTGGCGGAAAAACGCAATATTTTTTGGAACCGCAGCACTCGCCGAGTTATCGCTGGTAAAGAGGTAAAATACAGCGGGAAGGATGCGAAAGAAATTTGGCTGCCTGCTTTTGTACCCGCAGTTTCGCAGCAGCAACCGATGTCGCGCGAGGTGAAGTTTGCAGGAGGAAATACTGTTACTGTCAAGCCGATAGCTGATGCTAATTACTCGCTGCCTCAGGGCAAAAAGTTTGCCGTAATTCTGGATACTTCGCGCAGCGTGGCAGCGGAAAGCCAGCAGGTAAAGGAAACTTTCGCTTGGTTGAAAGCGAACAGTTTGGGCAGCAATGCTGTGGATTTGTACATATCTAGCGCGCCAGGAATGCCTGCTAAGTTGGTGGCGGATTTGAAGGGTTTTGATGCGGGCAAGTTGACTTTTTACGGCACCGTCCAACTGAAGGATCTGCTGCAACAGTTTGCCCAGTTGCGAGGCGACAAAAGTTACGATACAGTATTCTTGGTGAGCGATCGCCGCAGTTATGAATTGTCGGACGATCGCAAAATTGAAATTTCGCTGAATTCACCGCTGTGGGCCGTACATTTGGGTGGTTTGCCCCCCGGCTACGACGATGCAACTTTGAAGGTAATTCAAGATAGCGGCGGCGGAGTTGCTAGGGATATTAAAGAGGCGATGCAGCGAGTTGCTACAACAGCAGTTGCGGGGAAATCAGCGATTAATGTTGTTGACGGTTATGTTTGGAGTTATGCCAAAACTCCGCAGCCGGAAAAAACAGAAAAATCGGCTGCCAAAGCTGCGACGGTTGCAGAGTTGAAACCTGCGGGAAATAACGGTTTTCAACCGATAGCGGCGCGGCAGTTAATTGCGGCTTTGAGTAAGGAGAAGAATTCCAATCAATTGAGTCAGTTGGATGCGATGCACGCGGTGGCGAAAAATTATCAAGTGGTGACGCCCTATTCTTCGATGATCGTGTTGGTTAATGACGAACAAAGGCGGCAGTTAAAAGAAGCGGAAGCTAAGGCCGATCGATTCGATCGCGAGGTAGAATCGGGTAAGGAAGAGTTGACTAAACCGAGCAATCCTTTGAATGTTTCTGGCGTTCCCGAACCGGAAGAATGGCTGCTTTTGGGAGTAAGCGCGATCGGACTTGGAGCGATTTTTGTCCGGCAGCGGCGCACGAAAATGGCAGGATAGTTGATAATTGATAGTTGGCCGTGAGGTTTTTGGAAACCTATTTTTGGGCAAGGATGGGAAAAGTACGATCGCTTGAAATCTTGGGTTTTGGGCGATCGGATTTTTGTCGATCGCTAATAGGGAGTTTTGTTCATTGTAGCGCGTCGCTAGAAACTATAGCGGTAAGGTGCGCAGCGCGCATCCTACATACCACTTCACGGGATACAATTAGTTCAAAACGAAATCTCCTATGCTTGCTAACCGAACAAAACAAAGCGATTGTTCTCCAGTTTTATCAAGCCTTCGACGATCGCAAAATAGAACAAGCTATAGAACTCCTCGCTCCTAATTTTATTGCTCGCATGGCGGGAATTCCTCAGCCGTTAAACGGGGAAGAATTTAAGCAGTTTGGAATGTCGTTTTATTTAGCATTCAGCCAAGGTCAACATATTTTTGATGAGATTTTGGTTGCGGGCGATAAAGTAGTTACCTGGGGAACTTTCACAGCGACGCATCTTGGAGAATTTCAGGGTTTGCCGCCCACGGGGAAGCAAATCAGCTTGTCTGTAGCGCATATCGATCGAGTTGAAAATGGCAAAATTGTCGAACATTGGGGACAGGGAGATGCGCTGGGATTGATGCAGCAATTGGGAATTGTATTTTTACCGAGTCCGAAGCTCTTGCCTGACATTTTGAGAGGTGCTTTATCTAAAATGTTTAAGAAATCCGTGTAAAAACGGGGTGATCCCTACAATCGTCATTTCGGGGAAAGTATCGCAGTATGGTGGATTAAAGCGTGTTTCGATGAATAATTATCGTCAAATCCCGAGCGGCTAATTATATTCACATTGTATCCGATTAAATGAGAATGCTTAAACAACAAAGTACGCAGAGAAAGAGGAGATAAATGAGTCATTTTGATGCCACCGGCTTTAAGATTATTGAGCGAGGGTTTATGCGGTTTCGCCCTCAACGCCGCCTGCTGCATTGAAACCGTAACCAATCAAGTCATCAATTGTGAGTTCGAGAATCTGTTTATCATCTAAATGAGCGATTACCAGCGCCAGACGATGTAACTCCTGTTCGATCTCAAAAATACGATTGCAAAGCTGTTGAATTTCTTGTTTTTCCTCACTGGAAATATCATCTTGCGAAAAGAGAACATAGCCGCTTCTGCTACCATGACCGTAATCGTATCGAGAACTGCGAACCATATAGGAACGGACTTTCTTCGCATCCTGCATAAACTCGTTTAACACTTGATTTCGCTTGTCCAAGCGCGATCGAAGTTCCTGCTGGCGCTGTACAATGGCTTGCTTAATTTCTTTTCCCGTTTTGCGAAAGGTGATTTGGATAGGCATATAGGAATACTTGCCAGATAATTTTTGCAACGATACTATCGAAATCGATCGCAAGGTGCGTCAGTGGCAATCCTTTTCTGCGAGGCGGATACGGATGTGGCTGGCACACCTTGCAAACTTTATCTGCCAACACCTACATACTGAAAACCAGCAGCTTCTAAAGCCTTCTTATCTAAGAAATTGCGACCGTCAATCATCACCGCATGGCTCATCAACTTCGCCATTTTCGGGTAATCTAAATTGCGGAACTGTTCCCAGTCAGTTACCAACACTAAAGCATCGCAACCGTCTGCCAGCCGTTCCGGATCGGTTTCTACCAAAACACCCGACAAACCGTGACGCATTCCTGTTTGAGATACGATCGGATCGTAAGCTTTAACTTTAGTTCCCAACCTGTTCAAATTTTCAATTAAATTCAGCGAAGGGGCATCGCGCAAATCGTCAGTATCCGGCTTGAAAGTCAAACCCAAAAGTCCGACGGTTTTGCCTTTGAGAATCTTCAAAACTTGCTGCAATTTTTCAATAGCAATCAACCGCTGCCGTTGGTTAACTTCCACTGCGGCTTTCAGCAAATGCGCGTCGTAACCGTAATCGTCAGCAGTGTGTACCAAAGCCGAAACATCTTTGGGGAAACAAGAACCGCCCCAACCGATGCCAGCCTGCAAAAACTTGCCGCCGATCCGCGAATCCAAACCGATACCTTTGGCTACTTGAGTAACATCTGCACCGACGCGATCGCAAATATTTGCTACTTCATTAATAAAGCTAATTTTCGTAGCCAGAAAAGCATTAGCCGCGTACTTAATCATTTCCGCCGAACTGATATCTGTCTTGACTAAAGGCACCTCAGGTAAAGACGGATCTTCTGCAAACTTGCGATCGATAATCGGTCTGTATAATTGTACCATCATGTCGATCGCCCGCCCAGAGTTGCTGCCGAGAACGATGCGATCGGGGTTAAAAGTATCGAAGACAGCGCAGCCTTCCCGCAAAAATTCCGGATTGCTAACTACATCAAATTCAGCACCAATTTTAGCTGCTACTTCCTCGCCCGTAGCCCCTTCAACACTTTGAGCTTTTTGCCGTTCCGCCAAACCGTCGAGGACAATTCTCCGCACCCAATCCCCCGAACCGATAGGAACTGTTGATTTATTTACGATTACTTTGTAATCGCCGTCGAGGTGAGCTCCGATGCCGCGGGCGACAGCTTCTACGTAGCGAGTATCGCTTTCTCCTGTAGGTAAAGGAGGTGTTCCCACTGCAATAAATAAAATTTCGCCGTGAGCTACTCCTGCTGCTAAATCTGAGGTAAATTCTAGGTTGCCCGACGCAGAGGCAGAAGACATTAATTCAGACAGTCCGGGTTCAAAAATAGGCGACTGTCCTGACTTCATTAATTTAACTTTTTCTTCGTTGTTATCTACGCAAATTACTTGGTGTCCGATGTGGGCCAAGCAAGTGCCGGTGACTAAACCCACGTATCCTGTACCGATGACACAAACACGCATATAAATCTCCTCGAAGTTAGTAAATAAAGTTGATAGTTGACAGTTGACAGTTGATAGTTGACAGTTGTGAGCGGATTGGGGCAAATATGTTTTAAGTTAGAGACAGTTCTTAATTCAAAACTCAAAACTCAAAACTCCCGAAAAAACTCCCACTCTCCCATTCTCTACTAAAGGTTTCCCTGGATGCGATCGCGAAAATCCTTCACAGTCAATTCTAAACCTTCATCTAGCGGAACAGTCGGCTCCCACCCCAACCAAGTTTTAGCACGAGTAATATCCGGTTGTCGCTGTTTTGGATCGTCTTGCGGCAGCGGTTTGAAGATAATTTCCGCGCCTGGATTAATCGCGTTTTGAATTTTCTGTGCCAACTCCAAGATCGTGTATTCGCCTGGATTGCCCAAATTCATCGGTCCGATATGGTCGCTATTCATCAGCCGAATAAATCCTTCTACCAAATCGGAAACGTAGCAAAAACTCCGCGTTTGGGAACCGTCGCCGTACACTGTCAGCGGTTCGTTTCGCAAAGCTTGAACGATAAAATTGCTCACCACTCGACCGTCATTTTCTAACATGCGAGGTCCATACGTGTTAAAAATTCGCACCACTCGAATGTCTACACCATTTTGGCGGTGATAATCAAAGGATAAAGTTTCAGCTACTCGCTTCCCTTCATCGTAACAGTTGCCGCAAAATGCAGCCTTGCCGTTGCGGCGGACACAAATAACGTGATTGCGAACATTAACGCAGTAAACATTGCCAGCATAGCGAACTGGTTCGGGAGTTACGAGATTTGCATCTTTGGCAGGGCGAATATTAACTCGATAAAGATCGCGACCAATTGCATGATTTACCACTGTTGCTGCATAGCCGCAGCGCATTGCTAACTCTTGTACGTCGTCAGCTAATTGTTTTGATTTCGTGTAATAAGCGTAGCAATCTCCTCTTTGAGAACCATCTCCCAACATCAAAGCTTGGAACAAAATTAGTGACTGTCGCTTGGAAAGATTCAAAAATTCTCGCGGTATGTATTTGTCGCCCGACTTGCCCAGCGGCAGTAGAATTTCTGCTAATTGTTTGCTGCAAATCCGAAATTGATGGTGGTCGGAGTCAAACAACTTGAAGGGAATGCGCTGCAGGCATTCTGCTATTGCTGTTCGTCCTTCTGGATTTTCTTGGGCAATCAATATGTTGTAATCAGCCACATCGTAATCGGAGCCGTTAACGACTCGCGATCGCCTGCGGACATGGACGCAACCTTCGGAAATATAGTAACCCAGAAATTCCAGCCAATCATCCATCCGCACTCGATCGACATTTATTTTAGCATTGTGCGGCGGTTCTCCTAGTTCAAACCATTCTTTGTCTTCGCCTAAAAATTCTGCGCCCGTAATGGTTTTTTGATGGTGCCAATATACATCTGTATCAGCTCGGAGAAACTTCAATTTACCCGCACGATTTTTGACATACATCGAGTGGTTTGGAGTCACGCAGAAATCAAATTTACTGTTGGCAAATCTGAGCAAGTTACCTACATAAGGTTGCACGATATGCTCGTTAGGAACGTGATACTCAATCTGATTGTCTGGATTGAGCGTTGCCACGCGCGCTCCCGGCTGTAAGTTGGGAAAAGGTATCCAGCCGTTTTCTGTCAAAATTTCAGTTTGTTCGTCGTAACAACTGCGAATTCCGATACAATTTACGTTGCCGCGATATTCTTCTGTTTGCGGGTGAACGTCAGGATCTCCGTACACTTCTGATGTCGATGCTAGAAAAAATCTTGCTTTCACCCGCTTCGCCAATCCCAGCATATTTAGCGTCCCGATAACATTTGTTTTGATTGTCTTGACGGGGTTGAATTGATAGTGTACTGGCGAAGCCGGACAAGCCAGATGGTAAATTTGATCTACCTCTAACCGAATCGGTTCCGTGATGTCGTGGCGGATCAGCTCAAAATAAGGATTGTCCATCCATTTGAGGATGTTGCGCTTAGTCCCGGTGTAAAAATTATCCAGGCAGACTACTTCGTGTCCTTGAGCCATTAAGCGATCGATTAGGTGGGAACCGATAAAACCCGCGCCGCCTGTGACTAAAATTCTCATGGGGGAAACTGCCGTTCTGTTTAGAGTGCAAGAGTGCCGTACAACAATTCAGTCGATCGACTCAAACTTGTTAATAGAATAACAAAATTTCGATCGAATATGTAAAGACTTATCAGCAACTTTGACGTTCTGTTTAATTTTCTTAGCATTTTCCAATAGGTTCCATGCAGCGCGATCGAACTCGCATCTAAGCTAGTTGATTTTATTTACACTTCGATATTTCCGAAAAAACACTGTTGACATTATGTTGAAAGTTAATATATAATGACGAGTCTAAATCTTAGCTAATTTTAGTTAGCAAACATAACATAAAAGTTTTGTCAGCCAAGGAAGTTCCTGATGGTGACTTGGCATTTTTGGCTGTTCATACTACTGAAACCCATGACTGTTGGCACGTAGTCACCGGTTGCAGCACCCATATAACAGGAGAAATTGAGTTAGAGGCTTTTTATGTGGCGCAGATGTCTGCGTCTCGTTTCTGGCTGGCACTTCTCGCTAAAAATTTGTTAAAATCCACACTACAAGAAATTGAAACCAGTGGCGATTATATGGATGCGCTATGCCGAGGTTGGTTGCGGGGAAAACAGGCTAAACCGCTATTTGGAATTGAGTGGAATAAGTTGTGGGAAACGCCACTGGCAGAAGTGCGCGATCGCTTAAACTTAAATAGATTACCGGAAACCGCTAGCAGTCTGTCAATCTAATTCAGCGACCAACTTTGCGGCCATCTCAAAACCCGATTTCTTTGAAGTACATCTCAGAAACCCGGTTTCTTCAAGAAACCGGGTTTCTCTGTACCTCACATACATGAAAAGTGCTGTAATTCCGTCGCAGCCGAAATTGATATCATCCCTCAAGCTGTGCGATGAATTTCTGCGATCGCGCTGGTGACTCGCTGCAAATCAGCTTCTGTTAAATTCGAGCCAGAAGGCAAGCAAAGACCGCGATCGAATAAATCTTCAGCAACTTCCCCGCCCACCGATTCGCACTCAGCAAATACGGGCTGCAAGTGCAAAGGTTTCCACACCGGACGGGCTTCTATTTTCTCTTTAGCAAGTGCGAGGCGAATTTGTTCTCGATCCGCACCAAAAGCAGCAGGATTCACGGTCAAACAAGTCAGCCAGCGAGTCGCCCGTCCGAAATCAGCTTCCGGCATAAATTCGATTCCCGGCAGATTTCCCAAAGCTTGTTGGTAAACTGCAAAATTGTGCCGTCTCGCCCGCACTCGCTCCTCCAACACTTGCAATTGACCGCGCCCGATACCTGCTAAAACATTGCTGAGGCGGTAGTTGTAGCCGATTTCAGAGTGTTGGTAGTGAGGTGCCGGATCGCGGGCTTGCGTTGCTAAAAAACGAGCTTTTTCTACCAGTTGTTGGTCTTCTGAAACTAACATTCCGCCGCCGGAAGTTGTGATAATTTTATTGCCGTTAAATGAGAAAATGCCGATTTTGCCAAAACTTCCCGGAGAACGGTTGTTGTAAGTAGCGCCTAAGGATTCTGCCGCATCTTCAATTAAGGGAATTTGATAATCGTTGCAAGCTGCTAAAATTGGGTCGATATCGCTACTTTGCCCGTAGAGGTGGACGATAACAACTGCTTTAGGCAATTTTCCTATTTTGGCTCTTTTGTCAAGTGTTTCTCGGAATAAATCTGGGTTAATATTCCAAGAAGTGCGATCGCTGTCAATAAAAACGGGTTTGGCACCTAAATAAGTAATCGGACTCGCAGTAGCAATAAAAGTCAAAGTCGAACAAAAAACTTCATCTCCCGCACTGACACCAATTAATCGCAAAGCCAAATGCAAAGCTGCCGTTCCCGAACTGACAGCAGCCGCGTGACTGGAACCAACCAACTCACAAAATTCCCGCTCAAAAGCATCTACATGGGGACCTACAGGTGCAATCCAGTTAGTGTCAAATGCTTCTTTGACGAACTGCAATTCCAGTTCGCCCATGTGAGGTGTTGAGAGCAGAATTTGTTTAGTCATCTTATCTTCATTCCCGAATTGCCTCTGGTTGTCGCTGTAAAACTAGCCAGGGTGTAAAACCTTGGCTAGTAGTTTAAGTCTGCTTTAGAGAGATCCCAAGAATCTTTATTTGGTTTTAAGAAACGCAGCGCTGCTCGATCTTGCTGCTAGTTTAGCGTTACCCAAGTACACCTTTGAATTCTTCGGCTGTAGCATGACCTTCTTGGCTAATTCCGTCTCTTTTCACCACTTTCAATACCGTCAGAAACATAATTTTCAGATCCAACCACAAGCTCCAATTATCGACGTACCAGACATCTAGTTTGAACTTAGCATCCCAGCTAATAGAATTGCGACCGTTAACTTGAGCCCAACCTGTGATTCCGGGCATAGCTTCGTGGCGGCGTGCTTGTTCTGGAGTGTAGCGATCGAGATATCTGACCAATAAAGGACGAGGGCCAACAAAACTCATGTCACCTTTGAGAACGTTTAAAAGTTGAGGGAGTTCGTCCAAACTGGTTTTGCGCAGCAATTGACCCAGGGGTATGAGGCGCTGGGCGTCGGGCAGTAAATTACCGTTAGCGTCGCGATCGTTGGTCATGGTACGAAACTTGTAGAAATTGAAAACGCGACCGTTTTTACCCGGACGGGGTTGGCAGAAAAAGATTGGTCCGCCCATGCGCAGGTAAATTGCGATCGCCACCATTAACATGACTGGAGCGAAGGCTATAAGGGCGATCGCTGCACATACTCTATCTAATACCCACTTGATCGAGCGACTGGTTTTTTGATGGCTTACTATCTTATTAATTTGGGTGAATTGCGAACTCGTTTGGATAAATAGTAGCTGATAAATACTCATAACCCATACCTCAACTGCAATTTGCTTTGATTACTCAAAGTATTGCACTATCTGAGTTTGTACGGTAGTAAGTTGTGTCAACTTCACAAACTATTTAAGTAAATTCGCGGTTTTGTGAATTTTGTATGAACCTTTGAATATTAGAAGGACTCGCTTTTACATAAACTTTAAAAAACATCGCGACTTTATGAATTTTTCGTGAACCTGTTTGTATCAATAAATACTTGGCTTTACATAAAATTTAAAAAAAATCGCTATTTGTATAAATTTTTTGTAAAATCTAGGAGCTTGAGACAGTGGCTGGCTGTTCAAAAAGACTGTGGATGATGACAGCCCTGTTGTCGGAGGTAGTATCGCAAGCTTTGCCGTCATGAGTATTTATACGGTAACGCTCTCAGTAGCGATCTTCTGTTTTGCAGGGGCGATCGACAATAAACTAGGTTAAGTGCGGATCGCTGAGATCTTGCACCAGTTGCAATAACCCGCCAGGGGTTTAAGCCCCTGTCGAGAGATGCGAGTCGTCTGAAGACGAGTGGATCGGAATTTACCCAACATTAATTAGTAATGCGCGATCGATCGCCCGCTACAAGATTTACTGAAATTTACTTTTTACAAACAAAGTAAAGCATCCCCGCGATCGGTTCTTTAATTATCGGTTCTTTAATTAATGTTTCAATTGACTTGTGGATGTTACCTTGTTTGAGCTGGAAGTCGGAACCCACAGCAACAACTTCAAAATTGACTGCTCTTAAAAGTCGATCGGCCTCTTCCAGCTTGTACCAATATACATAAGGCGCGCGATCGAGAAATGCCGCTCGGTTGATTTTTCCGCCGTGTTTGAGCCAAGGTAGGTATTGCAGCGATCGCTTTGAGCCGATCGAACTCCTCAAAATGCGCAAATACGTCAGATACAAAGAGTATACTGCACTGCTCGTTCTGGCATTAAAACTCAGGAACGAAAATAATGCAGTTCCCCCTTTCTCCAAAATCCGATAAGCCTCTTGCAGTGCCTTTAAGCGGGCTGCACTATCTTCAATAAAACACAGGATTTGGTACGCAGTTGAACAAGGCGACATTCTTGGTTTTACCTGCGAGCATTCATTTTTTACAAACAAAGTAGATTGCTCCTTTAATAGAAAGATCGCTCATTTCTTCTAGAGAATTGCACATGATACCTTGCAGAATTTGTTCTCGGGAGCCAAGAGCAACCACCTGAAAGCCTACTTCATTGAATATTTGACATGCTTCCCGCAGCTTGTATCTATATAAGTACGGTCCGCTACCCAACAGTATAGCTGACCAGTTGAATTTTCCATCCTGCGTGTCGTAGGGAAAGTATTGCACCGATCGATCCGATCCGAGTAACTTCCTGACGAGTGACAAATAAATGAGATATAAGGAGTACATAATTCCCCGAGTTTTCGTTTCAAAACTGATGAAAGAAAATAGTGCTGTTCCGCCAACTTTGAGAATGCGGTAAGCTTCCTCGATCGCCCTTCTTCTTCCTGGTTCATTATCGATCGTACTTAGAATTTGCTGCAGGTACAGTATTTGGTCAAAGCTAGAATCTGGATATTTTAAATCGGTGGCATCTTGAACTTCAAAAGCGATACTGCGACTGGGATCTTTTTGTTTGGCTCTTTCGATAAATTCCGGCACGAAATCATAGCCATAAAGGGATGTAAATCCCATTTTTTGCATTTCTAATAAAATTCGACCTCCCGCTGTTCCGGCTTCAAGGGTTTTGAGTCCCTTTTCTAAATACTTTTCTATGATATATTTCTCATCTGGATTGAGCGTTTTCTTTTCTGACCACTCATCAAATGCTACAGAGCTGTAAAATTCTTTAGGATTGATTTTTTCCACGATATTTACCTTGTTTTGTGAACTGAGAAACTTTTTTTATAGCTATGCAAATGCACTGGCGATCTGCTGTTTGAGGCCGATCGCAAACCTAGATTAACTCTTGCCAGTCAAGCGATAATATTTGTCGGGATAGCGCCACTCAATTAATTTTCCTGCTAGCGGATTTATCTCCACCCTACTAGGAATATGTTGGGGCGGGAAGCCCATTCCCTCTTTAAAGACGCACAGCGCCGAGTCTTCTCGGGAGTGCAAACCGTAAACAACTTCATCAATTTTACCGGAGCGGCGGCAAACTTGTACGAACTCAAAGGCTAACCCGATACCTATATAACTAGAATAGGCTTCGGTGGCGATTTTGACATCGTTAATGTAAGCAGTTTTGCCAACAGCAAAACCTCTAACATAACCGCCCAACTTACCGTCAATCAAACCAGCTATAACTAACTGATACTTGGGATTCATATCAGCCGGGAGGTTTGTCAGATACTCCTCTTTTGACATCAATTTTGCATAGGCAGTTCGCTTGCTTGACGATACAAAAACTTCATATCCCTGATTTTGTAATAGTTCGATGCCAGTTAACTGCACGATCTGAGAGCGTTTGTAACATCTTCGCAAATGATTTCGGCGATTAGACCCCAAACTCTGCAAATCGTAATTAGCCACATCAGTTAATACATGAACTGGTAGCGAACCGGTTGCTGCGGCCGCATCATCCTCGCACAAAGCAGCCCGAAATCCCCAACATAGGATGCTGGGACGAGTTGCTTGTACGGCGGTTAAGCGCGCGATCCAGTGCAGGGGTTCCCAAAAACCAAAAGCAGTTTCTCGCCAGTAGCGATCGCGGTGATAAATAACTTTTGTACCTATGGATCTGTGCCAGTTAGCTAAGTCGGTCTCAGTGATTATAGGCAGTACGACCTCAGAAATATCTCGCATTTGTTCTTCGCTCATTTCAATCTAATTGATAGAGAACTAATTGGGAACCGACAGCAGTGCCCCTAAATTAGAAAGAACGGTAGGCCGGAAAAAAATCTGTGTTTATAACTTTTTCAGACTCCTTATTTAAGAATTTCGCGCGCAACTCAACCAGATGGCGGTATTTGTCTTCATCTATAATAAAGCGCAGCGTTACAAAAGTATGCCTTTGCTTGGAAAAACCTGCCTTGAAATGGTAGAGACTGTCCTGGGAACCTCCTAAACCTCCCCCTAAATGAAAAACTTTATTGGCACGTTCCTTAGCCCAGAATCTAGCGAAATCAAACATCAATGCGTTAGGGGATTTTTTCAAATAACTTGTTCTTGTGCCACCCAGGTGATATTGAACGATGTCGCAGCATTCCGCAAACAAACCAGCACAGGTAATTTCTCCATTCAATTCTACTATACATAAGTGCAATTTTTCTCCCAATGCCTCGGCTAATTTTGTTAAGTAATCCAATCCAAAGAAATATGACTTTGACGCACCTACTCTATCCATTGTTTCTTCATAAACTGCGTTAAAATCATTAATATATTCTGGAATTGGCACCATTCGAGCCGAAAAACCTTCTCGCTTGCACCTATTTATTTTAGTACGGTGTTCGGCTCTAGTTTGACGCCAAATTTCATCTCGATCGAGCGTTAAGTCTACAGACACAGTTTCCCCATTAACTGTAAAGAAATCCTTGTCAGCCAAAATACTAATATTCGCGTTAAGTATGGGATGCAGCCGTAAAAAAGCAGAGCAAATATTTCGATCGCGCCACGCCTCGATTAAATGTTCGATCGCCAACTTCAAAAAATCAGGGCTGCTAGCTGCTGCTTCATTTAATAAAAATCCCGGATAGCCGTAGGGCGAGAGAACATCAAACACTTCCGCTGTTTCGGGAAATAAATTATTGCAATTTCGCAAGAGATAAGGTAAGAAGAATATTTTGTCATCACGGGCGATCGAAATTGCTTCTGCGGTTGCCTCGATTTTTTTTGCCTCTAAGCCGACATATCCGGGCAAATGATAAAAATCGTGGCGGAGTTGTTCTAGGGTTCGCAGCCACAAATTACTGTTGGGAGCGATAAATTCGATTTTCATGATTTAATAATTTTAAGTTGATGATTAGCCAAGCTTGGCTGGCGAAGAAAATTTCCTGAGTTGATTTCATAATCCAAATCTTCGTATGGCTTCAGAATCAGGACGATTTTCAATCCTGCAGATGCGGTTCTAACGTGCGAGCGATTCGATCTAAATCTTTTAACATCTCCTTGGCATTTTTATGTCTTTTTTGGAGGTCGTAAGTCATCATTTTATCTATAAAGTCTGCCAGTTCGTCGGAAATGCCATTAGCATATTTACGCCAGTCAAGTTGGTCTTTTTTTGCATCGTACATTGTCGCATCTTTTGGCTCTTTACCTGTCAGTAAATATACAAAGCTCCGCCCCAAGGCAAAAAAATCTGACTGAGGCAAACAATAATTTCTGTTTTGTTCGGGAGCCGTATAACCATCTGTATCGATCTTGGTGAATCTGAAAATGGCGCTCACCTTCCTGATACAGGCATAACTCTTGTAGATTAAATTTCTTTCTATCGCCCCGGCAAAGTCGATCAACACCAGTTTTCCACTATTTTCGAGCATAATATTATTCGCTCTGACATCGCGATGTAAATAATTCCGTTGGTGGACAAATTGCAAAATAGTTACTATCTGCTTCAACCAATTCACGGCTTGTTTCTGGTCAATAGGTTGGTGGTGTTGCAGCCATTCCTTTAAAGTGCAACCGTCAATTTTTTCCATGACAACGCAATGCAAACTCTTGCCATTACTTACCCCGTGTTGAAAATAACAATCTACCTTGGGAATCGCCGGATGCTCCAATTTTTGTAAGACCTCTACTTCTTGCTTAAAAAGCTGGATTACTCTTAGCTGATTGTTGTACCGTTGTTGCAAAACTTTCAAAATTTTGGGCGTACCGTTATCATCGACCAGGTAGATCGAACTGTAGCCGGGATCGCAAAAATCGCGGATTAATTTCGTTACTAAATAGCGATTTTGCAACACTAAATCGCTCCCGCAACTTTGACAATAGCGCTCTCTAGAATCTACCAGCAAATTTCGTTGGGTGCAGTCTGGGTTAAGGCAAATACTCATAGCTAATTCGGTATTGTGCTGCGGCTAGTTGTAATTAATGCGATAAAGCTTCACTATACAGATTTCCGTAAAGCTCTAAGATATGGGGTATGTCATAATTAACCATATTTTTTCGTCCGCGCTGGCCCATTGTTTGAGCTTCTTCTAGATGGTCTAAAATCCATGCCATGGCTTGGGCCATTCCCCGGATATCTCCCAATTTAACTAGAAGTCCATTGCCATCTTTTAATAAATCGCGGGTGCCGCGAATGTCTGTGCCGATAACAGGGACTTCCATGCACAAAGATTCCATCACGCAATTGGGAAGTCCTTCCTGGGAGGAAGCAATCACAGTGGCTGCTGAGGCACGCATCAAAACGGGAATATCTCGACGCAATCCCAAAAAATGCACTTGCTTTTGAATTCCCAACTTTGATGTGAGTTGCTGCATTTCCTCAAAAATTTTACCATTTCCAGCCAAAGCTAAGTGAACTTGAGGCCGATCGAGTTGAGCTAATGCCTTTAAAATATCCCAAGGACGCTTGCGGGGAATAAATTCAGCCACCGATAAAAACAAAGGATTCTCGGGTGTTAATCCCAACTCTTGACGCACGCGGCTGATGTCAGTTTCCGAAATTGCATGGGGATTAAAGCGCTCGAGATTTAATCCAGTTCCGGGAATGTAATGGACTCGATCGCCCGCAATCAAACCATAACGTTTTGCCGCTGCTTCATCTTGGCGGTTAACTACTACTAGATAGTCCGTCCAATGGCCAGCAATTTTTTCCAATCCCAAGAAGATCGCATTTGTATGCGATGTCCCTCCTTTGTAGAAGTGAAAGCCTTGGGCGGTGTAGATTACTTTTACTTTTCCTTGCTTTCTCCAATTATTCAGAGCGTAGCGGGTAACAAAAGCAGCTACGGGCGTGGAAACATTTACTAAGTCGTATTGCTCTTGCAAAAATGCCCGCTGAATTTGTCGCGGAGCAGCCATCAAATTTTTCGGATCGAGGGGATTGCGCGACCACTCTACATCCCAAACGCGATCGAAAAATTGTAGGTAGGACTTGCTAGTGGAAAGTTGTTTCGCCATCGCATCTACCTGCCAACCTTGCCCCCGCAAGCGATCGGTCAAAGGTAAAAAAAAGTCCAGGGTTTCGGGAATAGTAGTAACAATTAAAAGTTTCGTCATCTGTTTTGTTGCTCTTTCAACCATGCTTCTGTTTGCTCTCGGACGTAGCGATAAAATATGAGCCGTTGCTTTCTGAGAACTTCATCGGTATACTCTTTCGCTTTCTCCAAGTTACGGGCTGACATCTGCGCCATGCGATCGGGATCGGTTACTACCTCGCGAATTTTGTTCGCCAAGGCTGCTGCATCACCGGGCGGCACCATATCCTCTGCCGGGAGCAGTTCTGGAATGCCTCCGACGGTAGAACCAATACAGGGCAAGGCGCGGGCCATTGCTTCTACCATGGCTCTGGGCAAGCCTTCTTGGTAGGAGGGCAGAATGAAAAGGTCGGCGAGATCGAACTGGGCGCGCACTGCATTTCCGGCAGGTAACTGACCGAGGAAAGAAACTTCTTTCTCCAAGTCCAATGCTTGCGCTTGTTTTTTCAATTCAGCTTTGTATTGGCCGTCGCCAACCATCACTAATTTGATGTTGAGTCCTTCCCGCCGGCAGATTGCTACAGCTTCAATCAAAATATTGGGAGCTTTATAAAGTTGAGCTAAGGAACCTACGAACAGGAGTGTCACAGATCCTGTTTCCCCGCGTGGGGGACGGGGCGCAGCCACCCGCGCCTCCTCGAAAATCTCTACATCCGATACGCCAACTGATAAGTGGGGACAGGGATATCGCCGTTGTAAAGCTTCTTTCGTAACATAGGCAGCAGCGCAAGCTGCTTGGCATTCGCGCCGCAAGTCGCGTGGAAACCACCAACGAAAAAAGATCCGCAAAGGATGCTTAATAGAACCGGGCGCAAATACATCCTCAGGGTCCGATACAATTTCTACACCGTAGGGATGTCTTAATTTATGTAACATCGGTTGGATGCAGGAACCAATTTGAGAACTCAACCGTAAAATTACGGCATCGTGCGGGCCGACAGCATTTCTGGCCGCCGCTTTGACTTGTCGGGCCTTGCGGAGATACTGCCAAGGACCGATGTAATAGGGGATGGCGACAAAGGAAACTCCCTCGCCGTCAGCACGTTGCCAATCTGAAGGTACGCTCGCTATATTGCGGACGCGGGCTACCACGCTGACGCGATCGAATACTTCCAGATAGCGCGTCCAGAAGCTGTAGGGGAACGTTGTTTGCGTCCACACCTTGCCGTCTGGTGTGCGATCGAACCGATATTCAAGAGATACAACAACTTGCATTAATTGACCGCCCCGCAACTTAATTTAATCAAGACCTGCCACTTCTACTCGATCGAGGGCAACCCTGATGAATGTCTCGATAAATACAAGTTAACTTTTTGAAGTTTTTGCTTCTTGTCAAAGGTTGCTTTGGCAGGATAACATCATTTTTATAGCATAAAAATGCACCCTCGAATGATAATTTTATCTAAGTTTACAAATTTCTAGCGCTTCTGGTGCCTGATGAGGTATACCCCTAACCTGTTAATTTCAGGACTTTCGAGCGTTTTTGTGTACCTCACCTACCACCAGAAAGGCTAGATCTCTAAGTATTCATTCTTAACCAGCAGCTTGCGGGAAAACAACTTTGACGTTCGACAAAGGTCATGAGATATAAAATAGCAAAAATAGTCCTAGTTAAAACTTGCTCGCTCGCGCTGGGCTTGGCAGCATTTGCAATTGTATTTAGAGGTTTAGCAACCCTCAATCATCCATTCTCATCTACTACAATTGGCAAACAAGCTAAACCGCCCGATAGAATCGCAAAAAACACAACGCTGGCAACGTCTTCACAAGCACCTGCCATTAAAACAGATCGCCAACAACTGCCTGCGTCTCACAGCAACAACAGCCGAACAAACCCTGCATCTACCGTCGGGGAAACCGCTGTTTCTGTCAAAGACTTTGGTGCTATTGGCAACGGCATTGTAGATGACACCAACTCTATTCAGAAAGCTATTGATGCTGTCGATCGCGCTGGGGGCGGAATTGTATTTTTCCCGATCGGCACTTATAAAGTTAGTATTAACCCTGCTAGCTTGCAAGCTATTACCATTCGATCGAAGATAATTTTAAGCGGGTCTGGACATCACAACAGCATTATTAAATTAGCTGACAACCAAGGTAATTATAGCGCTATTTTAGCTGGCGAAAAACCCAAGACCGATCTTTCCGATTTTGCCATGTATAATATTGCCATTGATGGTAACGGCACTGCCAATCCAGTTGGCTCCGAATCCGAGCTTGAAGGTAACATCAAGCATAGATACGCGCTCCGCATTTATGCTGGTCAAAGAATTCGTATAGAGGGCTGTAGATTTACCAACTTAAATAATGTTAACGGGATCTCTGTCAACGGCGAGCTATTAGTATCTGAGGTGGAAATTAAAAATAACATTTTTGAATTAATCGGTGGGGGTAGCGTCGATTACGATCACTCAACAATTTACAGTCACGCCAAAAAAGTGAAGATATCTCATAATTATTTCTCTTCCAGAAATGGTGCCGGAACACCTGGAGCCAGGACGGCAATTGAGATTCATGGAGATGACCAAATTGTTGAGAATAACATAATTCATGGTTTTACAAATGGTATATATGTTACGGGTTTTGCCATCAGCTCTAACAATCAAAGGATCGCCCACAATATCATCAAAGAAGCTTACACCGGCATTGCAATCTGGTCCTATTTTTACAAAACTAATACTACCAATCCAGCGATCGGCAATTGTACAATTTCACACAATCAAATTAGCCTGAATGTTAATGATTGGCGCAAATTAGGAGGCGATACCAAGAGCGCGGGTATTTGGTTAGAACCCAGATCCGACGCACCGATCGAAAACGTAGACATTCTGAACAATCAAATTTATTTTACTAATTTCTCCGGCAATGGTAGTGGTGCCGACAAGGATAATCTGGCTAATGGAATCAAATTATGGAGGTATAAATTTCCCAATGCGATCGCTAAAAATCTCCGGATTTTGGGAAACAAAATAGAAAATTCTCTAGGAGCAGGGATTTACATATCCATGCCGATCGTTGGCGGGGCAATTTCCTCCAACACAATTCTAAATCCGGGTCGAAGTAGCGGTTCTTTCAATGACTCTTACAGAGCGGCGATCGTTGTTGACGGCTTGTTCGATCGTGTCAAAGTTAATGACAATTCTCTAGTTGACAATCAAACAGCAAACACCATGAAGGCCGGAATTATTTGGTATAGTAATTGCGTGGATAACTGTGAGGTTAAGAGAAACTCTTTGCAAGTAGCTAGCGGTGATGCGCTGCAACTGTTTCGCTCTAAATCTAGTAGCAACACTCATAACGTTAACTTCTTGCCATAAAAACATCAATATCGACAGCTTATTCGATAGATTTTTTGGTTCGCAACCTGCTTAGCAAGCGCACGCTCGCATAGGGAATCTGAGAGTACCATACTAAAGAACGAACCTGAGAAATAGAATCAGAGCGGGCGTAAAACATGAAAAAAGAAACGAAGCTGGCAACCATTGCTACTCTAGCTGGATTCTCCGATCGCATCGCCCATAAAGTAAGTTTTCCCACCAGAAAACCCAGGACTCCCAAGGCCATCAGCCCTCCAATCCAACCAAAATTGAGATAAGCTTCGGCAATAAAAGAAAAACCCAAGCTACCACCTCTAGCAGCAAAGCTGGGCCTTATTTGCCAAGTTAACCATTTACCGCAGGTGCCTCGCTCAATAGTCGGGTGAATTTTCCAAAACAAATTAGGCATCAGGGTCAGTAAGGCATAGAAGTAGTCAGCCCCCAAGTTGTAACCCTTAGTCTTGGGAACGAGCTCGAGAGTGTAAGCAACGGTGCCCATCGAACCTCCCATTTCCGAGATGGCTGCTACCACAGGATTATCGATAGAAGATAAGCTCTCCGACACTGAATCAGCAGATAAACGCTCTTGACCGGCAGAATTTCTAGTAACCCCCACCAAAGGCAGAACAATGAATCCTAAAAAGGCACCCACCCCGAATAACAAAGCTTTAGGAATTGGGTAAATCATTTTATTCCACAGCCATGCAAAGGCGACCAATGGCATCATTGCTTGATTTCTTTGACCTAAGAAAAACCTAGTTGCTACATAAACAAGGATGACAGATGCAGATATAAGTTGACTTTTGAGTATCTTTTTACTGCCAGCAAGTATAAAGAGAGCTGCTGGCACGAGAAACTCAGACAAGATTTGAGGTGCTGCACCAAAACTGGTAGCATCATCTTGTTGGTAAAGGCTAAAATAACCGCCAGATAAAACAATGCTAATAGCTTGTTGGATTACAATCAAAGATGGCAGAAAAGATATGCTAAAAAATGCCCAACCAACTTTATAAGTATCCTGCCGAATAGTTTCTAAGTCTTCGTGTGGCTTGTCTGCAACACCTATTACTTTTCCTGGAACAGCACTAATTAATCCTCCCAAATGAAATGATGATAAACCCAAAATCACAAAAAATAGCGTTTTGACGATCGTGCTTGATGTTAATGCTCCATCTAAAATACCGTCCGGGTTCATGTTAAAAGCTTCTAACAGTGCCTGCCCGCCGTTAAATAATACCGCTGATAGAAAGAACAACAGATAAGGGTTAAATAAGCTTTTAGTAAGCAGATACCATGACCAATATGTCCAAATAGTCAGTATCACGAACAAACAAGAGGTAGGATAAATCAGCGATTCCGCGTCTAAATCCAATAAATTATACAGCAAGTAGAATAAATTAAAACTTGCAAAAATCAAACAATGAGCAGCAACAACTAAAAGGCTGGGTTTATCTGCTCTAATCTCTGTGGCACGAGTCATCGCTATAAGTTTTTGTTAGTGCTTTTACACTGGATGCTATATTAAATGGGCTGCTTTCTAGGATAGCTAGACTTTCTGCGCGGGTTAGGTTCGAGGCAGAATTTTTAGCTGCCAAAACCGCATCAGCCCACACGGATGCTGGTTGGGACAGACTGATGCGTTGCACTAAAGGCTTGACTGTATCGACCTCTTGCGTAATAACATCTGACAAAATAAAGGGCAACCCAGCGGCTTGAACTTCTATTCCTACTACTGGTAATCCCTCATGAAGGGATGGTAACAGGAAAACATCCATTGCGCCAAGCATCAGGCGGGGTACGTCCGGTCGGTTGCCTGCAAAGATAATACGGTCACTTAAACCCATGTCAATTGCTTGTTGCTCGATCTGCGGGCGTAGGGAACCACTACCGATCGATAGCAGGCACATTTTAGGTTCTCGTTTGGCAATTTCCGCTGCTATTTCCAACAGAAAAAGGTGGTTTTTTTGTGCGGCAAATCTACCTACGTGGCCGACTACAAAAGCACCATTAGGTATACCTAATTCACCGCGCAATGACACTGGATCGAGCTGTTCTTCAAAGGGTAGGAGGTCGATGCCGTAGTAGAGAATTTGCCAGCGGGGGTCGCTTTTCCAAGCAGGACCGAACAGATCGGCCGCTGCTTTCTCGCTGCATGCGACTCCTAAAGTAGCATACTTATTAATCCACCGTCGGGTTAAACCTAAATACAACTGTCGCGACCATTTTGCCTTTGCTTCAGCCGAGGAAGTATCGTTATGGCTGTGGGCAATGCGGATGGGTACTCCTGCCTGCTTCGCCAAGCGCAGAATGTAACCGCTGAAGTAATGAACGTGACTGTGAACTATATTGTACGGACCGCAATCGCGGAGAATTTGTTTGAATTGAGCGCTGTAGATCCACGGTTGGTGGATGTGAGGGCAACGGATAATTCGACTGCCAAGGGCGAGAACTTCCTCGTCGTAAGCGCAAGGTTCGGTAGTGTGAACCAGAAAATCCATCTGGAAGCGCTCGCGATCGATATGTCTGAGGATGTGCATCAGCCAAGTTTCGATCCCACCTTGGCTCATGTCTCCTACGGCGTGAAGGATGCGTATTAAACCGCGATTGCTCAATCTAGCGTTATGATTCTGTTTTTGAATATCTGTTGATTCGATCGAGTACATTGGAAATAATTCCTACACTTAAAAATAATTGCACCACTGACGCAATAATTAAGGCAAATGCTGCTCCTCGCAGTCCGCAAGTGGGAATTAACCACAAGCAACTTATCGCTGAAGCACCTGTTACTAAAGCAAACAAAGGCAATTGAATGCGGAAGCACCTAGCAGCGGTCATAGCGGAACTTAGAAAAGAGCATCCGTAACCAATACCTGCGGCGATCATCAACCACACTAATATATCTGCCTGCTCGGCATATTCAGGTCGATAAATCAGAGTGAGAAGCTGCCGACCGGCCACCACAGCCACTAGGACGGCCGCCGCACCCAACCCGAATCCAAGTTGTACCAGCTTAAACAGAAGCTTGCGGAAAGCAACGCTATCCCCCGCTGCATAGTATTGTGCCAATCGCGGACTGGCTGAATGCCCTAGCGAACTTATGACCATTGTCCCTGCCACCATCAGGTAAGATATGGCACCAAAAATACCCAGTTGTCGCTCGCCCAAATACCGCTCGATAAAGTAGCGAGGGATATTTGTATTGAGGGAAATCAGCATCATCACCAAACCTAGAGGCAGGGCAAGCCAAATCAGCTTGACTAGGGTTTGCCAATCCCAACGCGGTTGGAGGGGATTTTTAACCGTTGTTGGCTGCTCAAGCCCCTGTTCGTGCCAATTCTTCCCTTCTAATAAAGGAAGAGATTTCAGCAGTAATGCGCCACTACGAACGTCGCAAGTAAAGAGAACAACAGCCCAAGCAACAGTTAACCCGACTGCGCCCCCTAAAACTGTTGATGTTGAGTAGATTCCTATACCCAACATCAACAGTGAAAGTGGCCCTTTAATGATTAGGGATAGGGCTATGCGATCCATTCGTTCGTGGTTCTGGATCAGGCCGTAAAATACATCGCTGAGCGACTCAAATCCTTTAGCTAAAGCCAACGTTAAAATAACCAGCGATGTCTCCCAGCGATATCCTGCCACGATCGCCATCCCCGCCACGATCGCCATCCCCAAGAAGATCCCCATCAATCGGAGTCCCAGATAGTCGCCGAAAAGATACTCGTGTTTGGCATCAGTTGCCTGTACCGATCGCAGTTGCAGATTGGTTAGCATGAATACTGGCGCTGTAATTGCCAGACCCAAGGTAAATTGACCTACCATTTCAGGACTACCTAATTTGGCAAGCAACACCAACATGCCCCACTGGGAAGCCGCATAAACGAGATTGCCAGTGAAAGTCCAGGAAAAATTTCGGCGCAATGTTAGTGGTTTGAGCTGTTGCATGGGTAGCTAATTACTAATTTTTCAATCCACAATTCCAATTGCAAATCCTTTGACAAATGCCACCCTTAACTTTTAACAGCCATAGCCCCGATCGATATCCGCACCTCGGATGCAGCCACCGGCTTCGAGAAAAAGTAACCCTGACCGTAGATGCATTTCAAAGCCTTAAGCAGAGCTATTTGCTGGGATGTTTCTATCCCAGTTGCAATCATACCCATATCTAGCTCCTGGGCGATCGCAATAATTTTTTGGAGGGTTTCCAAGTTAGCTGCATTAGTCTCCAGACCGCTGACCACAGAACAATCCAGCTTCAAACCATCTAATTTCCCGTACTTCATCCGGATCAAGCGGTGCAGGCGAGTTAAAGATTTATCGCTCAAACCGCAGTGATCGATTTGCAATTTTACCCCCAAAGCTTTGAGCTTGACAAATACGGAGTTAGCCAACTCAGAATTGTGCGTCACAACTTCCTCAGAAAGTTCTAGCTTCAAACTCGAAGCATTGACATTAGTTTTTTTGAGGATTTGAGCGACTTGCCCCACGAAATCAGGTTGAAAAAACTGTTTGCCAGTTAGGTTCACGCTGACGGTTAAAGGATGGTTGCTATCAAATCGCTGCTGCCAAATCCGCAACTGTTGGCAAGCTTGCAGCAGCACCCACTCGCCAATAGGCACAATTAAGCTCGTTGCTTCTGCTGCGGGAATAAACTCACCTGGGACTAGCAATCCGCGAGTCGGGTGCTGCCAGCGCAACAGCGCCTCAAAAGCAGTAATCTTATTAGTTTCCAGGGAAACTACCGGTTGATAGTACAGGCGAAACTCCTCAAGTTGAATTGCCTGCCGCAAATCGTTCTCTACCTGAGCGGATACAGCACTGCTGGAGCTTTTCTGCACCCGCAAAGAATCTCCGGAGATTTCTGTTGTTTGTTGGTCTGTATTGGAGTGCAAATTAACTGTTGAATATCCCGGTATGTATTCAGGCACTAACTGCTCCAGCAAAAACACGATTAAATTAGCATCGTTGCGATCGGCTGCATCGCAAAGGGCTGCTACTTCCCCATCAATATTTTCTCGCACGATGCGACTGGCATTGCCCACGATCAGAATTTTTTCATGTTGAGTTTTGTCATAGGTTTCGCCGGGGATAAACAGTTCTTCAAACAATTTTTCTCCGGGTCTAAGTCCCGTAAATGCGATATCGATGTCTTTGCCCAATTCGTATCCTGAAAGGCGAATTAAATCTTTTGCCAAGTCAACTATTCTGACGGGTTCTCCCATGTCGAGCATGAATACTTGACCTCCGTGACCGAGCACGGCCGCCTGCAACAGCAGTTGCACCGCTTCAGGAATTGTCATGAAATACCGACAGATATCTGGATGGGTAATCGTAATTGGACCGCCTTCAGCAATTTGCCGTTTGAAGGTGGGAACGACGCTGCCGCGACTGCCGAGAACGTTGCCGAAACGCACGACTACATAGGGTTTGCCGCTAGTTTTCGCCGCTTGCAGCACCAGCATTTCCGCCACTCTTTTGCTGGCTCCCATAATGTTAGTGGGATTTACCGCCTTGTCGGTCGAAATCATCACAAATTGTTCGACATCGTATTTCAATGCCATATCTAACAAGTTTTTTGTACCTCTCACATTGTTGGTGATGGCTTCCGGCGGGTTTAATTCCATCATTGGTACGTGTTTGTGAGCCGCTGCGTGGAAAATGATGTCGGGTCTGGTGTTTTCAAACAGATACTCCAAACGGTCGACAAAGCGAATATCGGCAATAAGTGTTGTTATTTTAGGGAAATCTATCTGAATTTCTCCAGCTTTTTGCAGGTCTGAAATTACTTGGTTTAGTTCCTGTTGAATGTTGAATACAGAGTTTTCTCCGTGTCCGACAAGGATGATTTCTGCAGGTTCTGATTTTAAAACTTGCCGGCAAAGTTCGCTGCCGATCGACCCTCCCGCTCCCGTAATTAAAACTTTTTTGCCTCTAATTAATGTGGCAACTCGATTGACATCAGTTTTGACGGATGCGCGACGCAACAGATCCTCAATTTGTACCTCCCTGACGCTGCCCAAACTAACGCGACCGCTTAGAATTTCGCTAATTCCAGGCAGAGTGCTAGTCGGAATTCCTATCGACTGACAGATTTCTACAATTTCTCGAATTTGTTTGCCCGAAGCTGTGGGTATGGCGATAATGACTTTGCGAATATTTAACGATCTAACTACTTCGGGAATTTGATAGCGATCGCCCAATACGCTAACTCCGCGAATCCGCAAATTCAATTTTTTCGGATCGTCGTCAATGAACGCCGCCGGATAAAGTCCCAGTTGCGTACTCTGCTGCATTTTCTGCAGCAAAGTAATGCCTGCACTCCCCGCACCGACTATCAACCAGCGTTCGCAGTGCTGAAATTTGCCCCCTCTTTCCTGCAAGCGTTCGATCGCTGGAATGCTGAAACGGATACATCCGATAATGATAAAGCTGAGGATTGCGTCCAGCAGCAAGAGCGATCGAGGCAGTCCATTCGCAGACACACCTGCTAAATGATAAAGAGGTTGAAGCAAAACTGTTTCCAATACTAAGGCTACACATATTAGCGTCCCGATGTATCCCAGTTCGTCAATACCGGCATACCGCCAGTAGCGCCTGTAGAAGCCGAAAGTATAAAATACAGTCAGTTTTACCGCTACGAACATCAGCGTTACTAATGCTAGCTCCTGCAGGTACGGAGCCATAGCCAAAGAGTTATTTAAGCCAATGAACAAAGCTAATACTGGCGTAACTGCCAACACCAATGTATCGATGATTAAGAAATGGCGATTTCTTAATCCCATGAATCCTTTTAAAAAAAAGTTCATACCCCTGCTCATATCTCCCCTGTGACAATAACGACAACCTAGGTTAAAGCATGAATATGCCTGCGCTTACTTCTTCATCTTGCCAGTTCCTGGATATAAATACTTAAGAGCAAAGACGAATATTAAAGATGTACTTTTGTAACTATCTTAATCCTTTTTTAAGCTAGACTTATCCATTTGATTACAATATCTCACATCTCCGCACAATTACTAGAGGCGTTTTTCTTTTTTAGCAAATCTTTACATAAACTTTTTAGCACTTTGTGTTTTTTTGGCTGTCGCTCTCTTTTCTATTTACAGAAAATCGCCTGTAATACTTATTCTTTCATGCCTGTCGCATACTCCCCTATCTAGATAGCGTTGATTCTGTTAAAAAAACTATATATAATCTTGAGAAAGTTAATTTATAGAAAAAATATATTTTGGCAGTTGACACCTACGCATTTTTATACTAAAATTATATATACCTATGTAAGTACCAATTATTCAAAAGTTAAAAGTAATTTATGGAAACCTCAGAAACTGGTATAGAGTTTCAGCAATACTGGCAAATTCTTAAGAGGCGCTGGCTGCCTGCTTTAGTCGTATTTATCTCGATTATCGCATTGTTCAGCTACAAAATACTCAGTGAAAAGCCGGTTTATGAAGCAGAAGGCAAGCTCTTATTGAAAAAGACAACTGCTGGCTCTTCTTTAACCGAATTGGGAAAAGAAATAGGACAGTTAACTCCTGCGGCAGAGCAAAGCAATCCCCTGACTACGGAGATCCAGGTGATTCGTTCTACTGAAATTGTAGAAAAAGCTATCAATCAAATGCGTTTAAAAGATGAAGATGGAAAGACTTTGAGTACCAAAGATTTTTTAAAAAAACTGACAGTAGCTAGTGTTCGGGGAGCAGATATTCTGACAATTTCCTACAAAAGCAAAAACCCCAAGCAAGCCGCCGCAGTTGTTAAGTATTTAATGGCTCTTTATCTGGAAAACAACCTAAAAGTCAATCGATTAGAGGCTGTATCGGTCCGAGAATTTATAGAAAAGAAATTACCTGCTGCCGAAAAAATGATGCGTTTAACCGCTGCTGAGTTGAGCTATTTTAAAGAAAAAAATAAAGTAGTCAATTTAGAAGAAGAAGCTAAATCAGCAGTAACATCTCTAGCAAAAATAGAGAGCGAAATCAATGAAGCCAAGTCGGATTTAGTCAAAGTAACTGCTCAGTCCCAAGCATATCAAAAAGAGTTGCAGATGAATCCGCGACAGGCATTAGTAGCGAGCAATCTCAGCCAGTCTAACTCGGTGCAAGAAGCTCTGAAAGAATACCAGCAGGTAGAGCGTCAATTAACTTTAGAGAAAAACCGCTATCTGGAAAGCTCGCCGGTAATAACTAAACTGGAAACTAAGAAAGCTTCTTTGAAGGCTTTACTAGATCGGCAAGTACAGCAGATTGCCGGCTCTGGGCAGCAACAGTATGATGAGAAGTTGCAGATTGGAGATGTGAAGCCAAAACTAATCGAAGAGTTTGTCCAAGTAGATGTACAGCGGCAAGGCTTAGCCGATCGAGTTGCGGTTTTAGAAAACGCCCTAGCTAGCTACAAGCGACGGGTGCAAAGTTTGCCAGAATTGGAGAAACAACAGCGCCAACTATCCAGAAAACTGCAAGAAGCTGAATCAGCTTATGCACAACTGCAAAACAAACTTCAGGAAATTCGGATCGCAGAAAATCAAAGAGTGGGTAACGCTCGGATTATCCAACAAGCTAGCATTCCTCAAGAGCCAATGGCTTCTCGCAAATCTCTCATGCTAGTGTCGGGTGCGATGCTAGGAAGCTTGCTCGGTATAGCTACAGCTTTAGCTTTGGAATCTCAGGACAAATCTGTCAAAACTATTGATGAAGCCAGGGATTTGTTTGGCTTGACATTGCTGGGGGTAATTCCCGCCCATAAATTTGAACAAAATAGCTGGCGCAAGCTCTTCCAGCGCAGTCCAGGTAATGGAGATTCCGAACCATCAGGACGGCAGATTGTGGTGAAAGATACTCCTCATACTAATATTAGCGCTGCTTACCGGATGCTGCAAGCAAATTTGAGGTTTCTGAGTTCGGATAAAGAACTAAAAGTTATTGTGATTAGCAGTTCGCTGCCGCAGGAGGGAAAATCTACAGTAGCTGCTAATTTGGCTGCCACTGTCGCTCAATTAGGACGCAAAGTTTTGCTGGTAGATGCGGATATGCACCGTCCGGTGCAGCACCGAATTTGGGACACTCCCAATCAGGTGGGTTTGAGCAATGCGATTGTCGGACAAACGGAATGGAAAAGCGCGATCGCCCCTGTCATGGATAATTTAGATCTGCTAAGTTGCGGCGTAATTCCGCCCAACCCGATGGCTCTGTTAGACTCGCAGCGCATCACTTTATTGATCGAACAATTTGCGAGCAATTACGATCTAGTTATCATCGACAGTCCTTCTTTAAATGTTGCTGCTGACGCTCCGATCCTCGGTAAAAAAGCCGATGGTATTTTAATGGTAGCGCGGCCGGGAGTGCTGTATTCTGGCAGCGTGGCTTTTGCGAAAGATTTGTTAAAGAAATCCCACCAACACGTACTCGGTATGGTAGTGAATGGAGTGGTTCCCAAGAACGAGCCTCACAGTCATTACTATTTTGCAAACGAATCGTACACTCAAGTACAAAGTCCGAGCAAACACAAAAAATCTTGAACAGTCGATGTTGATAGTCGATGCTTGAGGGCAAAGATGTTGACAGCAATTCTTGTAGGGGCGGGTTCGCCAACCATCTGGGACATAGAGCGACAATCTGTTGACGTACTCCCCGCCCTAAAAGGGACGGGGATTCTAAATATCACTATTTAGGGCTTGCTGAATAAGTCTTTTGGTGAGGGGGGCATAGGGCATTGGGCATTGGGCATTGGGCATTGGGCATAGTTTTTCTCCGTTTCGAGTCGGGAATTAGACACACCACACAAAGGAAACAGTGCTGTGGTTTTG
>JALOON010000105.1 GCA_025454405.1 Oscillatoriaceae cyanobacterium Prado104 | reverse complement strand
TTTTGACGAACCAACCGCCGCTTTAGATCCGAAGACCGAACACGAAATTTACGGCATCTTCCGCCAAATAGCTGTCGGGAAAACCACCATAGTTATCAGTCACAGATTGGGCTTAGCAAAAATAGCCGATCGCATCGCCGTCATGGAAAATGGTAAAATAGTAGAAATCGGCAATCACGACGAATTGATCGCAGCAAATGGCATTTATTGCGCGATGTTTACCCGTCAAGCCAGCAGTTACCTTTAGATTTAAACCAACACAATTTCCGTAGGGGCGGGTTCGCCAACAATATATAATAATCACCAACCATTTAAACAAACCCGCCCAGCCCCACAAATCAGCCGGAGCCACCTAAAACCTGCATCGAATGTTAAAATATCTGAGTTTAATACCGGATTAACTACTATGGAACCAGAAAAAGTTATCGCTATTTTTCTCGAATGGTTGAAAGAAACCCCCAGTATTTTCCTACCGCAAGCATGGCAAGATTTACCCAAATTAGAACCAGAAATCGCTGAATCAGCAGATGATGAATTATTTCCGATTGCCATGACTATCAGCAAATGGTGTGCCAAACACGGTTTGGGAGAAACATTAAAAGATTGCGTAATGCGGACAGATTTCGACGATGCCGGCGAACCCACCCCAATCACAACCCAGCCGCTAACTAACATCACTCAAAATCTGTGTCAAGAGATTGAAGAAGCCTATCAAAAACTTCAAGAAACTAATGTATAGACTCGATGAGATTTAAATCGGGAAAAGTTTGGGATATAATGCGATCGTCCTCGCGAAACTTGAAGATTTGATATTCACCATCAACTAAGTTGCGGACAGAAATTGTCGGTTGTTTGGGATTGCTAATAAAATTGCGTCCTCCCAAAGCAGCACAATCCACAATCCAATATTCCGGGATACCCATCTCCTCATAATCGGCATATTTTAAATGGTAATTATCCCGCCAAAATTCATTGAATTTAACGGTTGCGTGGGGAAGGTCGATCGCAGTTATCAGTTGGGGAGGGCGGGTTGATAAATGTTATCGGTGGGTGGCAAAATCATCGGCGAACCCGCCCCTACAAATATTATGCAATATGTTACCTTGCCATCCCTATTTTACCATTGCTATAGGGGCGGGTTCGTCAAGATATTTGATACCTAAGACAAATTCTCAAAACCCGCCACCACTCACTACAAGATTCAATTTCCCAAAATAAACTGTTCGATCGCGGCCGCCGCCCCATCTTCCTCAACATCCGGCGCTACCCAATTAGCAAAAACTTTTACCCCCTCGGGTGCGTTGCCCATCGCCACGCCTACCCCCGCATAAGATATCATTTCCACATCGTTAAAATTGTCGCCGATCGCCATGACATTTTCTGGCTTTAATCCCAACATTTCCTCTGCTAAATACCGCACTGCTTCTCCCTTATTTGCTAAAGGATGGGTGGCTTCAAAAAAAGTAGCAACCGATCGAGTTAAATACAATTCTGCTGGAGTGTAGCGCTGGCGCATCCTGCCAAGCAAACCGTCGAGAACCTCGGGACTTTGACACAATGCTAAAACTTTTGTCGGATCGCCCGGAAGTTCTTTGCGCAAATCAATTTTGTTAATTTCAATGCCCGATCGCGCGGCATAAATTCTGGTAGCATCAGTAATTTCCGGTACGTAAAGGCGATCGTTGATGTAGAAATTGATCGAAAGCAGCGATCGCAAATGCGGTTCTTCAAAATGGTCTAACAGTTGCCATGCCGTTTGTTTTGACAGGGGTAAATGGCGCAGCAGTTTGTCGGTTGCCGGATCTTGAATCCACGCGCCTTGATAGCAAATCAGCGGCAATGTCGAACCGAGATCGCGGTGAAAGCGCAAAGCAGACATGTACATTCTACCCGTAGCGACGGCAACTTTCACTCCCCGAGACTGGGCGGTCGCAATTGCCTGCTTGACAGCTTCTCGGATGTCATTGGATTTGCCCGCGATCGTACCGTCGATATCCACTGCCAGCAGTTTAATTTCTCCAGCGCCCGCACTCCGAGAAATTCCAGGGGTTAGATTTGAAGCGGCTGTATTCTGCATGATTTTTGGTTGATTTTGGCTTGTAATTTGCGCGTACCAGTTGCTTTTGACACTCATTCGATGATGCTAAAGTGCTGTTTCTGATTTTTTCAATACTAGAATAGTAAGTAAGTAACCGCACCTTCTGTGACTATACCTCAAAAAGCATGATTGCCATCCCGAACTACCGCATTGATGGAGAACTTTATGCCAGTCCTCACACAGTTATTTATCGGGGGATGCGGCAGGACGATCGAACACCGGTGATTCTCAAAACTCTCGCCGCGCAGTATCCGACTCCAGCGCAAATCGCCCAACTCCTCCACGAATCCAAAATTCTGAAAAACCTCAATTGTCCGGGAGTTGTCAAGCTTTACCGAGTTGAGAGTTACAATAACTTGCCTGTATTGATTTTAGAAGATTTTGGCGGCATTTCCCTGAAAGAATTTATTAGCAGCAACCAACTCGATTTGCCCAGTTTTCTGAAAACTGCGATCGAGATAGCAAAAGTTTTGGGTCAATTGCACCAGCACCGCATCATTCATAAAGATATTAAACCGAGCAATATTATTGTAAATGTTGAAACGGGAGATGTGAAGATAACTGATTTTGCGATCGCCTCTCTGTTACCTGGTGAAAATGCAGCAGTCAGCCATCCCAATTTACTTGAAGGCACTCTCGCTTATATGTCTCCCGAACAAACGGGACGGATGAATCGCTCGCTCGATTACCGCACCGATTTTTATTCTTTAGGTGTTACCTTTTATGAAATGCTGTGCGGCGAATTGCCGTTTGCTACCACCGATCCGATAGAATTAGTTCACTGCCACATTGCCAAACAGCCAATCCCGCTTGGCGATCGCAGCAATGCAGCATCCGGAAATAAAGTTCCGCAAGCTATTTCAAATATTGTCATGAAGCTGCTAGCAAAAACTGCTGAAGATCGGTATCAAAGTGCTTTGGGACTTTTGCACGACTTAGAAATTTGTTTGAGTCAACTGGCAGCAACAGGCGAGATTTCTGATTTCATTTTGGGCGAGGAAGATAAATCCAGCTACTTGCAAATTTCCCAAAAACTCTACGGGCGAGAAGCCGAGGTTAAGCTGCTACTCGATACGTTCGATCGAGTGAGCAATTACTCCAACTCTACCCGAATGAGGGAAGCTAAAAGCAGGGCAGAACTCATGTTAATTTCCGGTGGTGCGGGTCTGGGAAAATCATCGTTAGTGTATGAAATTCACAAGCCGATCGTCCGGCAGCACGGTTATTTTATTGACAGCAAATTTGAGGAATTCAAGCGCGATATTCCCTATGCTTTTTTGCTCGAAGCTTTTCAAGCGTTGCTGAGACAAATTTTGACCGAAACTAGCACAAAATTGCAAAGTTGGAAGCGGAAAATCTTAGATTCCCTCGGCAGCAACTGCCAAGTAATTATTGAGGTACTTCCCGAAGTTGAACTGATTGTTGGCCCGCAGCCCGTAGTGCCGGATTTGGGCGCTGCCGAGTCGCAAAATCGATTTAATTTAGTCTTTCAAAACTTCATTCGCGTGTTTACTCAAAAAGCACACCCGCTGGTGATTTTTCTCGACGATTTGCAGTGGGCAGATTCCGCATCCCTCAAATTAATCGAACTGCTGTTAACCGATCCAGAAAGTCAATATTTACTAATAATTGGAGCTTACCGAGAAGGTGATGTAGATGCCAATCATCCCCTGATAGTGGCGGTGGAAACAATTAAAAGATCGGGCGGCACTGTTAGTACGATCGCCATGAACCCATTAGGAATTAATAGCGTCAATCAATTTATTGCCGATACCCTGAACTGCGAACTAGAAAAGTCTCTGCCCTTAGCAGAGTTGCTGTTGAATAAAACCGCAGGCAACCCGTTTTTTTTGACTCAACTGCTGAAATCTCTTTATGCCAACAACCTGTTGAAATTTAATTTAACACAGTTGGCAGGTGCAGGCGATCGAGAAATATCCGATCGAGAATCCGCAAGCAAATGCAAAATTAGAGGCGAGTGGCAGTGGGATATCGAACAAATCAAAGAAATGGGAATCACTGACAATGTTGTAGAATTAATGGTAGACAACATTCAGAAACTTGCGGAAAACACCCAGGAACTTCTCAAATTAGCTGCTTGTATCGGCAACAAATTCGATCTGGAAATCCTCTCAACAGTCAGCGAAAAACCTCTATCTGCTACCGCAACAGAACTGTGGGACGCGCTGCAGTCGGGTCTAGTTTTGGCAGTTAACGATGCTTACAAAGTGCCGATGGTGCTAGCATCCAATCCCGAAGTAACTTCTAAATTATCGATCGATTTTACGGATGATTCGCCGCTGCCCGAAGCCATTGCTGCTGGCGCGACTTACAAATTTTTGCACGATCGCGTCCAGCAAGCTGCTTATGCTTTAATATCAGAATCTCAGAAACAAGAAACTCATTTGAAAATTGGCATGTTGCTGCTGCAAAATGCCCCTGCTGAATACCTTGAAGACTATGTTTTTGATATTGTCAACCAACTCAATGCAGCCAGGAACATCATCAGCAGCGCAGCGGAAAAAATTCAATTAGTTAAATTAAATTTGATGGCGGGACGCAAAGCCAAAGCGAGTGCAGCTTACGCGCTAGCAGTTAAATATTTAGCAGTCGGCATTGAGTTGCTGCCGCCGGAAAGTTGGCAAACTGATAGTGACTTGAGTCTGGCACTCTACGAATCAGCGGCAGAAACAGCTTACCTCAACACCGATTTTGCCCAAATGGAAAGCTGGGCAGAAATTGTCCTGCAACAAGCTAAAAATGAGTTAGATAAAATCAAGGTTTTTGAAGTTAAGATTGCTGCTTGCGCGATGCAAACCAAGCCCTTAGAAGCTGTCAAAATCGGTCGGGAAGCGCTGCAACTGTTGGGAACAACTTTTCCCGCATCGCCAACTCCCCTGCACATTCAGCAAGCCCTAAACAAAACCGCTGCTTATTTAACCGGAAAAAAAATAGAAGATTTAATTAACCTGCCTCTGATGACAAACACCCATCAATTGGCGATTATGCGCATCCTTTCCAGTATGTTTTCTGCTACCTTTATCGCTGAGCCAGTGCTGCTGCCACTGATTGTTTGCCAGCAGGTTAATTTGTCGATAAACTACGGCAATTCGGTATTTTCTGCCTTCGGTTACGCTAATTATGGAGCGATTTTAAAAGGATTAGTGAGAGATTTTGAAGCGGGCGATCGCTTCGGTCAATTAGCTTTAAATTTGGTCGATCGCTTTGATGCTTTAGAATTTAAAAGCAAGACGCTCAATCTAGTAGCCTTTATTTTAATGCACGGCAAACATCACGTTAAAGACACTTTGCCGCTGTTAGAAGAAGCTCATAAAATTGCGCTGGAAAATGGAGATTTAGAATATGTGGGATATTCCGCAGTAAATATCTGTCAGTCTTTGTATTTCATGGGTCTAGCATTGCCGGAACTGGAACGGAAAATTGCTAATTACAACAATTTGCTGTTGAAACTCAAGCAAGAAACGGTTTTAACTTGGAATAAAATATACTATCAAACTGTCTTGCAATTGATGGAAAATGTGGCAGAATGCGACGTTTTTACGGGTGAATTTTGCAGCGAAGAAGAACTGCTGCCCCTGCTGGTGCAAGCTAACGATCGCGTGGGACTCCAGCACTTTTTCCTGCAGAAATTAATCTTAGCATATTTATTCGGACAGAGCGATCGGGCGCTTTTATATGCGGCAGAAGCCGAAGCTTATTTAGATGGAGTTCCCGGATTTATCAACGTACCGGAATACCATTTTTATGATGCCCTAGCCAGACTGGATTTGTATGAAAATGCCACCCAAAAAGAACAGCAAGAGCATTTATTTTACACGATAGGACACCAAAAAAGAATGCTCAAAAAAGCTGAATGCGCCCCGATGAACTTTCAGCATAAATACGATTTAGTAACAGCAGAAAAAGCGCGAATTTTGGGAAATATTGTCGAAGCAATGGAATATTACGATCGAGCAATTCAAGGAGCAAAAGATAACGGATACATCCAGGAACAAGCGCTAGCAGCCGAATTAGCCGGAGCATTTTATCTGTTTTTAGGGCGGGAAAAAATTGCCAAAACTTACTTGACAGAAGCGCGCTACTGCTATCAGCGGTGGGGAGCAAAAGCTAAAACAGCGCATTTGGAATCAAAATACCCGAAGTTGCTAACTGCTGCTGCCGCGAACGATCGAATCGAAATTCACCGTACCAGAAGCTCTTCCACTTCCAGTGACAGTTCGGGCGTGCTAGACTTCACAACAGTTGTCAAAGCATCGCAAACCTTGGCAGGGGAAATAGTTCTCGACAAGCTGCTAGATAAACTGATGAAAATTGTCATTGAAAATGCCGGGGCCCAAAGAGGATTTTTGATCTTAGAAAAATCCGGGAGCTGGGTAATAGAAGCATCAGGCTCGTCGATCGCTGACGATCGCCTTTTTTCAATGAAATCTATTCCCCTAGATTTTGTAGAAGAAACCCGAGAAGTAACTTTGCTTTCAGTCGCGATCGTCAACTACGTCGCCCGCACCCAGCAAAATGTAGTTTTAAACGACGCCACTCGCGAAGGACAATTTACTCGCGCGCCCTATATAATTGCCACTCAACCAAAATCAATTCTTTGTACGCCCTTAATCCATCAAGGCAAACTCAGCGGCATTTTATATTTAGAAAACAATCTTACTACTAATGCTTTTACTCCCGACAGACTGGAAGTTTTGCAACTGCTATCTTCTCAAATTGCGATTTCCATAGAAAACGCCCAACTTTATGCCAATTTGCAGGAATTCAATCACAATCTAGAACAGTTAGTACAGCAGCGTACCTCCGAATTGTCAGAAACTTTAGACGACCTGAAATCTGCCCAAAATAAACTGGTAGAGTCGGAAAAAATGGCATCCCTCGGAGGTTTGGTAGCAGGAGTTGCTCACGAAATCAATACTCCGATCGGCATCGGCATTACAGCAGCTTCCCTGCTCGCTGAAAAAGTTGAAAAATTTTTTAATAGTTATACAAATGGCAAAATCAAACGCTCGGAATTAGAAAAATTTCTGGATACTGCCGTGCAAAGCAGTAATATGATATTGGCTAATCTCATGCGGGCAGCCAACTTGATCCACAGTTTTAAAGAAGTGGCTGTAGATCAGTCCAGCGAGTTAAAACGCCCTTTTAAAGTCAGAGAGTATCTCGAGGAAATTTTGACGTCCTTAACAGCAAAACTGAAAAAAACCAAACACCAAGTACAGATTGACGGCGATGAAAATATTGTACTCGACAGCTACCCCGGCGTGTTTTCTCAGATCGTGACAAATCTCGTGATGAATTCTCTGATTCACGCTTACGATCGAGACGATGCCGGAATTATCGCCTTTGAGTTCAAACTCAAAGGCGATCGGCTAATATTTGAATATGCCGATAACGGCAAAGGAATTCCCGAGGAAAACCTCAATAAAATTTTTGAACCTTTCTTTACTACCAAAAGAGCTCAGGGCGGCACCGGATTGGGATTGCACATTATCTACAACCTTGTCACTCAAAAGCTAAAAGGCACAATTCAATGCCAAAGTCAAGTAGGAATCGGAACAAAATTTATTATTCAATTTCCCGCCCAAACTACCAATTAAGTAGAAGGAAGAAGATGAGAAAGGGAGATGGGGAGATGGCGAGATGGAAAGATGGGAGAGAGGGGGAGATGGGCAGAGGGGGAGAGTGGGAGATGGGAAGAGGGGAAAATGGGGAGAATTCTTCCTTCTTGCTTCTTCCTTCTTGCTTCTTCCTTCTTGCTTCTTAGTCTATATGGTGTATCGATTAATAAAAAATATTTAGGAGAACGATAGATGTCAGAAGCTAGTAAAAACCTGTTTGCTACTGAAGAAGACGACGAATTAGAATTTGTAGAAGAAGACGACGAATTAGAATTTGCGGAAGAAGAAGAAGCGGCAGCAAGACCGATCGAAGAAAATTGGAAAATTTTAATTGTAGATGATGAAATAGAAATTCACAATATCACCAAACTCGCTTTAGATGATTTTACATTTGAAAATAAACTCATAACATTTATCAGCGCTTATTCCGGCAAAGAAGCCAAAGAAATCATCAAAAAAAATCCAGACATAGCATTGATTTTGCTCGATGTAGTGATGGAAACAGAAGAAGCGGGATTGGAAGTAGTTAAATACATCCGCGATATTTTGGACAATCAATTAGTGCGGATTATTTTGCGCACCGGTCAGCCCGGACAAGTGCCGGAAGATGTAGTAATTGTCAGTTACGACATCAACGATTACAAAACCAAAACCGAACTGACAAATAAAAAGTTATTTACCACAGTAGTCACAGCATTGAGAGCATTTCGCGCTCTGACTCAAATCGAAGCCAGCAAAAGCGAACTCGAAAAAATCGCAGCAGCTTCAGCGCGCTTTGTACCGAGAGAATTCTTGAAATTCCTGCAAAGAGAAAGCATAGTTGATGCCAGATTGGGAGACTCGGTACAGGCAGAAATGACCATTATGTTTGCCGACATCCGTTCGTTTACAAGTTTGTCTGAAAGTATGTCTCCGAAAGAAAATTTTGAATTTATCAACTCTTATTTAACCCGAGTCGGTCCAGTGATCCGCCAGTACAACGGCTTTATAGATAAATACATCGGCGACGGGATTATGGCGCTATTTCCCAACAGCGCTGAAGACGCAGTAAAAGCAGCAATTGAAATGCAAAAACAAGTCATAATTTATAACAAACACAGGCAAAATAGCGGCTACAAACCTATTTCGATCGGCATTGGCTTGCATACAGGAACTTTAATGTTAGGTACGATCGGCGAAGCGGAACGCATGGAAAGTACGGTGATTTCCGATGCCGTAAATTTAGCATCCCGCGTGGAAGAATTGACCAAGCTTTATGGAGTTGGTATTGTGGCAAGCGTTCAGACTCTTTCCGGGCTAGACGACCCCTACAAATATAACTGCAGGTTTCTCGTTCGCGTTAAAGTAAAAGGAAAACAAGCCCCAGTAGCCGCATTTGAAATTTACGACGGCGACTCGGAACTAACGATCCAACTTAAGTCGGAAACTAAAACCTATTTTGAACAGGGAATCTTTTTACATTACCAGCAGCAATTCGCCCAAGCAAGGGAGATGTTTCTCCGCGTTTTGCAAGTCCACAAACAGGATAAAGCAGCCTGTTTTTATGCCGAACGCTGCAATATGTTGATGAAAAATGAATTAATTGTAACTTTGGAAGGAATAGAGATTTAGTCATTAGTTATCAGTCATCAGTCATCATTCATTAGTTATTAGCAGTCATTTTTGAGTGCATTAATCCCAAATAAATCGGGTTTTCATTAAGCTCAAAATTGTCTCTATAGATTATCGTAAAAAAACCAGTTTTTGCCTCTATCAAATATTGCGAATTCAGCAATTCTCTCACTCTCACTCTCCCCCTCCCCCACTCTCCCCCTCTCCCCCTCTCCCTTCTTATGCGTTTGAAATCCCTTGATGTTTTTCGCGGAATTGCGATCGCCTCGATGATTCTCGCCAACAATCCCGGCAGTTGGAAACACATTTACTGGCCGCTAGAACACGCCGAATGGCACGGCTGCACCCCCACAGATTTAATATTTCCCTTTTTCCTATTCATCGTCGGTACGGCGATGTCCTTCTCCCTCTCAAAATATACTCAAACTAACAATTCAGAAGCTAATAACCCAGAAAAAGACAAAGCAACAAATTTAGCAAACAACTCTCGTCCTGATTCCTTCTTCCTGATTCCTGATTCCTTCTTCCTTCTTCCTTCTTCTCAGATTTACTGGCGGATCGCGCGCCGCGCCGCCATCTTATTTATCTTAGGATTGCTGCTGAATGCATCCTCGATCGCCCTCGACGTACTCCTCAACAATGCCCCGATTGAAAACTTCGCAAAACTCCGCATCATGGGAGTATTGCAGCGCATCAGCTTAGCTTATTTGATAAGCGCGATCGCCGCCATCAACCTCTCTCCCCGCAACCTAAAATTGCTCGCGATAGGCTTACTTTTCGGCTACTGGGGCGCGCTAACCCTGATTCCCATACCCCTGTACGGTGCGGGAAATCTGACACCAGAAGGCAATTTAGTAGGGTATCTCGATCGGCTAATTCTCGGCAGCCAACACCTTTACAAAGGCGGCCCCTTCGATCCAGAAGGATTGTTGAGTACCTTGCCTGCTGTTGCCACAGTTCTCAGCGGCTATTTTACAGGAGAATACCTGCGCGATCGACCAATTAAAACCCGCACCAGCATCAACTTAGCAATCTGCGGACTCAGTTGCGCGGTAATCGGCAGTTTGTGGGGTGTTTTATTTCCCATTAACAAACAACTGTGGACGAGTTCTTATGTAGTTTTTACTGCTGGTTGGGCGCTGTTATTGTTAGCATCTTGCTACGAAACAATAGAAGTGCGCGGCTGGAAATGGGGGCGACCTTGGGAAATTATGGGAGTGAATGCAATTTTCTTGTTTGTTGCTTCCGGTATTGTTGCCAGAATTTTGTTAAAAACCCGTATCGGTACGGGTGAAAATGCTCCAACCACCTACACTTGGATTTATGAAAACTGGTTTGTACCGTGGGCGGGAGCGCTTAACGGTTCTCTAGCATTTGCCATTACTGCGGTATTATTTTGGTGGCTGATTTTGTATGGAATGTATCGGCGGGGTTGGGTAATTAAAATATGATATGAGTTGCGCAATAGTTGCTCAAAACTACTATTCTTATGGTAATTATTCGATGATAAAATCTCAAAAACTACCTGCGGCGCGATATTATCTTCCAGCCATTGCTGGTAAGAACCGCGATATCCCTTGGGTCTGCCAAATACCACCATAACATCGGGGGCGCGACGAGTTTTATTGTCACCTTCGATCGGATACCACAATAAATCTCCTGCGACGAATACATTCGGATTATCTTTAAATAAGGCTTCGCACCCTTCTTTCAACTTGACAATCCAACCAAATTGAAGAGTGTTATCTGACATGGGCTGTCCGTCGCTATCTGGATACAGAACTTTTTCTGGTTGTTGAGTTGGCAGTAGCTTAGTTTGCAGTTGAGGAGTCATGTCACTTCCACCAGAAACTTCCAAACCTAATTATAACCGGCGAGAATCCTTCAACTCATCTCAGCTTCAAGCTTTTAGCCCGCAAAGCCGATCGACCGCCCCCCAACCGATCGCTACAAGTCACCGCAAATCGTTAAAATTAAAAAAAGATACGTAAATAGGCGGGCCCTGTCAATGATCCCAACAGTTATAGAACAATCCGGTCGCGGCGAACGCGCCTTTGACATCTACTCGCGACTCCTGCGCGATCGCATCGTCTTCTTGGGTCAGCAGGTTGACTCAGACTTGGCCAACCTGATCGTTGCCCAATTGCTCTTTTTAGACGCCGAAGACCCCGAGAAAGATATTTACCTCTATATCAACTCCCCAGGCGGTTCGGTAACGGCAGGGATGGGCATTTTTGACACCATGAACCACATCCGCCCTGACGTGTGTACCATCTGTCTCGGTTTGGCCGCCAGCATGGGCGCTTTCCTGCTGAGTGCCGGCGCTAAGGGCAAGCGGATGAGTTTGCCTCACTCCCGGATCATGATCCACCAACCCCTCGGCGGTGCTCAAGGACAAGCCACCGATATCGAAATTCAGGCCAAAGAGATTTTGTACCACAAACGTCGCCTGAACGAACACCTTGCCGCCCATACCGGTCAGCCTTTGTCGCGGATTGAAGAGGATACCGAACGGGATTTCTTCATGTCTGCTGAAGAAGCTAAGGATTACGGTTTGGTTGACCAAGTGATCGATCGCCGTCCTTCTGCCAGCCGCCCGATCGCTGCCGTAGCCTAATTTAATTAGAATTGGCGCGGAAACTGGGTTGTTTGCCAACAGAAAGTTTGATGACTTTTAGTTTTAGCAAACCGCCCGGTTTCTCGGTTTTTGCATTAATTTTTGCTCGATCGGAAACCGCAAATGCAGCAGATTAACGCGGATGAACGCAGATGATTTTGAGATTGTTTGCGATTTTTGCAACTGTTTTAGTCGGTATTTCGCACCTTCATTTTTATAAAGATTCGAGATATTGCAAGAAGTCGAACAATTCATCTCTTTTTAATAAATGCCGCGCTTCCTTGCCGTAAGCTTGTTTGAGGTAATCTTTTCCTTGGCTGGCACTCCATTTCAAACGATGGATTTCTTCAGTCGTTCTGCTGTAAATTTCCAGATATTCCAGGAAATCTACTAACTCTGCAGGACTCAGCAAAGCTTGAGAAAGTTTGCCGTAATTCTGTTCCAGACAGTCAGTTTCCTGTTTTTTCTTCCATTGCAAGCGTTTGAGAGTCGCGTCGATTTGAGCGATCGTATCGGAAATATCCTCGATATCATCGCTGGGAATTCCCACCGCTACGGGCTGCTGCGGTTCGCTGGGGCTGGCAGTTGGCATCTCCGGTTCCGGTATCGGTTCGCCGTAGCTGGAAGACAGCCAAGCGTCTGAATCTAACTGTTTCGATCCGAATCCAGCACCCTGAGTTCGATCGACCCCTGGTGGTGGCGCTTCCGGTATCGGGGCGATCGGCGGTTCCTCTTTTAATGGCTCTTGAGTATTGACAAAACTATCTTGATGTGGTATTGCAGTTGGTAAGGGAGGCGGTAATTGATGCGGTAAATCTGTAAATTTATCGTTGTTGACGGGCATGTCTAAAACAGGATCTGGGGTCGCGGGAAGGGGAACGGACACCGCAGCATGAGGTTTTGTAGGGACACTGCCGTGTCCGCCCCCAAGGGGAGAAACAATTTCAACAACAGGTTCAGAAACATTAAGTCCGAGGATAGCGAGCGATCGCGAGCGAGCGCGGTCTTCAGCTTCCTCAACAGACTCAGCAGCCGACATAGCCGTAGCGATAGTTTTGCCGTCAACCTGAACCAGCGAGCGAACAACAAACTTACCGTGATGAACAGTCAGCAACTCACAGATTAACTGTCCAGTTGGATAAAGGGTGCGAAATTGAGCAAACATAACCTTTTGACCCCGAAAGCAGGAGGGGCTTACAATTTAAGTGTAATACAGCGTTGCGGAAAAACTATTTTCTGCAAGTGCGCTGTCAAAATACAATAAACTAAAGGTGAGTCATCCGCGCCACCTTTCGCGCCACTCAACCCCATCCCGCAATCGGGCAGTTTAAGCTAACAGGCACCGGGCGTCATTTCTACTTCTACCGGAAATGACACGGCAACTAAGCAAAAGTAGTTAAGGTCTCCGCTTTTGTGTACCTTGCTCTTTCCACAGCACAGATTGCTCCCGTCCCTTAATTGCATTGCTGTCGGCTGTCGGCAAACCGCGCAGACACAACAGGGGCATCGCAGCGACGAGCTACTAGCAATTTTGCCTTTAGTCGGTAAATTCTTTGCTAAAGTCAAGAGGCAAGAGGCACTTCAAAAAGAAGCAAGAAGGAAGGCACAACACGGATTATGACACGGATACACGGATTAATTATCGAAGCGTGTTCGTTCGTCAACATTCAGATGTTGAAGGAATCAGGAATCAGGAATCAGGAATCAGGAAAAATGTAGATGGAACGGTATCAGGCTGTAGGTGGTAGAAATTCAGGCTAAAACCTAAAACCTAAAACCTAAAACCTAGATACGGAAGGCAGCAAGCAGGAATATTTTCCCCGCTTTCTCGATCTAAGTCTTCCCGACTCCAAATCTCTCTTACTCGAAACTTCCAACTTTTTCCAGCCCATCTCTGACTCTTCCTATCCGCGACTCAACTCTCAGCTTTCAGCTTGGAATCCTCTGTTAAAAACCGACTGCGACTTGTGCAATTAAATTGCTCGCAGCCGTTAACGTCAAAGCAAACCAGCCAATGCTCAAAAATTGGATTGGGAAGAGGATGCGGGGCAGTTATCTGCTGCGTCAGAAGTCAGTTGCAGCCAGACAACAAGTGGTTGCCAAAAGCAGAGGCTGTCCTCCGCTGCTATTGGCGAAAAGCTCAAAGATTGCAAAAATCGCGGTACCCATCGAACGTTACTATGCTTGTCTTCACCTACTCGCCTCGCGCCCCAAGAGCGCGATCGAACAAGCTGCAACCCTTGAGGGTGCGGGCGATTTCGCCAAAACCAAATTTAGACTAAATTGCTGGAAAAAAGAGGATCGATCGCTACATGGAATTTTCTATCGCTGCACTGCTGGCAAATTTTACAGACGACAAATTAGTAGCTCCTAAAGCACTGGAGAAAAAACTCGACTGCAATGACGAAACCAGTCAGCTCAAACTTCAAATTGCTTTAGAAGCTTTAGAGAAAATTGGGATTTTAGTCAAAGAAAAAGGCCGTTACCGCCGCATAGTTGAAGATGACGTAGTAGAAGCAAAACTGCGCTGTTCGAGCAAAGGATTTTGCTTTGCAATTCAAGATGCGGAAGGCTCAGAAGATGTTTACGTTAGGGAAAGCCACCTCTCGACAGCTTGGAACGGCGATCGAGTGTTAGTCAAAATTATCAAAGAAGGAAGCCGCCGCCGATCGCCCGAAGGTGCTGTCATGCTGATTCTCGAACGCGCTAACCCTTCGGTACTCGCCCGAGTCAAGCAAACCTCGACCCCCACCGGCCGCATCAGCTACAGAGCAATTCCCCTGGACGACCGGCTGTTATTTGAACTAGATTTGCTGGCAAATGGCACCAACCTTCAAGAAGCGATCGACCACTTAGTTCATGTCGAAGTCAAGCGCTATCCCCTCGGCACCCACCGCCCGGTAGGTAAAGTAGTACAAGTGCTCGGTTCCGATGCCGAAGCTGCCGACGACCTCGACATCGTATGCTGCAAACATGACTTGCCCCGATCGTTCCCCCCGGCTGCCATCAAAGCAGCAGAAAGTTTACCCAGTAAAATCAAAAAAACCGACCTCAAGAAACGTTGGGATTTGCGCGATATCCTGACATTTACCTTTATCAAACAGGAACCGCCAGCAGATAACAGCGAAAATTCTCCAGCCCCGCCAGAGGATGAAAGCTTCCCCAACACAGAGGAAAATGCAGCAGAAAATGCCATAGAAAATGAATTCGACCCTACCGCGTTCCTCTCAGACCCGCCAGTCGAACGCGCCATCTCGATCGAAACCATCAAACCCGGACGCTGGCGCATCGGCATTCACATCGCCGACACCACCGAATACGTGCAGCCGGAAACCCCGCTCGATCGCGAAGCCCGCAAGCGAGGCACCGCCGCCCACCTCGGAGAAAAAATCATCGCCATCCTGCCGCCAGAAGTTAGCGAACGCTGCTCTTTAGTACCCGACGCGGAACGTCTCGCCTTCAGCGTGTTGATGATCCTCGACGAATCAGGAGAACTCCTAGAATACGAAATTCAAAGCAGCATCATTCAAGTTGACTGCCAAATTACCTACGAACAAGCCCGGACAATCCTCGAATCCCCTGCCGACAGCGAAAACCTTCACCCTTTATCCTCAACTGTTCGGTCTTTCCTCGACCAACTTTTCCCCGCCTCAAATGCTGCCAGACAGGCAAAACTCAAGCGGGGTGCTTTTGAACTGAATTTGCCCGACGCCACATCTCACAGCGACGATGAAGGCGAACTGGGAGCTTTTGCAGTAGCCCCTGCTATCCCTGCTGCCGTAGCCGAATTGGTCGTGCTCGCCAATCAAGCTGTAGCAGCCCACCTGCAAGCTTTGGGAGTACCTGCAATTTACCGCGTCCAGCCCATGCCGGACCCTGCAGACATTCAAGAGTTCATCAAACTCTCTAACAACCTGGGAGGCGATTTGTACCTCGAAAATGAAGAGGAAGTTCTGCCCTTGGACTTTCAGAGATTTACCGAACAGTTTGCGGGTTTGAAATCGGAAAGAGTTCTCACCTACTTGCTCGAAGATACGATGAAGCCAGGGGTTTACAGCACCACTGCCAAGCCCCACTTCGGTTTGGCCCTGCAGGAAGGCTATGCTCGCTGCAACGCGCCACTGACCCGCTACGCCGATTTACTGATCCTGCGACTGCTGCAAGCAGTGTTCGAGCAAGGCCGCAGCAGCCGCACTACCCGAGCTAAGGAAAAGGTTGACCTGCACCATTCTTCCTGTCACGGTCAAATTACTTGGAACGTGCTGCCGCCGGACGTACACCACGAATTTGAGGCAGAGTTTGCATCGGTGGTGGTGCACCTGACGGAACGCGAAAGAGTTGCTGAAGATGCTGAAAGCGATTTGCAGGGACTCAAGAAAACGGGATTGATGAAAGAGCGTACCGGGCAAACTTTCCAAGGTTTGATTACTGGCGTGCAGTCTTACGGTTTCTTTGTGGAAATTGAGGTGCGACCGCCGGATTTGGACGATATCCTGCGAGTTGAAGGACTGGTTCATGTTTCTTCGCTGAAGGATGATTGGTACGAGTATCGATCGCGCCAGCAAACTCTCGTCGGTCGCAAAAATCGCAATCAATATCGTTTGGGCGATCGGGTGGAAGTTCAAGTTAAAAGCGTCGATTATTACCGCCAGCAAATCGATTTAGTTGCTGTTGGTGGTGGTAGCGAAGCTTTTGATGAAGATGAGTAGTCATTAGTCATCAGTCATCAGTCATTAGTCATTAGTCATTAGTCATTAGTCATTTAAGCGATGGCGAATGACTAATGATCGATGGCTAGAGAATGTGCGTAATATGAAATATCTAAACTGAAGTTCCCCCCGTAGAAATACTGAGAAGTGGGTTGAAACCCTTGTGCTGCTTGGTGTTTCAGCTTATGAACCAGAAAACACGTACCCATGTAAGACTTGCCATCAAAAAGCAATCGCCCTAGAATG
>JALOON010000104.1 GCA_025454405.1 Oscillatoriaceae cyanobacterium Prado104 | reverse complement strand
ACGAGTTGGGCTTTGACATCTAAAGAACTGTCTTTTAAGCCGTCTACTCGGGGAGGCAAATTGGGGTTGATAATTTCTAAGTCTTCAATAGTCGGATTGTCATCGTAAATTATGGCATTGAGAAAGCTGATGAGTATGTCTTTGCTATCTGAGGAACCAAAGATTTTTTTAAAGGCGTAATCGGTTTTGGGGTTGATGAAGTTCATGGCAGGAATCGGGAATAACGACGGCTATTTATATGGTAACACTCGCTCTTATGCCCTGTATTGTCATGGCAACCCCAACATTAGTTGTCTCGATCGGATCGAAAGAGCGATCGCCCGCAATTAGTTTTTTTGTTACAATCGTCGCAGGTTGCCTTGTTGAAGTAAAATAAAATATCACCCGATCTTTGAAGCTAGGAGGCTCACTTGAAAATCAAAATTATCATCCACGAAGCGGAAGAAGGCGGATACTGGGCAGAAGTTCCTGCTATTCCTGGCTGTGCAACACAGGGAGATACCTTTGAGGAATTGCTGCAAAACCTCTATGAAGCAATTGAAGGTTGCCTTAGTGTAGATCTTGAATCCATCGAGATAAATGAGCGAGACAAAATTATGGAGATTGCGATATGAACTCCATGTCTGGCAAAGAGTTAGCAAAGCTGCTAGAACGTAATGACTGGAGATTATTAAGAGTTCAAGGCAGTCATCATATCTATGGTAAAGCTGGAATTTCAGTCCGCATATCTGTGCCAATTCACGGTAATAAATCTTTAAAAGTTGGGTTACTCAGAAACTTGTTAAAAATGGCGGGGTTATTAGAAAATAGCCATCAAAATACCAGCCAAAGTGAAGAGCCAAATAGTGAGAATAATGTAGCGAATGAATCTGATTCGATCGACTAAATATAAGTTATTGTAGGGACACGGCAATGCCGTGTCCTTGCCTAAAGATTCAGTACGATCGAGAATTTCTCACCCAATTTAGTATTATCTCTCGATCGCCCGCCCCAATTTACTCCCGATTCATCCGAATCAAATCGGTCAAAACACTATCCAAACTCCCATTAACTTGAATCTTATCAATCTTCTCCGCAATCCGTTCCAAAACCTCCAATTCTTTCAAACGCAAAGCTACCGGATTGTCCTCCATCACCTTCGCAGTATTCAACATGCTTCGAGTAGCCGCCGTTTCTTCCCGACGCCTCACAACATTTGCTTGCGCCGATTTTTCCGCCTCTACAACCTTGCTCAAAATCGTCTTAATCTCGCCCGGTAAAATGATATCTTTCACGCCGACAGAATCGACTTCAATTCCGTAATCTGCGGTTTTAGTGCGAATGTATTCCGAGATGCTGCGATCGATCGCGCCTTTACTTTCCAACAGCGCATCTAAAGTTTGTTCGCCTACCGCACTGCGCAAAGCAAACTGCAATTCTTTGTACAAAAATCCCGCAATATCCGACAAACCATTTTTTGCCCGCAGCGGATCTTGGATGCGATAACCGGCAGTCAAATTCAAGCGCAAAGGTACTTTATCCTTCGACAGAATCTCTTGCCCGGATACTTCGATATTTTGCAAGCGCAAATCGATTACTTCTGTTTGAAAAGAACGCCCGATCTTCCACCAAGCATGAATTCCCGGCGGCAATTGCGATTGAAATTCTTGGTTGATATACAACAGTCCGACGTGCTGCGGTTCAACTTCACACATGTGCAAATACTTCGCACTCAGCGATAAAGCTTCTGGGGAACCCGCTACCAACTCAGCTACTAAGCTAGGCTCTAAATTAACATGAGTATTGATGTCAATTATTTCCACTGCCACGCCCTGCCAAAATAGCTTGCGACTTGTCGGCGGCAAAAAAGCAATAACTTTTCCCCGATCGCGCACGATCGCAATTTGATGTCCTAACAATTGCACGAGTTCGCAGTAGGCTGTTACAAACTCGGGATGTTTTTCAACCAGCACATCTTCTTGGGGAAATTCTGGATGGGAAATTACGCGACTGAGATTGCGAACCGCGACATCTTTATGTACGGACCAAAAAGCATACTCTCCAGGTTCTAGCGATCGAATAAAGTTATTTTGCACGTAAAGCAAACCAATTTCGTACTCGGAAATCTGAAATTTTTTCAGTCCGGTTAAAGCGAGCGATCGCACTTTTTGCACGAACTCAGCGGGCAATTCCAAATTTTCATCTAAATTGAAAAGATGAAATTCAACTTCAATAAAACCGCGCCAAAAAGCCCGCAGTTGATTCGGTAAAACACTTATCCAAGTTTGCCCCAAACGCACTAAAGCTGTTTCATTGAATTGGGTGCGGACAATTAATAGGTGTTCTTGCAGTTCATTTGGGTAGTTTCTCAACAGCAATTCCAAGTTATCGATTTTCGCTTCTGGCTGGTTGAGATCGTAAGTTTTTACTTGCCAATGCTGACCGAAATAGGTATGCGTACCGGGCTGTAAAAATTTCTTAAAGTCACCGCGATAATATAAAATTCCAATTTGGTTGAGTTGGATGTGAATTGTTTTCCACATAGATACTGTCGGGAAACGAAACCCGCGTAAAAGATTTAATGCAAACATATATTTTTCAGTCAGTACAGGCAGATGTAAGTTAGTCAGAACTTGCCCGTGCGGCAAAGAAACCAGGTTTTTACCAAGTCTGCAGGTTGATGCGAAAAATTGTCGCAAAAAACCCAGTTTCTAGATATCGGCGCGATCGGGAATTGAACCGATTTTAATTGCGATCGGTCGTTTTTCATCCGTAAGGTGCGTACTGCGCACCCAGATTTATCGTAGGTGCGCAAGTCCCGATCGGGAGTTATTTGTGCAAATTGTAATATACATATTACAAAAATATTTTCACTCTGTCAAGCTATACATATGGTGCGCAGTGCGCACCTTACCGATCGCTTTAACAAGGTCTGTCAAGCTATACATTAATACATTCCGATGCAATAGGTTTGTTAGCCTGAGCGATCGGGTTGGAGGACACACTAAGTTAGTCATAGTTTTCGAGGTAATTGCAATACAACAATTGCCTTAAATTTGGATATGGATCGAGGATTGGGCACAGATCTAAGAGAAGATTGACTAATCGCGCATAGCGGAGTTCTGGCTGAGTTCGTTGCCTCACAACCATATCGTTTCTAAAGCATAAAGCGACTGAAATAGTCGCTCCGTCAAAAGTCATCCATCCCGTTTCAGGTTGATTTTCAGAAAGCTCACCGAGCCGAGCTTGGCAAGCAAGATTCAAAACAGATTGCCAAACGCCTCGCTTCAAACGCACATCGGTGCAGGCGTGCTGCGGGAGCCAATGAGCCGAGCAGGTGAAATTACAACCGCCTCGCTTGCCGCGCCCGTAAAACTTTATTTCGACTGCTGGTAACGCTTTCAGCTCGGGCTGGATTGACAGCCAGATTGCTCCTTCAGCCCATTCTGGTTTCGACAAACTACCCAATGTCTTTCTTGCGGAATTCAATAATTTTTAACTCTGTCAAGTGCAAGTGTTTTCAGTGCAGGTGCGGGCATTCAGAGTCTCTAAAACTGGATTAAGATTGTCGCCCTTATTCCCAAATTACCTTTCGACAATCTCGAAACAAATAGCAACTCTCAAATCTGCCGATCGCCCTACCAATCTAAAATTCCCGCAGGAAAATTAGATGCCAGCAAAGCGAAGGGACAAACTCAAGTCAGGGAGAACAACTGTTGCGCTGGCTCTTTTACTGTTACAAACACTTGCGACAGAGTAATTAACACGCAGCTAAGTTGCTTTGACCACAACAAGGTGCCCGTACCCAGGGCGAGGGTGTTTAAAAGTACAGGAATTGAACCTGTTACCAATCGATTATCAGTCGATCGCTCTACCAATTGAGCTAACTTTTTGGTGGTTGATGCAGGAATCGAACCTGCTACCTATCGGCTATCCGATCGAGCTACCACTGCTCCAATCAACGCAGTTCAAATTACTTCGCGGTATGCGCGATCGCTAACAGGACGCGCACCAGTCGGGCGTACTGAACCCGAACTACAACTTGGTAATTTTGTAACTGTTCCGCCTCGATTGTAGCACAAATAATCTGGCGACAATCATCAGGTTATCTTAGCAATCCAAGATGTCACATAATTACACAACTCATAAAGCAGTTTTAACTCTCGATCGGGAGGATTTAAAACTGGAAACCTCTTTAATTCCGACTCATCGGGGGATGCGAGCGGTAGAGACTCAGATCGAAACGAGATCGATCGTTTCCCAACACGCGATCGCCCGAAATTAACTTCTTTTGCCTGTAAATTTATTCATCGAAAATGCTTTGTAGTGCGGACTCCCTCCCGCAGCTTCAGAGGACTAAATTGCTCACTACAAACTAATTTGATGTCACTCGCGCGATCGAACGCGATCTCAATTCGCCCCGCAATTCGCTGTCGATCGCGGATGTTCCATCAACAATAAAACTGTATCTGTCCTAAGAGAGAATAAATAGCCGAGATTGCTACCTATCTAAATAAAGATTTTTGCGATATTTCCCTTTAGATCGATCGAAAGTTTAGATGTATTTTCTAAGCTAAAGATTAGGCACTCTAATCAGGACATGACGGGAGCATAATTTGTGAATCTAGCAACTCGGCAAGTTACAACGCTGAAATCAACACTGTCCCTGTTCGATGCGATCGCCCTGATTGTAGGGTTGGTTGTTGGGGCGGGAATTTTTGAAACCCCCTCCTTTGTGGCAGCGAATGCAAGCAGTACACAGATGGCACTGCTTGCTTGGGTACTCGGTGGAGTAATGTCTTTAATTGGGGCGCTTTGCTATGCCGAATTGGCAACAACTTACCCGCATCCAGGGGGCAACTATTACTATCTCAAACGAGCGTTTGGCAGCCCGATCGCGTTTCTCTTTGCCTGGACTCGCATGAGTGTCATTCAAACAGGCTCGATCGCGTTGTTAGCCTTTGTATTTGGCGACTATGCCTCTCAACTTTGGCGTTTGGGCGCGCATTCTTCCTCGATTTATGGCGCGATCGCGATTGTTCTTTTCACCGGATTAAATATCTTAGGCGTCCAACAAGGAAAGTGGACGCAAAACATTTTAGCTTTGGCTCAAGTAACTGGATTGTTAATCGTTGCAGTCATTGGTTTGCTCTTTTCGTTTGCATCAACTTCTGCAGCAGCGATCGATCCAGTCACAAACACCACCGTTCAAACAGCGATTTCGGGTGCGGCTTCTCCAGCAACTTCGGGCAATTTAGGAATGATGATGGTTTTTGTTTTGCTCACCTACGGCGGTTGGAATGAAGCAGCTTATATTTCAGCAGAAATGCGCAACGGACGGCGCAACATAGTGCTAGCTCTTGTTTGGAGTATTGCCATTATCACGGCATTGTATTTGTCGATTAACTGGGCGTTAATTCGGGAATTAGGACTCGCTCGCATGGCAGCATCTCAGGCTGTAATTGCGGAGTTGATGCGCTCGACTGTCGGTGAAGTTGGCGTCGTGTCTGTTAGTTTGTTGGTGGCAATTGCCACTCTTTGTTCGATTAACGCCACGATTTTTACAGGTGCTCGATCGAACTATGCTTTGGGTCGGGATTTCTCAATTTTTGCAATGCTGGGGCGCGGGCATGAAAGCAATCCCACGAATGCCTCGATCGTTCAAGGCGCGATCGCGCTTTTGTTAGTGTTTGTTGGTTCTTTCACCCGTCAAGGCTTCGAGACAATGGTGGATTATACGGCTCCTGCTTTTTGGTTTTTTTTTCTATTAAGCGGCATGTCGCTGTTTGTGCTGCGCCAGCGCGAGCCTCAGATTCCTCGTTCATTTAAAGTACCATTTTATCCAGTAATTCCGATTTTATTTTGCGGAATTTGCGCCTATATGCTCCAAGCAAGTTTAGCTTACACGGGATGGGGCGGTTTGCTGGGTGTTGTGGTTTTGCTGTTGGGATTGCCCTTGCTATGGTGGTCGCAAAAAATTTCCAATTTAACCTTACGTTAATGTTAGGAGAAAATTATGATTTCACTTCAACGGACTCTCTCGTTATTGGTTTTTAGCATCAGCCTCATCGCCGCTGGATGCACTGAAACGACTGATGCCGTGATTCAACCTCCTGTCGCTCCAGCGCCTCCTGCTGCAACACCTTCTCCAGCTTTGCAAGTACCGACGGCTCAAGCACCTCCTGCTACACCGTCTCCAGCTTTGCAAGTACCGGCTGATGCTCGAGAGTCTCCTACTCCTGCACAGTCTCCAGCTTTGCGCTCGCCCGATGTTGTCTACGTACCGACACCGCCGGAAGTTGTCGATCGAATGTTAGCAATTGCTAATGTTAGCAAAAACGATATTTTGTACGATTTGGGTAGTGGTGACGGACGAATTCCGATTACTGCAGTTCAGAAACTTGGGGTGCGTCGCGCTACGGGGATTGACATCGATCCGCAACGCATTAAAGAAGCCAATGCCAAGGCTCAACAAGCTGGAGTGAGCGAGCGCGTTCGCTTTCTCAATCAAGATTTGTTTGAAAGCAATTTTAGTGATGCCACAGTCGTCACGCTCTACCTTTTGCCCGAGTTAAATGTCAAACTCCGACCTCAGTTACTCAGTCAATTGAAACCTGGTACTCGCATTGTCTCGCACGCTTTTGACATGGGTGATTGGCAGCCGGAACGCACAGCAAAAGTTGTTGTCGATGGGCGGACGCACGATATTTACTTGTGGACTGTGCCTAAAAATCCGCCTGAAAATTTACGTTAACAGCTCCTTTTTTGTCATTGCTATCGGCACCGCCAACTCCCTCGAATCAGCCCTCTTCCAGCAAGAGAAGTTACAGCTAGAGATCGGCGGAAGTCTGGAAAAGGCTCAAATCCAGATCGAGCAACAGTTAAGAGTCAAAGAATCTGCAAAATTGCAGTCCAGAGGCAGGGTTCAGAAACAGAATTTATCCTGGTTCGTCAAATCCTTTGAGAATTTCCTCGGTTTTTAAGTGGAGAATAGGTCAACGATTGCTGGTAATATGTCATTGTAAGTGAATTAAAGCGGAATGAAGTGGAACGAAGCAATCTCGGCGTCTTGAGATTGTTGGCTTCGCTCTTGCTACTTTCTCTTAACTCAAAGCATTCGATCGAACAAGATCTAAATCACCATGTCTATCTCTAATTTACACCCCGATGATTTGCCTCCCCAGCAGATCGATTTGGACGATCGCATCCTGCGCCGGCAACTAGATGCGACTTTGACTCAACGCTTTCAGGAACAGTGCGATCCCCTTAGCAAAAAGCTGCTCGATCGCTGCGATTGGTGTATCACAACAACAGCTAATGTTGTAACATTGGCGATTCTTTGCCCCGATCGTACCACGAATTGGCAAGTTCTCAACCGCGTTGTCCCGATGGGCAATCTAATGGCACAGTTTTCTCAAGATGCCAAACTGCGGATCTACTCAACTCCAGAGATGGAAGAGCCCTTTGAAATCCGCGTAGACGAACTGTCGGTATATCGCGATCGATCTTGATGGTTTGAGATACATTTAACCGTCGCTGTTGTCTAATGCTGTTGCCTAACAATCTCTGCGATCGCTGATAGTTCGAGCCAGATTTTTGCGAGCAGTAATATTGCATAAATTCTATGGGAATTTTTCAGTCAGATGCATCTTCCGATATTGCTCGCTCCTCTAAAAGCTGTTCCCCTCGGATCGCTCACAATTTACCTGCAACTTCTGCGACATCCAATCCGCGAATTAATATTTCTACTGCTGCTGGCAAATCTTGCGGTTTCGCAACAGAAGGCAAGCACGGTAGCAAAATAAATTACTCTTATGTAGGGTGCGCACTGCGCACCTTACTGCAATTAGTAGCGTGTCAAACTATTTTTTGCGCAAGTCATAGCATGGATGCGTAAGTTTTGTAGCTGACAAAATAAGGCCCCATTCACTGTGGCCTCTAAATTAATATTAGGATGAGCAAGGATGAACATTGCGATTCAATCTTCATCGCGAGCTAAAAAAGTTTCTTCTAACTGAGCCAGATGCGTCCGATTTTCAATAAACCATTTGCGACTGGCTGGAGTTAGTTGTTCCCAAATCACGTCGGGCGGGATATTAGGCATGGAATATTGATAGCGCTGACCCAGGATTTTTAGATCGATAACAATAGCTTCAGACAAGCCAAGGCCTTGCCAATTAACAAAGATCGAGCGCCCGGACAAGCCTCCAGTCGGATCGTAAACGATTTGGGCAAAGCGAATTAAATCGGCAAAATGGGAATCTCTCAATCCGGCTGTGGGAATGTATTGAGCCGAATCGCAATCGCGTTCAGACATAATTTATAGAGGAAAAGTAGTAGCAGGAAACGAACGTTAAATCTACTGTGCATTTAGAGCAGCCCTAGGGCAAGTTTCGAGATCTTGTTGTTTCAAGTTATCAGAAAATGCTTGCTGGTTCGGGCGCACAGCGGTTAAGCCCAACCAAGCTTCAATTTCCTCAGTATTAAATCCGACTGCATAACGATCGCCGCTTTGGATCAACGGCCGCCGAATCAGCAGTGGGTGTTCGATCATGAGTTGCAAAGCAGTCGCGCGATCGATTTGCTCGGGAATTACCTGCCCCGATTTAATTAATGGAGCCGTGCGGTTGAAGCATTCAACGACAGGAAGTTCGCCCAAGAATTGCTGCAATCGATCGGTCGTCCACGCTTCTGTTAGCAGGTTGCGCGCGTCCACAGTATGACCTGCTGCTTCAAGCAATGCTTTCTGCTTTGTATTATTAACACAGCCCGGTTTTTCGTAGAAAATAACATTTGCCATAGCATTGAAAATCTACTGTGAAACTTTACTGTAATTTGACTGTAATTTGACTGTAATTCGATCGTAACTTGATTGAATTATCCCTTTTCTAAATGTTGTTGCGATTGTCCCCACAGCGTAACGCCAAATAGAAAAGGGCAACTCAGTCAACTTGTTTCTGTTCGTAACAACTAACTCAAATCTTACTATACCGCTCCTGCAAAACCGGTCAGCCATTAGGCTTGTACTCAATCTCTAAAAGTTAATAATATTAAGTAATTCAAAATTACTTGAGGTCGGGGTACGAGAATTATTTGGTTGGTACTCCCATAACTCAAGCAAAAAGTGGCTCGACAAATTATCCTAAATCCGGGGAAAGTCACCTCCGTTATTGAGAGAGGGAGAGAGTGAAGGGGCAGTGCCCCCGTTCCCGCCCTCCAGGGTAGAAAGTAGTCTGCTTCTTCATCTTGGGGATAAGTAACGGATTTATTTAACCTGTTTGCAACCTTGTAAAGCTGTTGAGAACCCTTGAACTCTACGTATTTATTGAGAATAGTGCAAAATCTTAGTTTAATGGGGCTTGAACTATCTCCCAAATTTTTCGGTATTTGGCAATAATTACTATAGTTTTTCTCAGCTTTTTGGAGTCAAATTTAATTAATAAAAACGACCTAAGACTCTTTAAAAATAAAGTTCGATCGCAGTTTGTAGTACGGACTTTAGTCCGCATCTTCCGAGGACGTTAGTCCTCACTACGAACCCGTTAATTCGATCGCGCTGACGGTACGAACTGTTGCAAATAACTCTTTTGCCACATCCCAGAAAAATTGCTGGCTATTTGGCTTAATTTATCGAATTTAGGAATTAATTGAGATTCTTTGCGCTTATCCAAAGCTGCGATCGTCGCAAAAAATAGTGCCAATACTGACAAAAATACTATCATGACAATAAAGAAAAGCGTCCAATAAACCAGAAACTCTGTCTGATAGTCTACACTAAATAGCGAATTAATCACTGAATCGGAAAAATACAGCATCAGCCCTACCGAGAACCACAGGCCCAACAATACCCCAGTCCACCTCAGAATATTGGTTGCTGTTTTGTTATTTTTGGATGCAGAAAGCTCTAGTTCTCTAATTTTGCTGTTGATCCTAGATGTAACTTCTCCCAAAGCATTCTGCATCGAATCTCGGATCGCATTTAATTCATTATCCAGGTTGATGCACTGTTGGGAAGTGTTTTTTTCCACGTTCAGATCTTGCAATTTCTGCTGGTGATCCGCCAGTTTCGTACCTAAAGTGTAATCCAATACTTGCAGCCGATCGACCGTCAAATGCAGCAGTTCCATGTTAGCATCGAGCAACGCCTGACAATCTTCGATCGACTTAATTAGCTTGTTGATATTGTTAATTTTGTCGCCTACAGTATTTTGATATTCCTGCTGTTTTTCTAACAAAAATTTAGCGATTTCCGTGTCGCGATCGCACAGCGACAGCGCCTCTGAATACACTGCCTCAATTTCTGTTTTACATTTATCTAAGGATGCTTTGAATTCCTCTATTTCAGGAATAGTTAGCACTTCTAACTGTTGGTTTTCTAAGTTAAATTTGTACGCCAGCGCTCTCATTATCGGTGCCGACTTCCGATCTAAATCATCCTGGTAAGGCTCTAAAATACTTGCAGCTTTATCCTTGACTCGCGCTTCCGGGTGTTCGATGAATTCAAAAATTTTGGCAAGGATTTGAGAAAAATCCTCCAAATTCAAATTATTTTTTGCAGCCTTCAAAAAGTTTTCGATCGTCGCATCATTTTCGGCGTTCAATCCGTACTGAACTTTGGTAACTGCGATCGGGGCAAATACCAGATCTATCCACAATAGATATTCCTCGCAATCCAATTGCAAGCTAAACAGCAGCCAACTCGGGCCGTACACCCAAAAATCTAAGGTATTTTCAGCTTCCTTACCCGTACCGTTTCCGTTATCTTCGTCTCCCGAACTCAAACTTTTATTTGCCAAGATTTCAACCTGTTCTTTAGCAACTTGCAGCTCAATTTCCGGTGCATTTATCTTGACATTTGCCGCGCTGTCGGTATTATTTTCAATCCCCGGCGCTTGCCATTCTTCATCCAACCAAATTGACTTAATACTAACAGCAGCCGACCACCTAATTAAAGGCGTAGTGCCCGATCGCGCTGCTTCTTCCAACACCGCCAGCAGATTTTTGCTAAAATCGCTAATCCCGGCCGCTATCTCGCTTTTTAACTGCAAATCTCGCACCTTTCCAATTGCTTGAATTGCCAAAGCCTGAAACAGCAAATTCGGATGCGGCTTTCTCGCAGATTCCGGTACATCTTCCCCTAAAATTCCGCTTTTGGGCACATCTAGAACTTCAGCAAAAGGATCTAGCCCGCACTGCTGTAAAATTCCTTCAACGACGTTTATTACTTGCCAAGGCTGAGTGCATTTTCCGAGACTGAAAGTTAGCGCCCTCCCGCTGCACTCCATCGATTCGGGAATGTCATTGCGATCGAGATTCCATTGATTGCTAGTCATGTTTTTCGCCCCGACAATTGCTAGATATTGTGCCAAATATTGCTGAATATTGATGCGTTTGCCTGATGCTGACTGCAACTTTACACCTACTGCTGCTTTTTGTCAAGAAGAAGGAAGAAGGAAGAAGGAAGAAGGAAGAAGGAAGAGGGCAGAAGGCAGAAGGCAGAAGGCAGAGGGAAGAAGGCAGAAGGCAGAAGGCAGAGGGAAAGCCACTGCGATATTAAAGTCCCCCCCAAAGATTTGTAGGTTGGGTTAAACTGAGATTTTGCACGATTCTCAATAATCCTGTAGGGGCGGGTTCGCCAACATATTTAAACGCAGCAAATAGGTTAAATAAACCCGCCCCCACCCCACGAATAATCCTCTATGGACATTACATATAGAGTAAGCGCATCATTCCTGTAATATTTGAAAACCCCGAACCTCTACTAACCACTTATGGTTTCTTTTTGGGAGTTTTTAAAATTTTATCTGCCACCATTCTGTCAATAATTAAATCGCTGACTATCCGAGAACCGTGCAAGGTAAAATGCAGTCCGTCATTGACTTTAACATAGCCGCGCTTGCCGTATTTGTCAGCAACTACAGGAGCAAATTCCCCCCCTTCAGCAAAAGTATCCCAAGTAGAAATGAAGGTAATTTTCGGATGAGATTTACTGACATCTCGATAAATCTCGTTCATCGCGGGAAATAACTTGCGATAGTGAGATTTGTTCGATCGCGCTTGACCGATCCAGTATACTTTTCTCACGGGAGAAGCCGCCAGCAATTTCGCATATTTATCTACTCTTTCCCGATAAGCTTTTTGCCATTCTTTGCTGCCGATTGCCCGGTATTTTCCTTGAAAATCAGCAATATCTTGAGTATCGTTTCCCCCAAAAATTACCACCATGACATCGGGCTGGTAATCGCCGATGACTTGGCGAGTTCTGGCATACCAATCATAATAATCGATCCGGTTTAAGCCGCTCGATACTTTATAGTCAATTTTGGTATTGGCGATATTGTAATTTTCCTTCAAACTGTACTGGAGTTGAGTACCCAAATCCAGCATTACTGAGTCTCCCAAAAACAAAAATTTGCGGTAAGGTCGAGTTAGCCTTGGTTTTTTAGCAGGCTTTTTAGTTGTTTTTTGAGTTGGGGCGATCGACTTTTTCTCTGTTTTAGCAGTTGCGGTTTTTTGGGGACGGCTGTCAAAGTCAACGTCTTTGATTCTGCGCCAAAAATCTTGCTCCGATTTCCGAAAATCGTCAATTTCTATTTGCCTCGCTGCTTTTTTGATTTCTGGACTGGCGAAGGGAGTTGAGGAGAAACTTTTCAGGAATAATGCTAAGTTTGAAAAGATTAAAGTCAAAATTACCGAAGTAACAATTAGCAGAATTTCCCTGTCTTTCATGTTGCTTAAAAATTAAAGTAGATAAAAGGCGGTACAGTCGTCGGTCCCAGCATCAGGATAGCATACACGAATAACGAAACCAAGACAACTCGAAAAAAGATGTTTTTTAACGAAAATATAATTTCCAAGCGCTGGGAAATGCGATCGCCCCATAAATTAATCGCGCCAATGACTGCAATTACTAAATACAACTGCCAAAAGTTGAATTGAACATTTGCCAAAGAAAATCGCAAGATTCCCTGAAAGAACATCACGGCTGTTTCCCAGTTTGGAGTGCCGAAAAACACCCAACTACAAGTAACAAAACTGAAGGTCATCAGCCAATTGATAAATCTGGCTTTTCTCGAATTATTCCATTCTAATTTAAGTCCGATCGCTCGGGGGATATCCCGGCATAAATGATTGGCAATTAATCCCAAACCGTGGATAGTTCCCCACACAATAAAGTTTAAACCAGCACCGTGCCAAAATCCACCGATCGCCATTGTCAAAAGTAAATTGAGATACTTCCTAAATTTGCCGGATTTGTTGCCGCCAAAAGGAATGTAAACATAGTCTCTCAGCCACTCAGAAAGACTGATGTGCCACCTTTTCCAAAACTCTTGCAAACTGAGCGATCGGTATGGCATATTAAAGTTGGCGATCGGCTTGAAACCGAGCAAGCAAGAAATGCCGTTTGCTAAATCCGAGTAACCGCTGAAATCTACATAAATCAAACAGGAATAGGAAATTGCAGCCAAAATTAAATCGATGCTGCTGTACTGTTGGGGAACTCGGAAAGGTTGCTGGGTGAACTCAAATAGAAAACTCGATAAAGTATATTTTTTTAACAGTCCCGACAGAATTAAGACGATAACTTCTTCGATTTGATAGTCGTATTTTTTCGGTGAATTTAGTTGCGAGTAAAATTCTCCCGCACGGGCGATCGGACCTGAGGCAATTTGGGGAAAATAGGTGATATAATTAGCGTAGTCTGTGAATGTCGGACAGGAAAGTTTTTGCTGGTAGCAGTCGATTAAATGGGAGATAATTCTAAAAGTGTAGAATGACACTCCGACGGGGGCGATAATTTGCAAAACTTGAAAGCTGGCGGGAATTTTTAGCTGGTTTAGAATCTCAAATAGTGAAGTGACAAAAAAGTTGCAGTATTTAAAGATGGCGAGGTTGGCAATGTTGAAAATTATCCCGAAAATTAAAGCAAGTTTTTGGTATTTGCCATTGCAAACAGCGCGGAGAATGATATAATTGTAAGTAGTTCCCAATACTAAAACTAAGAGAAAGTCGAAGCTCCAAAAAGAATAAAACAGCAAGCTGGAAGCCAGCAATACAATTTTGTATAAATCGACTTTGGGCTTTAAAGATACGATCGCGCTAAAAACAATCAGGAAAAATACAAGAAACTGGTAAGTGGGAAACAGCATAAATGTCAGCAGCAAAAGAGTTGGGGCGGTTGAAATCGCCCCGCGATCTAAGGAGCGATGGGCGTGTTTTCAAAGTTTTCGATCCCCCCCAGCCCCCCTTAAAAAGGGGGGGGCAAGAGCTTCTTTGAGTTTCAAAGTCCCCCTTTTTAAGGGGGATTTAGGGGGATCTAAATCTCATATCTCGGTTTAAAAAAACACGCCTTAACCCAGAGTTGAAATCGCCCCGCGATCGAAGGGGCGATGGGCGTGTTTTCAAAGTTTTCGATCCCCCCCAGCCCCCTTTAAAAAGGGGGGGGCAAGAGCTTCTTTGAGTTTCAAAGTCCCCCTTTTTAAGGGGGATTTAGGGGGATCTAAATCTCATAGCTCGGTTTAAAAACACGCCTTAACCCAGATTAGATATAACCCGTAAATCCCTAATTGGCAAGAACCTCGCTCAATCGATGAGCTTGAGAACCCTCAAGGCGCGGCCCGTGAATTTGCACCACCATAGAAGCCAAAAAATTGCCCCAGCGAGCGGCTTGCGCGGCAGAATAACCGTTAGTAATTCCAAACAAAACGCCCCCCGCAAAAGCATCGCCAGCGCCCACAGTATCGATCGCTTTTACCGGAAATCCCGGTACTTCCACAATCTGTTTGTTCTCCACCACCAAGCAACCTTTCGCCCCATTAGTGATAAAAGCTAAATCTGCGATCGAACTCATTTTGCGAGCGCATTCTGCTAAAGATTCCTCTTGAAAAAAGCTCCGCACTTCATCCACATTACACATGATGATATCGCAATATTCCGACACAACTTTGTGAAAATCATCCGCAAATCGATCGACCAAAAAGCCATCGGAAAAAGTAAAAGCAACTTTCACGCCCAAACGCTTCGATTGTTCCATTGTTTCAATGCTAGCTTTTCGCGGATCGGGAGCATCCCAAAGATAGCCTTCAATATAACTGTACTTGCAGTGAGTCAGGCGATCGATATCGATATCTGTCGCCGACAAAGCAGTAGAAACTCCCAAATTCGTACACATCGTGCGTTCCGCATCCGGGGTAGTCAGCACCACACAAGTACCAGTCGGGCCGTTGGATTGAGCGGCCGGATGCACGTTAAAATCAATTCCTGCATCCAGCAAGTCCTGCCGATAAAACTCGCCGTTAGTATCCTTAGCAACTTTGCCCGAATAATAAGCTTTGCCACCACTTTGAGCCAAAGCAATCATTGTATTCGCTGCAGACCCCCCCGATCGCATTTGCAGCGAATTATGCTCCAAATCGTGCAAAATCCCCCCCTGAGTTTCCGCATCCATCAGCGTCATCGCGCCCCGATTCAGCTTGTGAGAGAGTACAAAATCATCTTCCACCAATGCTAAGATGTCTACAAGGGCATTGCCCACACCGAATACATCTATCGAACCATTGCTGCGATTGTTTGCTGCTGTCATTGTTACTTGTTGGTTGACTCTAATTTTCAGTTCTATAATAAACTAGATTCAAGTCAAAGTCTCCAATTCCCAAAAGAAGGAAGAAGGAACGGGTAAGAAGGGGACTTTTAAGTTACCAGTTGTGAATGCGTGAACTGTCTTAAACTCAAAACTCAAAACTCAAAACTCAAAACTCCTTCTTTAACTCAAACCTCAAAACTCAAACCTCAAAACTCCTTCTTTAACTCAAACCTCAAAACTCCTTCTTTAACTCAAAACTCAAAACTCAAACCTCAAAACTCCCGAGCCACTCAAAACTCAAAACTCCCGAGCCACTCAAAACTCCTTCTTTAACTCAAAACTCAAAACTCAAAACTCCTTCTTTAACTCAAAACTCCCGAGCCACTCAAAACTTACTAATTACCTAATGTTTTCTTTAATCCAGCAAATGTTACAGCCCGACTTTTACCCCCACCGGGTAACAGAACCCGTGCGACTAATTCAGACTCACATTTCTTTTATTCTCCTAACATGAGATTATACTTACAAAATTAAGAAACCTGTAGATTTTGGTTTTTTGGATTACTCAACTTTGGAAAAACGCCAGCATTTTTGCACCGAAGAATTGCTGATGAACCGCCGCAGAACACCGGAAATTTATCTCGAAGTATTGCCAATTTTTCAAAAGGGCGATCGCTTTTACTTAGGTAGCTCTTCAACATCTCTAAATGCCAGCGAAATGCCTGTAGAATGGACGCTCAAAATGCGGGAATTTCCCCAAGATTGCCTGTTCACCAGTTTGCTGGAACGCGGAGAGTTGACCGAAGAAATTATGGAAAAATTGAGGCGAGAAGTTGCACAGTTTCACAGCACTGCAAATAGCAATGAAAGCGAATTTGCCCATCAGTCTCAGCTTGGGCGTCCTCGGCGGTTTGGCTGCGGGATTGACGTTAGCTTGATGGCACAACGAACTGGTGTTAAATCCCAACATGCGTTCCAAAAACAAAAGCTCTGATTCGATATTAAATAAGGTGCGCAGCGCGCACCCTACAAGAGTAAAGTTCGCGCTGCGCGCCCTACAAATGCACACCCTGCTATCAACAGACTAAGGAATCGATACAATACTGCTGAGATCGTAAGGGAAGTTCTTCGTCGGCAAAACTTCCAACTCAATTTGCAGCGAATCCAATAAGGGATTGTCAGCTAACACTCTTTGCGTCAAATTACTATTGACAATTTCAAAGAAATCAGTTTCATTCGGGTAATTTTTCAAGAATGTGTCGATGCTATTGTAAACCTGGTTGACATCGCGATATTGATTCGCAGCAATCCCCTGTCTGTACTGATACTTGACACCAACATTGATATTGTTGATACCTTGATGCTCGATCGCATAATTGGTCAAGTTCA
>JALOON010000103.1 GCA_025454405.1 Oscillatoriaceae cyanobacterium Prado104 | reverse complement strand
TAATCGTTGAGCCTCATAGTTGGTCGCCAGCGACCGTTGCCGTTCTTGAGTGGAGTGATGAGATACCTCGATCGGGTCTGTTTAGTCTAAACTCCAGTAATTAAGTAAGTCCATCTAATTAAACGGAAGAACCGAATCAGTCAAAAGCTAATCTAACTAGACAGATATTCTTCCTTCTTCCTTCTTCCTTCTTCTCCAGTTGTTAACTGTGAATTTTTAGCTATGACTGCAAAAAGTATTTTAGTAATAGATGATGAAAAAAACCTCTGTAGCGTGATTCAGGCTTGTCTGGAAAGTTTGGGAGGTTGGAGGGTACTTATCGCCCGCGAAGCTAGTGAAGGATTGCTGTTAGCCGAAACGCAACTCCCCGATGCGATTCTGCTGGACGTGATGATGCCCGATATGGATGGAGTTACTTTATTTAAGGCGCTGCAAGGCAAGGCGGCAACGCGGGGAATTCCTGTGATTTTGCTGACGGCTAAGGTGCAGTCTCTCGATTTGAGCGAATTTTCCGAGTTGGGGGTAGCGGGGGTGATTGCGAAGCCTTTTGACCCTTTGATGCTGGCACAGCAAGTTGCTGACATTCTCGGCTGGGATTTTTAGGAAGAGTTTTTCGGCAGTTTTGAGTTTTTCGGGAGTTTTGAGTTTTGAGTTTTGAGTTTTGAGTTTTTCGGGAGTTTTGAGTTTTGAGTTTTGAGTTTTTCGGGAGTTTTGAGTTTTGAGTTTTGAGTTTTGAGTTTTGAGTTGCTAATTCTCCCACTCTGCCAATCTCCCCCTCCCCCCCCTCCCCCACTCTCCCACTCTCCCCCTCTCCCCCTCCCCCCCCTCCCCCCCCTCTCCTCCGTCAGCTTAGCAACTTGTGTTCAGAATTTCCTCATTTTTTTGATTTAGTTTGTGAAGTGGATCGGTGATTGGTTACTTTTAGCCCCGATTCCCTAGCGGTTGCAGAGAGGAACTCGGGGAATTGGGGTCTTTTGTTTGCGGTATGTTGTTTGGTGTCTGTCCGATCGCGTTCTCTCCGTATTTACACGCAGCATGCGGGCGGGGGTAAACCTGTGGGAGCTACGCCTGTATAAAAACTGTCAGTCGAGGGCGGTTGAGCTAGTTTTAAATAGTGTAATTTTTATAACTAAATTAGCCTCGGTTTTTGACAAACTTTGTCGAGTTAAAAGTTAATCTGGGGCGCTAGCAAACTATCTTCATAAAAAAGCTGATTTCCTTCACAATTTCCTCAGATTTGTCACTTAATGTTTATACCAGGTTTTTGAACGGGAGATCGCTCGCAATTACCCGCAGTGCGTCGCGCTGTCCGAGTAGATATTTAATTCTCAAGAGAATTTAGGCAAGCGATGTGAGTTGGGATCGATTCGGTGTTGCACCACAACCTACGCATCCAAAACCGACCAGTTCAAAACCTGCGGAGCCGAGTTAAGGCAGGATAAACCAATGAAAAAAATTTTAATAATAGAGGATGAGGAATTGCTGAGTTCGAGTTCGATCGATATGCTAGCCAACAATTTTGAGGTGACAAAGACTGAAGATGGATTAACAGGATTGCAGCTAGCGCGCCAACTGCAACCAAATTTCATTATCTGCGAAGCTAATATGCCCCGATTCAGCGGTTATGAAGTTTTGGAAGCACTGCGCAAAAGCGCTGTTACAGAAAAAATTCCCGTGATTCTGATAGTAGAAAAATCCGATTTTGATTATCACCGCAATTTGCGTGCAGGCGCTAACGGCTACGCGGTAAAAAAATCGAAAGTCGGTCACTTGTTAGAAGCGATCGCCAATAATGCGAGCTTAAATTAAGCAGGTTATCTGCATCGGTTATCTGGATCGTAGCTATCGAAATCACCGATAAAAAACAAATCAAAACGCAAGATTTTTGTCAAATTTTTGGAGCAGGGTAAAATGTTAAATAAATTATCAAATTTTGAATTTCGCCACCCGATTCTTTGCTATTATGCAAATGTTACCAACAAAATTCAGGTCGTGAGAATCGAAAATATTCCCAATTGGTACTTTGAAAAAGTAGTGTTTCCGGGACAAAGGCTGATGTTTGAAGCGCTGCCGGAAGCGATACTAGAAATTCATACCGGAGCAGTAGCCAGTGCAATTTTATCGGACAAAATTCCGTGCTACGTGCTGCGGGTTATAGAAGAAGTAAGTGCCGATACAGAGTTGGCATCCCCCCAAGAGAAGCGTGCAGCGTGAACTCGCTAACCCCGAACCGAAATCAGCCAGCTCGTACAGCGGCAAAAGCAGCGATCGATTAGTGTTTTTGGAAGGCAAAAAATGGAGAAAGTTCTAGTCAATCTTACCTTAGCTGTAGTAACAGAGGAAATTGAAAATATTTTGGAGACTTATCCCCAGTATCCCTACCAACAAGCTTTTAGTCCCTCTGGTTTGCGACAGGATTTAATTGCTTACGTGCTCAGCAGGATTCCGAATACATACACCGCGATCGAATCCTCCGAGTCCGTACCGAACAAAAAAGTTCAAGTTCGCTGTTCTTCCGAGCAGTTGCTGCACATAGAAAATTTAATTCACACCGGTATTCGCGACGTGCTGCACAGCTATCACCACCAAGATTACTGCGTTCCTCAAACCGTTGGCTCGGGTGCGAAACCTGCTAAGTGGTTTAGGTAGCCTCTGGCGGGGAAGGCGAGAGCGCCAGATGGTTCAGGCGCAAGATAGTCAAATTGCGGACAGGTCGATGTTTCAAGATTTTTCGTAGTAGCGGCAGGTGGCGCACGGACCTTGGGGATTGACCGCACAGCGAATAATTTCCGATCGCGCGTTAAAGCGGCAGCTCGCGTCTCCCAACACTAATACTCCCTCTACCAAAGTTCTTTCTGTAGGGGGAGCGGCAGATTGCACGTAGAGGGCAATTTTTTGCAATCGGTAGCGTCCGGATTTGAGCTGATAGCGGTGGTGGCGTTCCAAAACAGCGTATGTTTGTCCCTCCAAATCTAGATAGTTCCCCGGCTGTGGCGTCCAATCAAGCTGAACGCTGCCCAAGGATTGGCGGGGATGAGAGAGAATCACCTCTACGGGTAAAGTTTCTTGCTGCATGATGCCTGTGTGTTGCTGACTACACGCTGATGGTATCGCAAGATCCGTTGGATTTTGGATTTTAGATTTGAGATTTTAGATTTTAGGTGAGAGCTCGAGCTTTGTAGGTTGGGTTGAACGAAGAGAAACCCAACCCCAAGAACTTGAAGTAACTGTTGAGTTGCAATAACTTGAAATAGCTGTTGGTTTTCAATAACTTGAAATAGCTGTTGGTTTTCAATAACTTGAAATAGCTGTTGGTTTTCAATAACTTGAAATAGCTGTTGGGCGAAGCGTTGGGTTTCATTCTTCAACCCAACCTACGTAAAAAATTACCAACCCCAAAAATATTGCATTCCTTCCATAATTCCGCCCGCACATTTCGAGCTAGCAAAATAATGATTTTGGCTGCCGCATTGGCGATACCATTCTAACAGTTCAGACAATGCATTAGCGACTATTACTCCTCGCGCATCCTGTTCAAACATACTGATATCGTTGCCGGAATCTCCGCAGACTAAAGTTGCCTCGGGGTGAATTTGCAGGCGCTTTTGCAAATAAGTAAGAGCGTTGCCTTTATTGCTAGTTTGCGGTAAAATATCTAGGTCGAGATTGCTGCTAAAAACTATTTGAGCTGCGAGTCCGGCAGCAGATATCTTTTGCTGCAAATCGCCAATAATTTCAGCAGCTACCGTTGGTGTTTCTTCCAGAAAGAAACTCATTTTCCAGGGGTTTTGTTCCAGGGGAGATTGGAGTTCGAGCTGCGAAAACTGCTGGGCGATCGAGGCGAGTGCCAGTTTATCCCAGTTGTGAGAAAGATGTGTCGCCCAATCTAAATCTAGCGTGTCATCTTGGTAAATCTCGCTGCCGACACCTGCAATTAAATAGTCCGGCAGCAGCAGTTGTTTTTGGGCAATTAATTCGCGAGTTGAGGCGTAAGAACGTCCCGTAGCGTAAACCAAACAAAATTGCGATCGCTCCGATTGCAAGCGCTGGTTTAAAGCTAAAGTTGCTGCATCGTCTCCGACTAGGGTGTTATCTAAATCTGTAACTAATAAAAATTTCATTAAAATTACATTAAATTGTTATATCTTATACATTTATAAGCAAGCCGATCTGTTAGAGTTTGCCAGATTCAATTTCCCACAAGTGGTGTGAGTGTTATGGTAAAAAATTTCAGATCGGCCAAAGGTTTTTGGATATCTTTCTTGCTTTCTGGTGCGGCCGTGCCTTTAGGCCCGATCGCAGCAATAGCTCAGATCCAGGATAGCTCAACTCCAGAAGTTGCGCTAGATGGCAGTACTTTTCAGGAAACAGTCCCAGATGCAGCACTTGCAGCCGCTAATATTGAGATACCGCAGTTAGAGGCGATCGCCCCAGAGGCTGACTCAACAGCCGCTCGCCCTTTAGCCGCCACAGATACAGAATGGGTCGATCGCAGTTTACCGCAAATCGATGCAGCCCCACTCGATCGCTCTTCACCCCAAGGAGATAAAAAACCGCAGGCGATCGCGACAACAGCCCCACAAATCGCAGCCCCACAAATCGCACAGACAACTGGCGAATTGCCCGCACAGGAGTTAGAAATTACTAACTCTTCTGACTCTCAAAACCTGCAATCTCAAAACCTGCAATCTCAAAACGTTCAATCTCAAAACGTTCAATCTCAAAACCTGCAATCTCAAAACGTTCGATCTCAAAACGTTCAATCTCAAAACGTTGCAGAAGCCAGCAAAATTTCTGACATCAGCACAGACAGCGGCACCGCTGATGACCTCAGCATACAAGAAGATGCGGCACAAGTCACTTCTGTTTCCCAACTGTCTGACGTGAGGCCGACAGATTGGGCATTTCAAGCATTGCAATCTCTGGTAGAAAGATACGGCTGCATCGCGGGATATCCAGACGGTACGTTCCGCGGCAATCGGGCAATGACTCGCTACGAATTTGCTGCCGGATTAAACGCTTGTTTGGATAAAGTTAACGAGCTAATTCGCGCAGGTACGGGCAACTGGGCGACGAAAGAAGACTTAATGACCCTGCAAAAATTGCAAGAAGAATTTGCAGCCGAATTAGCTACTTTGCGCGGCAGAGTCGATGCTTTAGAAGCGCGAACTGCTGAATTAGAAGCCAACCAATTTTCTACTACTACTAAACTCAACGGATTTGCTTGGTTTAACCTGACGGGAGCTTTTGCAGGCAGGGGTGTGCGAGTGGAAGCAACAAACGCCAAAGCTGCGCCGCTCGATCGAGTTGCGGGACGCGATCCTGTTACTAACAGGCCGATCGTGCAGAGAGTTGATGACGATCCAGAAATCACTTTCAGCCAGTTAGTTTGGTTGACTCTCACCTCTTCTTTTACAGGCAAAGACCAACTCATCACTCAGCTAGCTGTAGGTAACGGCAATTCACCAGCCAATCAGTATACTTCGACAGGTTTGTTCAACACCTTCGGCACTCCTTTTCTCGATCAAACTGCAGGAGGGAATCCCAATGAAGTTGTCCTGCGGGAACTTTCTTATCGATTCCCGCTGAGCGATCGCTTCCAAGTAGTAATCGGACCGAGAATTAACTTCTACCGCTACTTTGACAACAATAACTATAACTTTTTTGTTGACGGTGCGAGCAGCTTTAATTCTAACAACAGTCCTTTGTTAAGCGCTACCAGACGCGGTGCTGGTGCTTTGGTTTTGTGGGATATCGGTCGTCGATTGAAATTGCGAGTTGGCTATTTGGGCGAGAGTACGGAATTCTTGCCTACTTCGGTGTTTAATTCCGCTTCCAATCCGTCTCAAGGCTTGTTTGGCGGCACGAATACAAGCACGGCAGAATTAACATTTAGTCCGAGCGATCGAGCTAATTTGCGCTTTCTGTACAGCCGTTCCAACATCCAGCAAATCGGCGGCTTAATTGGTTCTCCTAATAGCAAGCCGCTTAACGGTGTAGCCGATGACGGTTTCGGCGGGCGTCTCGGCAATGCTACGGCGAATACTTTTAGCTTCAATTTCGATTGGGGTCTGAGTCGCCGTTTCGGTCTTTTCGGGCGCTACGGCTATGCCGAGACTAATATATTTCCCAAGACTAACCGACCGGACGGCACGATTAAAACTCAAACTTATCAGTTAGGGTTTGCCTTGCCGGATCTGTTTAAAAAAGGAGCTTTGTTTACCGCATCATTTTTAGTTCCTTTTGACATTACTGGCGGTCGGAGGTTTCTGATTTCTGGCGGGGGAAATGGCGGCACTCAGTACGAATTTGAGGCAACTTATTATTTGCCCCTTACTGACAATATTTCGATCGTGCCGGCGTTTTATGTTATTGGTAATGCCAATAATTTTGATAACAACCCGACAATTTATGTAGGAAATTTGCGGACGCAGTTTAGTTTTTAACTAAACTTAATTGCGAGCTGGTGAGGCTCGCACTCTTGACCCGCGCGAGCGGGGACGCTCGCACTCTTGACCCAAAGCGAGCGGGGACGCTCGCACTTTTCAATTCTCAACTATCAATCGATCGACTATCAACTCCCTTCTAACTCTCGCAAACGCGCTTCCAAAGCTTGAATCCGTTGCTCGGCTTCGATACGCCTTTGCCGTTCTTGTTCTGCTGCTAATTCAGCTTGCTCGGCCCGTTCCTCAGCCGCCAACAGCAAATTTCCTCCAGCATCCCACCACCGCAGCCAAGGAAGTTCGACGCCTTGATAAACGCCTTGCCAGATTCCCAATTCTACTCCTATTGCTTCTATAGGGTAATGTCCGCGCTGATTTTGCCCGAGTAACTCGAAGCGGTTATCGACCAAATGATATACTTCAACTTGTGCTTTTTTCACTTCATAAATTCCGTAAAAAGCAGGTCTAATTATCCGTTCGTAAATCCAGAATTTGCCTTGACGGGGAGTTCTATCTCTTTCTTCACTGCCATCGCCCGACACAAATTCTAAGACGATTAGAGGTGGCATTAATTCCTGCCACATTACATAAGAACGGCGCATATTTCCGTCAAGAGTTGGGGGTACGTCGGGTACGTAAAACCAGTCTGGTGCTTCAGCGCCTTTTTCTGGAGGTTCTGGCGGCCGGGGTACTCGCCAATAAATACCGCAATCTTGACCGATGCAGTATTGTCCGTCGGGATGAACTCGGTCTAAAATCGGTCGAATTGATGTGGTTAACAGGATGCTTTGAGGGTGTTCTTGAAAGTTTTTCACAAAAGTACCGTCGGAGTCGGGTAATTGAGTGTGGTCTGGAAAATCTGCTGCGATAATTTCGGGTTTTTCGGTGACATTCATGTTGACCTCTTGAATGTTGAAAAATTATACTTCTCTAGGTAAGATGCGCAGCGCGCACCCTACATATAGAATCAGTAGTAGCGGTAAGGTGCGCAATGCGTACCTTATATATCTAGTAAGTAGCAGCCATAAAATTTCATAATGCTATTATGCCATTGCCAACCCCGTTTTGCTATATAAGAGGAGATTTTCAGAAATATGAGTCAGTACAAGCTAATTATTTTTGACTTCGACGGTACTTTGGCAATTACTCACAAAGCTATTGTATTTTGCATGGCTAAAACTTTTGAATATTTCAATGTTGAACCGCCTGCTGCCGAAAATATTCGAGGGACGATCTGCCTGAGTTTAGCTAATAGTTTTAAAATTTTGCATCCGCCGATCGAAACTGCTAAAATTCCACAGTGGATTGAAACTTATCGCTCTTATTATCGCACGGAAGGTGAAAAATATCTAGATTTATTTCCGGGGACACAGGAAATCTTGCAGTTGGCGAGAAACTTGGGAGTTCACTTGGGAGTTCTCAGCAACAAACACGTTAGTTTTGTGAACTTATTTTTGGAAAAATTGCAAATTCACAATTTTTTTGATTTGATTATAGGAGATAATGGAGAAATCCGCCACAAACCAGATCCGACTGTATTTTATTCGATGATTAAACCGCTGTTTGCAGAGTTAGATAACAGTCAAATTTTAGTGGTTGGCGATACAGCCGTCGATTTGATGTTTGCTAAAAATGCTCGAATAGATGTTTGTTGGGCGGCTTATGGATACGGCGATCGCGATCGGTGTCTCGCCCTAAAACCGACTTTTACGATCGAAGATATTTCGGAATTAGCAATCGTAGTCAGTTGACTTGCATGACAGTTGACTTGCATGACAGTTGGGAATTACCAATTACCAATTACCAACACTTTTCAAATAAGCGCGCCAGCCGCCGTATTGAGTAATTTCTCTATGTCCTTCGCACAAAGCAGCTTCTGCGACAATTCCCAAAACTTCTTCTCCGTCGGCCAAACGCACTTTTCCCAAACAAAGTCCGGGCGGTTCTTTTAACAATATTTGGCACAAGCCAGGGGCTGGAGTTGCCCAAATCTCCACAGCGATCGCGCTGCCTCCTCTATTCACTCGTACCATCGCCGGATAATCGCCGTCAATACACCACAGCCTGTAATTGGGAACAGTCACGGCATCTCGCACAAAACTAGCGCCGACTGCTAGCAAATTGTCGTTCATTTCCAAGCCGCGCATTGCAGTACCGTTGACCGCAAGAAATACAGTTTCAATCATATTAATAATATTTGTTTCAAGACAGCCGATCGCTCTGATTTTTTGTTAGGGTTGGCAGCATCAATTCCTTGGATCTGCAGGAAGCGAAAACCCTGCTATGTATACCATACCAAAGATAGAGCTCCAGCCGCAAGAACTGCTATAAATTTGAAGGCAAGGAGCTTATCCCAGGCTGCGATCGCGCATCGTGCAGGCTCTAAAACCTATTGCGAATGCCAGAGTTTTTATTTTTGAGTATTCAAAAAAAACCAGGTTTTTGTCTGCTAGCGAAGGCCTTCGGGAAATACGGCAATTTTGTTGAACTGTAGGGGTATGCTGTCAGCCGAGATCGAAAATAAACTCAATAAATATAAAATTATGCAGCTCGATACCAGCATTCCTAATGAAAATCTATTGCCGGGGCGCTCTAGCCAGGGCGCACCGAATTTAATTGAAGAAGTATGGAGGCTGTACGATCGCGCCCTGGCAGCCACCAGCAACGGCATCGCGATCGCAGACGCCATGCAGCCCGACTTGCCCGTAGTTTACTGCAACCCAGCCTTCGAGAAGATTACGGGCTACGATCGCAGCGAAATCATCGGGCGCAACTGCCGCTTCCTGCAAGGCCCGGATACCGATCGCGCGGCAGTCGATCGCATCCGCGTCGCCCTACGAGAACAACACGACTGCAAAGTAGTCCTGAAAAATTACCGCAAAGACGGGACGCCATTTTGGAACGAATTCACCATCTCTCCAGTGCGCGACAGCAACGGCTGCGTTACTCACTTCATCGGCGTTCAATCTGACATCACCGATCGCAAACTGGCAGAAGAAGCCCTGCAACAAGCCGAAGCCAAATACCGCAGCATCTTTGAAAACGCTACCGAAGGCATCTTCCAGACAGCGCCAGACGGCCGCTTCCTCAGCGTCAACCCAGCCCTGGCGCGGATTTACGGCTACGATTCCCCGGCAGAAACGATCGCCAAATGTTCGGCAAAAACAATCTACGCCGATCGCGATCGCCGGGACGAATTCATCGCCGAAATCTCCCAAACAGGTTCCCTGAAAGAATTTGAGTCACTCGTGTACCGCAAAGACGGCAGCACTACCTGGATCTCGGAAAACGTTCGCGAAGTCCGCAGCAGCAGCGGCGAACTCCTCTACTATGAAGGCACCGTCGCCCAAATCGCCGATCGCAAGCGCGCCGAAGCAGCATTGCGCGATCGGGAATACTGGCTGAAAACCGCACTCGACGCCGTACCCGACGCGATCGTCCTCAGAGACAGCGAGGGGCGCTGGTCGATCGCTAACGACTGCGCCCTCAAGCTTTTAGGCTGGGAAACTGCCGACTACCGGGGCAAAACTACTGCCGAACTCGCCACCTTTGCCAGCACTAGAGTTAGAGAAATCCTGCTGGCGTGGCAGGAAACCGACGAAACTACCTGGCAAGCGCGCCGCATGACTTCTTGCAGCCAAACTATTCCCCTGCCTACAGGCGGCAGCAATTGGTTTGAAGTTCGCAAAGTTCCCCTGTTCAATCCCGACGGATCGCGCAAAGGCATGGTACTGGCGGGGCGGGACAGGACGCAGGAAATCGAAGCCGAAGCAGCTTTGCGGGACAGCGAACAGCGATTTCGGGCAATTTTTGAACGCGCCGCCATCGGCATGGCAGTTACCACGATCGAAGGTACTGCGATCGCGACAAATCCGGCATTTCAGGCAATGCTGGGGCGATCGGAATCCGAACTGCGCGGCACCAGTCTCGACGATCGCGCGCACCCGGAAGACGCCAAGGCCGATCGCCAACAGCGCCGCCAGTTGGCAGCCGGAACGCAGTCTGCCTACCAAATCGAGAAGCGCTACCTCCGCAAAGATGGCAGCGTCAGGTGGGGACGCCTCAGCGCTTCCGCGATCGGCAGCAGTCAGGGAACGCCGCATTTAATTTTAGAAATGGTGGAGGACATTACCGATCGCAAGCTTGCTGAATCTGCTTTGCTGCAAAATGAGGCGAAGTGGCGATCGCTGATTCTCAACAGTTCCGACATCATTACGATTTTAGATGGCAGCGGTGGCATTGTTTACGAAAGCCCTTCTCTAGAGACGGTTTTGGGCTACGAACCCGAGGAACTGACGGGGCAAATGGTACTCGATTATTTCCACGCGGACGATCGCGGGTCGATCGTTGCCAGCTACGAGAAACTGCTAGCCAACCCGGCAGATCCGATCGCCTTTGAAGGCCGATTCCGGCGCGCTGACGGTTCTTGGTGTTTTCTGGAAGCTGTCGGCATTAATTTGCTAGCAGATGCCGCCGTGAGGGGAATCGTCGTCAATTCCCGCGACATCACGGCGCGCAAGCAAGCAGAGTACCGCCTCAGCCGGATTAACGAGTGCTTTTTGGGATTTGGCAGCAGCAGCGCCGACAACATCCAGCGCCTGACAGCCTTAGCAGGCGAACTTTTGGGCGGCAGCTTCGCTGTCTGCAGCCGCCTGGAAAATGGCATGCTGCGCGCGATCGCGACTTGGCAAGCGCCGCCGGACTACCCCGAACTAGATCGAGCCGAGGGTCACATCTGTTACGGCGCGATCTGCAAAGGCACTACCGAACCGATCGCGATCCAGGACTTGCAGAACACCAGCTACGCCCGAACCGACTCCTCCGTCGCCCGCTACCGACTGCAAACCTATATCGGGCAAGCCGTGCGGCGGGGGAACAGCTACACCGGCGCGCTGTGCGTGTTGTACGATGAACCGATCGCCCTGACAGCAGCCGATTGCCAAGCGATCGGGATTATTGCTGCCGCGATCGGAGTTGAGGAAGAACGGGCCGCTGCTGCCGAACTCGACCGCCAAAAATCTCAGGAATTGCAAACAGCTTTGCACGAATTGCAGCAAACTCAAATGCAGTTAGTGCAAACCGAAAAAATGTCATCTCTCGGGCAGATGCTAGCAGGAATTGCCCACGAAATTAACAATCCTGTCGGCTTTGTGGCGGGGAATATTTGTCATGTCAGCACCTACGTTCTCGACTTGTTGGAACTGGTGCAAAAATATCAAGAAGCTTACCCGAATCCGCCCGCAGCCATTAAAACTCATACCGACGATATCGATCTGGATTTTCTGATAGAAGACCTGCCAAAATTGCTCAATTCAATGAAAATCGGCTGCGATCGCATTGTCGAAATTATCCAAACTCTGCGCAATTTCTCCAGGATCGACGAAGCTAAAATTAAGGAAACCGACATTCATGAAGGTTTAGAAAGTACCTTGCTGATGTTGAACAACAGGCTCAAATCTAAAGTCAACCGTCCCGGCATTGAGGTGATTAAAGAATACGGAGACTTGCCCAAGATCGAATGCCATCCCGGACAGTTAAATCAAGTATTTATGAATATCTTGGCAAACGCGATCGATGCTGTGGAAGAAATGGGCGATCGGGCGGATTTGGCAGAACCGACTATTACAATTAAGACAGAGTTAGCAGGCGATCGCAGCATTCGCATTCGGATTCAAGACAACGGGCCCGGCATTCCTGAAGACAGGATCGTTCGGTTATTCGATCCGTTTTTTACCACCAAACCAGTAGGTAAAGGTACGGGTTTGGGCTTGTCAATTTCTCACCAAATAGTCGTGAAAAAACACGGGGGCAAATTGCATTGCTTTTCCGAAGTTGGTAAAGGCACTGAGTTTATCATCGAGCTGCCAATTAAATTTGCAAATTAAGCAAATTTTGCGTAAATAGCCAAAATGAAATTCACGCTTAACAAGCCTACTGCTAAGACCAAGATTACGAACAGTGCCATACTAAAAATCGATTTTAGCCGATCGGCAATTCCGGGTTTATCTGAGTTCATTTTTTGATTTTTTGAGTAAATTTGTCGCGGGTAATTATATCGTGTTCGGTCGATCGATCGCAATAATATTTGTTCGTATTTGTTCGTAGTGCGGACTTCAGTCAGCAAAATGCTGCGGACTTCCGTCCTTACTACAAACTGTTTGTCGGCAATTTAATTGAGGTACCGCCCACGGGAGTTGGTTTGCCACCCGCGTCAATTGTAAATGAATCGTGCTGCCCTTTCTTTTTGAACTTCGGATAACCACCTTTACCAGAGAAGAATCTCGAAACAGCATCACCCAAATTGTCAAAGGCGTATTGAGTTATTTTCTGACAGATTCCCGATTCTTTAATCCATGCAAACTCAGGCTTGACCTGGTTGTTGAAGAACTTTTTGAGGAGGTATTTGTTAGGCTTCAATCCATCTTTATAAAGACTATTCCAAGCAGCCAATCCCCAATTATAAGTAAACCGAGCTATCGAGCGCGTGTTTGCTCATTATTGTGGCTTGACTTTTGTTTAGCTTTAACTTTGTTTTGATGGATAAAAGCATTGTTCGACCTCAACACTGTATTTCTCGATCGCTCAATGCTGACAGGTCTTGTACGGGTTTGTCAATAGCGTTTTTGAGGCTTTCTTTAATTTCTTTGGAGTAATTTCGCAACCCGTACAAGCGGCACGAGAAACAGTGAATTATTGCCATTAAATCTTCTACTAATTCGTGCTGGGGAGATAGCGATTCTTGATTGGAAACTACAATTTCGCAGCCGACTGATGTAGCAAGTTCTTGGATAAACTCAAATGCGAACCTGCACATCCTATCTTTGTGTGCAATTACGATTGTCGATATTTCACCTTTAAGCATTGACAGCATAATTGCTAAAAACTTTTTCCTCTTGAAGTTTAGCCCGCCACCAATTTCTGACACCCAGTCATCAACGCTCAGCCCTCGACCCAGACAGAAAGCTTCCATTGCCAGTACCTGATTTTTAAGTTCTAGCTTTTGCCCGTTAGATGAGACTCGGCAGTAAACGATTGTCTTTCGCTTGGCTTCTAAGGGCTTTAGCCCGTTGGCTATTAGAAGATCGTCTTCTGTGTAGAAGCGATGACCTGACAGAGTGCGTTTGGCGGGTAATTTCCCTGAGACATCCCAGCGCTGAAGGGTCTTTACTGAAAGGCCAAGTTTTTTGGCAAATTCGTGAGGCTTAAACATCATCGGCACACTATAGATATTTGTCTATTAGTGTACCGCTTTGTCTATTTATTTGCTACTTAGGTACTAGCTCCCAATCTGCGGACTAAAGTCCACATTACGAACTAATCCCATCGGGGTCGATCGACCCGACACGATCTTACAGGAAATTACCGGGGCTTTGCGGGTGCGGATTGAGTTGCAGCCGATTGCCCTAAGTGCTGTAAAATTGGAGGCGCGATCGGCACGCGCTGCCCGATACATAACAATATGTCAGCCATCCTCAAGCTACAGGAGGACATAAAAATATAATAGCGACAGCGAGTATTGTAAAGCTTAAAGTTAGAAAAGGATGGAAATCAGTGCTCAACCAAATCTCGCAACCCTACCAACAACGAGAAACTACTATGACCCAAAGAGTTATGCGGAAGCCAAACTCATCAGTACCTAACCGCCTGAGGCAAACTTACCCTCAAAGACACTGGCTGGAGTTTGCAGAATACGCCTCCCTCGCAGCCTCTGGCGTCGGCGCACTAGTTGTAGCACTGTCGGGTCAGGCTTTTTACGGCGTAGCTCCCCTCACTTTAGCTCTGTCGCTGAACGTTGCCAACCGCTACCGTTTCGAGCAACAAGCGCGGATTTATCAAAACTCGGAAAATGCCGAAGTAAAACAATCTGTCAACAAGCTGGAAAAAACGGCGGTGACAGTAATTATTAAACTTCGCAGACAGTTGTCAGCAGATATTGAATCGCTGCGCCAGCAAATGGCTGCACTGCCGCGGGGTGACGGTTTTGATTCGCAGTCTATAGAAATCGAACAGCAATTGCTGAGTTTGGGACACTCGGTAGCTTCTTTGCAAGAAATAGTCGCATCTGCTGTCCTTGATGTGCGGCAGCACGTCAGCGAACAATTGCAAGAATTATCTATCGGGTCTGGGACTAATTTAGAATCGATCGAACAGGCAATTGAACAACTGCAAAATGCTACGAAACATTTGGCAGAAACTACTATTACTCAAGACGATTGGGAAGGAATAAATACTAGATTTTTGGAAATCCAGAAAGTAATAGCCAATCTCCACAGCCAACAGCAAGCTTTATCCCGGCAATCTGCGCCGGATCTATCTGCAGTGCAAACTCAAATCGATCGTTTAGAACGCGAACAGCAAGAAGTTGTCAAGCCCCATCTCAAGCGATTGATTTCGGTTGTAAAACAGTTGCAGCAAGAGAGTTGACAGTTGTTAAGGAGTTTTGAGTTTTGAATTTTGAGTTTTGAGTTAAAGACAGTTTAACAAGGGGAGGGAGTAAGAAATTCACAAATGATTTGCGATCGTGAATAGTTACTCGCGATCGTGAATTTTTTGTAAAGTTCAGAGAACGATCGATCGCTACTTTAACAGCGGATAATAAAGTTCTCCTGTTGAATTAATATAACCTGCCCGATCGCCTGCTAAATTCCCCGTTCCCATGAATACATCCACTCTCCCCGCACCTTTAATTGCACCGCCAGTATCTTGATCCAATACGTAACGATTAACAGCCCTTTGTTCGAGTTTTCCCGCAGCACCGGGATAGGGCAATTTTGTACTAATTAATGCTAGCGCGCCTGGAGGCATTAAAGATTTGTCAGTCGCGATCGACCTTTCGGCAGTTACTGGCACTCCAATGCTTCCCGTGGCTGGAGTTCCGTTAGTATCTCGGAAGAAAACAAAACTTTGATTTTTCGGCAAATACTTGTTCATATCCGCCGGAAAATTCGTAAAATATTCGGTGAGTTTCGGTAAAGTTAATTGTTCTAAAGTAAACTTGCCATCTCTAACTAATTCTCGCCCGACACCTGTATAACCGCGATCGGTTTTGCCCGCGAAACCGACCGTCATGACGCTACCATCAGTTAGCTGCAATTTCGCCGAACCTTGGACGTGAACGAGAAATGCTTGGAATCGATCGCGCAACCAAACTAATTCTAACCCCCGCAACAATCCCGTGCTTCCCTGCAAAGCATCTGCCCCTTCCAAATCCAATCTAGTCGGGTGCGGTTTCGGCCAAGATGCGATGTTTGGCGGCAGGCGATAGAGGGGGTAGCGGTATTCAGAATTCGGCGTCCGGGATGCTGCGTAAGTCGGCTCGAAATAACCGGTAAAAGCTACTGTTCCTCTACCATCTTTACCGATCGATTTGTAGAAAACAAATTCGCGCTTGACAGATTCCTGAAGCTGTGCTGGAGTGGTAGAACTGACAACTAATTCGCGGAATCGATCGAGCGAACGGCGGACTCGATCGCGCGTAATTCCTGCTAGTCGATAGCGGCTGTAAGCAGCAGCCGCAGCTTGAGAATTGAGATAGCCGAGGCTGTAGTCGATCGACTTTAACAGCAATTCTTTATCCCCAGGCTTGCCATTTTCGCCCCAAATTTGAGCGTCCAGACCAATGTCATCCGACTCGCCAGCTTGCAATCGATCCAAACTAATTGCTTGCAGCGGCGGCACCGCCCCGGCAGGCACGGGAAATATCGCTGATATCAGACAAGACATCAGACAAGAAACAATTGCCAACAGACAGAAAGCAGTTCGAGAACGGCCCAGTGAGCGAAAGCGCATAAAACAAACAGTCAACTAACAGTTAAAGCTGGCAACAATCCTCAATCTTAGGCGATCGGACCCTCATTCGTCGATGTCGGAATAATCCGGTCTGTTGCTGTAAATCGGTTCGATCCGGATCGCTAAGATACTGTTGGGACGAACCACCATGTATTCATTTTCCCGATTTTTAATGGGAACCATGACAAATTCAGCAGATTCATGCTTCGGTACGATCGTGCCGTCATACCACTTCTTAAACTCTTGCATACTGGGAAAACGCACTTCTTGATGGTGTCCGCCCTCAATCAGCAGGTGAACTGCAAATTCATTAGGAGTTCTGGGCATATCTCTATTTTAGATTTTTGATTTTAAGGTTTTAGAACGACTTTATATTTTACCCGATACTTGACACATCCCACCCATTTGAGCTTTGCGATTTAAGATTTGCGATTTGCGATTTGCGATTTGAGATTTTAAAATTAAAAACTCCAAATTGATTGACGCAGACCCCCCCGAGCCGCTACGCTAATGAGTTAAGGCTGCTTTGCTTGCAGCGCGAGCAGCCGGAATCGCCTAAAAACCTAGTTGCACTGCCCTAAGCTGGTGACACAGCAAAGGACAGCTAACCGCCAAACTGGAACTAGCAGTGTGGAGGCTGATTGAGGATTGTAACATTCTCTGCAGCCGCCCTGCTCGGTACGATCGTGAACTCATCCGTTAGCGGAGCCCTCGAAGAGGATCGTCCGAGTAACAGTCCTGAAGAATCCGAACAAGAAATCCTGCAGATCCGGGTTGTGGGTTCGCGCAAAGGCGTGTTGAAAACCATCCACCACTTGTACCTGCTGGGATTTGCCGCCGTCAGCGATTGGAGTCCGCCGCAGCCTGTTAGCAAGCCGGGGGAATTTGTCAGCGTTTTGATTCGCCGATCGAGCAAAGCCTAAAAATTAGGATGAATATAGTGTAGGGACACGGCATTGCCGTGTCCTCTATTGTCGCGCGATCGAGCGATATCACAACACAGGAAATAGACATCTGGCAAAAATAATCTCAAGCTTTTAGATATCCGTTCGATCGATAACATCAGCTCGATCGCCCAACTGCAAACCTCTGCCAGTGCGGATCGATCGAATCTTGTACTAACGTAATAGTTGAAAATTCCGATCGGGGTAACACCACCATGCCACAAGCAGTACCATCTCAACCAATCCCCAGACCCACTCCCACTCCCAGCGGCGGCGGAGGTACTACACCGGGAGGCGGTTCTGGAGGGTCTAGCAACACAATTCGCGGCACCTCCGGCCCAGACTCGCTCACGGGTACAACAGGCGCGAACTTAATATTTGGTTTGGAAGCCCCCGATACCATTTTCGGCGCTGCGGGAGACGACACAATCTCCGGCGATGCGGGCGACGACTCCATGCGCGGCGATGTCGGCAATGACTGCCTGTTAGGCGGCACCGGCAGCGATACGGGACTGGGCAGCGCGGGCGACGACAGTGTATTTGGCGGTCGCGGATCTGACTCGCTGTTGGGCGACGAAGGCAATGACGTACTGTTAGGCGGTCAAGATAGCGACATTCTGTTGGGAGGTGCGGGAAACGATACTTTCTTCGGGGGTTCGGGCGACGACTCCTTGCTGGGCGGCGTCGGCGACGACTGTCTTTCGGGCGATCGGGGTCGGGATACTTTAACTGGCGGCGAGGGTAACGATACGTTCGTTATCGGCCGCTTGGCAGACGGCGATATCATTACAGACTTTACTGACGTGACCGATCGCATTCGTTTGAGTGCAGGTCTCACCTTTGGCGAACTTACCATCTCCGCAGGCACAGCCGGAACGGCCCCGACCACAATAATTCAGCTTACAAGCACCAAAGAAACTCTCGCTATTATCTTGGGAGCCGCCCCCGGCTCTATCACTCAAGCAGACTTTATTTTCTAAAAGTTTTTAGAGAGGATTTTAATCTTGCAATCTTGAGGACTCAATTCCTCTCTACGAACTAATTAATAATTAATAACTAATGACTTCCGAAGGTTTTCTCAATCTCAACAAACCTGCAGGCATGACTTCCCACGACTGCGTGGGGCGAGTTCGCAAATTGTTGAAAATCAAGCGCGTCGGACACGGAGGAACTCTCGATCCGGCCGTTACCGGCGTGCTGCCGATCGCCCTTGGCAAAGCCACTAGATTGCTGCAATTCCTGTTGCCGGGTAAAGCTTACCGCGGCACGATTCGATTCGGTTTGACTACTGCTACTGATGATTTAGAAGGAGAAATTCTGAGTTCTCAACCCGTGCCGGAATTGAGTTTAGAAACAGTGCAAGCTGCCCTGGCAAATTTTATTGGCAAGATCTCACAATTTCCGCCAAATTACAGCGCCGTTCAAGTTGGCGGAAAACGCCTTTACGATTTGGCACGTCAAGGCAAAACAGTCGAGGTTTCTGCTAGAAATGTCGAAGTATTTCAACTGGAAATTTTAGATTGGAGACCGGGGGATTTTCCCGAATTAGATTTGGCGATCGCCTGCGGACCCGGTACTTACATTCGCTCGATCGCCCGCGATTTGGGCGCTATGTTGAATGTTGGGGGAACATTGGCTGCTTTGACCCGCACGGCAAGCAACGGCTTTTCGATCGAGCAAAGTCTCAGTTTTGCAGATTTGGAAATGCAGTTAGAATCGGGAACTTTTTCGCCGCTTTTGCCGTCTCAGGTTTTAGGGCATTTAGGGGCGATCGTCCTGCCTGCTGAATTTGTCAAACGCTGGTTTCAAGGTCAGCGCCTCCCGATATCTGAAATTATGACCGACCTAAAAATCGAAAATAATTCTTTATTTTCTCCATCTTCTCCCTTGCAAGTCTATGATGAAAGCGATAAATTTTTAGGCATCGGTCAAGTAGTTAAATCCGATACAAACATTATTTTGGCTCCTCAAATTGTGTTTTAGCTCGATAGGTTTTAGCTCGATAGGTTTTAGCGATCGAAAAGGCAACAAATAAAAAGAGGCAACAAATGAAAATAGGTATTGTCGGTGCTGGTAATGTGGGTGGAACTCTTGGCAAGATTCTAGTTAAAAAAGGTTACGAAGTAGTATTCGGCGTTAGAGATCCGGAAAGTCCAAAAGTGCAAGCAACTCTAGAAGCTACAGGTGGCAAAGCGCGAGCGGCTAGTGTTAAAGAAGCTGCCGAATTTGGAGAAGTTTTGATATTAGCTACGCCTTGGAATGCCACGCCAGACGCGATCGCCCAAGCCGGAGATTTGACAGGTAAAATAATTATTGATGCTGTCAATCCCCTCGAACTTACACCTGCCGGACTTGCTGCCGGATTGACGGTCGGACACACAACATCTGCTGCAGAAGAAATCGCTAAATTGGCAACAGGAGCGAGTGTTGTTAAAGCTTTGAACAACATCGGTGCAAGCTGTTTTGAAAACCCGCAGTTCGGCACACAAAGAGCAACTGCTTTTATTTGCGGAGATAGTGCAGCAGCCAAGAAAATTGTTGCTAATCTAATGGAAGAAATCGGATTTGAGGCGATCGATGCAGGTGATTTAAAGCAAGCTAGATTGCTCGAACCGGTGGGGATGTTGTGGATTCACTTAGCTTTTAACGGCATGGGACAAGATTTTTCAATCTCTTTAGTTAAACGCTAGACTAATAGGAGGGGGAGAGGGGAAGTTCTGAGTTTTAAGTTTTGAGTTTTGAATAAAGAACTGTCTTTAACTCAAAATTCAAAATTCAAAACTCCTCACCAACTGTCTTTAACTCAAAACTCAAAATTCAAAACTCAAAACTCAAAACTCTTACCAACTGTAAACTTATGAAAAAATTGGCGATCGCGTCCTTAAAAACTTATAAAACAGTAATTTCTCCTTACTTGCCCAATGCTTGCAGATTTCAGCCAACTTGTTCGCAATACGCGATCGAAGCAATAGAAAGATTTGGAGTAGCCCGCGGCAGCTTGATGGCAGCTAAGCGGATTTTGCGCTGTCACCCCTTCCACCCCGGCGGCTTCGATCCAGTCCCTCCCAAAGATACTAAAAAAAATTAGTAATTCAATATTTAGTAATTAAATATACTGATTAATCGCCGATCGATAATTGCATCCCACCACCAAAATCTCATATTTTTGGATGCAGAAACCGGGTTGTTTGCGAAATATCCGACTGGGAATTTTTAATATCGATTGACAACCCCGTTTCTTTGGTATTGATGAATACATGACTATCTCAGTAGAAAGCCGAATGCCTTCTCCCAAACCCTTCAATCAAGTTTTTGTTGTCAAATAGTGCCATATTTCAGTAAAATTACTGTTTACCCCCAAAGCTCAGAAATTTTAGAATAGTACAAACGGAGTACGGGGGATGCGAGTGTATATGTCAGCTAAAACTATTGGCTACAAAATGTTATGCCATACTCTGGCAACGCTCAGCCAGAAACAAGCAACGGGAAAACTAATATTAGAGCAAGGAGAGCAACAGTGGCAACTTTACTTTTTTAGAGGCTCTCTAGTTTATGCTACGGGAGGATGGCACCGATCGAGACGCTGGTACAGAGCGATCGGACAGCACTGTCGGAATTTTCAAGTAGATCTTACAGATTTTGAGGCGGGAGAACTGTGGGAATATCAACTGATCCAGCAGGGACTTGCCGAAAGTGAAATGAGTTTGGAACAAGCAAAGGCGATCGTCCAAAGCAGCGCTTGTGAAGTATTTTTTTCCCTGATCGGTCAATCGGGTTTGCGCCGGGAATGGCGTTCGTCAAAAAAATACGTTTCTAAAATTATCCCTTCGGCGCTGCTGTCTTTAACAGAAGTAGAAGAAATTTTGGATTCTACAGAACAGCTTTGGCAAAAGTGGAAAACAATGGGTTTGTGGCTGGTAGAACCGGAACAAGCACCGCTGTTAAAATTGTCCTCAGACCTGCAAAATCGATACAGTGCGGATTCTTTGTTAGCCCTGACTAACGTGTTTAACGGGGAGAACACTCTGTGGGATATTGCTTTTAAGAAAAGGCAATGCATCACAGTGGCAAGTCGGGCTTTGCTGCACTACATGGAACAGGGCTCGCTAAGTTTCCGAACAGTAACGGATTTACCGTCGCCTATCGAACAGTGGCGTTTGGCTTCAGCAATTGCTCAACCAGCCCGCCCTTTGATAGCGTGTATTGATGATAGTCCGACAGTATGCGAATGCTTAGAGCAAATTTTATTGCAGGGTGGCTATCGAGTCTTGAAAATTCAAGATCCGATGCAGGGTGTGGCGTCTCTAGCCAAGCACAAACCGGCTTTAATTTTTATGGACGTGCTGATGCCTAGGACAAATGGTTTTGCCCTGTGCAATTTCCTGCGCAAAACACCGGCTTTTCGAGAAACTCCGATCGTATTTTTGACAGGTCAAAACAGTATAGTCGATCGCACGCGAGCCAAATTTATGGGCGGTTCTGATTTTTTGAGCAAGCCTCCCAAACCAGAAAAGGTTTTGCAAATAGTCGAGAAGTATTTGAAGCCAAAAAGCGCTCGCAGTTCTCAAGCGATTCGCGATGACAATCTAGTAAATTCCAGCCGTTTTGCGGTGGCAAATTCTTGATCTAGAATTGCGAAAACCAAATATTTTTGAGGGTGCAGCATCCGATTTTTAAGTTTAGATTTGAGAGTGGAAAATCCCAAATCGCAAATCTCTAATCGGAAACTTCAAATTGAAGGGTGCCGATCGAGTGAGAGATCTCATCCTCAGGACTTACGCAGGTACGCTACATATAATGCAAATTAATTCTCGGATATCAAGATTCCTTTAGGAAAGCGTGACAAAATATCGCAGGAACATACTAACAGCCCAAAGTTTCGGTTGGGGGTGCGCCAATTGAAGTTTTGAAGCAATACATTAAGGATCGATTAAAGCCGTCCACTGAAGAAGGGGCTTTAACCCTCCGCTTCGCTCCGCCCAGTTTTTTGGTAAAATTGTGAGATCCTGTCGGGTTCGCGTCGTACAATAATTGGACAACCGGATTTGAGATTATAGGTTATGAGCGATCGAGCGCCTCAGGTAAGCGCAGTTATTCCAGCCTACAATTGCGCCGCTTACATCGGTCAAGCAGTAGATAGCGTTTTGAACCAAACCTATGGTAACTGTGAAATTATAGTAGTAGACGACGGCTCAAAAGACGATACCAAAACAGTTTTAGAGAAATACGGCGATCGCATCCGTTATATTTACCAACAAAATCAAGGAGTTTCTGTTGCTAGAAATCGCGGCATCGAATTAGCGCGAGGAGAATTTGTCGCTTTTCTAGATGCCGATGACTTCTTTTTTTCCGATAAAATAGCAGCACAAATGGCTGTATTTGCAGCCCAACCCAATTTAGGAATCGTACACAGCGGATGGCGTTTGGTTAACAGTAAAGGCGAATCAATCCGCGATGTCAAGCCTTGGGAAAACATCCCGAAATTAGATTTAGAAATGTGGCTGCGCTGGAAACCGGTACTGCCCAGCGCGATGGTATTTCGCCGCAGTTGGTTGCAGCGCGCTGGCGGTTTTGACCCCCGATTTCCACCTGCGGAAGATACGGATTTAGCACTGCGTTTGGCTTTAATGGGATGCGAGACAGCTTGGTTGAGACAAGTAACAGTCGGCTACCGCCAGCACGAACAAAGTGCCATGTACAAAGGTTTGCCGCAGGCAAATTCGCTAGCTGCAGTCATCGACAATTTCTTTGCCAAACCGGAAGTGCCGGATAAAATACGTTTGCTGGAAAAGCAAATCAAGTACAGCACTTTAGTTTGGATTGCGTGGTATTTGCACCGCACCGGCCATCCCGTAGAAATGGCGCAGTTTTTGCAACGTTCTTGGAATTACACGCCTTATTTGCCCGTGGAAACTATAATTAATTGGGCTGATTGTTTTGCTGAATTTTATCAAGAAACAGATAGTGAATTCGATGCAGATTTGTTGGCTAGTTCTCCGGAATGGGAGAATTTAATGAGGTGGGTTATTGTTGCGCAAAATAGCTATTAAATAGGGCTTGCTGAATAAGTCTTTTGGTGAGGGGGGAATAGGGCATTGGGCGAAGCGAAGCGGAGGGATTGGGCATTGGGCATTGGGCATAGTTTTTCT
>JALOON010000034.1 GCA_025454405.1 Oscillatoriaceae cyanobacterium Prado104 | reverse complement strand
TAATTCAATCGAACCTAGAGACAGCAGTGATGTACGAGCGTCAGTTGCTGAAGATATCTGCTGGAGATTAATAGTTAGTTATGACCGGATTTTTAAGTTCGATCGATACCGCAGATCGAATTAATCCCGTCGATCCCTATTTTGAGAACACCCCAACTGATTGATGCACTCTTCGAGGGAAAATCAGAGGTATTTTTATTGACTTTTACCTCGTTCGATCGAATGAGTGAAGCCACCCAGTTCTGTGCGTGCCAGTTGAGGGTGCGGAATGTGGGTTACTGATTGCTGCGATTAGGGAACTAACGTAAAGTCGCTAGCATTAATTAACTTAGAACCCACATCACTCAAAACAGCGATCGCCCTGCCATTAGCCGTCAATTCAATCACGATGTTGTTATTGTTTTGCACGATGGTTAACTGTTCAAATGTCAGGCCTCCCGCAAGTGCGATCGTATCTTCCCCCTGCTTGAAATCCACAATTACATCAAAACCGAGATTTGCTCCCAACACAAACACATCATTGCCAGTTCCTCCTATTAAACTATCATCCCCCACATCTCCGTACAGCACATCGTCGCCTGCACAACCGATGAGAGTATCCTCACCCTTGCCGCCGTAAATAGTATCGTTTCCCTGACAGCCGTCGATAATATCGTTGCCTTCATTCCCGCTGACAAAATCTCTGCCAGCATGACCGCAAACGGTATCGTCTCCTAAATTTCCGTACACAGAATCGTCGCCCTTACTGGCTAAAATTGTATCGTTGCCCTTGCCTCCAAACAGCAAGTCGTCTCCTTTCCCACCCTCAACAAAATCATCGTTTTCATTGCCGTTCATTACATCGTTATCTTCCCTGCCGTGAACTGAGTCGCGATCGCGATTGCCGTAAATCGTATCTCGACCTGCATTGCCGAGAATAATATCTCGATTTTTGCCTCCGAACAGCAGATCGTCTCCCTTGTTGCCGTCAATGAAATCATTATCTTCATTGCCGTTAAAAATGTCGGTATTTTCACTGCCAATTAAGTTATCAGCGCCTGTTTTTGCTTGAAATAAATTGGAGTTGACACTGCCAAAAAAGGCATCATTTCCTGCGGTGCCCGACTGCATTTCACTGCCGCCGTTGCTGTTAATAATATTATCGACAGCATTGGGTTTGTTGAGATTTGGACGATCGATCGTACCGCAAATACAGAAATCTTTATCAGTGCGATTGCCGGGATTTGATGCAGTAATTGGTGCGGGAAATGGTGGCTCGCTCGAACTTGGCGGCTCAAACCCAATTAGCGGCTCAAACCCAATTGGCGGCTCGAACCCAATTGGTGGCTCGAACCCAATTGGAGGCTCGCTCGGAGTCGGCGTCGGCGTCGGTGTTGGAGGCTCGCTCGGCGTCGGCGTCGGCGTCGGTATTGGAGGCTCGCTCGGCGTCGGCGTCGGTATTGGAGGCTCGCTCGGCGTCGGCGTCGGCGTTGGAGGCTCGCTCGGCGTCGGCGTCGGCGTTGGAGGCTCGCTCGGCGTCGGAGGCTCGCTCGGAGTCGGCGTCGGCGTTGGAGGCTCATTTGGAGTCGGCGTCGGAGTCGGAGGCTCACTTGGAATCGGCGTCGGAGTCGGCGTCGGAGTCGGAATTGGAGTCGGAATCGGCGTCGGCGTCGGAGTAGGAATTGGAGTCGGAATCGGAGTCGGAATTGGAGTCGGAATCGGAGTCGGCGTTGGCGTTGGCGTCGGCGTTGGTATAGCAATTACAGTACCCGCGATCGGAAAATCAAAAGGTGTCTGAGTGCTGTCAGAATTGAGAAATTGCAGAATACCGCCAGCATTACCAACAACACCAGCATCTAATTGAATCTCAAACGGTGCCGATTCATTAGGCGCGATCGTACCTGGAAAACTGAGAGCTATACTGAAACCGAAAGGCAAACTAATATTATCCAAATTCAGGCTGGCACTGCCAGTATTTCTGACAGTAAAGCGCTTAATCACAGGCGCATTAATCGCTGTTTCGCCAAAATTAACGGGTACGGTAGAACCGTCAGGAATCGAGTTGTTTAGTGGATCTAAAACTTCGATTTTGGGGATATTTCGCGCGCTACCAAAATTAATTGGGTAACTATCGCCAGAAGCAGCAGCAATATCCTCCGGAATCTCTGTAGTTGCCGTCCATCCAGCTTGGTTAACTTCCCGAACTCGATAGGTTCCTGGACCGAGATTGCTAAAATTATAATTGCCACCCGCGCCAGTTATGAAAGTTTGCAATACTCGATCGCTGGGAACATCGATTAACTGAATTTCCCAATTCTCCAGTCCGGCTTCAGTTGCATCTTGAATTTTGTTGCCATTGCTATCTTGAAACTTAACCCCGCCGATCGTAATATTTTGGAAATTGCCAAAATTGATATTGCTAGCAGCAAATCCAGGACCGGAAACCGAAATATCGCTAGGATTTGCAGTAGTTTGTATCCAGCCAGGACGGTTGGCTGCTCTCACTCGATAACTTCCCGCAGCTAGATCGAGAAAACTGTAAGTTCCACCCTCTGAAGTTGTAGCAGTGCGCAATACTGTACCAGTTGCAGGATCGATTAAATCGATTTGCCAATTCTCCAATCCCGGTTCGGTTGGCTGTTGAATTGCGTCACCATTGGTATCTTCAAATTTGACACCGCTAATTATCGAAGTAGTTGGAAAATTACCGAAGTTGTTGCCAGTAGAATTGGTGCCGGAAGTAGCAACAATATCGGCAGGATTGTCAGTAATTTGCTCCCATCCAGTTTGGTTAACTTCCCGAACTCGATAAGTTCCCGGACTGAGAACGGAAAAGCTGTAATTGCCTCCGCCGGATGTTGTTGTTGTATCAACTAATTGGTTAGTAGCTGCATCGAACAACTGAATAGTCCAACCATCGAGTCCCGGTTCCGTACCGTTTTGCGTGCCGCTGCGATCGCTATCTTGAAACTTAATCCCGCTCAGGGTAATATTTTGAAAATTACCAAAATTAATATTGGCAAAATCCCCTCCAGACGTACTAACTGCAATATCGGCAGGATTAGCAGTAGTTTGCCTCCAGCCGGGGCGATCGACTTCTCTCACTCGATATGTTCCGGCTACAAGATTATTAAAACTGTAACTGCCGCCTCCTGTTGTTGTCGCAGTTTGCAATACATTATTAGTTGCAACATCCATTAACTGAATTTGCCAATTATTAAGACCGGTTTCATTTAAATCTTGAATGCCGTTGCCATTCGTGTCTTGAAATTTGATACCGCTAATGCTGCCAAATTGGATGTTCCCGAAGTTGTTGCCATCAGAATTAATGCCGGAATTAGGTGCAATATCGGCAGGATTGACGGTAGTTTGCGTCCATCCAGCTTGGTTAACTTCCCTAACTCGATAAGTTCCGGGGCCGAGATTGGCAAAACTGTAACTGCCGCCGCCGGTTGTAGTTGCTGTAGAAATTACTTGACCGTTAGTTGCGTTAATTAACTCAATATTCCAACCATCAATTCCGGCCTCACTACCATTTTGCGAGCCATTGGCATCGAGATCTTGAAACTTAATCCCGCCGATCGTAATGTTTTGAAAATTGCCAAAATTGTTATTATCAACATCAGCATTAGTGACAGTGACAGGCACGATCGCCCCTGTGGTTCGCGTCCACCCATTTTGCTCGACTTCCCGCAGGTTGTAAGTTCCCGCCAGCACATCGAAAGAGTAATTTCCCAAAGCATCAGTAACGGCAGATAATTCTCCCGCACTTAACTGTCCGTCACCGTTGTTGTCGATATAAATTGTCCAACCAGATAGCCCCGCATCCGCACCGTTAAGAATGCCGTCGCCGTTATTGTCGAGGAATTTTTGCCCGCGAATTTTGTAACCCCCCAATTCGTAAGCGCCGAGATCGACAGTATTGGGAAAAATCCGGGGAAAACTCGCGCCCCGTTGGTCGGTTGTCAGCCCCGCAGCTAAAGCATTGATACCTGCATTAATCGCAGGACTGCTAACAGGAATCGCGTGAGTTTGAGTTAAGCCGCCGTTATTAGCTAAAGCAGAAAGTTGGGGGTCGATCGCGAGCAAATTGGGGTCCGATACTTCAGTATTCACGACAATATTAGGGCCCCCAGTAAATACCTGTGCTGCACCTAAATTAGGGGCACCGCCAGCAACAACTTCCGGTGCATCGCCAACCAAATCGCTGCCGCCAATAGTGTTAGAAATAATCGAATTATTCAGTGTCACCGTTGCTGTCGGGCCACTGATACTGCTGTAACCAAGGTTGTACAGCGCCCCATCTGCACTTCCCGCTAACGCTGAGTTTAAACCCGTTCCGGGGCGAACGGTATTGAAAGCCAAAGTGCTGTTGTTGAGAGTAACAGTACCGTTGAGATTAAACAGCGCCGCCCCAAAACCGGAACCGCCTTGATAGCTGTCGTCGTTGTCTGCTGTATTGACATCGATATTGCCAGAAGCTGTATTCCCAGAAAGCGTGCTGTTAGTTAAAACCACCGTGCCGTTGTGGTTGAAAATCGCGCCGCCAAAACCAGCGCCGCCCCCGCCGCCCGCCGTCGGCGAGGCATTGGGGTCAGCATTCCCCCCGCCAAAGCCGCCCAAACCCCCGCCGCGGCCGCCCCCGCCGCCAAAACCGCCGTCGCCGCCACCTGGAACGCCCGTAGAACCGCCAAAACCGCCGCCACCTCCGAAACCGCCCCCGCCGGCAAAACCGTTGTCACCATTGACGGAACCGCCACCTCCGCCGACTCCGCCGCCTCCCGCACTGGTTGCTACCGCAGGGAAGCCACCAATGCCGAAGCCCCCTACTCCAAAACCCCCGCCATTGGTGTTGAAACTATCAATAGCAAAATCGCCACCACCACCCCCACTGCCGTTACCGCCGCTGCCACCATTGGTGCCGCCACCGCTGCCGCCCAAACCGTTGGGAGTGCCACCGCCATTGCCACCGACGCCCGCACTGCCGACACTACCGTTATCGCCCGCACCGAAGCCACCGCCCCCGGTACTGCTGGCGAATCCCCCGGTGCCTGCCACACTCCCGGTCGGAGTGACCGGCCCGCCAAAACCGCCTCCGTTATCGCTGCTGTCTTCGCCCATGCCGCCTCCGCCCCTGCTGGGTTCCCCCGTTCGGAAGGGCGGTTGTTCGATGCTGTTGCCTCCTTGGGCTCTGTTGCCCGTCAGGGTGACGCCTTCTAGGGCGAGATTGCCTTGGTTGAAGATTGCGCCTCCCATACCGGCACCGCCACCGCCTAAAAAGCTTGTCCCGCCCAAGGCTAGGCCGTTTTGCAGGGTGAGGTTGCGCAGGGTGAGGTTGCCGAGACCGGGGCTGTTGTAGTTGGGGTCGATCGCCCCTATGTAGAAAAACCGCAACCGATTGCTGCTGTTGATGTCGCGCGCGATGGTAGCGCCGTTGCCTTCGATCGCGATTTCGCTGGCAATGGCCGGTAATGCGTTGGGTCCGTACCACCAGTTATCGGCGACAGCAAAGCTGTAAGTCCCCGGACTGAGGACGATCGTGTCTGGACCGGGGTTGGCATTGGCCTGGTTGATGGCCCATACCAAACCGCCTGTGGTGCCGTTGCCGGTATTCGATATATCCCCTGCTGGCACCGTATAAGTTTCTAAAACCGAACTATAATTCTCCTGGGTCGCGATCGCAATTGGTACTGCTGTCTCTATGCTGCCGCTGCGATATTCTAACTCCCAGTCTCCCCCGAGTTTGGCACTGCCTGTTTTATTGTTGGATGCGGCAATATCTGCTCCAGTAATTTGAGATAGATTGTCAATAAATTGGGTATTTTCTGCTAAGTTGCAGCCGTACAGCAAGATGTCTGCTTCTGGGGTGAGGCTGGCTCGCCATTTTTGCAGCAATTGGGTGTATCTCGCGTTTAATGTTTGGGAATTTAGCTGTGCTGTTCCCAGTTTGATGCTGCCGGCGCTGCCGTGGGAAATGATGTGAATTGCTGAATATTTTTTACCTGCTAAGGCGTCGGTAATTTGCTCGATGCCGTCTTTTGCTGCCTCTAGGAATACTATTTGAGTGTTCGGAGGAAAACCGTTCGCTAGGGTCTGGCTGTCGGGAACGGTGCCATCGATAAATGCTATTGCTGGGGTCCGATCGCTCGTGCGGGACTCGCTGCCTGAGTATGGGGTATTCATGGAAATTCACCTTGATTGATGTGTAAATAGATGGCACCCGCATATTTGTTAATAGCTTTTGCTTGCTCGAACTACATTAGTTTACAGTATTTATTTTGAGAAAGCTCTATATACGTAAGTAAGCTAAAGCTGCAGCGGTAAAAGTTCCCAATTAGCTGTTACGTATGACAAGTTAAAGAGCCGACAAAGGCCGGCGCGGCTCCGGCGATCCACCCCCTCTCATTAGCTGTGCGATCGATCGGATCGTTTTGAGCTATAATGCCAGCATCTGGGAGCAACAGGTTAAGAGTTCGATTGCAGTTGTTAAATGGGCGATCGTTCCGGATGCAATGTCAAAAATATGGCTTTGAGAGTAACAGCTCGCGATCGATCTTAAGGTTGAGATTTGGACCTTTGCATTAGACCCCGGACCTTTGCATTAGACCTCTCAGAGGGCACCTGCCGCCCCTTTCTCTAGAGGCAAAACAATTTAAATAAATTCAAACTTTGGCTTGGTTTTTTTGGTGCGAGTTAATATTAGTTATCGAGGGCGATCGAGTGTCAAACAAAATTAACCAAGGCTAGGAAAAAGGTTCTTTTCCCCCTTGTACTCTCGCCCCCCATCCCCCACGCAGATTTCAAAATCTGGGAAAAGTTAGATCGTTTCCGATTCGATCGTCCTGGTATATATTAGATCCTTCGGCGCGATCGTCCCCCCTCGCTTCCCGAGTCGCTTAGCGATGGCAATCTCGTGCCTGTCCGATGCTAGTGGGTTTGATATTAAGTATTGTTAAGTCCGGCAGTATCATTAAACCCAAAAATCAGATAGCATACTTTGGTAAAAATGTCAATTAAATTGTGCCAAGCAACCAAATATCAACTGTCAACTGTCAACTCTCAACTCTCAACGATAACTGTCCGCTCTCAACTAGAGCGGATCGGCACGGGGGCACTGGTCCCTACCAACAATCCACTATCAACTATCAACTATCAACTCTCAACTATCAACTCTCAACTGTGTGAGTACGGCGATCCAGTTCGGTTATCTCGCATCGCAGCATCTAGGCAGCGTCAAAATTTCAAGTCATGATGTATGTAGAGAGCAAAGCAAAGCTCTCGTTTTGCATGAGTCTGTTTGCATGAGTATTGCGAAGTAGAGTTGCGGTTAAAACTGAGAGGGATTCTAAAAGCTTAAGGAAATCTGTAGAAAAGTTAGCCTTAAGATAGAGGTTTTTACCCTTTACGAACCTCAAAATTTGTAATAAATTTGAGAAAAGTAAACTATTGCTTCACTTCGCCAGAAGCCGTTAAAGCTAGCGAGCAAATAACAACCGAGTCCGATTGCGAAACAAAGTCAGTTCAAAAGCAATCCAGAAACAAAAAGCTTCTACCGATCGATACCGATGAACGGGAGGGAAACCTCTCCCTATCGCCGTCTGTATCCCGCTTGCCAAAGCGGGGCAGGGTATGACCAACTTTTTATCTGTTAAAGGAGTGCGATACTCACCCATGTCTACAACAACCCCCAAAACCAAGACCGTCAAATCCGATCGCATGGGCAACCGGCCATACTCCTCTACGGATACGGTACGTACCTATCTACACGAGATCGGTCGAGTGCCGCTGCTCACCCGCGAACAAGAGATTGTTTACGGGAAACAAGTGCAGCAAATGATGAAATTAATCGAAGCAAAACAACAACTCGCCGCACAGTTGGAGCGCGAGCCGACTCAGAGCGAGTGGGCCGTCGAAATGGAGATGAGCGAAGCCGAATTGACTCGGGCAATGCAGTTGGGACACCGAGCCAAACAAAAGATGATTGAAGCGAATTTGCGACTGGTAGTTGCGATCGCTAAAAAATACCAGAAACGGAACATGGAATTCTTGGATTTAATTCAAGAAGGCACCCTCGGTTTAGAACGCGGAGTCGAAAAATTTGACCCGATGCGGGGATACAAATTTTCGACTTATGCTTATTGGTGGATCAGGCAAGCAATTACGCGCGCGATCGCCCAACACGCCCGCACGATCCGATTGCCCATTCACATTACCGAAAAACTCAACAAAATCAAAAAAGTACAGCGGGAGCTCACCCAGCAGTTGGGACGCTCTCCCTCCCCTGCGGAAATTGCCACCGCCTTGGAACTGCAACCTTCTCAAATTCGGGAATACCTTTTGATGGCAAGGCATCCAGTATCCTTGGACTTGCGGGTGGGTGACAACCAAGATACCGAACTGCAAGAACTCCTAGAAGACGAAAGCGCATCTCCCGACAATTACATTACTTCGGAATTGTTGCGGCAAGATCTCGACACTTTGATGGCGGAATTGACGCCCCAGCAGCGAGAAGTAATCACCCTGCGTTTCGGCATGGAAGACGGCAATGAAATGTCCCTGGCGAAAGTCGGAGAACGGTTAAATCTCAGTCGCGAAAGGGTGCGGCAGTTAGAACATCAAGCTCTAGCTCACCTGAGGCGGCGTCAAGCTCAAGTCCGAGAATATTTAGCTAGCTAGTAAATCAAAAGAGTTTAGATTAATTAAAAAATCTAAACTCTTTTTAGTTAAGACCAGATCGCTCCTGATGGATTGACCGCGATCGAGTTTCAGCAGTTTTCAGGTATGTGAGGGACTCCAGAAACCCGGTTTCGCCGAAGTTACCGGGTTTCTGAGGTGTACTTCATAAACTTGCAATCTGCTGTAAGTAATTAACCAGACTTAATATCAACCGACAATCTAAAATCTACAATGAATCTAAAATCTAAAATCTAAAATCTAAAATCAAATGATGTTGATTTATTGCATATTGGCCGGCAGTTTAGCATTGGGAGCGATCGCCCTTGCCAACTCGCCGGCAAATTTTAGTAGTGAATTAGTTAAAGTAGAGTTTGCTCGGGCAGGAAAAACTCTCAATTCGATCGAGCAAAAAGAGTTAAAATTTGAAGTTAGGAGCGAGCTCGATCGCTCAGATCCAGCACCCGACGACGCCAGCAAATCGCTGCCCGATGGAATTTACCTCTATGGAGAGTCTTCCAGACCAGAGGAACTCCAAAAAGAGTATTTTGTATTTGAAGTGCTGCGGGGAAAAGTAATAGGGGCGTTTTACCTGCCTCGATCGGCTTTTTACTGTTTTTACGGAAATTTAGAGTCAACTCAGTTAAATGTAACAGTAGTAGATAGTTTCGATCGCACTACCTCTCCCTATTCGGTAAACCTGGAAAAGTATTACCCGATTTCTGCAGTCAGTGACAACGACCGACGCATCTTGGGTATTTGCAAGGAGGCTCGCCCGCAGCAGGTGTAAACTACCACACGCCGATCGCGTTCGATCGCACTGCCAGTTGGAAAAAACCATTCACTCTATTTATCGAGAGTGTGAGGGGGGGGAGAGAAAGAAATTAGTTTGCTCCCCAAACCGGATGAGTTTTTTCCGGATTTACTACCCCAGGGCTGTGCATGGGAATCTAAATCCCGCTGACGGATTCGCTGTCGCTAGAACGAGTTGTTTGGCGACAATTCCCCGGAACCGACCGAATCCTGTGGGTTCCCCCAGACCCTCTGCGACTCCATTGAAGGTAGGAATTAGCAAAATAAAAATGGTTTTCGGTCGGAATTTGCCCCCGCCCCCTTTCAAAAACCAGATTCTCGGGCAAAATAGAATCGGACTAGAACCTGATACTTAGTAATTATTGACACTCCCCGCGAAGACAGACACGGGAACTCTCACCGGATTTTTCGATGAAACTGCGCCTCAAGACATTATCGATCGTTGGTGTAACTATCGCTGGACTGACCGGCGTTTTGTACGCCACATCCTCAAGCATTCTCTTGGGCAGTCTCGTCCAAGCGGAAGAACAAGAAGCTACTCAAGTCGTTAAGGGCGTTGTTAACGTGTTTAGCCAGACGGCAGATGACTTCAACTCCCGCTTTGCTGACTGGTCTGCCTGGGATGATACTTACGCTTTCATCCAAAACCGCGATCGAGAATATATTTCCTCAAATTTAGTTCCCGAAGGACTCGCTAATATCAGAGTCAATATCGCCCTATTTGTCGATACAAAGGGCAAGATAGTTTACGGTACGGGTTTAGATAGTGCCAAGCTGCAACTCATCCCCGTTCCCGAAGCATTAAAGCAGCGCATTACTCTCAGCGATCCGCTGTTGCAACACCCAGATCCCAAAAGCAGTTTGGCCGGTATCCTGCTGCTGCCGTCGGGGCCGGTGCTGATTACTTCCCGACCGATCGTCACTACTAAAGGCACAGGTCCGATTCGAGGTACGCTGATCTTCGGACGCAATTTGGATGCTGCAGGCATTGCCAAAATTTCTAAACTTACTCGCTTGCCGTTAATTGTACGCAATGTTAACGATCCTCAGTTGCCACCCGATTTTCGGCAAGCGCAGGCAAACCTATCGGCAAATAAACGGATTTTGGTGCGTCCCGTGAACGCAAATACGATCGCGGGTTACACGATTGTCAAGGATATTTACGATCGACCGGCGCTGTTGCTGCGGGTGGATATCCCCAGAGAAATCTACCGCCAAGGTCAAACCAGTTTGCTCTACCTGCTGGTATCTGTAAGTTTGTCGGGATTGGGGTTTATCGGCTGTACTTTGCTGTTGTTAGAACGGGTAGTGCTGTCTCGACTTAGCAGTTTAGCAAAAGGGGTCAACCGCATTAGTGCTAGCAAGGACTTGTCGGTGCGGCTGCAGGTGGTGGGCACAGATGAGCTGGCCCACCTCGCTAATGCTATCAATGGAATGTTGGGAGCACTCGCTCAAGCTGAAAGCGAACAAGCTGAGGAAAAAGTGCGCTACCAAGCTGTTGTCGAGCAAGCTACAGATTGTATTTGCCTGTGGGACGCTCAAACAAAATATCTTTTGGAAGCCAATACAGCGTTTAGAAATTTGCTAGATTACAGCGCCGAAGAGATTTCGCAACTGAGTGTTTATGATGTTGCCGCTTACCCGCAAGAGACGATCGACAGCAATATTGAGGTGCTGTTGGCCCAAAGACAGTTAAGACTGGAAGAAATTCTCTACAGACGCCGAGACGGTTCCTGCGTGGATGTAGAAGTGAGCGCGAACGTAATTTCCTACGGAGGCAGGGAGATTATTTGCACTGTTGTCCGCGATATTACAGAACGCAAACAAGCTGAAGCTAAATTGAGAGCGTCTGAGGAACGCTACCGGCTTTTGTTTAAAAATAATCCCCATCCAATGTGGGTTTACGATTTGGAAACTTTGCAATTTATCGCTGTCAATGAAGCTGCTGTCCAACACTACGGCTACACTCGCGACGAGTTTCTCAACATGACCATTGCAGATATCCGACCTGCTGAAGATATCCCCTTATTGCTCGACAATATATCCCAAGTAGATGGCGGCATTGATTTTGCTGGAGTGTGGCGGCACCGGCTGAAAAACGGCACGATTATTGATGTAGAAATTACTTCTTACGCCATGATGTTTGATGGTAGGAAAGCTGAATTGGTACTGGCTCACGACGTGACCGATCGCCTGCGGGCAGAAGCGGAAATTTACAAGGCGAAAGAAGCGGCAGAAGCGGCTAACATAGCTAAAAGTCAGTTTTTGGCTAACATGAGTCACGAACTGCGAACTCCTTTAAATGCAATTATCGGTTACAGCGAAATTCTGCAGGAAGATGCGCTGGATATGGGCGAGGAAATTTTTGTCAAGGATTTGGAAAAGATTCACAATGCAGGCAAGCATTTACTGACATTAATTAATGATATTCTGGATTTGTCGAAGATTGAAGCCGGTCGCGCGGAGCTAAATTTAGAAACCTTTGACTTAGCAGAAGCAATTCAAGAGGTAGCGACGACGGTGGAGCCGCTGTTTTTGCAAAATTCCAATCGCTTGACTGTTGAGTGTGTCGGCTCTCTTGGCGAATTGCATTCCGATCGCACTAAGTTAAGTCAGATTTTGTTTAACTTGCTCAGCAATGCGGCTAAGTTTACTCGGAATGGGAATGTGACGCTGAGCGTTGAAAAAATTCAAGATGATGGCAGCGGTTTGCATCTTGACTGGTTGATGTGTAAGTGTACCGATACTGGGATCGGGATAACTCCCCAACAGTTACAGAAGTTGTTTCAACCTTTTACGCAAGCTGATGCTTCTACTACGCGCGAGTACGGCGGTACGGGTTTGGGTTTGGCTATAGCTCAAAAATACTGTCAGATGTTGGGAGGAGAAATTACTGTTGAAAGCGTGTTTGGGGAAGGATCGACTTTTACCGTGCTGTTGCCAATCTAGAGGAATTTGAGATGTTCGATCGGACAGAAACCGGGTTTTTGCAAAAATAATCTATCCCTACCTCAAATCTCAAACAACCCGGTTTCTTTAAACTCAACATCTCAAATATTAATTTTTTGTAAATAATATCCTTTAGTTAAGTTTGCTGGTATAATCTATAAAACGGGTGCGGTACAGTGCAAATCAAAGTTCGAGATCGAGCAGATCGAAATTCGCCCCCAAAATCTTGGGAAACCTTAAAAATAACAAATAACAGGACTTACTAACAGGGCTTGCAGATGACCCCTACAAGTGACTTTTGTAGGGGAAATATCCTTGCGTAAAACCTTCGCTTTCGCGTTCCCAAAAGGTAGCTATCCGGCAGGGAATCGCCTTTTTTCTAGAGGGTTGCATCAGGGAAGTATTCCTGCGATCGTTCCAAGTATATCGATTTTAAAACTTGAATAAAAAGGCGTGCTTTCAGTGCCAAGCTGTCAATCGATCGAAGAATTTATTTACCCTGAAATCTAGCTAAAATTATGAGTGAAATTCCCCAAGTAGACCTAAAAATTCCGTCAGGTGGAACTTTGGTACTGCAACTTTTGCTGCACAACCAAAGTACAGAAAGTTTATTTTTACATCCCCAAATCAAAGATTGGGTAGTCGATCGAGAAGATATTATCTCATCTCTTAGTTACGTAGAACCAATTTGTACCGTGCTAGCAGGCGGGGAAAAAAAGAGTCAAAAAATGAGACTGGAAATTCCCTCGGAATTAAAACCGGGACAAATCCTCAAGAATTGGTTGCAGTTTCCAGGAATTCAGGAAGCAGGGATTCCTGTAAATATTGAAATTATCGAATCTGACAAAAATCTGCGATCGATAACAGACTTATTTTTAAAAATAGATTTGCCTTTTGCCGATCGGAACAGTAAGTTGTCACCAATTTTAGGTTTGATGTCAGGATTGATGGAATTCGATCGAATTCCCATGCGCTGGTTAGTCGTGGAAATTCTGGTAAAATTATGTCAAATCGGAGAAGAATCTAGCAAGTCTCCAGCGGGAAGTGAATTGTTGTACCAGTTGCACGCTACGAATTTTTTTAAGGTTGGAGTTAGTGCTTCAAAGAGCATTCAATTTCCCAGATGGATTGCTAAAACTTTATCAAATATGGAGCCAGTTATTAAGAATAATCAAGCTCAAGCTTCTCTCTTTTACCTTTGGGAAAGTTGGTTGTTTAGTTTAGCCGAAGTGGATTTAGGATCGGGCGAGATTGCTAGTACAATTGAGGTGCCTCCTTTTTTAGCAGAAGAGTTAGTTAAAGAGTTAGGTAACGATAGCGATCGCTGGTTTGCTTATCTGATGCTCGGATTAGCTAAAATTTCACCTTCAATTGCCATCAACCTGCAAAATATTGCAACTGAAACACCACTAAGCTCGGGGAATTTACTAACAGATCGATCGCTCCAATCGATCTATAATTTAGCAATCAAATTATCGGGATTAGACCTGCTTCCCGCGAGCTGGTTGGTGATGGAAATTTTACTTTTAGTCACTGGAAAAGGCAGGGAATATCTCGCAACTGAAGCAGGTACTAAATTATTAACTAAATTGAGGCGCACTCATTTCTTTAAGAACGGAATAACCGCCTTTACGTCATCCCAATTTCCGCGTTGGCTGGCAATTAGCCGCGAGGCTGCTAATACTTACTACGAGTCGCTGGGCGTTCCGAATTGCAGCAGGGGAGTTATTTATTATTGGGAAAATTGGTTGGGGAATTTGGGGAAAAATCAAGCAGTTTACAGTGCAAATATTGTGGAAAATCTGTTGGCTAAACAATGGGAATTGGATGCAGAAGAATGGTTTGGGGCGATCGTACTGGGATTGGTTCAAATTTCACCCCGGATTGCTACTCAAATCCAAAATATTGCCGATCGCGCTCTCGATAATTTTCCCCCAATTCTCCAACATCCTGTCGCCTTAAACAATATGCTTGATGAAGCAAATTCGCTCCCGCGTTAATGTTTGTAGTGAGGAATGCAGTCCTCTGAATTTGCAGGCTTCAGTCCTGACTACAATTTCTCCTTTGCAAATAACACAATGGTATGATCGCACTTTTTGAATGGAGAAGAAAAGGGGTGATCGCGCTTTTCTAAAACAATCCTTGCTGACCATTAGGTGTTGAATTACCTAAATATATCTGCTTGGAACCCTTGGGAATGTAAATCAAGCCCAAATCTTGCAGGCGATTTTTTAAATTTGATATTGTTACGCCAAGTTCATCAGCCATTGCATACAGGTGAGGCCAGCTTTGTAAATTACGTCCCCTTCGCTTCTCTTCCAAGATATATCGAGGCATTAACAAACAGCTAGCAAAATATTGCGCTTGCCATTCAATATCAACTTTGCTGTTTAATGTAGTTTGATAGCCGCTCTTATCAATGCTGCGGCACAAAAACAACTGTGGAGTAGCTTGGCAGTTTAGAGCTAGTTCGAGCTGCTTTACAATACCATCAGCTTCATCTTGGTTGACATGAAGTACCCAATGTCCTATTTCGTGAGCTATTGTCGATTGTTCCAGTCCTTTATTTGTTTTTATCTCTGAAAACAGTTCGTTAATGGTAATTAAACGTTTTATTGGTTCTATTTTGGCTGCTATTATTCCATTATTATCCGGGAGTATTTTGTCCCAACACAGACGGATTCCCAGAGCATCAGCCACCAAAGAAGCATCAAAGGGCCAATTGAGGTGAAAATCTTCTTTTTTCATCTGCATTAAAATATCGTTTGCCTTGCTTTCAATTTGTTCTTTATTTAAGAAGCGATATGGCTTAAATAAGTTCATTTTTTATTCTCCTCACTTACTACAATAATTGTTATCAAAGCTCTGAACATATCCGTTGAGCTATCCTTTACCTTGGTAAATCTGTCGGGAACCATTTGGTATGTAAATCCAGTCTAAATCTTGCAGGCGAGCAATTAGATGTGATAGGGTTACTCCCAGTTCATCTCGTATTGCGTAAAGATGAGACCATTTCGTTAGATCGCGCATTTTTCGTTTTTCTTCCAAAACGCAGTGGGGCATCAGCAAACAACTGGCAAAATATTGAGCTTGCCATTCCAACCGATTCTCCTGATTATTTAAACTGTACCGATCGAGTTGTTCGCTAGCAAGGCGACACAAGAATATATTTCCATTGTTTTCAGAATTCTCACTAATCTTCCGCTGTTTAGATAAAGTTTCTATTTCATGTTGGTTAACGTGAAGTACCCAGTGTCCTATTTCGTGAGCAATGGTTGAAGAGTCAATTTTTTTATGAAATCCTGCAACATCTTCATTAATAATAATGGCGCGTTCTTGATGTAAAATTTTAGCCACAATAGGTCCTTCTTCATCAGGAGGAATTATATGATAACAAACATGAATTTCTAGAAAATCAGATACACTATTGACATTCAACGACCAGTTAGATTGTTTTTTTGCTGGGACTTGTTGCAAAATTTTATTAGCACAGCGTTCTATTTCCGATTTGGAAAAAAAACGATAGCTCCTTAATTTTCCCTCTAGCTCGGAAATTTTGGCTTTGAGGGTAGCATTTTCTTTTTGCAGTTTTGCAAGCTGCTCCTCCCGTGCTTCTACGAATGAATCCATGCCAGGATTTTCTCGCACTCTACGGAATAAAGCAGGCATCTCTTTGTAATTCGCTCTGACCATTTCCTCAAGAGCTTCAGTGTCATGTTCGGTCATCCGACCCGCTAAGTAGATCAATTCCTCCGCGTTCAACTCTAGATGCTTTGCTAACGAGCGAATGACCTTCTCACTTGGCTCAACGTGGTCATTTTCCAATTTTGAAAGGTAGGTGTAGTCTACTCCTACTTTTACAGCCAGTTCCCTTTGGCTCAGTCGTTTTTGCCTGCGGGCTTGCCAAATAACCGTACCAAAACTTTGACCTTCTTGTTTGTCCATAGCCACATCCGATTTACTGACGAGATTCCCTCAGCCTACTGATTCTAACGCTGCGAGCCTTCACAGTGCGACAAGGTTACAACCTTTACATCATAAGGATCTCAAGGTGTTTCTTGTCGAGCTATTACCCAAATTGGTTAATCTGCCATAACTTATATAGCGATTATACCTGATGTTGTACTAAAATTGTCAACACTAAAATCTTTGCCGAGAACGCTTGACAGAAATTTTCATGTTGTATATTATTTCAACTTAAGGGCATATTGCCAAATTTGTTGAATAATAATAGCAACTCTGGCTGGTATCCCTCTAGTTGTTGAGTTACAAAGCTGCATACAAGAGGCAAACTATGAAAAAACAGCCATCGAACCCCGATCAACTGTGCTTCTCAATTGGCCGACCCTTGCCGTTGCTGCTGGAGGAAGTACAAAAGACGAGCCTGGAGCCAAGCCTAAGGCAGGCTGCCGAACAAATGCTCGAAGGTTTGCGGACTTTCCAACTAGCCAACCAGACTGGAATTTCCCAGTCATCTAAAGCCAAAGAGGCAATTCACGCAATTCTCACGAAATGAACCCATAACTGCCCTCTAGAATAGAGGGCTCAGCTTGTGAAAAAAATTTGGGCATTTGCCAGTTACAATCTCTGGTTGCTGTTTGCTCCACCAGTGGGGCAAGAACACTTGCACTGCGATATGAAGCGCGGTTTTACCAAAGCACTCAAGCGAGAACCTCAAATAGCAGAACTGTTAGCGACTGACAGCCAGCCTCAGAAAATTGGACTCCTGGCACAAAGAGGAGTTTATGAATTTCATCAAGCCCCTGAACTGCTATCTCGAAAAGATGGTGCAGAGGAAGTGGCAGAAATACTGCAATTAAGTCAAGAGTCAGCCGTCGTTGAGGAGCGAGTAAAACTTATCTTGCAAAATTATCAACAGCACCCCATTCTTTTTGGCAAGAACATCATTCAACTGAGTCGAGGAGACGAGGGGTTTCCCCAGGCAATAATTATCAAACAAGGGAATTATCTGTTTAACTTCTATGCAGCAATTGACTGCATTTTTGTTGAGTCTGATGGCAGGCTGCACATTTTGGATTTTAAAACAGGTAAATCTGATTTTGACAGACGGCAAGCATATATTTACCTGCTAGCAGCCAGTTACCTATATCCTGGCAAACCAGCTATTGCCTCATTCTACAATTTGGAGACTGGCAAGCAGTCTGACCCAATTAGCGCCACTGCTGCTACGCTCAAAGCTTTTCAAATCGAGTTAGCAATAATTGCTCAAAAGCATCAGCAACAGTTAAAGCATTACAGGGATAATCCTGCTGATTTCAGTATCATTTTTCCAGCGAATCCTGGTTTTAGCTGTAGCTACTGTCCGTTTAATTCTCTTTGTCAATTCTCTTCTGTATCAAAATCATCAGAGGTTGCTGCATGACTACTGCTCCCGTTCAAATTTCTCGACAAGCTGCCCCATCTACAACATATCTGAGTGAAATTTTTCAACTGAGTATTTCTCAACCAAATTTAATCTGCTTTCGATTAAGCCCAGAAGTCGATCGCAAGCTTGGCAATCGATTTAGCTGGCGTTTCAGTCAGAAATTTCCTGATGCGATCGTTATTTGGGAAGATAAATATTTCTGGGTTTTAGCTAAACCAAACCAAACGATGCCAGACTACGGAACATGGCGAACAGCACTGAATGAAATTCTAGAAGATTTGAAAGAGGATATTGGCGATCGCTCTTACTCGATTCAATGGGTAAGCAAACCAGAGCCAACTGATTCTATCCTTGCTCAATTAGCTGTAAGGATATTACAAATCAGGCGAACTTTTTCACCTGCGGACACTGTTTGGTCCGATCGTGATAATCGTGTTGCAGTCAAGCGTGAAGCGAACTTTTGGGCAGAAAATTTTGAGTTCCAAGGAATTATACATCCAGCAATAGTTTTAACGCCTCATAGTTACTTTACTTTTAATGGCAACCTCTCTGAATTCTATGAAAATCATCCTTACCGACACAAGACTCAAGAGCTTTTAGTTGGCTTGAAAGTGCGAGACATTGAAAAAAATAGTTCGGCGACAATTACTAATATTGTTGGCTTAATGGGAGATGAAGGACGCAGAGAAAAACTGATCCATAAGGCAAAAGGTGCAATTAGCAAACAAAAACTCATAGAAGCACCTGACGAGCAACCAGTAGTAGCTGTTCAATTTGGCAAGGAGGCAAAAGAATATGAATATCCAATGGCAGCACTCGCTCCTTGTATTACAAAGGATACAGCTCACAAATTTGAGGTAGAATATGGAGATTTACTCAAACATACTAAAATTCCATATCTAGTACGAAAGAACTGTTTAACCTCGTACAAACAGAAGGCTGGAGAACATCTAGCTGAGTATGGTTTTCAGTTAGGAGATAGTATCAATAGCCGCCAGCAGCCGCAACTATTTCGATCGCTGCCATTCCCGCTTGATGAAACCAAACTACTTTTTGGAAAAGACGGGTCTGGTCAAAATGTTGTTGGCAAAAGAAGTGGAGTCTTAAAGAGTGGACTCTCTAAAGGTGGTGTTTATCGCAAGCACAAAGAATATGAAAAGCAAGGCAGAGAAATTCGCATTTCTGTTTTAAAAGTTGGCGATTATAAAGTCAATCTTGCTTTGTTTGAACAAATTTATCAGCGACTCAAACAATACAAATTTGAAAGCATCCCTTTGATAAATCCAAATACCCACAATGTTGACGATCGAGTCAAGATAGTTCCGACAGATGGCTTGAGTCCAGATGAGGCTAAAGCCAAAGTGGAACAAGCGATAGATGAGTTATTAGTAATTCCCCCCGATCTGGTTTTAACATTCCTACCACAGAGCGATCGCCATGCCGATAATAGTGAGGACGGCAGCTTGTATGCTTTTATTTCTTCGCGGTTACTTCGCCGGGGAATTGCTAGCCAGGTCATTTATGAGGACACGCTAAAAGATACTAGCAATTGGGGAAATATGCTCAATCAAGTTATTCCAGGAATTTTGGCAAAATTGGGAAATCTGCCTTTTATTCTAGCTGAACCTCTGGAGATTGCGGATTATTTTATCGGTTTGGATATTTCTCGAACTCCGAAAAAGAAGGGAACGGGAAGCCTAAATGTCTGCGCGAGTGTCCGTCTCTACAACAAACAGGGAGAGTTTATTGGTTATCGGTTAGAGGACGCTCTTACAGAAGGTGAAGAAATCAATAAAAGAACTTTAGAAAGGTTTCTCCCTGCTGCTGAACTCAGTGGCAAAACTGTACTAATTTACCGTGACGGTAACTTTTGCGGTAGTGAAATCAAGCATTTACGAGATCGATCGAAAGCCATTGGTTCCAATTTTATTCTAGTGGAGTGCATAAAATCAGGAATTCCCCGACTTTACAACTTTGAACAGTCAGTTTTGAAAGCACCAAAAAAAGGGTTATCACTTCGCTTGTCTTCCCATGAAGTAATTTTAGTAACAACTGATGTGAAGTCCGAGAAAATGGGTTTACCTTATCCCCTGCGTTTGAGGGTGATTCCTGATGAAGGACAGCAAGTATCTCTCGATCTTTTAGTAGAAGCAACTTTGAAACTTACTTTGCTACATCATGGAGCTCTTAAAGAACCGCGCTTACCCGTACCGCTATATGGCTCCGATCGCATTGCTTATCGTCGTTTGCAAGGGATTTCTCCAGGTGCATTGGATGGGGACAAACAATTTTGGCTGTAAGAAACGCCCCTTTTTCTCAAAGAGCGATCGACCGTCTCGCGTCAAAATAGCGATCGCTTCCTGTCATGCTTGAAAAATTATGATAAAATAAATTCAAATATGCCCGTTGCGCCAGAAAAAATTAAATATATCCAAATTTACCTATCAAACACTATCTATGACAGTCAAAGAATTAGAAGTAAAACTGCTTGCCTTAACTCCCGCTGAAAAAGCTGAAGTTATCCAACTCCTAACTCGCAGTATCAATAAAAACTGGCGCGGCATTACAAAAACTCCCGGTGTCTGCGGTGGCGATGCCTGCATTGAAGGAACTCGCATCCCCGTTTGGGTACTGGTAGGTTATCATCGTTTAGGTGTCAGCGAGATCGAACTCTTAAAATCTTATCCAACTTTATATGCCAATGACTTAGTAAATGCTTGGGTTTATGCTGAGGCAAATCCTGACGAGATTGAAACAGCAATCCGAGAAAATAATGAGGAAGATTAAATGGCACGTCTCTATGCAGACGAACAGTATCCGCTACCAATATAAACTCTGGTTTCTGGCAGGCTAAAAAATAAAAAACCCCCGATATGGGGGTCGCTCGAACTATGGTGCAGCAGGATAGAAAACCTGCAAGTTCAAAGCAGGTACAGCAGCACAAACAAAATAATCCAGATTACATCGACAAAGTGCCAGTAAATTTCAGTAGCTTCGATGCCGAAATGGTGTTCGCTGGAATAGTGGTTAACCGCGCGCGATCGCCACAATACCGCCGCCATCAACAGTACGCCAAAGGTGACGTGCAAGCCGTGAAAAGCAGTTAAAACGTAAAAGGAACTGGCATACAAATTCGTTGTCAAACCAAACTCCAAATGAGCGTATTCGTAAACCTGACCTGCCAAGAAAATTATGCCCATAATCATCGTTGCGAGGAACCAATTCCGCATTCCTCCCGCATCATTTTTCTTAATCGCAGTATCCGCATTGTGAATCACAAAACTGCTAGCAATCAGAATTGCTGTATTGACGGCAGGCAGTAATAACTCGCGATCGGGCGTACCTTCCGGCGGCCATACCGGACTCATCGCTCGATAAATCAAATAGGCCGCAAACATACCGAAAAATATCATGCCCTCAGCGCACAGAAACACGATTACTCCCAACATTCGGTGGTCGGGATGTTCTACACCGTGTGCTTCTATTTTGTTGCTGTGGTGGTAATTGAGAGCAGTTTTTGCTGGGTCGATCGCTGGGCTTTGCATAATTAATTGCTGGTAATTTGAAGGAAGAGTTGACAGTTGTTTTTTTGAGTTTTGAGTTGAAAGAGAGTTGGTAAGGAGTTTTGAGTTTTGAATTTTGAGTTTTGAGTTTAAGACCATTAGTGCGAGCGTCCCCGCTCGCGAGCGATCGTTACTTCTAGCGTAAGGTGCGTACTGCGCACCCTCTGCACACCCTGCGGCTTACTGACGCATTCAGACCAAAGAAACCGGGTTTTTATGAGATTTAAACCTGTGACACGGTACGGTCGAAAAAACCCGGTTTCTACCTCCTAAACAGTCAACTTTCAACTGTTTGATTGCTCGCCATCTCGATTTTCTTGAGGGGGAGAAACATCAGTTTCCGATTCGGGTTCGGTCAAAGTTGCAGTGCCGCCAAAAAACATTGAAGCTTGAGCTTCCGCGATCGGAATTCCCTGTTTCGGAGCGTTGCTAGCCGCATCTTCCCTAAGTTGCAGCCTGAGACGATCTCCACTCCGTTGAATTTTTTCCATGCCGTAATCGTAAGGTCCTGTTGCCAATACCGGCACTCCTTCAAAATTTTCGATCGGGGGTGGTGAAGTTGTCATCCATTCCAAACTCAAAGCTTCCCAAGGATTATCGCTAGCTTTCGGGCCGTACCTCCAACTCCAAATTGCATTAATAATAAACGGGATTGTAGACGCTGCCAGCATATAAGCACCGACAGTACAAATCACATTAATTGCGGTAAATTTCGGGTCGTACATTGCCACCCGCCGGGGCATTCCTTGCATCCCCAAAACGTGCATTGGCAAGAAAGTTACAGTAAAACCAACATAGGTTAAAACGAAATGAACTCTGCCCCAAAATTCATTCAGCATCCGCCCCGTCATTTTCGGGAACCAGTGATAAAAAGCAGCGTAAATGCCAAAAACCGAGCCTCCAAACAGCACGTAATGCAGGTGAGCGACGACAAAATAAGTGTCGTGAACGTGAATGTCAAAAGGCACGGAAGCTACCATGATTCCGGTGATGCCGCCGAGGACAAATGTTGAGATAAAACCCATCCCAAACAGCATGGCGCTGACTAATCGAAGTTTGCCGCCCCAAATAGTTGCCAACCAGCTAAATATTTTAATTCCAGTCGGTACGGCGATGATCATAGTTACGATCATAAAAAACATCCGCAGCCAGCCGGGAGTGCCGCTGGTAAACATGTGGTGCGCCCACACGATTAAGCCGAGAAAGCTAATTGCCAAACTGGAATAAGCAATTGCCAAATAACCAAAAATTGGCTTGCGCGAATGCACGGGCAAAACTTCGGAAATCACCCCAAAAAAAGGCAGGATCATAATGTAAACTGCTGGGTGCGAATAAAACCAGAATAAATGCTGGTAGACGACGGGATCGCCGTTGCCCGTCGGGTTAAAAAATGCCGTCCCCGCTAACAAATCAAAAGACAGCAAAATCAAAGCAGCAGCTAACACTGGAGTAGCAATCAAAGCCAGCGCTGAAGTCGCAATCATTGCCCAACAAAATAAAGGCATTTGATTGAGATTCATTGTCGGTATCCGCATCGCGAAAATGGTAACGACGAAATTTACCGCCCCCAAAATTGAAGAAGTTCCCAGAATCAAAACGCTGAGAATCCAAATCTCTTCACCTGCTTTAGCGGTAATTAAACTCAACGGCGGGTAGGAAGTCCAACCAGCTTGGGGAGCTCCGACAAAAAAACTGCTCATCAGCAAAATTCCGCCGACAGGAATCAGCCAAAAGGCGACGGCATTTAACTTAGGAAATGCCATGTCTTTTGCCCCAATCATTAACGGGATTAAAAAGTTAGCAAATCCGGCACCCGCAGGTACAATCCACAGGAAAATCATCACCGTTGCGTGAACGGTAAATAAACTGTTGTACATTTCGGGGTTGACAAAATCGGAGTCGGGAGTGGCGAGTTCGGTGCGCACTAAAGTTGCCATCACGCCGCCGATTAAGTAAAACAGAAAACTTGTTACCAGATATTGAATTCCGATTACTTTGTGGTCGGTATTAAAAGTGAAGTAGTCGCGCCAATGTCTGTCGGCCGGGGCTGTTCCGCGAGCCTCAATGTTGGCAGTTTCTTGGAACTCTGCTTGTGTCATAAGTTGAAGGAAGAGTTGACAGTTGACAGTTGACAGTTGACAGTGATTCCTTTAGGGTTCAAGGTTGTACTAGAATAACGAGTGAAGCATATTCGAGTACGACCTTGAAAGGGTTCGCACAATATTTGCTAATAATTGACGAGCTAAATAAACCAGCCCCATCCAATGAATAGAACCCTCGATCGTGTCATAAAGAGTTGACAGTTAACAGTGATTTCTGTAGGGGCGGGTTCGCCACAATATTTGTTAATAATTGACGAGCTAAATAAACCCGCCCCAACCCAACGAATAGAACCCTCGATCTAAATAAACCCGCCCCAACCCAACGAATAGCAACCTCGATCGAACCTGGATGCAAAATATCAATAATGCCAACTTTTGTTGCTGCGGGGACTAACTATCTTGATTGATGATTTGGATGAAGTTGCTTGAGGGTTTCGGAGTTAATTCCCAAGTCGCTAATGTAGGGTGTCAAAAAATCTCCGTTTGACAATTTATCGGGATTGACTGCAACTGTTTGTTCTAAATTTTTGCTGCTAACAGCTTGCTGTTCTTGCAGCCAACTGTTAAAATCTTCTGGTGCTTGTACGATCGCTAAACCTTTCATCGCTCCGTGATATGCGCCGCACAATTCAGCACAAACAATGCGGTATTCGCCTGTTTTATTTGGTGTAAATCTCAGTTCGCTCGGCCGCCCCGGAATTGCATCTTGTTTGAGGCGAAACTCTGGCAGCCAAAATGAGTGCAGCACGTCTTGGGCTGAGATATTTAGCTGCACTTCGCGGCCTTCTGGCAGGTGCAATTCACCGGAAGTAATGCCGCTTGCTGGATAGTTAAAAATCCAGGCGTACTGCAAACCCGTGACGTTTACCACTAAATCTGCTGATTTTTCTTCATTTTCTGGAGAAGCACCGATACCTAGAGCGAGGAGTTGTGCGGGAGGTTTTTGATAATTATTTTGGGGTATATCGGATAGCGTGGCCGCGATCGCGCTGCCTTTCATGTTAGCGTGGGATTGCATTGTGCCGCGATCGTGCGCGCCCATCGGATCGAGGCCTCCCATTGAGTTATAAATCTCAAAACTGTAGACTCCAATTCCTAAAATAATTACCGCCGGCAGGGCTGTCCACAGAATTTCTAATGGTAAATTGTCGTGCCAAGGGGGCCCATCTGTATTGTCTCCGGGACGGCGGCGGTATTTAATTGCCGCTGTAATTAGCGCGCCCTGGACTATTAAAAATAATCCAGTAGAAATGGTCATCATTGTATTGAACAGCCCGTCTATTTGGGATGCTTCATCAGAGGCAGCGACAGGTAGCAAACCGTGATTTTGCCCGTACCAGAGGCTGATAAGTGTAACTCCGATGCCAACGAGCATGGTGAGGATGGAACTGGGAATTTTCACGCTAGTACCTCCTAACAGCGGCACTTCTTCGATCGAATAATTCTCGAATAATTAATGAAGCGCCTCTGGGTTGTCGATTTTTATTAATTGTACGCGGACATTTTCAGGGGAATGCCTATCCTAAGGCTTAATATCTTAGACCGATCGCCCGCTTAAATTCACTCTTTTGTCCCTTGACAACTACTGTTTAAAATGCTATGCGTCGCTCTTTTTGGTAGTTAAATAGGAGTTTGTTTCTCGAACACCATTAAATGCTGCAAGGGCAAGAAATCTTTTGTTTCTTTCCATACTAAACCTACAGCGGCCATTTCTTTTTTAACTTGTTTCTGAGTCATTTTGTGCAAGCCTTTAATCGGAATCAGCGGGTTTTCGCCTCGGTACTCGACGGAGACAACGCGGCCTTCTGGTTTGAGGGCTTTGACAATTCCTTGCATCATTTCTCTGGGGTATGCAAATTCGTGGTAAGCATCCACCATCAGAGCTAAATTTATGCTGTTTTCCGGTAAATTCGGATTGTCAAAACTTGCCAAGACAGGCTCGACGTTAGCGATATTTTTTTCTTGTTTGTTCGATTCAATAAAATTTAGCATTTCCGGCTGAACGTCAACTGCTAAAACTTTCCCTTGCGGGATTAAGGGCGCGATGCGAAAGCTAAAATATCCGGTTCCCGCGCCGATATCTGCTACAATATCCGTCGGTTTTAAGTCGAGGTTGTTAACTAATCGAGTCGATCGCTCTTCCAAGCCGCGAGATGGTCTTTCCAGCCAGCCAGCACCTTCATAACCCATGACTTTAGCAATTTCTCGACCCATGTAAAATTTGCCAATTCCGTCGGGATTGTGGATGGTGCGCTGCTGGTAAATTGCGGTGCTGCTGGCGGTTTCAGTTGCTATTGCTGGCTGGATAGCGATCGGGAAAAACAAGCAAATTGTGGTTAAGATAATTGCTGTTAACAGTTTGATGAATTGTGCGTTTTTTTTCACCATATTTTGGATTTGGTATTGAAATGTTCTACGTAGGTTGGGTTGAACGAAGTGAAACCCAACACATAATATACACTAGATTCCATGTAAATACAACACGCTTAATCTCTAGCACTTCCCAAAATGCTCGATCGACTCTTGCAATTGTTCTTCACCAACCAGCAATCTGCTGTAAGTTGGTTGGGTTTTTTCTCGTTCTTAGGCTGTGCTTGGGAATTTTGCTCGATCGCAAATCATTCGTAAAAGCATAGAAACCCGGTTTCTTAGAGAAACCGGGTTTCTGAACCTTGGAGTATTTACAAATCATTTGCGATCGCTATATACGTAGGTGATGTTGGGTTTCTCTTCGTAGGTGATGTTGGGTTTCTCTTCGTAGGTGATGTTGGGTTTCTCTTCGTAGGTGATGTTGGGTTTCTCTTCGTTCAACCCAACCTACAAGTTATTTGACAGCGGATTCTAACAGTTTAATTGTACCGGAATCAGCGTCAATTTCGACTTGCAGCCCGATCGGCAGTGTAAATTTATCTCGAATGTGACCTACCATTGAACCGTACCAGGCGGGAATTCTTAAAGGACGAATGATATCGGACAAAACTTGTTCTAAGGTTAGCGACTCGTCAGGTTTTTCAGCATCGCATTTAGTACACTGCCCGAAAATGAAACCGGAAATTCGATCGAGAATTCCTGCAAGTTTGAGTTGCGTTAACATTCGATCGACCCGATAAACTTCTTCTCCAACTTCTTCGACAAATAAAATACAGTTGTCCCACTCGGGTAAATAACCAGAACCCACCATCGCAGCAATTACTGACAGATTCCCTCCGAGCAATTTTCCCCTAGCTTTGCCCCGCGCGATGGTTTTAAAACTCACGGTTCTGTTATTTGCTAAAGCCGCTGCGTCCCCCTCAAATAAAATTTGTTTTACCGAATCTACAGTAAACTGGCTCCAGCTAGACACACCCAAAGGTCCGTGAAATGTTACCATATTTGTTTTTGCGTGAATCGCTAACAATAGGGCGGTAATATCGCTGAATCCCATCATAATTTTCGGATTGTTGCGGATCGCGCTATAGTCCAACAGAGGCAAAATTCGACCGCATCCCCAGCCGCCCATGCCGGTAAAAATAGCTTGCACGGAAGGATCGGCAAACGCAGCATTGACATCGGCCGCGCGATCGGCATCTTGACCCGCTAAATAGCCGTAGCGATCGTAAAAATGCTTGCCTAATTTAACTTTTAATCCTAAACTTTCTACAGCTTTAAAAAATTTTGTAACTTCTTTGCGATAGGTAAAAGCAGCGGGATTGATGGCAGCAATTGTATCGCCAACTTGCAGGCGGCGCGGCTTAATAATAGTTGGAGGAAAAAGATTGGCTTGGACGACGGGCAACAGTTGAGTGCCGATCGCTGTCAGTCCAAAAGTTCTGAGAAGATAACGGCGCGGTAAAATCATAGTTGTTAGGTAATTTGTGCTATAATTCTATAGCTAAATTTGCAATATCTCTATTAAAAGTTGTCAGGGCTCAATGAAAACAGCAAGTAAAATACCAACCAGAAAATCCTGGGCTAAAGCTTTAGCCCGCCCGGCAGTAGAGTTTCCGCTGACTCAGCTATCAGTCAAAAGCGGCAAAATTCCTGATGGATTGCGGGGGACTCTTTACCGCAACGGACCCGCACGCTTGGAACGCGGCGGTGTAAGTGCCGGACATTGGTTTGACGGCGACGGTGCTATTTTGGCAGTGCATTTTACTGGTGCGGGCGCGGCTGGAGTGTATCGTTACGTACAAACAGCAGGATATCTAGCTGAAGAAAAAGCTAATAAATTTCTCTACACTAATTACGGGACGATGCCGCCCAGTCCTCTATGGCTGCGGTGGATGCAACCTGTTAAGAATACCGCCAATACATCGGTTTTAGCGTTGCCAGATCGGCTGTTAGCTTTGTGGGAAGGTGGACCGCCTCACGCCCTCGATTTGCAAACTTTGGAAACGCGCGGAATTGACAATTTAGGCTGTAGAAATATGGGATTTAGCTATTCCGCTCACGCCAAGCGCGATCCGATTACTGGCAATATTTTTAACTTTGGAGTTACCCCCGGCATCTCTACAAAGTTGAATGTTTATCAAAGCAATAATATCGGTAAAATCGTCCGAAAAGCAACAGTTAAATTAGATGGAATTCCCCTGCTACACGATTTTGCTTTAGCTGGAAAATACTTGATATTTTGCATATCGCCTGTGCGACTGAATTTCGCGCCCGCGCTAGCGAAACTTAGCTGTTATGGCGACTCATTTGAATGGAAACCGCAATTGGGAACTCAGATATTAGTTTTTGATTCGGAAACTTTGGCTTTAGTCAGTCGCAGCGAAGCCGATCCTTGGTATCAGTGGCATTTTGCTAATGGTTTTATCGGGGCCGATGGTTTGGTAAAAATTGATTTGGTGCGCTTTCCAGATTTTAAAAGCAATCAGCGACTGAAAGAAGTAGCAACAGGTGAAACTCGCACCGACGCGGAGGGTTCTTTGTGGCGGATTTACCTCAACCCTCAAACTGGCAAGGTGATAGCAGATGAAGAATTGCTGGATAAACCTTGCGAATTTCCGGTTGTACCTGCTTCAGAAATCGGTCAAGAATCGCGCTATATTTATCTGGCAACCTGCCGTCCGGGAGCGGATATTGTAGGGGAACGTTACGAAGCGATCGCCCGTTTTGACACGCAAACTGATACCTTCATAATTGCCGACTGCGGTGCAAATTGCTACCCCGGAGAACCGATTTTTGTTCCCGATACTTCCTCCGAAAAAGGTTGGATTTTAACTGTTGTTTACGACGGGAATTATGACAGCAGCGAAGTCTGGATCTGGGACAGCGATAGGCTCGATCGGGCACCGATTTGCAAGCTACAATTGCCCTTTGTGATACCTTTAGGCTTTCACGGCACTTGGAAACCGGCAGTCTGATTTATCGTTCGTAGTGTGGACTTCAGTCCGCTCTTTTTTGCGGACTAAAATGCAAGTTACTAATTTGTTGTTCGTAGTGCGGACTTCAGTCCGCTCTTTTTTGCGGACTTTAGTCCACACTACGAACTTAACCGGCGACATTACTGCTATGAGTAGCGCGTCAAAATGCACGAGAGTCCAAGCTTATGAGAAAATTGTAAAGAAGTGTTGCGGAAGATTTATTAAAATTTGTTGCAGCTTCTAGCTGGAGTTGTTAAGGTGTGCTTAGAGAAGAAATTGCTCGCCATCTAGGAGGCATCAAACTTATGCTCTGCAAGACACAAAAAGCAAGTGCGATTGTCTGATTCCAGATAAGGTTTTCGCTTATCAAGTTTGTCGGCTTGAAAGATGTTGACCTATCTAATTTCCGATCGATTTCTAGCAAACCAAAGTTTAGTTCAACTCGCGGGCGCGTTGGCGATTCAAAAGTTATGAGTAGGGAGTTAACTCCACAAATAAATTCGGGCGATCGAACTAAATAGCCTGTTCCCAGATCGCAACTCCAACTCATAAATACGCGCTGCCGCGAACATCAACCAGAGGGTTTAATCAATGCAACTTCAAGGAAAAACAGCTCTAGTTACAGGAGCTTCGCGCGGTATTGGGCGATCGATCGCCCTTGAATTAGCGCGTCAAGGAGTCAAACGTTTGTTGATTCTAGCTCGCAACCGACAGCAGTTAGTTGAATTGGCCGCCGAAATCGAAGTTTTTGGAGTAGAAGCAGTTCCATTAGCTTTAGATTTAACCCATTCCGTAGCGGTGAATATTGCGATCGCGCAAGCTTGGCGGGACTGCGGCCCGATTCACCTGTTAATTAACTGTGCCGGCGTCGCCCACCAAGCATCATTTTTGCGTTCTCCGCTACCGTTAATCGAGGAAGAAATTGCTTTGAATTTACTCGGAACTTACACAATTACTCGTTCGATCGCGCGCCGGATGGCAGCTCAAAAAGATGGAACAATTGTCAATGTTTCGAGTTTGATGGGCAAAATTGCCGCTCCAACAATGGCGACTTATTCGGCAACCAAATTTGCCATTTTGGGATTCACCCAAGCTTTGCGCAGCGAGTTAACTCCGTACAATGTTCGAGTCATTGCTTTGCTGCCATCTCTCACAGATACCGACATGGTGCGAGACTTGCAGCAATTCCGGTGGGTAGTGCCAACAACTCCCGAAAAAGTTGCCATAGCACTTGTCGCGGGATTGCACAAAGATGCGCCAGAAATTTTGGTAGGATATCAAAGTCATCTAGCAGTTTGGTGTCACCGAATTGCCCCTTGGCTGCTAGATTTTGTGTTGCGGATGGCGACTCCAGAACTTCAGGATAAATCGCGGGGCGATCGTAAATTGCGGGAGGTTTTAGCTAGCGGGCGGTAAACTTTTTACGGGTTGGTAAGGTGCGCGCTGCGCGCACCTTATCTCAAATCCGGGTTTGTTAATCCTCATATCTCGCACGGAGCCTCGATCGGGAATTTTCCGCGGGGGAGGGCGGGTTTATATAAATTGTTTGCTACTTTTAAGGCTGTTGGCGAACCCGCCCCTACAGGTTATTGAAAACTGTTTAAAAACCTCACCGTCAACTATCAACTATCAACTATGAACTATCAACTATTTACTATTTACTTATTGTTTTGCAGCCAAATTTCTAAACTCGCCAACAGCCAAAGTTTAACGCCGTAACGCCCCCAAGTATCCCCTTGATAATCCAACCATCGATCGATCTGTTCTCGCTGAAAATAAGGAGCGATCGCGGCTTTTTTTGACAGCAACAAATTCCTAGATTCTCGCTGCCAAAATTTCTTAAATCCCAACTGTACGGGCACCATCATGCCACTTTTCGGTCGGTCTAAAATTTCGGCTGGCAACAGGTTAGCAACTGCTTGTTTTAACACTGCTTTTTCCACAACTCCCGATAGTTTGTACTCCGGCGGTACGGTCATGCTCAAATCGACTATTCGCGGGTCAAAAAGGGGCGATCGCCCGTGCAAACCTGCTGCTTGAGTTAAGTTATTCACTTTAGTTAAAATCTGGTCTGCTCCCTTGAATTTAATATTTAACACCATCAATCGATTGAGATAATTTCCACTAGCATTCAAATCCGCAGTAAATACTGAAGGTTCTGTTTTTACCGCCGCCAAAATTTCCGGTTTTAACAGGTGCGCCAAATCCGCAGCGCACTTTTTAAATGACATTAAATACGCTGGCAGCGCATCTAAATTAGTGACAGAATTGTACAAGCTGTTAATTAACATCGGTTGATTTTTCGGTCCGCCAAAACAGGGATCGCCACCTTCGCCGTTGAGGACAACTCCGACAGATTCTCGGGCTAATTTTCCTAATAATAAGTTGGGTACTGTCAACGGATCGCCGATCGGATCGTCTAAATAAGCCATTGTTTCTGGCAACTTTTCCCACATATCCCGAAAGGTAATTTCTAAAATATGGTGTTCGGTGTTGCAGTGGCGGGCAACTAAACTGGAAAACTCTAATTCGTTGGGGGTATCTGCACCGAAATGAATTGAGTAAGTATGAACGGTTCGATCGTGCAATTTAGCTGCTAAAGCCGCAATGCAGCTAGAGTCTAACCCGCCGGAAAGAAAGACGCCTACAGGTTGATTTGCTGGGAAATATTCTCGGATAATTTCATCTAAAAGAGAGCGCAATCTCGCGCCGTGCCATGCTAAAGATTGCGCGGCTTCGACAACTTGTTCTCGGAGTTCCCAGTAAGCGGAAATCGTGCCGTCAGGGAAGCTTAAAATGCTTCCTGGACGGAGTTCTCGCACTTGTTGCCAGAGGGTTCGATCGCCCGGAACGAAGGAACAACAGAGGTAATCTCGCAGGGCTACGAGGTCGAGTTCGCTGGAACGGTAAGGTGCGATCGCGCGCAATTGAGGAGCAATCCAACGAGTCGCGCCAGCATTAGTATAGTAGAGAGTTCGTGCCCCCGCGCGATCGCGCACCAGCCGCAAAATTTGACTTTCTCGATCCCAAATTGCAAAGCAAAACATACCCGCCAATAGCGGCAAACATGCAACTCCCCAACGTTCCCACAATCGAGCGATTAATTGGCGATCGCAACCCTGCCAATTACTAGCAGGAATCCCCCTTTTTTCCAGCAATTCCAATCTGTTGCTCAGCCAAATATCGCCCACTACAACAAATTGTTTTGAGGGACTGAGAATTATTTGAGTTTGGGGACTCGAGCAAATAATTGCAATTTTACCTTCACGCCAAGCTGTTGTATGTTGGTCGATCGCATCTAGTTTACCCCAAGCTATCCGCCAATTTGAGGCAGATTCAACCTCAGAATTTGGAGAGAGAGAGGGTTGTTGCGTGTGGCTTTTGGAACTTAGGAATGGTTTTAGAAAAAACATTTTTGGCACCTCAATATGTTTCTAAGTATTGTCAAATTTTACCGAAGTCCGAAATATCGATTAACCCCAAACACCGCCAGGGGTTTAAACCCCTGGCTAATAGCGAAAGTCCTCTCAAAGAGGACTGAAGAATTAATTTATTATCCAGACCAATAAATTAGATTTCCGATCGGGCAAAAAAAGGGTTTCATGTTCTCATTTGGAGATGTTTATTCGTCTTTGGAGATGTCTATTAGTCCTCTTTTAGAGGACTTTCGCTTTGAGGCAGGGGTTTAAACCCCTGCCGGATGCTGCTTGTTACGTTAAGTAGAGTGAGATGCGGAACCCCTGCTAAGTGCATCCCTACAAACCTCAACCAAAACTGTCAACAACATAGATAGAACTACCCGCATCCCCTACCAGAATCAAGCCACTATCATCGCTGTCTAAATCTCGACTGCCGGCAATGCCTAGATTCAGAATTTGAATGATTTTTTGAGGGCTAAACGATTCCAGTTCTACATAATTACCTGACTCCAACCACTGCAATTCTTCAGAAGAGAAATCTTGGCGAATTCCTGACGGCAGTTCTCTAGCATCTCGTGCCGAACTCTCTGAATTTAGCACAAACATATTGCTGCCAGCCACCATAATTTGTCGGGGTAGCAGTCCGATATCAATAATTATTGTGCTGTTATCTGGGAACCAATTATGACTGGTGCGCAGGTGGTTAACTAAACCAATTCCTCGGGGGCTGCAATCGTGCAAAGCGTACACTTTTAAGTCGGGATTGCGGCGCAGCATTTGCATCGTTGTATCAAAGATATTTTGAGGATATCCGGTAACGCTGAGCACCGCACAGTTGTTTTCAAAATGGAATTTATTTGCGATTAAAAACTGGGCAATTTCCGCTCGATCGCACACCACCACTCGATCGAAACTGTAAGCGCTGACATCGGGATTGATGGCGGCATTTTCATTGGTATCGCGGGGAGATGGCAGCATTTTGGCGATCGAGGAGTTGATTTCTGTCCACTTATTAATCCAGTCTTGAAACAGGCTGTATGTAATAATAACTTCTTTAGTTATTTTAGGAACTTTTAGGCTTCCCAAAAAGATAGATAGCAGCCCGAAAGCAGAACTGCATAAAAATTGCATGGAGGAATTTAATAACAGACTACTAATCAGGCCATTGATCGTAACTATTCCTCCCCAAATTTGCAAAGATCTTGCAAAATTCTGGCGTTCTTGATACAGGTATTTACTAGAACGGATATCACTAAAAGTTAGCAATAGCAAAACAATGTTAACTGCCAACATTCCGAAAATAAATACATTCAATTCCGAAAGTATTGCTGCTGCAAAACCAAACAAGAAACCCCAAAATATGTTAATAAATATGTAGGCTGGAACATTTAATCCATTAGATATTCTTAGCCTCGATCGCTGGTCTAAAAGGTAAAATAACTGTCGGGGAGTAAAAAACAGCGTATCGTTAACTGAAATATCTGCGATCGCCTTGGAAAACAACGGGTCAGTTATTTTGAAATCTCTCATCGCCGTCGGTTCAAAAACAAACGGATGGCCGCACCTTAAACAGCGACCTCTCCAGGCTGTACGGTCTTTTAACTTATTATCTGTTCCGCATTTAATGCACTTCATAAAAATCTCCTTTTGATGATTAAAAAAACTCGATATACCAACAAAATTATGCAATTTTCTGTTCGGCATATCTGGCGATAATTTGCTGTACTAACTTCACCCAAAACCGCCATCAGCATAGATATAAATATCCCACTTTTCTATATTCTCCTCTTCGATCGCAACAAACCTGCTATTATTGTGTTGTCGTAAATCCCGAGAACAACTGGCAATTACCAAACCTAGAGTTTGAATGAATCTGTGAGGATTAAATGATTCTAATTCTACATAATTACCTGCTTCAAGCCACTGCAATTCCTCAGCGGATAAATTTTGCCGAATTTCAGGAGGCAACTGCATTGCTTCTCCTGCAGATTCCTGAGAATTTAAAACAAGCATACTGTGGCGCGCTGCAATAACTTGCCGGGGCAGCAATCCAAGATCGATAATTACCGCGCTGTTATTTGCAAACCAATTAGGACTGGTACGCAGGTGGTTGGCTAAACCTATTCCTTGGGGGTTGCAATCGTGCAAAGCATAAACTTTTAAGTCGGGATTTCGGCGCAGCATTTGCATAGTTGCCTCAAAGATACTTTGAGGATATTCGGTAATGCTGAGGACTGCACAGTTGTTTTCAAAGTGAAAATTGTTGGCGATTAAAAACTGGGCAATTTCCGGTCGATCGCACACCACCACTCGATCGAAACTGTAAGCGCTAACATCGGGACTGATGGCAGCATTTTCATTGGTATCGTGGGGAGGTGGCAGCATTTTGGCGATCGGGTTGATTGCATTCCATTTATTAATCCAGTATTTATAGTGATACCGATTTAATTTAAGTAAAACATCTTCAGCCGTTCCATGTGTTCTGTCAAGGGGTATTTGAGGTGGGTTTTTGGGTTGGATTCTCTCTTTTTTGATTCCTCTTTGAGTTAGTTTATCGATATTTATTGCTCCTTTTCCCCTTAAAGGAAAAACAAACAGAATTATAACATACGTCCAAAGACATATAACCAAGGATGGGTTTAAAAACAACAAAAAAATCGTGAATGCGATTAGAATAATGATTGTGGCTAACATAAGAGTATTCTTTCCAAGATCTGTGAATCATGCAAATTATTTGCTCTATCAAGAGCGACCTAGTTTGAAATGCGTACAAGGCACTAAGATTTTTTTACTTCAAGTGCTTGCATAAAAAATAAGCTAACTGTTTGTGAGTAAAAAACAGCGTATCGTTAACAGAAAGATCGGCGATTGCCTTGGCAAACCTGGCATCAGTTATTTTGACGCCATTGATAGTAGTCCATTCAAAAACAAACTGATGGTTGCATTGTTTGCAGCGATCGCCCTTAGCCCTGCGGGTTTTTAAATTATTATCAGTTCCGCATTTAATGCACTTCATAAAAATCTCCTCCCGATCTTTCAAAAAACTTGATTTGCTAACAAAATTCTGTAATCTTCCCTGCGGCGAATTAGGCGGTGCTGGCTATTTTCTAACAGCACTTCCGCTGGTCTCGGACGGTGTAAAAAATGCGACGACATCGCATATCCGTAAGCGCCAACATCTAAAATAGCCAGGATTTCTCCCACTGCTAAAGCTGGCAACTGACAGTTTTTTCCCAGGTAATCTCGCGAATAAGTAGTATTGCCGCAAACATCGGTAAGGTGTAGAGAATCCTGGCAATTCCAAGTACAAATTTCTCGATAACCGCCGTGAACTGAGGGTACTGAAATATTGGCAACCGTAGTATCTACACCGACAATTTGTTTGGCTTCCTGCCATTTTGTCGAAACAACTCGCGCGAGTAAAGTAGCGCATCCCGCTACAGCCGATCGCCCCGGTTCAATAATTAATTCAATCGGGCGATCGAGCTGATTAATTCTGTCAGTTAATTCCGCGCCGAACAGTTCCCAATCAAAAGCCGTTCCCCCGCGATATGGATAGCCAAAACCGCCACCAAAATCGAGATATTCCCAATCTGGCAATTGCTGGCAGATGGCAATTACAGTGTCGATTACTTGAGTAAAAGCTGCGGTGGAATTAGTTCCAGTACCGCGATAGAAATGCAAGCCACTAAGCTTTAATCCGGCTGCTTTAGCGATGGAAATTGCCTCAAGAAATTCGGTCGATCGCACTCCGATGCGACTGTCTCCAGTTAATTCGGGCAAATTTAATCTCAACCCCAAACGAGGCGGTGCTAAAACCTGTTGGTTTTCCCTCAAAAATTGATAAACTTCACAGCACAATTGCAACTGACTGAGACTGTCCAAATTTAGAGTTGTGACACCCCACCTGAGAACTTGTTCCATCTCGCTGCGGTGCAGGTTGCTGCCGCTGTAAACAATGTTTTTGGGCGCAAAACCCGCCTTAATTCCTAAATAAATATCTCCCGGTGTATTGGCGTGCAATCCCCACCCGCAAGCTTGAAAAATTTGCAGCAAGGCGATGTTGCCGTTCGTGACGCTGGCAAAACAAAATTGAGTTTGCGGATAAGAAATGGCGTTAGTAATGCGGGCGATAGTCCGGCGCAAAACATCGCTTTGATAAACGTAAAGTGGCGAACCGTAAGTCGCTAATAACTCTTCAGTTATAGCGAAAGTAAAAGGCGGTTGTTTGAGGGTTGAAGTGCGATCTGTAAGTGCGAACATAAGTAGTTTTAAATGAACCGCGAAGGTGCGAAGGACACGAAGTAAGAGAAGAGAAGAGAAGAGGAAGATTTTGCGGTGTTGATTTTATTCTTGCCACTTCTGGCGGTAACTCCAAATCGATCGAGGCAACCAAAACGGATGATTCCAAGATTTATGTTTGACTTCCTCGCCTAAAATTTGCGATCGCCAAATTTGCCACATAATTAACAGCCACAAAATTTCGCCAATGCGCCGCCCTTGAATTCCTGCTGCGAATTTGCCGGAGATAATTCGATCGGCTAAATCGGGTTGCCAGCATTTTTCTGACAGCAATACCGCCGGATTCAACCAATCGCCAATTTGATGCCAAAATTCATTAAAACACCAGGAAGTTAAAGGTACTCCCATCCCCCGTTTTTCCCGCCAAACTATTTCCGCAGGCAGCCAATTTTCCACAGCCCGCTTGAGGATGTATTTCTCGCAAGCGCCGCGCAAACACAATTCTCCTGACAGTTGAAAAGTCCAGTTTGCGAGGGGAAAATCGCAAAAGGGCGATCGGACTTTCAAACCGCAAGCTAATGCTAAATTAGTAGCGCGGGGATGGATGTTTTGCGCGCCTTTCAACATCAAACTCGCGCGCCGGAGGCGGTGCAGCAAAGACGCGCCTAACGCAGGATTTAGCGCCTCTAACAGCCAATCTTGAGGGTGCAAATTCTGAATTTGACTGTAAAAATCTGGCTGAAAAACTTTTGTTTCGCATCCCCAGAGGCGGTGAAAGGTTCGCAAGTATTGCAGGGCAAAATTATCATTGCTGTCTGGATTTGCTGCTTGATAAACAGCGGCTGCAATTAGGGGTTTGTTCGTCCAGCCAGCAAATAACTGATCGCCACCTTCGCCGTTGAAAACGATCGCACTTTCTTGACTCGCAACTTGATTTAACAGGTAAAGAGGCACAGTAACTCCGTCGCCGAAAGGCAAATCTAAGGCTTGCACGGCAGCATTCACAACTTGTTTGATTCGCTGCGGTTTGGCATCTACTTTTACTAAAGGAATTTGCAGGGCGCTGGCTACTTTTTCTGCCCAAGGATATTCGGGAATTCCAGATTCGCCGAAGTCGAGAGTGTAAGCGCGCACTTTGACTCCGGCTTTGATTAATAAAGCTGCGACAACTGAGGAATCTAAACCGCCCGAGAGAAATACTCCGACTGTTTCGTCGCTGTTGATATCGGTAATTTGGCGGTAAATAGCATCTTTAAGTAAGTTTTGTAAATGGTCGATCGCCTCTGTTTCATCATGTATTTGTTCCGAACTTTCTTGCCATTCTAACAAGCGTTGCGATTTAGGTTCAAAAATAATTACAGCATCTCGATCGCACCTCCAAGTCAATTCTGTTCCTGCGGGAACTGCAAACACATTTTCTACGGGAGTTAAGGGAGTTGGTACGTAGGAAAAACAGCTATAACCGTACAAAGCGGGAATGCTTGCTTCTGGCGATTCCCGAATATTTAACAGCAGTTGCAATCTCGATGCAAACCAAATAGTCTGTCCGATTTGCGTCCAGTAAAGCGTTACTCGCCCGAAGGGTTCGCGTCCCAAAATCAGGCAGTTTTCGCGAATGTTTGCCCAGGCGTCGGGTAGCATTTCACCGTTATTTGATGGATATACAAACAGTCCTGATGCTGAGAGGGCGGCGATTTGAAAAGTATGATGTTTTGCTCGATCGGGCGGGCGATCTAATTCGGTACTGACAACATTCCAAATCGGATATGTTTCGCCAACTGCGATGGAATCTGCGATTTTTTGCAGTGGGGTTTCGCTGCAAGAATCGGCAATACTTTTGGCTAGCATTGCTTCTAGTTTTTGGCGGGAATCGCAGCCCCAGTATCCTAAAACTAGGCGCGATTTGTTGGCGAGTTTCATAGGCAAGATGCTGGGAAATAAATTGTTTTTTTTACCGCAGAGAACGCAGAGAACGCAGAGAGAGAGGTAGCAGAGAATCTATTAAATGAGTTGAGATTACCCTCAATGCCCTTAAATAAATGTCGCTTTTACCTGAGTTTAGATCCCCCTAAATCCCCCTTAAAAAGGGGGACTTTGATTGTTTCTAGTTTCCTTCTCTGAGAAAAAGTGATTTTGACTGCTTCCGGTCTCCTCTCTGAGAAAGAATGATTTTGACTGCTTCCAGTCCCCGCCTTAAAAAGGGGGACTTTGACTGCTTCCAGTCCCGCCTTAAAAAGGGGGACTTTGACTGCTTCCAGTCCCGCCTTAAAAAGGGGGGACTTTGACTGCTTCCGGTCCCCCCCTTCTTAAGGGGGGCTAGGGGGGATCGAGATCTAATGCACAAATACGATCGCGATTATCTTGGATTATTGAACTTCAAATGATGCAGTCCCGATCGTGCGATTTTTCAGGAACATTTTTACTTGCCAATTTCCCGCAGCAGCAACGTTGCCGATTCGTTGGCGGCAGTAAGTATTCCAGATAGTTGTGTTGATTTCGCGAGTTTGATAGCGGTTTTGTTTGACAACTTGACCTTTGGGGTCGATCCAATCGCAAGATAGTGAGAGTTTTTTCCCGATCGGCGCATCTTTTAAGGTGACGCGGTAAAATATTTCTGGATTGTTTTGCCGGGAAATAACTGTTAAATTGTCACCGTTATCCTGCACTAAAGTTATGCGATTTTGTTGGCTAAAAACGCGCTCGATCGCTTGTTCGTTTTGGTATATGTAAAATCCGGTAAGTGCGATCGGGATCGCCCCAACCACCACCGCCACTACTCCCACAATCCAGCGAAATCGCTGCTGCCGCGCTAAGGCTTTCCGGCGCTGCAACTGGATTAAAGCGTCATCTAGCAACTCTGGAGGCAAGTTTAATTCCCGCAAGATTTCTTTGATTGCTTCAGCATCAGGTTGAGATTGCCGGATCTGAGAAAGGCGTTCTACTTCAGCTACTATTTGCTGGAGTTGGGTTTCGTTCAGCCGATTTTCCATAGCTAGGAACGCAATAATAGTTTTTTATGCAGGCGGCTTACCTCACACCACTTAACTGTTATTGTAGGACTGGCTCAACTTAAAGTCAATTCATAAATTTCATAATTTTGACTTCATAAAAATCATATTGTATGGCGCGTCAGTCTTCGCTTTAAAAGGTGCGATCTAATTTTTACTGACAGGCGGATTCTACTTTTTAACTGTTCTTTAACTTTTTCTATATTGGATTTTCGATCGAATCTCACTGTCAACTGTCAACTGTCTACGATCGCGAGTCGGGAAGTTCTGAGTTTTAAGTTTTGAGTTTTGAACTTCAGAACTGTCTTTAACTCAAAACTCACAACTCAAAATTCAAAACTCCTTACCAACTATCAACTACCAAGGATTGCCGATCGTCGTAAAAGCCGCCCAATAATAAGGATGGGAAAGAATTCGATCGCCCCGAATCGCAAGTTCCTCGGGCAAAGGCACAGTCTCGTTAAGCCCTTCGACTCGCAGCATTCCATCTTGAATCCGCACCCGCCCGCGCAGCATCTGCAATTGCGCCTGCCGCAAAGCCTCCGCTTTAATCGTCACCTTACCGTTGCGCTGAGGAATTCGCAACTGCCGGTAAAACTCGGTCATCAGCCCCAAAGTCCCCTCATCGCTGACTTCCCACAAACTAGCCAAAGCTGATTTGGCACCGGAAGCCACCGCTAAACCCGCAAATCCCAACTCTGCTTGTTCGTCGCCCAAAGCGGTACTGCACGCGCTCAAAACTAATAGATTCACCGGCGGTTCGTTCCACCGCAACCGCTGCATTTCATCAATTCGCAACTTAGTATCCCACAACTGAATGTAAGAATTGCTCGGTTCCCCCGGCTGAAATTCGCTGTGAGTTGCTAAATGAATTACGCCAAAAGGTTGCCTCGATCGCTGAGTTTGCAAATTTGCTAAAGTAAACTCTTGATTCAAAAAAGTTTTGCCGCGATCGGGCGGTGCAATGGTTTGCAACTCCACCGGTACGGCAGGCAGTGGAGGCTTATCTTCAAACACGGATATTCCCATCGCCAAAACTTCATCGTCAGAAATATTGTCGTAGCGAATATCAGTCAAACTCAGACTTGGAATCACGCTTATGCTGAATTTTTCGATCGAAAATTGTTTGCCGTCGTGCAGGGCAGCAAAAGGCACGCTCCGCAAACCCGCCGCCGGAATTACAATCAAATTTTCGGTTTTTGAAGCTGCCAATTCTGCTGCGATCGGCTCGATCGACCACCGATAAAGTTTTTGCGCCGCATCCAAATAACTGATACTGCTGCGCCTTCTCGGGTTAGTAATTTCGCTTTGCAGCGCGTCAGCTAATTGCAGGACTTGCCACCGCGTAGCTGCCGGCACTAAAACGCGCTTCGGTTCGGCATTAGCGCTCACAAAAATTAACTCTAAACCCTCTCCTTTAGGAACGTCGGCAACTTCCTTTGACTGCTGCAAAAAAACCTCGCCTGCCAACCGGGGAGAATTGTTTTCCTGTTTCCTCTCTCCTTTTTCTCCGTAGGCAAAAGGGGCTGGCAGAGTCAAGTTATTTCCCCGACTGGCTACCAGCACTTCAGGGCGAGTTTTGCCTGTTGCTGCATCGCTGCGGCTGACCCAATTCATATAAATAATTCCTGTTTTCACCCCAGTAAATGCTTCATTTCGGCGCAGGGCTTCGTAAATAACCGACATATTAGTAATCGCCCTTCTCGGAGGTAACTCCAGATATTTTTCGTATTCGCGAGTGAAGGTTTGCTCGAAGGCCAAAACAGCCGCCGAACTCGAATCAAACCTGCTTGTAGGAGGCTGCAGATCGCTTCTAAATTGAGAATTTCTGCCCTCATTCGGACGCACATCTACTTGTAAATCTGTAGCAATTGACAGTGCTGCCGCAGGATTTATCGATCGCGTAACAGGAGCGGGAGTTGGTGCGGGAGTTGGTTCGGGAGTTAGCGGCGGTGGCGGTGCGGGAGACTGTGGCGCGCTTGGGGTAATTAGTGAAATCTGATTGGGAAAACTGCCTTGAGTGTAAGTTTCGCCAAAAGCAATCGCAGGAAAAATTGCATTTCCCCCACCGGCATTAATTGTTCCCTGCGTGCCATTTTCGATCGCCCCGCCAATAACAAAAGGCCGATCGCTCCCGCCAGCATGCCTAATTGAAATTGCTCCGGCCCCCAAATTTCCGACGGTAGAAATGCTGGAAAGATTGCCCGATAAATCTGTAAAGACGGCGTTCGAGCGGAACAGATCGGTTGTGGAAATGCTGACATTGCCGCCCGTACCCCTGCTGCCGCCTTGAGCGTTGATAAAACCCGATTGAACGTTTCCGATCGCGCTGAAAAACACGCTGCCGCCGTTACCCACAGTAGCGTTAGAGTTGAGATTGCTCGCAGTAATGCCCGCACTGGAAGTAAGAGCGATATTCCCCCCGATCGCTCCCGAAGCGTTCAAACTACCTGCCGTTAATCCTCCCGAACCGCTCACAATCGTAATTTCGCCCCCCAAACTCGCAGCTTGTGAAGTATCGATCGCGCCTGTCGCTACCGCATCGCCCTGCACTTGAACCCTCCCTCCCTGCGAGGTAATGCTGCCAGCCCGCACCTCACGAGTTCCCTGCAACTCCAAATTGCCGCCAGTTGCGGTTAAATTCCCTTCTAACAGCAGGTTTCCCGCCTCGATGCGGGCCCCCGAACTCACCGCAGTATTGCCCCGTAAAATTGCATTATCTCGGGCTTTCGCGGTCAGGCGATCGGCTGTTACTGCCCCCGCAGCCGTCAAGGTAGCGCTGTCCGCCGCCAACTGGCCCAGCCTGTGAGTTTGACCGACAGGCCCGCCAAGCGTAATGCTGTCCCTAGCTTGCAGCGTCAAATTATTGGTAGTTCCCACCAAGCTGTCGAGGGAATTGGCAAAAATGATGCTGCCGGCGCTGGAAGTAATCGTGCTGCTGCGATCGAGGGTGACGGCACTGTTGAAAGCGATGTTGCCAGTAGTTGAAATCACCCCCGATATTTCCGTACTGCGCCCGTTGACAGTCAAACTTGCCAGGGGAGATGTTTGACCGATCGTCCCGCCGAACAGCACTCGCTGGGCATCCAGCCTCAGGGCGCGAGATCCGTCCACCGACTGGAACAGAATGTTGCCCCTAGCTTGAGTGCTCAAAACCGCGTCCGCAGTCAGGGAGACGCTGCCGGTAAAAGCGAGATCGCCGCCGGAAGTAGCGATGTTAGCGCCGATTGCGGTTGTCGGCGCATTGAAAGCGATGCCAGCGCTATCGGTTGCCCTGAGAGGATTCTCCACCGCGATCGAACTTCCCCGCAGCGTCAGCGGGCTGGTGAAGGTGGTTGGTGCAACAACTGCGATCGGGTTGCTGCTGTCGGCGCGCCCGATCGCGATCGATCGAAAACTGGGGGCCAGAGCGCTGAGATCGGCAGCCGTCAAGTCCAAAATTCCTAAATTATCGCCACCCCCGCCGATCCGAATTTGCCTGCTGTCGGGAGGCTGCAAGCTAATTGTCCCGCCCGTACTGGTAACGGAACTGCTGCCGCCCCGCAAGTCGATGCCGTTAGCGGTGAGGGCGATATTGCCGCCGCCGGCATTTATCCTGCCGAGGGAGATGCTGCTAGCGTTGATGTTGATACTGCCGCCTCTAGTTTCGATTAAGTCGTTGGGATCGTTGACAAAGAACACTCCGCCCGATCGAAAGGTAACGGTATCTCCGGTTCTTGCTTGCAGGGAAAGGGTGTTGTCGGGCAAGTCTTGGACGGTGATATCGCTGGCGCTATCGACAACGACGTTGCTGCCGGCTGCCATCTGTTCCAACTGCGCTTCCGAGATAAATGTAAACGGTCGATCGCTCTGTTGTGCTGCTTGGAGTTGTGCGGTGCCGATCGCAGTATTTGGTGCTGCCAGTTGCAAAGTGCCGATCGCGCCATTCTCCGCCCGCGTATCGACTGCGCCCGCGAAGGTTAAAGAATTTTTGCCCGCAATCTCGACGCTGCCGCCGTCACCGCCCGCCGTACCGCCGCGGGCTGCAATGCTGCCGAAAAAGCTAGTATTCGCTCCAGATACCGACACTGTACCGCCGTTACCGCGATCGAGCGCGCTGGCCGCGATCGTACCGCCCGCGATCGCGCTTCCCGGTGCTGCTATCACTGTTTGCCCGTTGGTGAGTACCACTTGACCTTGCGCGTTGGCCGTTAAACCCGTGGCTGCAGCTACTCCCGGTCCTGTCAGCAACTGAGGTAAATCTACGGGCGCGATCGAGCTGTTTTCTGCTCCGACAATTGGTGCAATTTCTAAACTCAATAAGTTGCCAGTTTGACTGATGCGGACTGTATTTTGACCGGGAACTGCAGCCACTGTAATTTGACCTGACGGTGCGGATAATTGCCCGGTATTGATGACTGTACCGCCCAGTAAAGTTAAATTTTGACCGCTGCCAACTTCTAAGTTACCTGCATTGACAATTGCACCTGTTTGTGAATAGTTAAACTCAAAGCGATTGGGATTGCCGAGCAAAGTTTGGTAATCGTTAATTCCGGTAGCATTAAACGCGCGATCGCCGAAACCGATACCCGTAGCAGTTGTCGCGAAAAAAGCACCGGGAATGTTCAATCTAGCATTTTGACCGAAGACGATTCCCGCCGGATTCATTAAAAATAAATTCGAGTTACCGCCGCTAACAGAAATGAGTCCGTTGATGACAGAAACATCGCCGCCAGAAATTCGGGTTAAAATATTTTGAATGCTGGTATTAGTTAAGAAATTGGCAGTTTGACCTTCGTTAAGATTAAATTGACTGAAACTGTGAAACAGATTTGTGCCGTCACCAGACAACTGTCCGCCAGTAATGTTGAAGCGATTTTGCTCGGCATTGACAGCAGTATTGGTGCCGTCGCTAGCGGGAACGATCGGCTGCGATCGGGCTGCTAGCGGTAGCAGCATTAAAGCACAAGCCAACGGGAGGGAACAGCGAAAGTTAGTCATTAGCCATCGGTCAGTAGTTAGTTGTTAGCAGCTAGCAGCGAGCAGTCAGCAGTCATCAGTCAGTTTAACGATCGCGCCCCGATTGACCTTATTCCTTCTTCTCGATCTGGATTTTTGGTGTTAGGTGTTAGGTATTAGGTATTAGGTTTGAGGTGTTAGGTTTGAGGTTTAGTCCTTCCCAGCCACCACCACGCCACCTACTTCTTCCTTCTTCCTTCTTCCTTCTTCCTTCTTCTAATATCTGGTATTTTTGATTTATTTTAAGCTGCAATGTTCCGGCGAACGGTCGATCGAATGCCAAAGCTCGATCGAGCCTTAGGAAACGCGGGGTTTAACCCTCGAAACCGATCTGCCGCTGCTAAATCCAGGTCAGTCAGCCCTTTGAGGATAGCGCAAACCATTTTCTTCCTCCCCACCTATTTCCCTCTCCCCCTTACCCTTCAAGAAACGAGGAATTTTTCATCCGGTTTTGGCACGAATCGATCGCCCTTCAAAGCACCCGTTGCCGAAAAACACTCAAACCAATGCAAAGCTTGCCTGCAAGCGCGCTCAGTCCCTTGACAAAATGTCCCGCCAGATGGTAAAGTATGGGGACTTTTTGAGGGATCGGCAAAAATTAATTCACAGAATTCACAAAAACTCATTCAACAGCCAGTGCCTCTAACAAAGTTAAAAACAAAATATTTATTTTTTTAGAGACCTACCATGCAAGCTCAAACTTTACCATTTCCTACCGAACAAATCGTCAGCCGCATTTTTCAATCTGGCGAACTCAGCCGATCGGACAGACACCAACTTCAAGCAGTGCTTTCCAACGAGGCGATTGATGAAAATGAATTGAGTCTGATTGAAAAAGTCATGGATGGAGTTCTCAAAGGCATCCTTGATGTACTTTATTAGATCTATTTTATAGCTGAGGAATGGCAATTTAATAACTTAAGCAATGCCTGTACCGGCGGGCGTGAAGATGCTGAAATTATTAAATTTTCATTCCTTATTTTATCTTTAGCGCTCTCAAACTAACCCCCAATCGTCAAATTATTTCACAGGGACTCAAAATTTGATGGTTTAACATATTTCATGGAATAACTATGACTCAAGAAATGCGTCAAGAAATCGTTGCTATAGCAAGAGAATTACCTGATGAATTGTTAGCAGAAGCTCTGGTATTTTTGCATTCTCTCGCAGAAAAGGTACAGAAGACTCACGCGGAGAATTCTCTTAACCATTGAACAGTCTGAATTTGACAAGGTAATGGCAGCTTATCAAGTGATTAGCGAGAAGTTTGAAATACTCCCCGGCGTGAACGCGCGGGGATTCTTCACGCTTCATTGACAGATACTACCGAAGTAGTTTTACTCCGTCTCGACGTGCATTTAGAGTCGTAAGGCAAATCCCAAGATGGTTTTTTGCGCCTGCACGATATTTTTAACCTCATTATTGGGCTGCTTTTACCGTCCAGGGTGATTGGTGTTAAACTGTTGACAATTTTGCAGGTAGGGCGATGGTGCGTCTGAGAGGGGTGATTTTATTCGATCGAACGCGATACAAAAGGTGCGCAGCGCGCACCTCCTTCAAGTCCCTCTTTTGAAGGGGGATTTAGGGCGATCGAAACTTCCGAAATCCTGCTAAAAATCATCATCAATCGGGTTATCATCTGAACTCTCATCGCTGCGCGCGAGTTCAGAAGCAGGTCTGTCGCTACTCCATGCCCACCACGCGCAACCGCACTGACAGCGGTAAAATTCCTGCCACTTGCGCCGGTTAAACTCGGTGTATACTGGCGATCGGCGATTGATCCAGACCTCGTGAGCCTCCGTGCAGCTAGCACCGCACTTGGGACAGCAAAATTCAGTAGCGTGAACCGCCGTCGCAGTCCATTCGGGAGGATGTGGAGCGAAAGCTTCCATGTTGTCGAGTTTCTCTTTAAAATTCTGGTACGCGAGAGTTCGAGACCCTCAAGACTGCCACGATCGCACTTGCCGCAAAAGTGTTGCTACAAGACTGTTACCAACTAATGGGCTGACCGCAAGCAAATCTTGAATGTGCGATCGATTATAATATTTCCTGTCTATTTTACAGTCTGGCAGTTAATTTTTTGACATTTTGTTTTGACATTTTGTCTTAAATCGAGACTATAACTGATTCGATCTTGTATCGTGTCCGGTTCGCGACGCGCGATCGAACCAGTTTGCAGTCAGGACTTCAGTCCTTGATGGCGAAAAATCATCGAGGGGACTGCACCTCTAGCTGCAAGCTGAAGATAGTTGAACTGGGCATTAAGTAAAGCGTCGATCGGCCTGCTCAAATATTTCAAGGACTAGGCTCATGTCTATCTACAACTTTATCTCGTTTCTCGGCATTTTTGGCTTGTGCGCGATCGCCTGGGTTTTTTCAGAAAATCGCCAATTTAAGTACATACCTTGGCGCGTCATCATCTGGGGTATCGGGCTGCAATTAGTTTTGGGATTTTTAGTATTTCTGTTCCCCCCGACTCGCACCGCCTTAGAATGGTTTACTAGCTTGCTGGACGGCGTATTTACCGCGGCTGATGCGGGAGCAAGATTTGTCTTCGGCAGAAACATCGTACCGATAGCCGGTCAAGATCCGCCAATTAATTTAGGATATATTTTCGCCTTTCGAGCATTGCCGACGGTGATATTTTTCTCGGGATTAATGGCACTGCTTTACAACATCGGCGTCATTCAAATTATCACCGAAGTTTTTGCTAAAATATTTTACCTGACAATGCGCTTGAGCGGTGCGGAAGCTCTCAGCGGGGCAGCCAATATTTTCGTAGGAATAGAAGCAGCAATTGTCGTCAAGCCGTATTTGGCAAAAATGACCCGTTCCGAACTTTGTGCCATCCTTTCTTGTTGTTTTGGGACGGCCGCTTCCTCAACTTTAGCAATTTATGTCAGCTTCCTCAAGCCAGTTTTTCCCAATATTTTAGGGCATTTAGTTTCAGCTTCAATTATTGCAATTCCCGCTTGCTTCGTGATTTCCAAAATTCTGGTGCCAGAAACAGGAACTCCGCTGACAATGGGCGGCATTCCCAAGGAAGATAAGAAGCCTCAAGGTCACGAATTTATCGGCGAAGAAATTGGGGAAAACGATGGCGAGATGCCCAAACAAGAGACAGTTGGCGGAGAACCGATCGAGCGCGTCAGCCCTTTAGATGCAGCAATTGTTGGTGCATTAGACGGCGTAAAAATGGCAGTGGCGATCGCGGCTGTTTTGATTTTAATTTTGGGTTTAGTTTCGTTAATCAATCAATTCTTTGGCTGGCTGGCAATTTTACCGGGACCGATCGGCGGCTTCTTTAAAGTTGTTACCCTAGCTAACATTATGGGATTCTTATTCTATCCCTTCACGCTACTAACGGGAGTTTCCTTTGACGACTCTTGGGCAGCCTCAGTAATTATCGGACGGCGACTGTTAGAAACCGCAATTCCGCCCTATCAAAGTTTAGCAGAAGCAGCCGCTAATGGCACGGTGAGCGATCGCACGGTTTTAATTGTCAGTTACGCCCTTTCCGGTTTCGCCCACTTAGCCTCAGTCGGCATATTTGTCGGCGGTACAATTGCTTTAATTCCCTCCCGCCGCAAAGACATTTCCGAACTCGGTTGGAAAGCATTATTTGTCGGTACTTTAGCCACCATGATGATTGCTTGCATTGCCGGATTATTTGACACTGGAGATGCCAGCATTTTAGGCACAAAAACAGCCCCTGCTGCCCCATTTACAGCCCCCGCATCCCCGACGCCAGCAGCATCTCCAGCCGCCAGTCCCAGTCCGTCAATTGCGCCAGCAATTACCAGTCCGAAGCCTTCGCCCAAAGCTGAAAAAGTAGATCCGAAAGCTAAAGAATCTGAAAAATCTGAAGCTTCGCCATCACCAAAAGCTAATAGCAAATCACCTTCTCCCGAACTGAGAAAAAGTCCTTAATGCCGTTTAAGAAATCGTAGGGGCGGGTTTTACAAACAATATTTAATAGCAGCCAACCATCTTATAAATCCGCCCCCATACCATTAATAATTTGCACCAAGAATGTCTTAGGAGGTTTTCTGTTGGGTGGGGGCGGGTTTCACAGATTGTCAATTATTGGCAGATCTGGTTGGCGAACCCGCCCCTACAAGTCCCTAACAAATATTATGATTGTTGATGCGATCGCCCATTACTAATTACCAATTATCAATTACCAAAGATTATGAATCCCGATCCAGAAATTCGCCGCCTGTTAGATGTGATGCCCGCCTCCGGTCGCATGAATTGTAGAATTATTAATAAACCAGAACAATCCAAAGTAATTGACTGCGAATTTCCCTTACCTTGGAATCGATCGCGCCCGATTTATATTAATTTCGATTTGTGGAAATTTTTATCTAAAGCGCAGCGGGATTTATTGATATTGAGATATGTCAGTTTTTTGTGCAATTTTAAGTGGTTTAAACCGGATATTTATCAAGGTGCAGCACTGGCAGGACTCATCGGCACAGCAGTAGAATTGTTGCAGGGAGACGCGATCGGAATTGCGATCGCGGGCGGTTTGACGGGATTGGCAATGACGCGAATTTGGCGCGACAATCGCAGTTCCCAAGTAGAATTAGATGCCGACGAAGCGGCGATTCGAGTGGCTCTCAGGCGCGGTTATAGCGAGGCGGAAGCGGCGAAAAGTTTGTTAGGGGCGATCGAAACTTTAGCGCAAATTGAAGGGAGAGGTTTGGATTTTAACGAGTTAATTCGATGTCAAAATTTAAGGGCGATATCGGGTATTTCGGCGGTTGGCGTGCCGGATAGTGTCAGGAAAGAATGAAAAAAGTATGATTTTGATGAGGAAATTTTCGATCGCCCTAATTTTAGCATTAATGCTGCTGGCGATCGAAAGTGCGATCGACAATGAGTTACTTTTGATACTTGTCGCAATTCAAACCAGTAACTCACCAAAAATTGCTTGTTCTCGAATAGCCTGATAATTTTTCAAAATCTCCGGCAACCTCAACAAAGCTTCTAATTCTCGTGCTTCCTTCGGAGTCAAATCTCTCCGTTCCGCTGCGTAAATCAGTTCCCCAAGTACAATCAACCTAGCTTCAACAGGAATATTATTTTTGATGCCCAGCTCGATTCTTTCTTTAAAACTACTGAAAAGATTCTCCATTGTCCAATTCCTCCCTAGTTAAAACTTGAACTCTACCATCATTAAAAATCAGTGCGATTTTTTGCAACAGCCTTTCCGTATCCCAAACCATCGCTCTGGTAATTCCTTTATTGATATCTGCAATATCAGCCTCAGTGTTTATATGATAACCTACATTAGGAGCGCGTTTTTTAGCTACAGCTACCCCCCTTTGAACTGTATTCTTGATACTGACTGCCTCTGGACTTAGTTCTTTAAACTCCCAGATTTCTCCATCAATTTCAGCATCAGGTGTTCTGATGCCTGGTGCAGCTTGCTCGCTCAATAACTTCACTCGCCACCCAAGTCTCGCCAAAACTTCAGCAATAAACCGCTCAGAATTATTGGTATTGTGGTTTTGATGGATGAGTACAAAGCCGCCTGTATCCTCATCATAATAATACCGTTCATACTCAGGATCGGCAAGGTTGTAGATGTTCTGACTTTGCTGGATATAATTTGGCTTCACCGTCAATCTCTAGCCTGATTTTACGATCGTAGCTTACTCTTTGAGGGAAAGCGATCGGCCTCTCTATACTGTGTCATCGTCCGATCGAGAATAGCGAGAAATAAAAGGTCGATTGCTGCGACAAGCTTCGCTAATGCGCTTATTTTAATCGAAAGTCCGATCGCCCGATCGAGCTTTTATGAATCTTCCTCATCTACTTGCCGGCTGAGATAATCCGGCAATTCATCAAAAGATACCCCCACCAAACCGCAAAAATCCCTCATTTGCCGAACAGTCATCCTAGGTTCGTCTCCCTTTTCCCAGCGCCGCACCGACGAAGCCGACACCCCCATCCGCACAGCTAAATGACACAACAGTGTTGTGTCCCTACAGGTAATCTTTTTTATCATTTGTAGGGACACGGCACTGCCGTGTCCTGGTGCGAAAACTTAAATTAATTTATAGCTTAATTGTCTATTTTTAGCATTATCTAACGTTGATTTATAATTATTGTTCATTTTAAGCACCTATTTTAAGCACCTATTTTAAGCGCTTAAATCGAACAATAAACTAAATATTGAATAGAAAAAGATTGGATGTTAATTTCTGTAAATAATTCGATATAAAGTTGATTTCCGATCTAACATAACCTCATTGCTCAACTCGATATAGTTTTCGATCGCCCGACAGCGATCGAGAAAAAATCATCAACTAGGACGCATATTTATTGCAGCAGCTTGATGCTCGATCGCCCTGACGATTGCGTGCAAGTCTGTCAGATTCCTATGGGCAAACATACCAAATTTACAATACAACCATGAACACTTCAGAAACTGGAAATACTTGGACTATTTACCGACTCCTGCCAAACTTTCAGCGCTTGCCAGTCGCGCAATTTCGCAGCCGCAGCGAAGCAGAATCTTCCATGAAAGTCATGCGGCAACTGCTACCCGATACCGAATTAATACTCGCTTTCGAGATTGCACCAGAAAATCCCGCTACCGCACCAATTCAGCCCCCTGCTAAAGAACCAAACTTGCAAACTTCCGATAAGCGACAACTCCTGAAACTTTTTATTATCAGTTCCCGCCCTGTTGTTTCCCGCGTCATTCATTCTTTTCACCGCGATAATTTTGCCTGCGCTACTGACTGGAGTCCGTTTGTCCCGACTCAAAATCCCGGTGAAGTAATGAGCGTCTTAATTAAATATTTTGCCGCCGATTCTTAGCGGGCGATCGAAAAGTAGCGGTAAGGTGCGCCGAAGCGCACCCTACAGATAAAACTATCTAAAATGAATGGAAAATAGCCGATCGAATTTCCATTCATTTCAGATTTTTACGCTTTCGGCTCGACCCAAACTTTGAACCCCTCAACCCTCAAACCTTTACCCCGAGTGCCGCAATATTGACCGTTAGCAATAGTAGGAGTATCGCCGACATTCTGAACGTGCGCGCTGTAAAATACGTCGTATTTATCAGCTTGGGTCCCCGTCAAACGCACGGCAAATCCTTCAATTCGCTTCGCTTTGCCTCGGAAACCAGCCAATTCTCCTTCGTCGATCCAAGCAGTATCGCCAACTCCTTCCACGTGGGCCATGTACTGCAAATTTAAACCGGAAACCGGCGGATCTATTTTAATTTGAAATCCTTCCACGCGGCGGCCTTGAGCGCGAGTGCCGGCATATTCTCGATCGCCAAAAGTGCGATCGCCGATTCCTTGAATGTGCGCTAACACTTTTAAACTGACAGGTGCCGTTGGTTGAAACGAGGTCGATCGCCCGATCCAAACTTTGATACCTTCGATTCTCAAAGCTTTGCCGCGAGTGCCGCAGTAAGCACCGTTGGACGATACTTCGGTGTCGCCGATATTCTGAATGTGCGCGCTGTAAAATACATCGTATTTAGCAGCTTCCGGTCCGCTCAATCGCACGGCAAAACCTTCAATTCGTTTTGCTTGACTGCGAAAACCAGCTAATTCTCCTTCACCCATCCAAGGAGTATCGCCAACTCCTTCAACATGAGCCATGTACTCAACTTTTAAGCCGGAAATCGGCGGTTCCAGATTGATTTGAAATCCTTCAACGCGCAGTCCTTTCCCCTTAGTACCGGCATATTCTTGAGAACCAAAAGTTCGATCGCCGATTCCCTGAATGTGCGCCAAAACTTTCAGTCCCAAAGTCCCCTCTGCCGCCATCTTTTGGGTTTTGGGAGGTTCGCCGAAAACGATATTTCCCGATCCGGAAGTTTGGAGAGATTTCGGTATTTCAACGCTGGGAACGATAATCACCTCGTGCATCGGGGCTGAGGGCGCTGGCGATTCCAAAATCTTGATGTCGGGTACGGCTGCAACTTGTTTCGGCGCGACATTTCCCGAGGGAATGACGATGACTTCGGGTAGGGGTTGGGCGGTTTTGGGTTCGGGCGCTGCTTTGACTGCGGGTTCCAGCTTGACCGGTGCAACCGTTAATGTCTCGTTAATGGTTAATTTGCCTCGGGAAATGGCTACGGCTAGCTGTTTGCCAAAAGCTGCGCTGACTGTTTCTTCGAGGATTACCCACTGTTCGTCATCCAATTTGTCTTGCTGTTCGACTAAAGTCAAGACTGCTGCAACTGGGTGTTTGCCGGCGGTTATCGATTCTGCATCGGAATGCAGTTGGCTGGCAGTTGATTCGGAAATCGCGCGATGCAGTTGGCGGGCTCTGGCTTGTACCGATTGCAGGGGCGCGAAATCGCTTTGTTCGCGGTGGATGAGGGCTAATACTCGATCGAGCACTTTTAAGGCAGCGTCGCGAATTCCTACTTTACCGCCGGAAACTGCGATCGTCTCGACTAAGTTTTTCACGTCTTGGAGGGAAGCAATTTCTCCGGGCGCGGCGGATTTGTCGAGCTCGATTGCTTGTTTTTTGACTGTCGCAAAGTTGCGGCCGTAAGTGGCGGTTTCTTGCAGCAAGCTTTCAGCGGGAGGCAGCCCCGTGTCTTGCAGTTGCTTGGCTGCAGCTAACAGGCGATCGGCTAAATTAGGATAAGTTTCAGATAACCGAGCTATTTGTTGTAGTAAATCTTTATGAACTGGTTCCATACTCGTGACGTAAATCGTGACCTAAATTTAACTTGCTGAATTATAGAGTAGCCAAGTAACGTATTCAGATAGAGCGAATCATATCTTTTCAGTTATTTGTTCACTTTTTCAACCCTTCTGTAAGCGCGTCTTTCAGCGAGTGGGACTAGTCCCGACCAAATAGAGCGTAGTGGAGTAAGGATTTTTGGGCAGTCTACCCAAGCCCAGTACAATTAGAGTGGTAGTCGCTAAACACCGTTCTAGTCTAATTGCACACCTCAAGCATTACTGCTCAGGGCTTTTAAGATCGAGCTTGACCGATAGGAGGTGGCGCTTAATTGCTTTGAGGGCAATATTCCGAGCGGCATTGATGCCAGAATGAGCTTTGTACCCATTGATAGTTGCCACCAATGGAGCGCCGAATTGGTATTCTTCATATTCAAGAATCGAAGCTGGGAAAACATTCCCGCGCCACACCATTTCATCCCAAGGCGATAGCCTACTCGTATTGCGAGGATTAACCCGCGTTGTTAGGATAGCGTAATCTTGATAGGCGATGCGTTTCACCTGTTCGTAGATTTTGCCTTTGAGCCAGTAAGCCCGCTTTTGGTTAGAGCGACGTGAATATTTGCCCCTTTTAGGGCGCAAGTTGCCAAGATGTTCAAAGCTGATAATTTCAGCTTGCCAATACTTAGCAAACTCGACAATCTCGCGCGATACCGCTCTACCATATTCCACTTCACGGGTGGATAGCCTATCCCAAAAGGATTTAGCAAAGTCTTTGGAAACGATTCCGGTCTTACCCATCAAGATTGCAATCTGTCCTAGATCCCGCTTCCTACGCGCTACATGGCTTGACTGGTTAATAAAATGTCTAGCGATCTCAGTCGTGTCGCCTCTGTCGTTGGTTTCTAAGATGGTACAAATCGCGATGTGCTTATCTAAATCCATGTCAATGCCACAAGTTCTAAATGAACTTTTTGACATGACACCTTTAATACCTCCGGTGGCGGGGACATATTTTTCCAATGGGAAAACCAGCCAAAAACCTTGCTTATTGACCTGCAATCGGGGCGATCCTTTCACCCATTCGGCACTGATATCAGTGCATTGGTAGAAATGTTTAACCCATTTCCAGGTTCCACCCACCAAGATCTTGAGAACAATGGAAAAACCATCATCCTCTTTCCACATCCCCGAATCGTACTGAGGATTAAAGTTAAACATCCTTGGCTGAACTGGTGGGCGATGATGCCGCATCTTCTTGGGGCGATTCACCCATTTTTGATAGGTTGTATTCCACGACTCCCAAGCCCCTATCGCTTGACGGATAGCGGCTCGTTTTAAGGGAGAAGGAAAACCTTCAATGAATGGATGCGCTTGAGTTTTTAACTCGTAACATCGCCACCCACCGTCTTCTTTGACCGGAATGCTTAACCCGTCTGGATCTGAGTCAACCAACAAGAAGTAAAAGTGAACTACTTCGTTATAGGCGACTTTGGTTTCGGTCATATCAAACCCATTCCGCAGCAATTTCGCTTTGACCGACTTGGTGACGATGGAGAATCCCTTTTGACGTTTAAGCATCCTTCGACCTTCGATGGTTAGTTAGCGGCCCTTAGTTACGAGTCAGATCGAATCCGTTGGCATCATACCCAACTCGCGAGCGAGGACGATCGCGCTTTGGATAAAACTTTACGATCGCGATGTCAGAGACAGTGATTTCAGTGATTTCACGGACGCTGGATGCCATCAAAACTCTCTCCCCATCCCACTCTCCCAGAAATATGCGATCGGCGTCACACTTCAAGCTGATACCAGTCACAAGTTGCGAGTTGGGCTGTCACGATTCGCGATTGGAAATGTCACTGGGGCGCAGCAATAGCCGTCACCGCTTCGATCGAGGAAATCCCCGATACTGAAGGAGTTAACTTGCTCGAACCCATTTAAGTGTTATGTTACTGATTCGCGATCTCGCCCAACAAGCTATGACCTTAGGTTATCTGACTCTGGAATCCGAAAATCAACTGCGACGGATGTTAATGACCACAAAATACGATTTAGAAGATTTAAATGCTTTCATGACTCTGCAGCTAGCAGCGATGTCGGGTTTGGTAAAACAAGAATCTCGCGAGTTGAGGAAACGCGAAGGTTTATCCGGCGTTATCTCTGAAACTTCCAGTTGGTAATTGATTTGCTGTGGACACAGCAAATGACAAGACGGTTGGGGGGTCGATAACTAACGCTTAATTACTTCTTTTTTTTGTTTCTGCTTTTTTACTATTTCTATCCAATTTCGTAAGGAAAATTTCGATCGTGCTGATTCGTGAAGTTGTACAAGAAGCTATTGCCGCTGGCTATCTGAGTTTGGAAGCGGAAAACCAGATGCAGCATCTTTTCGCCTCAGCCAAGTGCGATTTGGAAGATTTGAATGCTTTTATGAGTTTGCAGTTAGCATCTATGGCCGGTCGCGTCAAACAAGAGTCTTTGGAATTGATTAATTTGCGCGATTTTTCTGCCAGAATTTTAGTCGAACAATAGTAGGAACACTAATGTGTTTCTAAGTTGCAGCGCATTAGTGGAGGTGTTTCCTACTCAAATTGCGGTGCTTGTCTCGCCCTCTGGAAGATGTTCGATATTGGTCGCAGTTGGAGCGCGCGAGTTAAGGGTTGTCACCGCCGTAATAGTCTAGATACCACTCTACAAATTGATGGATGCCTTGTTCGATCGGGGTACTGGGCTTAAATCCTACATCTGCCATCAAATCATCTACATCTGCATAGGTAGAGGGTACGTCACCGGGCTGCATGGGTAACAAATTCTTCACGGCTGTTTTGCCCATTGCTTTTTCAATTACTTCGATAAATGCCAGCAATTCCACTGGGGAATTATTGCCAATATTGTAAATTTTATAGGGGGCGCTGCTGCCGGGGTTTTGAGTGCTGCCTTGAGGCGGTTTGTCCGTGACTCGCACGACTCCTTCAATTACATCGTCAATGTAAGTGAAATCGCGCTGCATTTTACCGAAGTTGTAAACATCAATGGGTTTGTTTTCCGCGATCGCTTTGACAAATTTGAAATAAGCCATATCCGGTCTGCCCCAAGGGCCGTAGACTGTAAAAAAGCGCAATCCCGTCACCGGCAATCCGTACAAATGACTGTAGGAATGAGCCATCAGTTCGTTAGCTTTTTTGGTAGCTGCATACAGGGAAATCGGTCGATCGACGTTATCGCTAACAGCAAAGGGAACTTTGGTATTGTTACCGTAAACTGAACTGGAAGAAGCAAAGACTAAATGTTCGACTTTGCTGTGGCGGCAGCCTTCTAAAATGTTGATAAATCCCATCAGATTGCTGTCTGCGTAAGCATGGGGATTTTGCAGGGAATAGCGAACTCCTGCTTGGGCGGCGAGGTGCACGACTCGATCGAACTTTTGGTCTTGAAAAAGTTGGGATATGGCAGCGCGATCGCTCAAATCTAAATGCTGAAAACTAAATTCTGAATGCGGCTGGAGTTTCGATAATCGCGCTTTTTTCAGGTTAACATCATAATAGTCATTTAAGTTGTCAATGCCGCAAACTTGTTGACCTTCGGATAATAATCTTTGGGCTAAATGATAGCCGACAAAGCCTGCTGCGCCTGTTACTAAAATTTTCATTGGGGGTAATGGTAATGGGAATAATTGGAGATGGTCGATTTGAGGTTGGAGATTGATAAGTAGTTTTAATCTATCAACTGTTCGAGTATCGGATGGGTAGCTGCAAGGTGCGTCGCCATCAACAATCTACAAACAAAATCGCAAATCTGACAGCTATGCACCATACAAGATGCAAGATTGTTAGATTTGTCAGATTAATTATATAGCTAGAGCCAATGTTTTATATTCTAATGAGTTTCTGTCTGTTTTTTTCCTCCTTCTTCTTTTATCTGTTTTACGTGCGGTACTGGAAATGGCGCGACTGTATCGAGGCTGCTGCATCTAGCTGCATCACTCCAGAAGGCGATGTTCTGATTGGGGGCGGTGCTTTTTGGGCAATTCCAGCAGTTGTATTTTTCCTGCTTTTTGCTGTGATTTGCTGCTGGAATCTCTGGAGGAAGCTTAGATAGGGCTTATAGCAAATCCGGGTCGATCTTCCTCGATTGCGGTTTTCGCGAATCCCTTCGTTTATTGTTCGTTTATTGTTAGAGTAAATAGCTAGATTTCCCCTGAGAGATTCATCGCTTGCAGTACGGGATGTTTGGCGGAGGCGGGATAGTGTAAAATGTCGATCGTACCTGGTTTAATTTTGAGAGATTGCTGTTGGCTTGGCAAGCCTAAAACTTGATTTAATGCGCCTTGAATTTCGCGAATTTCGGCAACAACTAATCCCGTGCAAAGTGAGGAGTTTTCGCGCGATCGGCCGTAAATTGTCTGGTGCCAAGTTTGCATGAATCTTTCAGTAGCGACGGATAAATGTACAGTCGGCTGGGGGCGCGATCGCATCAATTTTGCTGCCATTTGGGCGGAGTTTGTTCCTTCGCTATTCAAACAAAAATCGATCGGGCTTTTCTCGATGATTCTGGCGACGCTATCGGTATAAAAGTCTTGTTCGCTATCGGCGGGTACTAGCAACAAACGCAGTCCTTGTTTGCCTTCTTTGAGTTTTGGCAAAATTTCTCCTAAATGATTTGTCAAATTCATTGCTTCTAATTCAACCAAATCGGCAGTGCCATCAAAACTCAGAATGCTAATCCCGCAATTCGATTGTTGCAGGGTGTGAAAGTCTTGACATTTCATCCCGATCGCGGTACTAATTAGTGCTTTGATTGTGCCTCCGTGAGCGATCGCTAAGATGGTTTTACCAATAGATTTTGGGAGAATTTCTGCCCAAAAGTTCTGGGCTTGGCGGTAGAGGTTTTGTACTGGGAAATTTTGCGGTTTGACTAAAGTGGTAACGGAATTGACATCGGGAGAGTTATCTTCTATTTCAGCAGACATCTGAAATTCGTGAGGGCTTTCTCTCCAACAGCGATAATCTTCAGCAAGGTGTTCTCGAACGTATTTGAATGATAAACCGTTCCAGGCAGGCAAGTCAATTTCTTTCAAGTTTTCATGAACGTGCAATTGGGGGTGAGAGTCGGCTATAGTCGCGATCGCGCTTAAAATTTCGCTGGCTGTTTCTCTAGCACGCTGGAGGGGGCTGCTGTAAACTGCATCAAGGGAAATCTTGCTTAAAAAAAGTCCTGTTTGATAGGCGGTTAAACGACCTTTTTCGGTGAGTAAAGAATCGTCGCAGCAACCTTGATACAGTCCTCTTTCGTTATAAATACTTTGGCCGTGACGGACGAGAATAACGCGAGTGGTGTTGTTCATGATTTTCTAGTTGATAGTTGACAGTTAAGAAAAGTTTTGAGTTTTAAATTTTGAGTTTTGAGTTAAAGAGATTTCTTAATTCACAACTCACAACTCAAAACTCCCGATAGTTGACAGTCGATCGTTGATAACACAAATCACAATCTGTAGGGGCGGGTTCGCCGACAATCTTGCATTGCACTAACAATCTTTAAAACCCGCCCCCACCACGCCAACAACAAAGATCAACAATTTATATCTCATGCAAAAGTCGAGAATTGATATTTCATAGTTGTTGTTGTCAAAAACTAAATGTTGTGCGCAACGTGCCGATGTAAATTGGATCGTTGTTGCTGTTGTGTTCCGGGTTGGTAATTGCTAGCAAACCTAGGGTTACTGCTAGATTGTCGGTAATTTGCCTCCGATAAAATGCTTCCAAGTGCAGCGATGTATCCGGGTCTGTATATGCTCGATCGTCCTCGATAAAATCGCTATCTATTACTTTAGGTGGCTGGCCGATAATTATACCTCCTACACTATCTTCTGAACCTAAGTCTGGAAACGCTAAAGTTACCGCCCAATTAAACATACTGGATTCGGGTCGATCGGGCAAATCGAGGGCTCGGGCTCGGGTGTATCCCACCCAACCTCCTGCAGTAATTTGGCGGTTGATTTTGACAGTAGATTGAATGCCGAAAGAATTCGCTGAAATCGCGTCACTTTCGCCATCAAAAGGGTCGTTTGCTCGATCGCTCCCCGTTCCCGTATCCAGGCTATTATAAGAGCGAATGTAGGTTAAACCAACTCCGATATTATTAGTTGGTCGAACCGTTAATTGGGCGATCGCACCGTAGGCTGCTTTGCCAAAACCAATCGCCGGATCGTTGGCTTTATCGGCGATAAATCCGGCATCTAAACTCACGCTTTTGCTGAAAGCATAACTAACTCCGATGCCGCTACCTTCGCCTTGACGGTAGATAGGATTTCGCTGTCCGAAACGAGATACCGTACCGCGACTGCTACCGCTTAAATAGGGATTGAGAGTATCAGTATAATCGTTGAGACTGCCGCCGACAGCTTCTACATAAACCACTGCTTGCCTGTTAATTGGAAATCGATATTCTAACCGACTCAGTTCAAATTCATTGTCGCTTTCGCCTTGAAAACTCAGATTAGCCATGTCAGTTTCCGCAGCATCGCTAACTTTAGGAATGTTGTTAGCTTGCAGTCTCGTTCTCAGCCTGTCTTTCCCTGTAAAACTCGTGTCAAAATTCAACCTAACTCTATAACCTAAAGTTAGATTGCTGTCAACATCGCCTTCACCATCTGCTTTTTCATTTCCCTCAACTCCAATAACTCCGACAAGCGCTTCTCCCTCCAATTTAGTAGTAGTTGAAAACTGCTGTAAGGCATCCAAACGCTGTTCTAAATTATCGGTTCTGCCCCGCAAAGTTACCAATTCTCGATCGAATTCTGTTTGCAGTTTGCGCAATACATCCAAATCTTCGCGGGCGATCGAATTAGCTGTATTGCTGCCAATTTTCTCCTGCAGGCGATCGAGCGCTGCATTCAAAGCTGCGGCAAATTCGTAGCGCGTTAAAGCGCGATTACCGCGAAAGGTTCCGTCGGGATATCCTGCTATTAATCCGTAACGTTCAACCAAAGATTTAAGCGCGCTAAATGCCCAATCTGTAGGTTTAACGTCGGACAATTCGGAGACAGATGTTATAGTTGCTAAGGAGTTGCGATCGCCCGTTTCCGCACCGGGAGGAAGTCGTTCGGTAGTACCTATTTCTACAACTGTTGAAGGGCGATCGGACTTTGCCAATTCTGCCGGAATTTCCAAGATTTGGGAATTTTCAGATTCTTGATTTGCTGCTTCAGCGGACTTAAGTTCAGTGGCATTTCGATCGAGCGGAATTTTGCTATTAGCGAGGGAATGCAATTCTCGATCGAACTCAGCCGACTCGCTGCCAAAAACAGGGGTTGCCACCGTCAAAGCAATTAGAAAAACCAGGGGAAACTGAGAAACCATGAGCAAATAAAACCTGCAAAACTCCAAAATCTACAATTTACAGTTGCTACCTTAATTCAATATAGCAAACGAGTCAGATTCATTAGAAAAATTATTGCCGATCGCACTTTGCACTGCATGCATTGCTGCATATTTTCCACCCAATTTCAGCAATTCTTTATGACTGCCTTGTTCCACAACTTGACCGCTTTCAATGTACAGAATCGTATCTGCTTGTTCGGCAGCTTGGAGATTGTGAGTAATCCAAAAAGTCGTGCAATTCAGAGTCAATCTTTCTAAAGCTTCGCTGACATCGCGTTCGTTTTCTTGGTCCAAACCAGTTGTCGGTTCGTCTAAAATAACGATCGGAGATTGACGCACAGCCGCGCGGGCGATCGCAATTCTCTGTCTTTGTCCTCCTGAAAGTGTCGCTCCTCTTTCCCCTAAAATAGTATCGTAACCTTGAGGTAATGCTTCGATAAAATCGTGCGCATTGGCCAAACGGGCGGCCGCTTCAATTTCCGCATCAGTGGCGTTCAAACATCCGTAAGCAATGTTATCTCTGACACTGACAGCAAACAAAACACTCTCTTGAAGTACGATACTAATCTGTTGGCGCAGCGAATCAACTTTGTATTCGCGCAAGTCATGTCCGTCAATTAAAATATTACCTTCCAAAGGATCGTAAAGCCGCAACAACAAGCTGACTAAACTCGATTTACCGCCGCCGGAAGGGCCGACTAAAGCAATTTGCTGGCCGGCTTTTACTCGAAAACTCATGTTTTGCAAAATCACTTTTTCCGGTTCGTAAGCAAACATGACATTTTTAAATTCCACTGCACCTCGGAAATGAGGCGCTGTAATTGCACCCCGCGAATCGCGAATTTCCGGTACAGTATCTAAGAGGTCGATAATCCGTTCTCCCGAAGCAGTTGCTTTAGAAATTTGAGCGGTATATTTTGCCAATTGACGCATCGGTTTGAAAGCGGTTTTGAGGTAGTTAATAAAGACTAATAACTCACCCGGAGAAACCATTTTATCCAGCACTAACTGCACGCCGCGCCACAGAATTAAAGCCGTTGCAACGGCAACCAACATCTCTACAGTTCGCTCCAATCCTGCTGCTAATTTTTGACTTTCTGCACCTTCCTGCAAGCTTTTTTGGTTGTCTTTAGAAAAGGAACTTTCTAACATTCCTTGCAGTGAAAGAGCTTGCACTACTTTAATCGCACCCATTGCTTCGGCGGCGGTGGCGGCCATCGCGCCCTCGCGCTTGCGCTGCTTGCGAGCTACTTTTTGAATCCGTTTGGAAAGGTGAGCAGAAACAAGGATAAATAGCGGAAAAACTGCGATCGCAATTATTGCTAATTCCCAATTCATCCACAGCATTACCCCCAGCATTCCCGTGAGGGTAAAAACATTAGTAAATAGCGGCAGTGCTGCGGTGACAGTAGCTTCGCGAATGCGCTCGACATCGTAGGTAACGCGGGTAATTAAATCGCCGCTTTTAGCTTTACTGTGAAACGACAGGGAAAGCCGCTGCAAGTGACTGTAAAGAGTGCCGCGAATTTCTGTCATGATGTGGGTAGCAGCTAAAGCCATGCCGATCGTACTTATATAAGCACAACCCGCCCGCAAAGCTGCGATCGCTACAATTGCCACAGCCAGGATTGTTAGCAATTCCAAAGTGTTGAGCTGTTGAATAATTGGAAATACTTGAGAAGCGCTTTCAAAACCCGATAGCAAAATGTAATCAAAGATTATTTTTAAAGGCCAAGGTTCTAGCAATCGAAAAACAGTTTCAGCAATTAGTGCTAGAAATGAAATGACAATCAACAGGTTTTGTTTGCGAATCTGCGGCCAGAATTTGCCAATAATTCGTCCCATTCCGGGTATGGTTTCTTTAATACTTTTAGTTTCCGGCATTTTAGATTCCTTCAAAAGATGGATCGTGCAATTTTATCTCTCTCCCGGTAGATGCTAGAAAATCAGTCCAGACTCTAAATTTCTGACGAGGTGACAACCGCGAGGTCTTGGTGTCAACTTAAGACTAAAATCATTGAGAAATTCAGGTTTTTACTGAGTCTCGATCCCCCTAAATCCCCCTTAAAAAGGGGGACTTTGAGCAGATTCCGATCCCCCTAAATCCCCCTTAAAAAGGGGGACTTTGAGCAGATTCCGGTCCCCCCCTTCTTAAGGGGGGTTAGGGGGGATCTCCGAGTTTCTCAACTAGAAGATGCTGCTTCCAAAACCCGCAATTTCTCCGGTTGCAATACCTTTACTTCGACTTTACGATCGCCCGCACGATCGAACCGAGAAGTAATGTAGCGATTGAGAATGCGATCGAACCGAATCAACATTTTTTCTAACTGCGGATTGCGATTTCCGAAGGCAATTTTGCGTACAAAAGGTCGGACAATACCCTGGTGGCGGCGCTGTCCCAATCTGCTGTAGCGCTTTTTGAAATACTTGTCTTCAGTTAGATTCCATTTGGTGCGGAAATGTTCCAAACTTGCCACTTCCCAAGCATCGCTCCAGCGCAGCATAAAAAAGGCAAAATCAGACCATTGCAGCGGGCCGGGAACGTAAGTAACTACCGATGCTGGTTCGCAATAAATAGTTCCGCCTACATTCGTCACGCTCATGCAAAAATCGATATGTTCCCGCGTGCTAAGCAGCTTTTCATCCAGTTTGCCGATGCGGGTAAAAATTTCAGTGCGGACTAACATGCAGTGAAATTCAGCAAATTCGCATTGATTTCTGTGAAGTTGTTCGCGCACTTCAGCAACCGGACGGTTGACGAAATGGTGTTTTTCATGTACCTTCCGCTTGACTTTAGTCTTGCCAGGTTTTTGTTCCAAAACAATCCGCGCTTCTCCTCCCGCTAAATGGATAGTTTCGTGCAGTGGATTGCCAATGCAGGTGAGGGGACAAACGACAGAGGCTTTGGTTTCGATCGCGCATTCCAAAAGTCGATCGAGCCAACCGGGAGTGACAACAACATCGTTATCTATAAAGAGAACGTATTCAGTTTCAACTCGATCTAAAGCAAAATTTCTAGCTTCATTTGGCGACAAATAAGCCTCCGCTCTCAGTAATTGAAAACCTTTTTCTTGTGCCTGGGCTTCCAGATATTGCTGCATCGGAGTTGGAGAATTTCCGTCAACATAGATGAGGGAAAACGGTGTTTCTGTATGTTGGTATATGCTTTCTAAAGACTCGCGAGTGTAACTAAAACGTTCGCGGGGCGAGACAACAATTGTAACTTTTGGTGACATCACGGCGGTAACTCCTGTTCTCTAATTAGTTATACGTTTCTGATTCGGACTTTTCGCAAAAATTAGGAGAGATCCCCCTAAATCCCCCTTAAGAAGGGGGACTTTGAGCATTTACTCGTTACCAGGCTCTGCCTGGTCTACTCGTTACCAGGCTCTGCCTGGTCTACTCGTTACCAGGCTCTGCCTGGTCTGCTCGTTACCAGGCTCTGCCTGGTTCTACTCGTTACCAGGCTCTGCCTGGTAACGCAGATCGCGAGGCTCTGCCTCGCCTGGTTTGAATGAGAAAATGAGGAAATTGGAGTCAGAGCCTCTAGATCTCGGTTCCCAGGCAGAGCCTAGAAACCAGTTAAAAATTGGAGGCAGAGCCTCTAGATCTCGGTTCCCAGGCAGAGCTTAGGAACCAGTTAAGAGAATGAAACAGGCCTGGAGCTGGGGGGCTCTAAGCGTAAACTTTGAGAGCATTAGCTGCGGGCAAATTTAGCAAAGATTCACGCAAAACAGTCTGATAAACGCTTTGCCAATTGGCTTTTTCGACAGCAGGATTTAACTGTTCGATCGCCTTTTTAACAGCAGCAAAACCGAGTTTTTGTCGCAATTCAGGCTTGAGGGCGAGTTGGCGCAAAGCAACTGCTAATTCTGATGCCGAACCGGGATTTACTAGCAAAGCATCTACTTCATCTGCCAAAATATCGCCGATCGCATCTACTTTTGTACCGACGATCGCTTTGCCTGCTAACATTGCTTCTAACATCGCATTAGGACAGCCATCGTGCAGGGAAGGAATCGCAAAAATATCGATAATTGGCAGGTAAGAAAGGGCTGTTTCGCGGCTGACAAGTCCGGTGACAATCAGTCGATCGCCCAAACCGCTGTTTTTAACTTCTTGCTGCCAGTAATCCCGTTCGCGATCGGCAAAATCGCCAATTAACAGCAGCGTTAAATCGATTTCTGCACTGATTTTGCCGCAGGCTTCCATCAAATATTCAATACCTTTTTTGTCGCGGAAACGACCGACAGAACCGATAACAGTTCCGCGCAATTTACCGGGTACAATTGGGGGCGTGAGTTGAGTGAAATCGATCGGGGCGATCGAATTCCAAAATGCTGAGGATTTCTCTTGAATTGCAGGTGCTAAAATGCGGCCTCTTGTTTGCAAATCGCGGCTGACAAAAGTTACCCAAGACGAATTTTCCAAGATCCAAACAGTTTGACCGTGTTGTTTGGCATTGAAAATATGTTTGTGCAAGTCGCTACCGCGAATGCTGTTGATAACCGGCACATTTTGTTCGCGGGCTAGCAAAGTAGTAATAAAACCCGTTTCATTGATAAAAAAAGCATGAAACAGATTGTAATTGTACATTTGATGCAGGTTCTTTAATTGAGAATAAATCTCGCTCAAAAAATCCTGCATAATCGGTTCAGTCGATCGCGCCGGCGGATACAAACGGTGTACTAAAACACCATCACAATCTGTGGTTTCGATTCTAGCCCGCTGAGTTTCTCCTGCCACAAACTTCCGCTGTTTGGAATGAAAAACAGCAACGTGAACTTCGTAGCCCAACTCCAACATCATGTGGGCAATTCGATGTACTGATTCCCCAACTCCGCCCACTTCTGGCGGGTATTCTAAACTGGCAATGCAAACTTTAACTGTCATTAAATTCACTCCTCAATTTGATAATTTTTGCGGTTTTTTATGGATGAGATCCCCCCTCGCCCCCGCTTAAGAAGGGGAGGACCGGAAGCTCTCAAAGTCCCCCTTCTTAAGGGGGATTTAGGATGTGAAAAACTGCGGTTTTTCATGGATGAGATCCCCCCTAGCTCCCCCTTAAGAAGGGGGGGACCGGAAGCTCTCAAAGTCCCCCTTCTTAAGGGGGATTTAGGATGTGAAAAACTGCGGTTTTTCATGGATGAGATCCCCCCTAGCCCCCCTTAAGAAGGGGGGGACTGGAAGCTCTCAAAGTCCCCCTTCTTAAGGGGGATTTAGGGGGATCTAGATTTAAGGTAAAAGCGAGATTTTCCAACTCGCTGTTAACTGTCAACTGTCAACTGTCAACTGTTTAAGCAGCAACAGCCTCTTTTTGAAGTAAACCCTTCAAGAAAACAGCAGTTTTATCCACTCCCTGCAGATCTAGTCTCACCGGATTCGGCGTTTCAATCAAACACCGCACAATTTTGTCGGCAAATTTTCTAGGTTCCAAATCTTCGGGACGAATCACATTTAAGATTCCCAAATTTTCCAGTTTTTGGCTTCTGATAGTTTGTTCGAGATCGCCATTCCCCACAAATGGCAGCATCATCGATCGCACTCCTGTTGTCAAAATATTCATGGTAGTGTTGTAGCCTCCCATACTAATAGAAAGATCGGCTTTTTCCATGTATGCCAGCAGATTTGGGGTGTAACGTCGAATGTTGACATTCGATCGATAGGCTGCGCGGGCTTGCAGTTGGGCAAACTTTGATTCTGGAAAAAAAGGACCAGTGAATATCTGGATTTGATGGTGAATTATTCGGTTTAAAATTGGTGCAGTTTCTGCCAAACAATCGAGCAATTCATGCCCGAATCTACCGCCGCCGATACTCGCTAAAATTATTGGTTTTCCCAAATTCAAAACATCTTTGTCTTCAGCGGTAAGTACCGGATTTACTGGTGAAGGTTGCACTACGTATCCGGTGTAGTGAACTTGGCAGTTTAAATCGCTAATTCTCGAAAAGCTTTCCTCTAAGGGCTGAAATTTGCGATCGCCGTGAATCAACAACATATCGAAGTATTGATTCATCAACTTGCAAATTTTTTCTTCGTGCCTTTCTTGGTCTTGTTTGGTGACAACAATATCGCGCAAACTGCACACTACTTTGGTAAATCGCCCCTGGGCTTTTACCCGTTCCAACAGTGGAATCAATTCAAAGGAAAACCGCCTCCTGCCAAAGGGAAATAACTCTACCATCAAAACATCCGGTTGAAAAGAGTTAAAGATTTCTAAGAGTCGATCCTTCCTGAATTCTTGAACTTCTTCAAGGCTGCGATTGTCATCAACAACGGAAAGATTTTGAAATTCTGGATCGGTTTCGATCGCGGGCAAATTCACGACTTCAACTCCGGCGGGAACTTCAAATCCGGCAATTGCTTTGCCGCCGTTGATAAAACAAATCTCGAAGTCTGCAACTAAGCCGCGCACGATTTCCATGCTGCGAACTAAATGACCGATGCCTAAAATATGTTGGCAGTAAAACATCAGCTTTTTCATCAGACTTTAACCTCCACTTTTTCAGTAAATTTGATTGTTGGTTGCTGGCTGGGTATGACAGTTAAGTTCAGCATTCGATCGAACAATTCGCGAATTTCACCGATGTTTCTTTCTAGGGAAAACTGCTGCAAAACTCGCTGTCTTCCTGCTTTGCCAAACTGTTCTCTCAATTCAGGCTGAGTTAGCAATTTTTCCAAGGCATCGGCTAAAGCTGGCGGATTTTTTTCAGGAACCAAAAACCCATTTTTACCGCTGTCTACAAGTTCGCCAATGCCGGAAATATCGGTAGAAACTACTGGAATTTCCATTGCCATTGCTTCTAACAAAACATTGGGAATTCCATCGCGATCGCCGTTATCCATCACTTGACAAGGCAGCACAAATATGCTGGATTTTTGATAGATTTTGACTAATTCATCCTGAGTCATTTTGCCAGCGAGAGAAACCACATCCGCGACATCCAAATCGGCAATTAATTGTGCGAGTTCTCCTTGCAAAGGCCCGTAACCCACGATATCGCACTGAAATTTATGACCTTGTTTTTTCAACTGCTGGCAAGCTTGGATTAAGTAAGGAAATCCTTTCTTTTCGCAGTACCTGCCAACGCTTAAAATTAAAGGAATTTCAGTTTTTGGTTTGGCAAATACTGAGGTGAAGCGAGTCAAATCGATGCCGTGATAGGACAAGTAAATCGGCGTGTTGTTTTGAGAAACAGATTGCAAATATCGGTGATTGAATCCAGTACAAGTAAGTACAAATTCAGCACTGGCAATCCGGCGATCGAGCACTTCCGTTTCTGTCAAATAAATATCCTTAGCGTGAGCAAAAATGTTGTAGGAAAAACCGCCAAAAATCTTGGCAATTTCTGTTGTTGCTGTTGGAATGTTGGCAAAGTGTGCTTGCAGGTGGGAAAGTCCCAATTTCTGCATTGTTGCTGCCAAATATCCAGCTTGCAAAAATTCATTCCAGCGCTTCTTTTCGGGACGCTCTAAGTGAAATTGCAGCGCTTGCCAATATTGCCTCGGACTTTGAGACAAAAGCTGCCAGTGAACTTTTAGCAAACTAATTAAATCTTGCAAGTTGAAATCGGGCAGCAGCGTGGGAATGTAAGTAACGCTGGCTTTAACTTTGGCAACATCGGGGTGATTTTTTTCATCCGTCGGTTTGCGGAGGGAAAATAAGTGCAAAGATACCCCTTGGCGTTCTAATTCCAGAATTTCATTCAAGATGAAAGTTTCTGAAAGTTTGGGATAAGTTTTGAGCAGGTAGCCTACAGTTTTGCGATTTTCAGACATATTTAAAGATAGTTGACAGTTGACAGTTGACAGTTGGCAGTTGACAGTTACATGGTTTCCTGTAGGGGCGGGTTTTCCAATATTTCCAGTACAAATCCGATATCTAATAAACCCGCCCCGACCGGATATTATGGTCGATAGGCTTATTGAACTATGACAGTTGGCTTTGGTTTGATTCCTAAAAAATCAATATCGATCGAACTTAGCGGGTTAGATAACAGGTGAGAAATGTAATGAGAAATCCGGGGCAACCCGCCTAAGTCCAAACCGGGAGAAACAGGGCAACAATCCGTTTTTTCTAATTTACTTAACAGCAACTCAATCAAGTTTTTGGGTGTCAATTTCTGGGGATGAATCATTTTTAACAAACCGATTTTTGACATTTTTTCGGCTCGCATTAATTGCTCGCTAGCAGGTTTGATTCTGGGAATCGCGATCGTCCTTTTTCCCAATGAAAGCACTTCCGTAATTGTGTTGTACCCGCTCATGCAAACAACGGCATCCGCTGCATCGATATAACTCATCAAATCGTCGGTAAAATCCAACATTTCAACTTGAGGATTTAGCGCAGCTTTCTGATAAAGTCGATCGCGATGTTCGGCGGGCATTTCCGAACCGCAAATAATGACGCTGCGAAAAGCTTTTGCTGCTTCTTGCGCCGCACCAGTTAAGTAAGTATCAACCAAATGATAGCCATCCTCGCCACCGCCCGGTGTCACCAAAACTAACTGTTCGTGCTCTTGCACTTGCAATTCTTCTCGTCTGGCTTCCCGACTTTTTAAGCCAGGTTCTTTGCGCAGATAACCGCAATAACGCACCTTTTGCGCAACTTTTTCCGGGAATTGATACTCGCGACAAATGTCAAATACTTCGGGCATTCCGACTACCAAAATCTGGTCGTAAAATCGATCGACTGCTTGGTAAAAACCGTGTTCTTGCCACTCGCTAATTGTTTTTTCAGGACTGTCCAAGATATCGCGCAGCAACAGTAGCAGTTTGGTTTCTGGCAAGTGTTTTTTCAAAAATTTTAGCGTAGTTACCAACTCATTTTTGATGCCGTAAGGCTTTTTATCGACTAAAATCGCATCGGGTTTAAAGTTCATTGCTGCCATCAAAATTAAGTCCGATCGCATTTTGATAGTTTCCGCAACGTCTGCCTGCAAATACTTAACAGCTATTTCCCCAGTTTCGCCCCGATTCAAACAGGGAATTTTGATGTAGTCAAGTCTCGGAGGCAATCTAAAACTTTGCAGCATCGGCGAACCGGATACTACTAAAATAGAAAGGTCAGCGATCGAACTCAGTAAATGTTCGCAAATGGTCAGCATTCTGCGGATGTTGCCGAGACCAAATGCGTCGTGGGAGTAAACCATCAGTCTCATAGTCAATATGCCTCAAGAAGGAAGAAGGAAGAAGGAAGAAGGAAGAAGAAATACTTTTCGATCGAATATCAACTAATTTCCTAAGTTAAGCAATTTGAACTGCTAATTTTTTTTCCGAAACTGCTTCGTTTGACTGACTAATTTCTCGTTTTGAAATTGGTACGCTGCCTGTACCAGAACGACCGATACCGAGGTAATAAAAACCAGCTTTTTCTAGCATCTCTGGATCGAGAAAATTGCGACCGTCAATCATAACAGGATTCGCCATGCGGCGGGCAATTTTGCTGTAATTTAACTTGCGAAACTCTTGCCAATCTGTCACTAATACTAAGGCATCGCAATCATCGGCAAGTTGTTCGGCATCAGCGGTGAGGGTGACTTGCGACAATTTGGGGTCCTGGCTTTCGGGAGAAATAATCGGATCGTAGGCTTTGACTTTTGCCCCCAAACGATTGAGTTGCCAAATCAAATCTAAAGCTGGTGCATCTCGCATGTCGTCAGTGTCTGGTTTGAAAGTTAAACCTAACAAGCCGATGGTTTTGCCTTTGAGAATTTTCAAAACTTGCTGGAGTTTTTCGATCGCAATTAATCTCTGAGATTCATTGGTTTTGACAGCAGCATTGAGTAACTGAGTTTCATAACCGTAGTCTCTGGCAGTGTGAATTAAAGCCGAAACATCTTTGGGAAAACAGGAACCTCCCCAACCGATGCCAGCTTGCAGAAATTTGTTGCCGATGCGGGAGTCGAGTCCAATTCCTTTGGCTACTTGAGTAACATCTGCACCGACTCGATCGCAGATATTTGCTACTTCATTAATGAAACTAATTTTAGTTGCTAAAAACGCATTCGCTGCGTATTTAATCATCTCTGCCGAACTCAAATCGGTAACGACGACGGGAACCGGAGGCAAAGACGGATCGGCGGCAAATTTGCGTTCTATAATTGGAGTGTAAAGTTGCTGCATCAACTCGATCGCCCGCGCGCTGTTGCTACCTAAAACAATGCGATCGGGATTGAAAGTATCTGCAACTGCCGAACCTTCCCGCAAGAATTCCGGGTTGCTGACGACATCAAATCCTGCGATTGTTTGCTGGCTTTCGGCAACACCATCGAGCACGATCCTGCGCACCCAATCTCCCGAACCGATGGGAACAGTTGATTTATTTACTATTACTTTGTAACCGCCGTTGAGATGATTCCCAATGCCGCGGGCTACTGCTTCAACATAGCGAGTATCGCTTTCACCGGTGGGCAAAGCAGGAGTACCGACAGCAATGAATAAAATCTCGCCGTGTGCTACGCCAGCAGCCAAATCTGTCGTGAATTCCAGCAGTCCTTTTTCGACAGCAGAGTGCATGATTTCTGTCAGTCCGGGCTCAAAAATTGGAGATTTTCCCGACTGCATCAAGGCTACTTTTTCAGCATTATTATCTACACAAATTACGTGATGTCCTATTTGGGCCAAGCAAGCCCCTGTTACCAGACCAACATATCCTGTACCGATGACACAAACGCGCATGAAATTCTCCTATCGGGTTATTGAAGACAGGCACTCGGACAAGTTGCGATCGCCCTTAAGTGTCCTAAAGTTTTATTGCGACTCTCTAAATATAATTTCGCAATTCTTTATGAAATCTTCATGAAGCTTTGATGAGAAAACTCTCACGAAACTCCGGGGATTTACTTACGCAAGATGGAATTTCTGCAAGGAATTTAGTAGCGAATGTCACAGAATTACTACTGAATTTAGGAACATTCGAGGCAGAGCCTCTAGATCTGCATTACCAGGCTCTGCCTGGTAACGAGTAACGAGTAATCTGCATTACCAGGCAGAGCCTGGTAACGATTGAACCTATGCCCATACACTGGTTCCCAGGCTCTGCCTGGGAACCCATGTCCAGAGGCTCTGCCTCGCTTTGCTTGGGGACTTGTTAAAAATCTCACAAAAATCCCCCTCATTGATACCAATTTCATAAAGTTATGCTACAGATAACAGCAGTCAAACCCATACTGCGACAAGAAGCATCTGTCGCGCTACTTAATGAAATTGGTATGAGGGGGATGCGGTTAAAATTGCCTCAGCAATTACACTGAGAATTCCTAACAAAAACTACATTAGTTAAAAAATTTATGAACTTTACAAAAACTTTTTAATTAGGTAGCGGACAGACAAGATTTTGTGCGTTCTAAATGCGATCGCACTCGCAACAGCAAGTCATTGAAACTAAAAGGCTTAGTGACACATTCGCTAGCACCAGATTCCAATGCCGAAACCAATTCTTGTCGGTCAGTACGCGCTGTAACTACAATAATCGGCCGCTGTTCTCCCCGGTTGCGCAGTTCCCGGAGGACGGTCATACCGTCGATCGCGGGCAACCCCAAATCCAGCAATAATAAGTCAAATTCGCTCTCTGTTGCCATTGACAGGGCTTGCGGACCGTTTTCCGCCACCGCAGTAGCAAATCCTTGTTTTTTGAAGCCTTTCTCCATAAAAGCAGCAATTTTCACTTCATCTTCTGCAATCAGAATTCGGTACATAATTTTTGTATTAAATGACAACCTACCTATAACCTTTAAATTATGACAAATTACCGTGAAGAAATTATGAAGTTATTATGAGAAAATTTTCACGATCGCAGCCGATAACCCATTCCGCGTACAGTTTCAATGAGCTTGGAGCCTAATTTCTTTCGCAAATAACCGACATAAACATCAACTATATTGGAACCGGGATCGTAATCGTAACCCCAAACTCGATCTAACAACTGTTCGCGACTCATCACCTGTCCGGGATGGCGAAAGAAGGTTTCTGCGAGGGTAAACTCTCGGGCGGGCAATTCAACAGTTCGATCGCCCACTTTAGCTTTCCGAGTTCGCAGATCGAGGATTACATTACCAACTTTAAGTATCATTTCCTCTGAAACAGTACGATCCTCTCGACCGCGCAACCGCGCGCGCAAGCGCACCAACAATTCTTCAAAACGGAAAGGTTTAGTTAAATAATCGTCAGCACCGCCTTCAAATCCGGCTACTTTTGTTTGGATGTCGTCGCGCCCGCTCAAGATAATAATTGGTAATTCTTCTCCCTGTCCGCGCAATTCTTCAAGAATTTGCAATCCGTCCTTTCCCGGCAGTCCTAAATCGAGAATCATTAAATCGAATTCGCCTTCTATAGCCATCATTAAGGCATCGCGAGCATCAGCAGCAATTGCAGTCATAAAACCGTGCGATCGCAAACCTTTGTCAATAAAAGCGGCGATTCTAGGTTCGTCTTCAGCAATGAGAATTCGACTCATAAAAAATAGTTGATAGTTGATAGTTGATAGTTGACAGTTTTTAGTTCGATTGTCCCCACTCGCAATCGTCAGTCGATCGTCGATATTTGACATTTTTTAATTCGATCGTCTCCGCTCGCGATCGTCCAGAAATAAAATGCTACTTTCTAGATTCAGATGGCCCGTCGATCGGCAAAACAACAGCGAAAGTCGAGCCAGTACCTAATTGACTGTTAACAGATACTTTGCCGCCGTGAGCTTCTGCGATCGCCCTGACAATAGACAAACCCAAACCAGCCCCTTCAGAACGGCGGCGGCTGTTTGCAGCCCTCGCAAACCGCTCGAAAATTCGTTGTTGGTCGATCGGGGCAATACCTTCTCCTGTATCGCGCACCCAGAATCGCACGTTACTGCCGCTAACAGCAGATCCGATTGCGATCGTACCCTCCAATTGAGTGTGTTGGGCAGCATTTTGAGCCAAATTCATCATAGCTTGAGTAATTCGCTGGCGATCGGCAACAATCCGACAGGATGCCACACAATCTAATCCCCAATTCCGATTTCCGAGAGCCTTGGCTTTAGCAAAAAGTTCCTCAGTTAGAGTTCCTACATCCACAGTTTCTAGCTGCAAAAAATCCGGTTGTTGGGTCTTAGCCAGCAGCACCAAATCTTCCACAAATCGGCTCATGCGATCGAGCTCGTCCATCACCAAAGCTATAGTTTCTTGCTGTTCGTTCGGCTCGTCACCCATCAACTCTAAATGCCCCCGAATTATTGTAATCGGGGTGCGGAGTTCGTGTCCCGCATCGTTAATAAAATTACGCTGAGCATCAAAATAATTCTCAATTCGATCCATCATTTCATTAAAAGTAGTTGCCAGTTCCGCAATTTCTCCTTTTCCTTCCACTGCAATCCGCTGAGTTAGATCTGACTCTTCGATCGCGCGAGCAGTTGTTGCCAGCACCCGCAAGGGAGCGAGCACCTTGCCCGCAGCAATCCAAGCCAGCGCTACCGCTAAAATTACTACAAACAGAGTTACCTCAGTCACAACTTTAAAAGCTTCCAGGGCTTCTTGGCGTTCCCCTGATGTCATGTGAGCTACGATTAATACTCCCGCTATTTCCCCTTGAATTTTGACTGGTTCTACAATATAGAGAATGCTGCCCACATCAGTATCTGAAACTTTACGTTCACCGCGTTCTGGCTGGCTCACTTTTGCCCAATTTTTTACCAATTCTGCATCTGGATGAAGCAATTTTGGTAGTGCTTTGGAACTAGCTTTATAAAATTTTTCTTTGACAATTGCGATCAAAAATGTATCATCTTCTGTGAGCTGACCCGACAAGTAAATATCGAAGAGTGCTGACAATCGATCGGATGGCGAATAATTTGCCAGCGGACCGTATTTCCATTTTAGTTGCTTTGTCAAAGCACCGTTTTTGTCTGTTATTTGTGCGGTCAACAGTTCCCGAAATAATATTACTTCTTCAACCAACTCATCTTTAACCCGCGCATCTACTATCGCGAACAAGCGATAGCGAATTGCGGGAATAGCTAGCAATAGGAAAAATGCCATTAGCAAGACATACCAGAGCGTAATTCTGGTGCTGGCTTCCCCAAAAAAATTGCGCCAATGGGCGTACAAATGAATTGTTTTTTTATTTGAATTGCGTTCGCTGTTCATGTTCGATCGGGCTGATTTTTCATCGCCAACAAAACTAACTTTACAAAGTTATAACGTCCGGCAGACAAATTTTTCGCATTTTTTGGCAGGTGTCTGGCGATCGCGTGGCACCGCTATTCGCCCAGCAACTGATTTTTTTACACCCCATCGATCGAACGTAGGTACTCCCATTAATATATGTATAGTGGCAATCGAGTAAGTGAGATGTATGATAACTTAGCAATTACACAGTTACGGACGCAGCAGCCCAGTTTTACAAAAATATGCGTCAGGGCTTTTTGGAGCTTTTAATATAGATGAAAAATCCAATTTCTTTGGTATTGATAGCTCCAGAACTGTAACAATTACTCATGGACTGCTACGGATGAACGATCGCCAGAGAACTTTGATTCTACTAATCCCACCAAGAGCGATCGCTAATGTCTCCCTCTCCTCCCCCTCCTCCCCATCTCCCCCTCTTCCTCGCTCCCCCTCTCCCCCTCTCCCCACTTCTGTGCCACCGCCACAAATCAGTATTAATCTATACATACAAACCCAATACTTACGTGCACGCTAGAAAAAAATGCAAAAATTGCCAAAAATTGCAGAGTTCTTGTAAAATTGCCATAAATAACTAAACTAATTATTGGCGATAGATCGCCCCAGGCGGCTAGCCAAACCATAATATAAAGAAAAAACAGCAATTTGAGATAACATTGAGGTGAAACCCCTTGCAAAAAGTAGCCAGTATAGAAAAGCCGATCGAACGCGGGGAAAAAATGATAGAAATCAACCCCCAAGATGCACAAACTTGGTACGAACGGGGCAACGCCCTACTGGAAATGGGACGGTTGCCAGCAGCGATCGAATCTTGGGATAAGGCAATAGAACTAGAACCCAAATTTCCTGAAGCCTGGTACAACAAAGGCTTAGCCCTGAGAAAACTGGGACAGCTAGAAGCAGCAGTCTCCTGCTATAACAAATCTTTAAAAATCAAACCCGAGAATCCCGAAGCCTGGTACAACCGGGGTAATGTCCTGCGGAAGTTGGGCAGACTTTCAGAAGCCATTGCTTCCTACGAAAGAGCGATCGAACTCAAGCCAGACTACTGCCAAGCTTGGTCGAATCGCGGCAACACCCTGGCCAATTTGGAAAAATACTCAGAAGCGATCGAATCCTACAACAAAGCAGTAGCCTTTAGTGCCAACTACTGCGAAGCTTGGTACAACAAAGCCTTCGCCCTCAGAAACAGCGGGCAAAACGCCGAAGCCATCGCGGCCTACGACAAGGCGATCGAACTCAAAGCCGACTTGCACCAAGCCTGGTACAACCGCGGCATCGCCCTAGCAGAAGCCAAACTCTACCCAGAAGCGATCGCCTCCTACGACAAAACCCTCGAACTGCGCCCCAATTCCCCCGAAGCCTGGAAAAAACGCGGCACAGCCCAAGCGCAACTCGGACAATTTGCCGAAGCGATCGCCTCTTGGGACAAAGCCCTAGAATTAAAATCCGACGACAGCGAAGTTTGGTACAACCGGGGTTTAGCCCTGGCCAACCTCAAGCACCTCGAAGAAGCGATCGCCTCTTGGGACAAAACAGTCGAGTTGCAGCCAGAGAATACCGAAGCCTGGTACAACAAGGCCGTAGCCCTCAAAAAATTAAAACGGTATGCCGAAGCGATCGTCTCCTACGATAAAATCATCGCCCTCAAACCCGACGACCCAAACCTTTACTATCAAAAAGCCTGCGTGTACGCCCAAGAAAAACAAGCAGACTATCAAAAAAATAGCCCCGAAGCCCAAGCTACCAGCACCACCAATGCCATTGAAAACGTGAAAAAGGCGATCGAACTCGATCCAGATAAATACCTAAAAATGTGCAAAAACGACTCAAAATTGCATACAATACAAAAAGACGTGCGGTTTTTAGCTTTATTTCAGGGTAAGCAATGATTGACAACTGATATCAATGCCGCACTGCAACCTTGGTAGGCTTTCACAGCACCGCAAACTCCCAATCATGCAAACCCTAGATAAAACTCAAACCAAATTCGCTCAACTCGCCACCCGCCTGAGCGAAATCGTGGATATCGAATCAGCTTCCTCCGTACTGTACTGGGATCAAGCCACCTACATGCCCGCCAAGGGTGCCAGCGCCCGAGGCCGCCAGTTGGGAACTCTCAAACAGATATCCCACGAAAAATTCACAGATCCGAAAATTGGCGAACTCTTAGAAGACTTGCGCGACTACGAACAAAGTCTCCCCTGCGACTCTACCGCAGCCAGCCTGATCCGGATCGCCCGCAGGGATTACGATCGCGCCGTCAGAGTCCCCGCCTCCTTCATGGCAAAACTCTGCCGCCACCAAGCCGACTGCTATGAAGCTTGGGCTGTCGCCAAAGCAGACAACAACTTCGCCGCCGTCGCCCCCGAACTCGAAAAAACCCTAGAATTGAGCAGGCAGTACGCCGACTTTTTCCCCAACTGCGAACACATCGCCGATTCCCTAATCGATCGCAGCGATTACGGCATGAAAGTATCCATCCTGCGCCCCCTGTTTGCCCAACTGCGCCAAGCATTAGTCCCCATCGTCGAAGCCATCACCTCCAACCCCCCCGCCGACGACTCCTGTTTGCAACAAGAATTCCCCGCCCCCCAGCAGTTAGAATTCACCCGCACAGTTGTCGAACGCATGGGGTACGACTTCCACGTGCGCATCACCACCCGCGTCTACGAAGACAGACTCGATCAAGCTTTGTTCAGCAGCATCCACGAAGCCGGACACGCCCTCTACGAACTCGGCAATTCGCCAGAATTGGAAGGGACGATGCTGGCGGGCGGCGTTTCCTCCGGCGTCCACGAAAGCCAGTCCCGGCTGTGGGAAAATTTAGTCGGGCGCAGCCGCGGCTTTTGGGAATGCTTCTACCCGCAACTGCAAGGCGTGTTTTTGCGGCAGTTGGGACATATTACTACAGACGAATTTTACCGGGCAATTAACAAAGTCGCGCGATCGCTCGTCCGCACCGACGCCGACGAAGTAACCTACAACCTCCACGTTGCCATCCGCTTCGACTTGGAATTAGACATGCTAGAAGGCAAACTGGCAATTCGCGACTTGCCGGAAGCCTGGAGGGAACGCTACAAAAGCGACCTCGGCATCGTTCCCCCCACCGACAGCGAAGGCGTGATGCAAGACGTACACTGGTATTGCGGGACGATCGGCGGAATGTTCCAAGGATACACCCTCGGCAACTTGATGAGCGCCCAATTCTACGAAACAGCAGTCAAAGCCCATCCCGAAATTCCCGTAGAAATCGAACAAGGCAACTTTGAAATCCTCCACGAGTGGCTGAAACAAAACATCTACCAACACGGTCGCAAATACACCGCCGCCGAAATGGTCGATCGCGTAACGGGCGCTCCTTTAAGTATCGATCCATTTGTCCGCTACATCCGCCACAAATACGGGGAATTTTACGTTATCTAAAAAACTGCCCGCACCAACCCGGCATCGGGTATGGTGCGGGTTGCCACAATGCCCGCACTTAAAAGTCTTATCAGTTCTTAATTCCTAATGTCGGCTTATTGCGATCGAGCGTGCGGAGATGACATCAAACTGCGGTTATTTTTAATAATATTTCCCGTGCCTCTTCGACTGGCTGCTACCAACAAACTCCCGGCAATAATATTGTTTTCTATTTTCACACCCTGCATCTTGCTATGTCGATTTATACCGGCATTCACATAAATCAAAGGGAAATCGCCCTTAATATTTGACAGCAATTTGTTGCCTGCAATCCGCACATCTCGAATCTCGGGAACTCCTGAAATACCGATGAAAGAATTGCCCGAATTGCCAACAATCTCTGCTTGCCTCACTGAAGTTCCGCCGCAGCAAGCGTGAATTGTAATTCCCCCGCCGTCATTGCTGAGAAATTCCGAATCTTGAAGTTGGTGGCGGTACACTTGAAAGTCATTATCCTTAATTAAAACATTCCAGCCCGACCATTCGATCGCCCGACTGTTAAAACTCGTTTTTTCCCCAGCAACAGCCGTTCCCGTATCGTCCGTCCACCACTGTTTTTTAGCTTCATCTCTAATAACATTATCGCGGACAATTAAGCCATTACCTGACGCTCTAATTCCCGCTCTCATGGTATGGTAAACCCAATTGTCGCGAATTGCAATACCTTTGCGAAACAATCCCGGTTCGGTATTAGGTTCGGCTGCAGGTACAAAGTCTTCTTCAAATTTACCTGTCTGGGAACGGTTGACTAAAATACCGAAATGGTTGCTGTAATCGAATCTGACATCGTATTTATCGATCGCGCCTGCTTCCTCTAGTTTTACTTGATATTCTGGTTGTTGGTAATTATCGGTAATCTTATCGTTGAGTCGGTTGTTGGCAATTAAAACATTAGCCAAAGCGTTAATTTTAATGTTGGCAACATAAGGATTGGCATAGCGCTGCCACGCTGCTTGAAAATTTAAGTCTGGAACAAAGGGAATCGGTTCGGCAACGTTGTTGCTGCGCAAGCCGTAAACGACAATATTTCTATTTTGACTGTAGTCGAGATTGCTCATGAAATAAACGGTCGATCGATTGATATCTAAATTGACAATGCCGATATTGCTGTCATTATTCGGATCGTAAGTAAAGATTCTTTTAAAAGCCGTACTGTTCGGTGTTCCTGTTCCTGAAAGTTTTGGCTTGTATTTGGGGAATACAAATTTTGTGGGAGGATTGTAGTCGCTTTGTTTGGCATCTGTTGTCTCGGGAGTTTCGCCGCGAATGACTACTCCCGATTTCAAATAGATGCTGTCGGGAAATTCGTAAGTTCCTGCCGGAAAGTAGATAACTCCACCGCCGTTAGCAGCAGCAATGTCTCTGGCAAAGTTAAATTTTTCAATGAGAGTGCCGCCTTGAAAGTCTTGGATGTTGTAGGTGCAACTCCATTTAATTTCTGATATCCAGGGATAAGATTGTTTGCCGTATTTAGCAGCAATAGGATTGTCTTTTGGCGCGCTGCTGGGAGTGCCGCAGCCTAACAGTTGTCCGGGAAATAGGGATGATTTTGTTTGGGCGATCGCGCGATCGATCTGATGGAAGTTAGTTAAATAATAGCTGCCAATTAAGGAGATGGCAAATAGAGTTAAAAATAGATAAGATTGAACTTGAGGCGCGATCGATCTTTTCTTTTCGTTTTCTGGAATGCGGGGATCTGCAACGGCGGCGATGCTGAAAGTCCACCAGGCGATATGGGTGTATTGAGCGCAATCGAACCAGGTGAAAGTGAAAATCAAGTGGGCGATCGCAATTGCTTCAATACCTTTAATAGATGATTTCAGTGCTAAAGATAAATAATAACTCCAAAGTGCTAAAGAAGCAAACAGTCCCAAAATGCCGACAGATAGAGTGGTATCCAGAATCCAATTGTGTGCTTTAAAAGTAGAAATTTCTTTGGTGCTAATTTCACCTTTTGTGTTAATATAGTCGTAAGTAAATTCATTTAAGTTGACTATTTTGGGAGTTATTTGAGGATCTTCGATGTAGGGAGAGGCGATGCCCAAGCCGTCAAATCCCCAGCCAAATAGCGGGCGTTTTTTGATGGCTTTGGCTGCAAGCTCCCACATTGGGGAACGGCTGGACATGACTTGTTCGACGCTTGGTTTTTGCCAGTTGAGAGGTCTGTTGGCGGTCATGATGCCGATTGCAATTAAACTGATGAGAACTAGACCGATGAGGATCTTGTAATATTGCCGTCCGAGTAAATAAGCAGTAGCAATTATTAAGGCGATAATGGCGCTGCGGGTGGAGGTGAGCAGCAGTGCGGGAACTGTTAAAATTAAAGTAATTGCGGTGAGTTTGGTATTGGTAAATCTCCAAAACCAACCGACAATAGCGGTGACTGCTGTGAGTGCTAAAACTATGGCTGCGTGGCCGCGGTGGGAGTACAATCCGATGGGTTGCTGTCCTTGAAATATGCTGCTAGCTAGAACGTCGCCTCGAATTTGTTGTCCCATTGTGGCGGTGTAGTCGATGCGCCAGTCGATGATTTGGGGGAAGATACTTAAAGATAGGATGATGCCGCCAATTAGCAATCCTTGGAATTGGGATTTGATGAGTTGCGGGCGGGCAGTTAGCAGCAGGCTGTTGCTGAGGGTGAAGGCAGCAATTAACAGCCAGTACAGCCAGCCGTCTCCCATTTGATCTTGACCGAGGAAGGAGGTGAATGAGAAGGGACTGCGTGCGGTGGAGATGAATCCGAGAGTGAGAAATACCGTCCAAAGTATCAGGCTATTTTTCCAGGTTTGGGGAATGGTGGGGGATTTTTTTGGCGATAGTAGGAGGGCGATGTTGAGGGAAATTATCAGCCAAATAATAAATACTTTGGGGGAAGTCCAGATGAAGCCGCGAGTGGTTCCCCAGGGGTTGATGAGGATGATGCTGAGGGCGTAGAGGATGGTGTAGGGGGTTTTCATTTCTCTTGGTAGCTATGTGGTTAAAGCAAGGGAGAAAAACAGACAACAACTCCAACAAATTCTTGACTATTCTTTGGTTTTTCTGTGTTTGAGTTTGGCGAGTAGGCTCAATCCACCGAGTGCTAAAAGGGTTCCGAATGCGGTGGTGGGTTCGGGGGTGGGTTCGGCGGCGAGGGTGTCTTGGTTGGGGTTTTTAGAGGCTAGAAAGTTGCTATCTTCTGAAGATAATTCTGGGTCTTCGAGCAAGTCGGCGCTGATGTCTGCGATGTCTGTGTCACTAGCAGAGAAGTCATTGACAGAAAATTCATCGCTATTGGAGGTTGCCGTTTGTTCATTCACACTATTAGTGGCTCTAATAGTTTGACATCCACCGCCACCACTACTAGCAATACAAGGTTGATAATCGTATCGCCAGCCCCATCGAACACCATTATAAATCGTGACTTTTCTGGTATTTGGTTGTTGCTGAGCTAAATACAGTTCCGCAAACCAGTAAAAGCTTTTATTAAACTCAAAATTTCTGTGAGGATTATCTATGAAATAAGACTCGCTGAAACTCAAAGGAAAGTCATTATAAAAGGGGTCATCTAGACTACCTCCATTGTCAATAAAGCTTCGACGGGGACCCACACTCCCACTATAGTTGGTGATTACTCTTTGAATCCAATACAATCTATTGATTGGAGGTTGGGGTATAGGATCGGAGTTTTGGGGCTCGTAATCAATTCTGATGGTAGCGCCAACGGCACGTTGTGGAATTACAATAGGAACTCCTACACCGGCACCACAGCTAGTGTTAACACCACAAGCGTAATATTTTTTGACGTTAAAACTGCCAGATAAATTGCCACCTCTCTGAAAAGTCCAACCTCTGCGTCTAAAAGGACTCAGATCTCTCCTCAATCCCCAAGTGCCTCCTCGTGCGATTTCACTGACTCTTCCTGGGGGTACAAGCCAAGAAGAAGGAGTTAAATAATCAAAGGCATTCAGCGTTGTTGTACCCTCACCACTTGGAAACCGAGATATAGCTTGATAATTTTCTGGTAATCTACCAAGATCTTGTCCTTTAATATTAAAAGCAATTCCAGGAGAGCCTGTCAGCGATATTGCCAAGGTAGTCGCACCAAAAATCAGAAAATATTTGGATAATTGCATACTCTTCAACTCCTTGATACATAGGGTTACTACAAAAAATTGTTTGGCTTGAGATCGTTTGTTGCGATCGATCTGGAAGAACATGAAAGTTATATTTCAACTTGAGTCGAAGAGGAAATTTAATTCTCTAAAAGGAGTATCTACTCGCCCCGACCAAGCTGTCCGTGCTAAAATTTGTTTTAGCGATAAATCTCCTGTATCATCAAGAGATAGAGATTGAGGAAAATTTTGATATCTAAACCGCAAGTGATAAATACCGTAAGTCAGATTATTAAACGACAAGTAACTGCCGGAACCCGATTTAAATACAAGTGTTAATAGATTACCTCTGAAACATAAAATTCTGGCTTCAGGAAAGAAAATCAAGCATTTTCCCGGCATAACTAATTCAAAATCAGAGACACTAGGGAATACATATCGATCGCTTCCACCACCCATTTCTTGCATTTGACCGTCAGCAGATATTAACTCGGGAATACAAGTAGCGTAAAAACTAAAGTGAAGCGGTTTTTCGGTATTATTAGTAATCTTTATTCCGATTTTTACGTAGGTTTCTGCGTAGCAAAAAGTTCGATCGAGAAATTTAAATATTTTCTGAGGGCTTTCTGCGGGTATAATAAATACCGGATCGGGCACAATAGTTTCAAATTGAACACCATCAATTTCAACAGCAGTACACTCGGGTTTTATCGGTTCAACTAGATGGAAGTTCGTAAAAGGACTGACTAACTGACTCAACCTGGATTCTTGTATGAGTTGGGATTCGATCGACTCTATATCAGAACCTAGTACAGTACGATCGTTATTCAAATAAATATACCTCAACTGATAAACTCCACCTCCCTTCAGAGTGAAAGACCAATACAAGTTTGGCCGATCGATATTCCAATAAAAATCAATTATTGGCAACTGAATTCGCAGCAAATTATCGCACCAAAATAGCTGCGATCTGAGAGAAGCACCTGTACTTGCTTCTGGTTTAACTAAATAAAAGTGACTCCATGTTTCAAGTTGTAAGGGGGGACGGGAATCGTTGCGAATCATAGAGGATATAAATCTAGCTAAGTGATAAGGCTGGCGGAATAAATTGGAGATAAATTGAAATAATTTGGCTCTCCATACGGTGACGGATGGCTTTTCGATCGCGGCTCGATCGTCAAAAATTAAATGCGGCTGCAGGACTTCACCATCTGGAGCGATGATTTCTGGAAACCAAATTCCATAGAAGTTGAAGTTATAATTAGTTAGCGAGTTGTTGGTAAGGCGAACGCTCAGATGTACAGGATAATTAGCGTTAGGCTTGTTTTCGGGAATAGCTAATACCGTGGGTTGTGCCAACCCTAGGATTTCTATATGAATGCGATCGAGTTCAATATTATTGTTGTTAGGTTGTTCGGATGTCATGTTATTAAACTCCTATTTCTATTGAATAAATATTTTGATTCATTATAAGTTGAGGGTTAAACTAAATTTAACTCCACATAAGGTGTAAATATAAAACCAGTCAATAGGTCGGGTATGAGTTTTATACTTTTTAAGTCGGAATCATATATTTCTAATACTGTATTTTGATTGTAGTAAGCGAAATGAATATAATATTTACCAACATTGAGTTTGCTAAAGCACCAAATACCTGCATCTGCTGCATCGATCCTCAAGTACAAAAGATGGTTTTTTTCCCAGTAAAAATTCGCCAAAAATGGTAAAAACGAGATACTGTCCCCAGGCATAACTAAAGGGAAATGTGATTCTTTAGGTGCGATTTCCATGCGGTAGAAGGGCCAAGTTTGTTCTCGATACCGATCGCGTTCTGCAAGCTGGGGAATCAAGCTACTAAATAAGTTAAAGCGGACAGGAGCTAGGGTATTGTTGGTAATTTTCATGCCAAACTCCACATATATAGGAGACTCGATTTCCACTCCGGATACTTGTACGGTTGACTCTGCAACTACTGTTTCAAAGCAAATGCCATCAACTTCTACAGCATTTTTGTTAGTTGCTAGCGGTTCAACTAGACGCAGGTTGACAAACTGGCTGACTGGTTGTTCGGAGTCGGCAATCTCTGTCATTTGTATGTCAGAATTAGGTGGATTCGTATTGAAATCTATGCCGACGAATCGCAGCCGATACTCCTGGGCTTGTAGTGCGTCAAAATACAAGACATTACCGACAGTAAATTGTAGTTGAAGCTGGTTGTTATACCACAATAACTTGCCCGTAAAAGTTAAACTGGTGTACTTTTCCAAGCTCATTCGATATAAAATTTGTTCTGACTCTGCTGCCGAATTTCTGAATTTTAACCAATTTACTAAGTTGGCAAAGAAGCGAGTAAATTTCTCCATCCAATTTGGCTGTTGAGGTATATTAACAGGACTGGGAGTTAACTCTGATTCTTTAACAGATATCGGTATTTCTCGATCGTCTGATGTCACGAGTTGGGGAACTACGCTTTGATAAATATGTAAGGGCAGAGGATTCGAGCTATTGTTAGTAATGCCAATGTGAAACTCGACGGAAGTAATGAGACCCAAGTTACTGTTCGGAATGGGTAGCACGATAAGATGCGACTCTCTCAGGTTGAGACAAAAGCCTCCAACTTCAACGGGATTGTTGTTAGATTCTCTAGTTGTCATAATACTTACCCTTTTTGAACTCAGTAGTTTTGCCGTATCGAGTATTTTTCAAATCAAATACTTCGTGAGAGGGATGAGCTACTGCTATTCATCGAGACAGAAGTATCGCCATCAGAAACAGCAAAAAATACTTCATATCCTCGCCCTCTCAACTACCGAAAATCAACGAAAGAACCAGAACCACACCGCTCACCAATTACCATCAACCAAAACAATTTACCACCACTACCTGAAGGAGGCGGCTGCGTTACCAAAACATACTGGTAATATCCCAACACTTGCCCCGATCGATTTTTAAGCGGCACAGAATTATCTCGTCCATCCCAATAACTTCGGCGAGCATATTGCTGTTGATACTCCGCAATACTCTGCGAAGGGGATGGAAATGTTGACCAATAATCTCTAGTTGGATTCTGCTTGCTATCCGGCGGAGTGCTGTAGCATAACTCCTTGCGAAAATATGGGGGTAAATCCTGTTGTCGTGAGAGTTCCTTTTTAGTAATCGGTACAAATTCCTGCTTCAATTCGGAAACTGGAGGCGGGCCTACTTGTCGGCAGCAATTACCGCATAATCGAGTGCTGGTAAGATTTGCTGGGATAGAGCAATTAGGTTTGTCGCAGAAATGTTTTTCATTACTGTTAGGTTGTTACCAGTACATGATTCCTCCTGATTATTAACGCAGGCGCACTCGAAAATCTTGCCGAAAATCTTCGACACTCGCCTGAAAAAATACGAACGATTGGCACACAAACTACAACCGCAACACCGGATTAATTACTTAATGCTCTGAAACAAACGAAAACCGCAACACCGGATCTCAAATCACAAACCCAATGAATCTTTAACAACGGTGACTTGAGAGCGCAACAACAAACCCAATAACTAAGCTGATACGAATGGACGAAGAGAATTGATATCAATGACCTCACATTAAGCCACACTCGATCGAATTGGCAACTGTTATTAAAAAAAAATATATATAAATTTAATTTGTTGTATTTAACTTATGTGACGGAATTTAGATGCAACTAAAAGTAAAAAAACGTTTCAAAGTCCCAGAAAAAGTTCATATTAATTCATGAAATTGAGAGTGCGACTGGCGATCGAACTTATTATGTAATGTAGTTGAACGGGCGATCGTATATAGTATTTAATAGCGTTGAATGGGCGATCGATAGCAAATTAAGTAAAGCTTATTGTGCGGAGTCAACTATGTTTAACTCTACAAAGGGAGAATCCACCCTTCCGTACCAAATTCCTTCTAATGACAGTTGTTCACTTTTCCCGCGACGATAAATAATTTCACCTCTCGGATGCAAAATCTTTTGATAGCTGAAACGAAATTGATATTTCCCTGGTTTGAGCATTTCGGAACCCCAAATACTACCATCTCCATAAGCTATGCTGAAACACGATCCATAGCCTTTGAGCCAAAAAAGAACAGTAATTGGAAAGAAAGTCACGCTTTCTCCAGGCTGGGCTAAAAGAAAATCTTCTGCTGATGGTCCTCTAATCCAATTGCTGGCTCTACCCCACTCTATTATTTGACCGTCGGGTTCCAGCATTTCTGGAATTAATGTTGTAAATCCATTGAAATAAAGAGGATTCGGCGTACCGTTGGTAATTTTCATCCCTAATTCTACATAATTATACTTTTCCACATCGGATTTGTCATAGCGAACGATCGCCACTCGATCGGGTACAATTGTTTCAAATTGGATGCCATCAAGTTCAACGGCATTGCGGTTTGATTTCAGCGGTTCAACTAAATGCAAATTCACCAAAGGGGTTGCTAGCTGATTCGCTCTGTTTTCTGGTTGCATAACTTGGGATTCCATTAGCTCTGACTCGGGTTCGTGTTCGTTCTCACTGTTATTCAAAAAAATCAACCTTAATTGATAAATTCCCTGGGTTCTCAGATCGAAAGACCAAAATTGGTTAAATCTATTCCAAGAGAAAGTTATGGGGAAATTCAGCCGCAGCAAATTGTTATGCCAAAATAGTTGGGCTTCGAGAATGCCTGTATTGAATTTAGTCTGGCTTAATGACAGAGAGTGATATCTTTTCCAGTATTTGAAAAACCACTCGTCAGTTACAGGTACAGATGGTAATATTAATTGAATTAAGCGAACAAAAATGGATAAAAATTGTTCTAATCTGAGTCTCCATACTGTTACATCGGGTGCGGCGATCGATACTCGATCGTCAACAGTTAAATGTGGCTGTAGAACTTCGCCATCTGGAGCGATGATTTCTGGCAACCAGTTTTCATAAAAGTTGAAAGTATTCATAGCGAGCGAGTTGTCGGCAATGCCAACTCTCATATATACGGGAGCATTAGCATTAGGCTTGTTTTCGGGGATAGCTAATACCGTGGGTTCCGGTAGCGCGATCTCTATATGAAGGCGATCGAATTCAATATTATTGTTGTTAGCTCGATCGGATGTCATGTTAGTTAGATCCTATTGCACTACTGTTAATGCAGTTGAAAAGTCGATTCATAGCCACACTATACGAAATTCTTCATCGGGCGTAGAAACCGCACCCGTCCACATAGATTCTAAGAATTGCCAGGGTGTCATCCCTCCATCAATTTTTCCTGTTTCCGAGCGGTTTTCATAAGTAAACCTAACACTATATACACCAGGTTTCAGATTGTACAAACTCCAAACTCCACCAGTACCGTCATCGCCTGTAAGTCTGAGCTGGAAGTCACGCCAACAGAGCTTAGCATTTATAAAAAATGTCAAACTTTCTTGGGGCTGAACCAACAAAAAATCTGATACTGTCGGTACTTTGGTTGCATTTATCGCATAACTTCGTTGTATGAATTGCCCGTTTTCTCGCTTGACTTCGGGTGACAAGCAGAAAAACATAAACCTATAGGATGTAAGGGAATTGTTAGTAATGCGAATTCCAAACTGTACCTTTGTTTTACTCTCTATATTTGGTATTTTCAGTTCTCGCTCCGGCACTAACGTTTCAAACTGAACACCATCAACTTCAATGGTATTGTTGTTACTTGGTTCTCCTAAATTCATGATGTTTGTCCTCCTTATTGCTCAATGAATGCAGGCAAAACTCGATCCGGGGAGTTGATACTTGACCAACCCATAAGTCATGCCAAGCACTAAATTTTCCACTCTTCCACCTTATTTCTTTTTTTGCATTGTCATTTCTGTAAGTGAATTGAACTAGATAGATACCATTTTTAAAGTCTGAAAATCTCCAAATTCCTCCATCTGTAGCCTTGCCTCTAAGTATAAGTAAATTCTTATACCACTTAAACTCACCCTGCATAAAAAAAGTCAAACTTTTTTGTGGTCTAGCTAACTGAAAATAAGATTGTTTAGCTGGAAGATACACGTTGCTGGCATAACTCCTATACATTGCTTGCCCGTCTGAATAAAAAAGTTCTGGTAGCACGTAAGGGAGCATAAAATGATAAGAGCGATCGGAAACATTGGTAACACGAATTCCGAATTGTACCGGGCTGACACCTTTATTAGTGTCGGGAATTTTTACTACTACTTCCGGCATCAAAGTTTCAAATATGATGCCATTCTCTTCAACGATATGACTGTTATTGTTGTCAGTGTTCATACTACCTACATTCCTTTTGAATAACTAATTTTTAATCGGTTATCGACTATTGAACTAAGCGTAATTCATCTCAAGGCTGGCTTATGCGGAATTCCACAAAGGGAGTATCCACCCGTCCAGTCCAAACTTTTTCTATGGGGCGATTTTCGATCGATTTCTCTGTTGGAGTTGTCCTATGTACGGTATCGATCGTATTTGCATACTTGAACCGGATCTGGTATTTACCTGGCTTTAGTGGGTCAAAACCGCCCCAGCCACCAGAGGTATTAGTAACAAGAAGGGAAAATGTACCGCGCTGCGTCAAAGACAGGGCGATTTCTGGAAAGAAAGTCACGCTTTTTCCAGGTGCGACTAACAAAAAATCAGATTCTTTAGGTCCTCTCGCCCAGTCGTAATTATACCCTTTCTGCTGCTGTATCTGACCATCTGGCATCACAAGGTCTGGGGTAAAAGATTCATAAAATGAGAAGTAAAATGGGGCGAGAGTGTTGTTCGTAACCCGCATCCCAATCTGCACGGGATTTCTGACATTTCTACTGTTTTTGGGAACAGTTAACACTGGCTCCGGTATGAATGTTTCCAAACTAATTCCATCTAATTGCACTGCGTTTTTACGATCGCCAGCAGGTTGCAGTAGACTAAAAGTAGCGAATTCGGTTGCCGAGTTACTCGTGCCAGTTACTTCAATTTTCGTTCTTTGTCGAGTCTGAAGAAAAGTAAGCGGATCTGCGTATGATATCGTCCCTGTCGGGTTTTCGTAAATGAATCGAATCTGATATCTCCCCGGTTCCACAGTGTCAAAAGACCAAGAGCGATCGAGGTTAATTTGTTGTTTTTCCAACTCAGAATCAGGAGGGAATGTGAGTTGCAGCAAATTATTTTGCCAAAAAAGTCTTGCCTCAACAGAGGTGGATATCTGCTCTGTGACACCAACCAAATTGCCGCTATATTCTCCGCCATCAAGCTTATTTATCGGTGCTGTTCGGTGGAGCTTTTGACCATCAGGTCCGATAATCTCTGGGATTAAAGCATCATAAAGTATGAAGGGAATAGGAGCTGTTGTATTATTGGTAACGCTGACACTAAAGCTCACTGGAACAGCGATACCAGATCGGTTATCTGGGATAGATATCCCTATCGGTTGGGGCTCAGCGATTTTCAGTTCGAGTCCATCACTTCTAATTCGAGATCTATCATTCGATCGAAATGTCATGTTTGCTACCCTTCCAATTCCTAAAGGTTCGTTCTCCGTAGGCGCTCTACTCCCAGATGTTACTACCAGGAGGAAAGCGAGAGCTAAAGCCAACAAAAACCGCGAAAAATGTTTCATTGCCCTCTGGACTTGTGACAATCAACGAAAGAACCAGAACCACACCGCCCCACCAATTACCATCAACCAAAACAATTTACCACCACTACCTGACTTGGGCGGCTGCGTTACCAAAACATACTCGTAATATCCCAACACTTGCCCCGATAGATTTTTAAGCAGCACAGAATTATCTCGTCCATCCCAATAACTTCGGCGAGCATATTGCTGTTGGTATTGAGCAATACTCTGCGAAGGGGATGGAAATGTTGACCAATAATCTCTAGTTGGATTCTGCTTGCTAGGCGATCGAACTTATTATGTGATGTAGTTGAAGGGGCGATCGAACTTAATAGGCGATCGAATTGAACGGGCGATCGAACTTGATAGGCGATCGAATTGAACGGGCGATCGAACTTAATAGGCGATCGAATTGAACGGGCGATCGAACTTAATAGGTGATGGAAATGAACGGGCGATCGAATTCAACGGGCGATTGGTAAATCTCCAAAACCAACCGACAATAGCAGTGACTGCTGTGAGTGCTAAAACTATGGCTGCGCGGCCGCGGTGGGAATAAAATCCGATCGGTTGCTGTCGGAGAAAAATGCTGCTAGCTACAACGTCGCCTCGAATTTGTTGTACCATGGTGGCGGTGCGATCGATAACTGGCACATATACAGTTGGGAGTGCGGAATGTGGGCTCGATCCTTAACTGAACCGTGTAGATTTATACCCTACAGTAGGGAAAAAGCGATCTCAAGTTCCAGACTTTAAACTGATATTAAAAAAATCAAGAGTTGAAGCAAAAGAGGCGATACTAACCTCTATCGCTCTATTTTGCAGAGAACATCGAACATTTCATAAATTAGGGGCTTGTCATGTCTGAACTTTTTCAGGCGGTTCTTGAAAGTGACGAAAAAACCGACCTGCGACAATTTGCCAGCGAATTGCGCGCTTTGGGCAACAAGTATTTACTGCGCAACGACATCGTTAGCGCTTTTGCTAACTACTGTACCAAATACGAAAAACCCGCACAGTTCTCGCAATCTTCCCATTTGGCAAAACTGATTTATTACATCCAAGAAATTATTCTTGAAGAGGACAACTTTTGCGTTTTGCTGCGACCGAAAATCGCCACAATGGAAATAGTGCTTCTGGGAGACGACATGACGGTCGAACCGATGACAGTTCAAGAACTGCTAGACTGGCGCGATCGATTTGTCGATCGATTTCATCCCCAGGAAGGCGACATTCTCGAACTGGATTTCGGCCCATTTTACGACTATTCTCCCGCCATTCGCGATCCCAAAAATATCGGCAAAGGAGTTGAATTCCTCAACCGATATTTGTCCAGCAAACTGTTTCAAGATCCCAAACAATGGCTGGAAACCCTGTTTGATTTCTTGCGCCTCCACCACTACAACGGCGTGCAATTACTGATTAACGATCGCATTAAATCCCAACAGCAACTTTCCGAACAACTCAAAAAAGGCTTGACTTTTGTTAGCGAACTTGCTGAAGATGAACCCTACGAAAGATTTCGGTTTGTCCTGCAAATGATGGGTTTTGAAGCCGGTTGGGGAAATACTGCGGCCCGCGTGCAAGAAACTTTAGGAATTCTCGACGAATTAATAGATTCTCCCGACCACCAAACCCTCGAAGCATTTATTTCTCGCATCCCGATGATTTTTAAAATCGTCTTGGTTTCCCCTCACGGTTGGTTCGGTCAAGAAGGAGTTTTGGGGCGGCCGGATACGGGCGGTCAGGTAGTTTACGTCCTCGACCAAGCGAAGAATTTAGAAAAACAAATGCAAGAAGACCTTCACCTTGCAGGACTCGATAGTTTAGGAGTTCAACCTAAAGTAATTATTCTTACTCGGTTAATTCCCAACAGCGACGGCACGCGCTGCAACCAGCGTTTGGAAAAAGTTCACGGTACTGAAAATGCCTGGATTTTGCGAGTGCCGTTCCGCGATTTCAATCCCAAATTAACTCAGAATTGGATTTCGCGATTTGAGATTTGGCCTTATTTGGAAACTTACGCGATCGATGCTGAAAAAGAACTATTAGCTGAGTTCAAGGGCAAGCCAGATCTAATTGTGGGAAATTATTCTGATGGCAATTTGGTGGCATTTTTGCTGTCAAGAAAACTCAAGATTACTCAGTGCAATGTTGCCCACGCCCTGGAAAAATCCAAATATTTGTTCAGCAACCTTTACTGGCAAGAATCCGAGGAAAAATACCATTTTGCGATGCAATTTACTGCTGATTTAATTGCCATGAATGCAGCTAATTTTATTATCAGCAGCACCTATCAAGAGATTGTCGGCAAACCGGATAGCGTAGGGCAATACGAGTCTTACAATTGTTTTACGATGCCGGATTTATATCATGTGGTGAACGGAATTGAATTGTTCAGCCCTAAATTTAACGTAGTGCCGCCGGGAGTGAATGAAAACGTGTATTTCCCTTACACGCGGACAGAAGACAGGGTGCTGACCGATCGCGATCGACTCAATGAATTAATGTTTAGTCTGGAAGACCCGGAACAGGTCTTCGGCAAACTCGACGACCCGCAAAAACGCCCTTTATTTTCGATGGCGAGGCTCGATCGCATTAAAAATTTGACAGGCTTGGCAGAACTGTTTGGTAACAGCCAGGAACTGCAAGAAAAATGCAACTTAATTTTAGTGGCGGGCAAGTTGCGAGTGGAAGAAACCGAAGACTACGAAGAAGCTGAGGAAATTAAAAAGCTGTACGCAATTATCGATCGATACAATCTGCACGGTAAAATTCGCTGGCTGGGAGTGCGCCTTTCTAAAAGCTGGTCGGGCGAAATTTATCGGGTAATTGCAGACCGTCAAGGTATCTTTGTGCAGCCAGCTTTGTTTGAAGCTTTCGGTTTGACAATTCTCGAAGCAATGATTACCGGCATTCCGACTTTTGGCACGCAGTTTGGCGGTCCCCTGGAAATTATTCAAGACCGGGTAAACGGGTTTTATATCAACCCGACAAACCACGAGGAGACAGCTCAAAAAATTCTGGAATTCATCTCGAAATGCGAGCAAAATCCGAATTATTGGTATGAAATTTCGACGCGAGGAATCGATCGAGTGTACAGCACCTATACTTGGAAAATTCACACTACAAAACTGCTAACTCTGGCGCGAACTTACGGTTTTTGGAACTATGCTTCTAAGGAAAATCGCGAAGATATGCTTCGCTATATTGAAGCGCTGTTTTATCTGATTTACAAACCGAGAGCCAAGCAGTTGCTAGCGCAGCACATGAGCCGTTAAATAGTTGAGAGTTGAGAGTCGATCGATTGAGACTCGAACGTTCGGGACTTGTGCGCCAGGCTCTAAGAAACCGGGTTTTTTATTAAAGCTCGCTCGGGGGTTTTAATACTGAGAAAAACCCGGTTTCTGAACTCTTCCGCGCCAGATAGTATCCGGTCAATTACAGTTTTGACACTCCCCGATCTAAAAGTGCGGGGATTCTTAATTCAGCGACTGACCTTAAAATGTTGCGTCCTTGCGGCAATACTCCGACCTTTTAACCGTGCGATAGCACCAATTAACGAGCCTGATTCACAGCCACCCCAGCGGGTCTATCTCCAAAAGCGTACTAGGATATTTCACCTAGAGTTCGGGTATGCCCTACCCTACCTAATACCATGCTTTTTCCTGGTTTTCGCTAATTTTGGGATATATTTCTAAGATTAAAGCCGTCCTAAAAGGACGGGGTTTTCAACCCAGTTTTCTGATAAAAAAGGTTCATAGTGCGGACTAAAGTCCGCTCTCATGTCGTGGATTAAAGTCCGCACTACAAACGGGATGCGATGTCAGGTACGCTCTGCGCACCAGAAAGAACTACTCTGGGACGCACAAACCGGGTTTATGAAAAATCCGGGTTTTTTGGTGTCGGTGCGTAGCCCTTAAGAGAGAGTTTTCTGGTAAATGCTGAAATTGCTCGATCGAGATTTCATCAGGCAACAGTCAAACCGAGATCGATCCTCCTGATTCGCAGGCTACAAATGCCCCGAACCGTTCCTCAGCCAGCTTTACCAAATATTAAGGTTTGCATCCCCCACTCTCTATCGGCGGATGGTTTTTAAGACTTCATTTAAATCCCCGTTCCAAAAACCCCGCCTTTAACAGTCAACAGTCAACAGTCAACTGTAATATCTGCTTTCGATCCCGATCGCTCTGCATGGTAAAACCCCCCATCTGGTTGCTCTAAACTTCAAACCCAAGACTTTCAAAGCTCCCAGAATCCACTCTCTAAAAGCTAGTAGAGATATTTTTCAGAAAGCGTTCCGGGTACTACAATTGGACTTAGAAATCATGAACAGGCAAACCTTACCAACAAGACAAAACCTATGCGTGTAACTACCGCAGCCATTCTCAGCTTAATCGCTCTAACAGCTCCCGGATTCACTAAAAAGGCAAGTGCCAACTTAGACACCCAACCCTTTCTCCAGGAGCAGTACCGCAGGGACTTTACAAATCCCGCCGATTCTGGTATTGTCGCATCGCCAGAGGCAAATTCCCAAGATATGTTTAACAGACCTTTTTATGCGGGAGAGCAGCCGCAGGTGAAAAGGGAAAAAACGATCGCGCAAGGAGCCGATGGGCCGGAAGTTGCGGCAATCCAGCAGCGATTGCAAGCCCACGGCTTCGAGGTAGGGAAGATCGACGGTACTTATGGCTCCCGTACCGCAACGGCTGTGAGCAGTTTTCAAAACTCGAAGGGACTGGCAGAAACTGGTGCCGTGAACAAGGAAACTTGGATGGCTTTAGCGGCCGAGCCAGCCGGATCTTCTGAAACTGTAGAGAGCAATGCTCCAACTGAGAACATCACTGAGAACAGCAATGCAGTTACAACTAGGCCTGCAACAACTCTATCTAAAGGCTCTAGCGGTTCTAAGGTGAAAACCCTCCAGGTGCGTTTGGACTTGCAGGGCTACGATCCGGGTCCGATAGACGGCATTTTTGGCGCTCGCACTGCGGCGGCGGTGAAGAGCTTTCAGGAGAGTAAAGATTTGAAGGCTGACGGCGAGGTGGACGAAATCACCTGGAAAGCACTTGGCCAAAGCTGAGGTAACTTTGAAAAATCGGGCAAATTGCTGCGGCTGCAACTGCGGCTACAACAGAGAAGCAATGCTGCTTCCTCAAAAGAAAGCTACTTTAGGCAAGGTTCAAACCCTTATTTCATAAGTTATCTAAAATCGAAAATCAAAAAATCTCAAATCAAACAAGGTATGAACCCGGTTTCAGAAAATAGCCGGGTTTCTCGATGTCGATCGATATGTTGAGCGATCGGTGCGTTATGTGCTATCATAGTTAAATGTCACAACGCGGATGTGGCGGAATTGGCAGACGCGCCAGATTTAGGTTCTGGTTCAGCAATGAGTGAAGGTTCAAGTCCTTTCATCCGCATTTAATTTTAACAAAAAATTTTGCTTCTAATTCTGTAGGGTGTGTCGCGCTCCGCGCAACGCACCCTTAACTCTATGCGTCGTGCAGGCTAAGAGGTATGTCAAACAACTAAAACTTATGATTGGAATAAGCAACACAAATCATTATAGAAGTCAAAAACTCTTTACAAACCTTAACAAAGGCGCTAATGTATAAATGTGGGAAACAAAAGCCCGCAACGAACCTTGAAAATTCATTCATAGCAATCATAAGCAAATGACCACAACCTTACAGCAGCGCGAAAGCGCCAACGTTTGGGAACGGTTCTGCGAGTGGG
>JALOON010000033.1 GCA_025454405.1 Oscillatoriaceae cyanobacterium Prado104 | reverse complement strand
TCGGGTGCAGATTATGGAAGATCCGGAATACTACAATTTGCGGAACTACGCTTGAGATTTCTGGTTCCGGCGCTTTGCTCGCGATCGCGATGCCTAATTCTGTTTGTAATTGCGCGCTGGAGTTCGAGAAACGGGTTTTGTAAAAAAAATCGGTTTCTCGATGCAACTGCACTCCAATGGAAATAGAGAATGCTGGAAAATTAAAACTCCAGCATTTTCCCATTTTCAGGAGCTTTCGCAGGTCGCGAAACTTTCCCGAGGTGGTTGGGTAAGCTGAAGTTTAACTGCGGGTAATAAGTTTTTCCGGACATTCGGATCTTTTTCTCAACTTTTACGTCTACCACCGCAGAGACCCGATTGCCTAGCTGTCGGTAAGCTGGCATGAGCTGAGTCCACCTTCGATCGAGGGTGGGCTTATTCCTCATGTTATTGACTGTTTTGGCACGATCGAGGGTTTGTGCATTCCAACATTTTAACTGGCACAGGAGGGAAGGTCGATCGGGGGTCGATCGATTATGCCGATCGTCAATGCCAGCAAATGTCAGTCTCCCGTATATTCTAAGGTTAAAATTCCATTTCTTTCATCGATCGTCAGTTTCATTAGCTTCAGCCACTGGCGACCGAAGAGAATTTCAGGCAGTTGCAGACCTACATGAACCGGGATAATAAACTCTTTGCCGTCAACAATCGCCCGACCTTCATAAATATCAAAATATTCCGTTCCTCTTGCTGTTTGCATTTCAACGTCAGAGGTTAGAATAGACCAGCCTAAATCTTGAATATCATCGGCATGGATTGCCAAGAAACCTGTAGTAAATCCTGTATCCAGCAGCACGTCAACAGCAATTTGCTCTCCGTTAACAGCTACTAATTCAATCTCAAAAATGAGTTCTCCCCGTTCTCCAAACCTACCATAAATCATATTAAGCCGCAGTATCCCTGTTCGTTCAGGCGAAAAGCTGTTAGCCTGACTTTGCCGTTGCTGGGATAATAAATTTTTACTTGTTGCATCAACCCCTCAAATTTGGCATCGAGCAAGTAGTTGCCCGTTTCTGAATCAATGGCGATAAACCAGTTATAATGATTCACCATTAATTGCGGGCAAATGCGCTCGAATATTTGGCGGCATTTTTTGCGTTGTTCTGTTCTTTGAGCGATTCGATCGGACACTTCTTCTGCTGTGCTGCGACGGTCGGGAAAAATGCGACCTCGGCGAACTTGGCGTTTTTCTGTTGATTCAATCATTTAAGTTTCAAGGTGAAAATTAGATAATATCTTATTTTACAGCAGATTTTATTCTACGTCAATTATCGCCAAAACCCGATAAAATAGTCAAGCTTTCGATCGAGATTTGACTTGCTATCGATGAGCGTATTAATCAGAGATTTCAAGGGCGTGATGTCTGATATTCTATTTTTGTGCAAGTCCAGATATTTCAAATTAATCAGAGATTGCAGGGGCGTGATGTCGGATATTTGATACTCTTCTAGCGATAGTCGTTCCCTACTTGACAGTATCCGATTCACTTCATCAAGATCGGAAGTGCTAGTCCAATTTAACAGCAACTCAACAGTACGTTTTGCTGCTTCCGAAATGCTATCTTTGTGCTTGCACCAATCGGCAAAACTGTAGAATTTTCTCGATCGCCCTAATTCTTGTTCTGACATAAACTTGCGGTAAATGACCTAAAAACCTGTTTTAATTCTGCTAAAAAAGCAGTAAGGTGCGCCGTGCGCACCCTACAAACTAATTCCCAAACTAATGACTAATGATTGATGATTGATGACTGCTAACTAACGAATATTGGGCGCAACGCGGGCCAAAATATCGTAGAGCAAAGAGTTGATAAAACCGAGGACGATCGCCCCCAATAAAGCACTCCAAAATCCCCACCGCAACCAAAATCCTTCGACTAGCCAAGCAGCCAATCCAAAGATAGCCGCATTGATAACAACCATAAACAAACCAAAAGTTACCAATACTAAGGGAAAGCCCAAAATTACAAACAGCGGCCGCACCAAAGCATTCAACAAGCCAAAAACTGCTGCCGAAATCATCGCCTTTTTAAAACTGTCAATTTCCACGCCAAGCGGCAATTTGGAAATAATAAAAAAGCTCACAGAAGTTACTAACCAAGCTACTACCAGCGAAATGATATCCACGTGCTTATCTCCTGAAAAATCTAAACATTAAATCGGAACAACAGCACATCCCCCTCTTTGACAACATACTCTTTACCTTCACTGCGAACCAAGCCTTTTTCCTTAGCAGTGTTCATCCCCCCAGCAGCAACCAAATCTTCATAAGCCACTGTTTCGGCCCGGATGAAACCGCGTTCAAAATCTGAGTGAATTACTCCCGCTGCTTGGGGGGCTAACATCCCCGCATTAATCGTCCAAGCGCGAGTTTCCTTCGGCCCGCTGGTAAAATAAGTCCGCAAACCCAATAACTCGTAAGTGGCGCGAATCAGAGATTTTAAGCCACCTTCTTTCACCCCCAGAGATTCGAGGAAATCTGCTCTTTCCTCCTCTGGCAACTCCACCAATTCTGACTCAACTTGCGCCGAAACTACTACAACCTTAGCATTTTCTTTAGCTGCTACTTCCCGCACTTGTTCTACATAGCTGTTGCCCTCGGCTAAATCGTCCTCGGATACGTTTGCCCCATAGATAATCGGCTTGTTCGTCAGCAATTCCAAGCCTTTAACTAACTCAGCTTCTTCGTCACTCAAACTGCACTGACGCGCCGGTTTTCCGGCATTTAAAACCTCAACTAATTTTTCAAGAGCGCCGACTTCGATTTGGGCTTCTTTGTTGTTGCGGGCTTGCTTGCGAGTTCGATCGAGCCTGCGTTCGATTTGAGCTAAATCTGCTAAAATTAGTTCGAGATTGATGATGTCAATATCTCTCAACGGATCGACAGAACCCGCTACGTGAATGATATCATCATTTTCAAAACAGCGGACGACATGGACGATCGCATCGACTTGACGGATGTGAGATAAAAATTGATTTCCCAAGCCTTCTCCCTGACTCGCACCCTTTACCAAACCGGCAATATCCACAAACTCAATCCGCGCGGGTATGATTTGGACGGAATCAGAAATATTGCTCAACACCTGCAACCTTTCGTCGGGTACTGCTACAACACCCACATTCGGTTCGATCGTGCAAAAAGGAAAATTAGCAGCAGTTGCCTTGGCATTAGCAACCAAAGCATTAAATAAAGTAGATTTGCCCACATTGGGCAGTCCGACAATTCCGGCTCTCAGCATAGTTACGTACCAACAATCTCACTGTTTAAAAATATCATAAATATCTGCAAGATATCTAAGTGAACTTACGCAACAAGTAGATTGGTTCGCGAAATCGGATGCTTTGGATCGCGAGATCCCGACGCTCGCACTCGCATAGCGGTAAGGTGCGCAATGCGCACCCTACAACATATCAATCTCTAACATATAGAGCCTGCAGGTAAGTCCTGTCTGAGTTTCCGCAGACTTTTAATTCATGCTCGATCTAACCTTCTGGAAAAACGAAAAAAATAGCACGCTCATCAACTACATTCTAGAGCGCTGCTGTATCCCGCAAATCTTTAAATAATCTCCAGAGAAATCCGTAAGATTGCGGATGAACCAGAAAGGGGAAACTCGATCGCTCCCTTGGATTTGTTTTTGGGTTGTGAGTTCGATCGCGCGCCCAATTTTGGGACTACTTATAAAGTTTATGAGAAATATTTATCTTGGTATTTACTGTTGTAAAATACACAGTTATGCTGAGTAAAGTTACGACTTGAGATAGATGATTCGATGCTGAATAAGTTATTCCATACGTTTATGATTTTAGCAAGCTTGGCACTCCCAGCCACTTCGCTAACCGTGCAAAACACCCAACCGAAAGTAATAACAGTTACTGCGGTGAATAACAGCGGCAAGCCCATGACGGCAATTTATTTATCTTCTCCCGAGCAACAAAGTTGGGGGCAAAATAAGCTGAAAGTACCCGCCATTGGCAATCGCGCTTCGGTGAATTTCTCTCCGGACTTGCGAGACCGCGAAGGTTCTGAATATAATTGCATTTTTGATGTCAGTGCCGAATATGCAGACGGGAAGTCTGCGCGATTGTACGCAGTAAATCTCTGCCAAACACCTGCTCTCAATTTTAATTAAAACAACTCATTACCGACTGCAGGTACGATCGATAGTTAATCAAACCGAATTTAACATTTATTGTACCGATCGACTTCAGTAATTTTACGGGATTTAGACATTTCATTCCTGCGTCACTCAGACCAAAGAAACCGGGTTTTCCCCGAATCTGGGTATGACAACACAGTATTGTTGTAAAAAGCCCGGTTTCTGCACCCCATACGTAAGTCTTGTTTTTAATAAAATGCAGGCAAAAAAGTGGAGTTCTCGGAAAAGAGTGAAAAATTATCGACTCAACAACTCAGTATTTTATTGATTAATATTATAACGCTCAACTGATGAGATTCGCGAGCGGGGACGATCGCATTATTAATAACTATCAACGCTCGACTATCAACTCTTCCTTCTACTTACAGCAGTTTTCAGGTATGTGAGGTACAAAGAAACCCGGTTTCGCCAAAGTTACCGGGTTTGGAGGTGTGTACTTCATAAACTTGCAATCTGCTGTAATTTCGGCGACGCACCTTTGCTGTTCTTGGTTAAAACACTATTGTCCGCGATGGATATTAGATATCAAGATTTGTTAAAAAATGCCATCCGTTACTGACAAATGGCAAACACTTATCTAAAATCGAAACCAAACCCTGAAATAGAAGGTAAGAAAATGTCTGAACTGAGACAAAATCTAATTACCAGAGATTGGGTGATCGTAGCCACAGAACGGGCAAAAAGACCCGATCAATTTGCCAACCCCAAAAAGTCGATCGTACTATTGCCACAGCACCGCCTCGATTGTCCGTTTTGTGTGGGAAACGAAGAAGATGGCACGGTAGAAACCTTCCGTTTGGGCGATCGAACCAGTTGGAAAGTCAGGGCAATTGGCAACAAATATCCCGCCCTTTCACCGACAGCAGAAAGAATCAGAATATCATCGGGAATTCACCGCACGATTTCGGGAGTCGGCGTTCACGAAGTAATTGTCGAACACCCGCGACATGATTTGACTACCGCTTTGTTGAGCGTCGAAGAAGTTGCTAACATCCTTTTAGTATACCGCCAACGCTATTTAGATATCAGAAAATCTCCCCACATTGAAACAATTATTATCTTCAAAAATCACGGTGAAAGTGCGGGAACTTCCCTCGAACATCCCCACTCGCAAATCGCAGCAACGCCCGTTGTCCCGAGTCAATTTCGCAGCCGCTTAGATGAAGCTGTTCGCTATTTTGACGATACAGGAGAATGCCTGTTTTGCCGCACTTTAGAAGATGAATTAGCAGCACGAGAAAGAGTGATTTTTGAAAGCGAGTATTTCGTCGCTTTTATCCCTTACGCTGCACTGTCGCCCTTCCACACTTGGATTTTTCCCCGCCGCCATTCATCTTCCTTTGACGATATTACCGATGCGGAAATTTTCGACCTCGCCTATGCTTTGAAAACAGTTCTTGCCAAGCTTTATTTCGGCTTGAACAATCCCGATTACAACTATACTATCCGATCGGTGCCTACTGCAGAACAGGCAACAAAATACTTTCACTGGTATATCGCAATTATTCCCAGAGTATCAAAGCAAGCCGGATTTGAGTTGGGCAGCGGGATGTTTATCAATACTGCTTTGCCGGAGGAAAGTGCCGAGTTTTTGCGATCGATAATAATTCCTCAGTAAAATCCAATTAATTAAAACATAATTAAATATTTTACCCCTTTCTCAACCCTCCGCTATAAGGATCGGAGGTAAAGACTTCGCTACCTGCTAACAAAAATGCGCGCTAGACTTCAGGTATCGCGAGTCAGGTATCGCGAGTTACGCATCAATACCAAAGAAACCGGGTTTTTTACCGATACTAAAGGCGAAGATTCCGATATTTTCGTAAAAAAACCGGGTTTGTGCGCAAGTTCTGGGTATACTAAATGCAATCGGGTGGAGCTTGCACTGTCAGTATTAATTCGTTACCCTATGGGAAGGTTTGTACGATCGAGAGTTACGAGCAAACCTTACGCGCAAACCTTACGCGCAAACAACGTATTTCCGTCAGGAGTGCAGGTAGCGGTTGCCATCGGGGTGTCTGTTCTTCATCATTTCTGTGTAAATCCTAAAGATAAACATCAAGCCGTCAGTTTAGCCATCGCGCCGCTCGATCGCCCGTCAAAAATGTATTTAAGTACCTAGGTATATAAAAAACCCCTTCAATATGACACCAGCAAAAATATTAATTGTAGACGATGAAATCGAATTAGAACGCCTGCTCAAACAGCGACTGAGAAAAAAAATTCGAGCGAAAGAAATCGAACTGATCTTCTCTCAAAACGGCAAAGATGCTTTAGAGAAATTGGAAAAATATCCCGAGATAGAAGTCGTGCTGACAGATATTAATATGCCGGAAATGGACGGTTTGACGCTGCTAGAAGAACTGTTCAAAAGCGACCGGCATATCAAAGCAGTAGTCGTATCAGCTTACGGCGACATGCAAAATATCCGATCGGCAATGCACTCGGGAGCCTTTGATTTCCTCACCAAGCCGATCGACTTTGAAGATTTAACAATCACCATCAACAGAACTCTAGAATCAGCAAAACAATTTAAAGAAAATCTCCACCGATTGCAAGAAGCTCAACTACAATTAATCCAAAATGAAAAAATGGCAACTCTCGGCCAGTTAGTAGCCGGTGTCGCCCACGAAATTAACAATCCGATCGGGTTTATTTCCGGCAATATTGACATGGCAAAAAACTCGGTGAAAGATGTAATCGAACACTTGCGCTTGTATCGAGAAAAATACCCCGAACCCGGAGATGATATAGAAAAAGATGCCGATCGGATCGATGTAGAATATCTGATGGAAGACTTACCGAAAATGCTGGCGGAAATGCACGGGGGAGCAGAGCGAATTATCAACATCAGCCATTCCCTGCGCGCTTTCTCCCGCAGCGATACCGCTAATAAAGTATTGGCTAACATTTATGAGGGCATCGACAGCACCTTAATGATTTTGCAACACCGCTTGAAAGCAAATAACAAACGTCCGGCGATTCAAGTCATTAAAGAATACGGAGAAACCGTGCCAGTAAAGTGTTATATGGGGCAATTAAATCAAGTATTTATGAACATTCTCAGCAACGCGATCGATGCTTTGGATGAAGCCAGTCAAGAACGCAGTTATGCGGAAATGAAAGACCGTCCAAATACGATCGCAATTACCGCTCGTCCCAGAGAAGAGGCAGGAATTTTTGAGATTAAAATTAAAGATAATGCTAGCGGGATGCCCGAGGAGATAAAAGCCCTAATTTTTGACCAATTATTTACTACAAAACCAGTAGGAAAAGGTACGGGTTTGGGTTTGTCTATCAGCCGTCAAATTATAGTAGAAAGCCACGGCGGTACTCTGGATTGCCAGTCAGTTGTGGGCGAAGGAACGGAATTTGCGATCGCCATTCCCCTAGACGCAAAATAACTGATTTTACTCGTTTTTACTCGTTTTACTCGTTACCAGGCTCCAGCCTGGTAACGCAGATCCAGAGGCTCTGCCTCGCGAGATCCGGCGCAAGATCCAATGTCTGGACATAGGTTCCCAAGCATAGCAAAAAGAAATACCTGCTCCAAGTTCGATCGAGGCTCTGCCTCTAGACATGGGTTCTCAGGCACAGCGAAAAGAACCAGTAAAGCAACCAGTAAAACAGTCAAACCAACTATAATTTAGTATCAATTAATGAACTTACAAATTACCGATTTACAGGCGGGCGACGCACCAAAAATTCAACAGGTAGCCAAATTGATAGTTGAAGGATTTCAAGAACATTGGTCGGATGCTTGGCCCGATATCGATGCTGCTTTGCAAGAAGTACAAGAATCTTTGGGAGTCGATAGAATCAGCCGCATTGCTATCAGCGAAAGCGGTCAAGTATTGGGATGGATTGGCGGGATTAAACAATACAGCGGTAACGTTTGGGAACTGCACCCGCTGGTAGTAAAAACAGAATTTCGCGGGCAAGGAATCGGCCGCCAACTCGTCGGCGATTTAGCAGCAGAAGCCAAAAACCGGGGAGGGATCGTGCTGTGGGTGGGTACAGATGACGAAGACAATCAAACAACACTTTCAGGAATCGATCTGTTTCCCAATGTTTGGGAACACATCAGTAACATTAAAAATTTGCGAGGTCATCCCTACGAATTTTATCAAAAAATGGGTTTTGCGATCGTAGGAGTAATGCCTGACGCAAACGGAATTGGCAAGCCCGATATTTTTATGGCAAAGCGGTTGTAAAAGTTTTTACCAAAATTTACCTGTCTAATCTGGACGAGCGAAACCCGTGCGGGGATCGCTAATAAACAAGCCTAAAACCAAAGATTCCATCACCGTATCCCAGACAGGATTTAAGCGTTCCGCATCATCAACCCAATAATCAAAAGTAATCAAACACTGAACGTTAGAACCCAACCCGATACAGATTCGCGAATAAGCTTCGCGTTGTTCGGGAGGGTCGATAAACTTGAATTGAGTCCACACAACGCGAGCGGTTTGGCGCTTAAATTGGATGATTTCACCCCGTTCGATGGGATTTCGCGAATCATCATTAACCACCTTTTTTAACAGCGGAACTAAGGGAAATTCAGCCCAGTTATTGGGTGGCAGCAAGTTAAACGAAACTTCCAAACAGCAATCTTCTTTCGGGGGTTTTTTATCAAAAAACCGGAAGGATTTAGCATCTGGTTCAAAATGCCAATCTTCGGGAACATCAAAGCGGACTGCGCCTCTGCCCGCCACAAAAATCCGCGTTCCCGGCTGGGATTTCCAAATGTGGTTGTCACTGAGCTCTAGGGTTTCCTTAATCCATTGTTGTTTTTTGCGCTTAGACATAAAAAAATATGAAACTGTGGCAAGAATATTTTAGCTATCGGGCGATCGACTTGTGTTGAACTATAGCAATTCTTAAGACTGCGACTTTCTAATAGCGATAAGGCGCGCAGCGCGCACCTTACATAACTTCAGTCCGCAAGAGGTTTGAGGTTTGTAGTAAGGACTTCAGCCCGCATTTTAGAGGACTAAAGTCCTCACTACGAACCTTAGAGTACTAAAGTCTTTACTACGAACCTTTGAGGACTAAAGTCCTTTCTACGCACCTTATTTATTTAGGAGGAATCGCATTTCTAATTCCTCCTTTATTCCCAACAGCATCGCCCTTGTAGCGCGGAATAATATGAATCGCCGCGTGACTGCGACTCTGCCCCGCCTCTTTATTAATATTGATTCCCACATTAAAACCGTCAGGTTGAAACTCTTTAATTAACATTTCCTGCACTTTATTCGCCATAAACCAGCAAGCCGATTGTTCCCTAAATGGCAACTCAAAATAATTGGCAACGTGGCGCTTGGGAACGACCAACACGTGACCTTTGCTGGCAGGATAACCGTCAAATATGGCATAAGCTGTTGCCGATTCAGTCAGTAAGTTCAGGTTTTTGTACGGATTGCAAAATATGCAGTTATTAGTTGAATTTCTTTGATAGTTGTAATGGACGTACTCGTAGATTTCGCAAGACTCATCTAAGTGAGCGGACTTAAACGGCAGTTTGACAATGCACTGATAGGTAGGTTTTTTGTGTACGTAATGTTCTCGAAAACCTTCTTTTTTGATATCCCGCCTTACTGCAAAATATGCTGTTCCTCCGGGTTTCAAGAGGTGCGACACTTCCATCAAAACGTTAGCTTGTTCTTCGGGAAACAAAACATTAAGAACGTAAAAGCAAATAATTGTATCGAACTTAGTTTCGGGAAATTCCGGGAAATAATATGGGTCGTAACCTGCAATGTCAAAACCTTTTTGCTGCAACAATTTAACATCGCTGCCGAAGCCGCAACCAAAATCTAAGATGTTACCTTGCAGCAAGTTTTTATCCAATAATAATCTTGCCGGGAATGACAGGTAAATTCGTTCGATCGCCGTCAGGTGGCTGAATTTATTTTGTTGTTTTTTCATGACAGCACCTTAAGTTTTAATCGATCGATCCCGGCGTAAAGGTTTTGCTAAAATTCCGAGAATTTTATCCACTTCTTTGATATAATAGTCGCTCAAATCGATAAAAACTGTGCGATAGACCAGTTTAAGAAACTTCCAAGCATTGCCCGTGGTAACGCAACCATAAATCGTTTCAATTTCATCATTTTGTTGTTGGTTGAATTTTTGTGCGCCCAACATTTCGGCAATGCACGGTCCGAGTCCGCTTTTGATATTTTCGTTTTTAGCTTCTACTAAAGTTACGACAGGACTTCGGATTTCATAGAAATCGCTAGATGCGGTAAGGATATAATCGCAATAGCCGCTAAGTCCGCTTTCGGGATCGGCATTAAATTCAGAACCGGAAAAAAAGCCGATTTGGAAGTTTAAAAGCCGCCGCAATTCTAACAGTACGGGAGCAATAATTAATTCCGATCGCGCTTTCTCTGTATTGATACCGCTAGCAAGGGGTATGTATTCTGCTAAAATTGTTTTGAAATATTCGCTAGGTACGATCGGCTCGACATCTGCAAACAAAACTGTTTTTTCATTAACAATGAGCTTAAATGTCGATCGCACTTTTGTAAGTGTAAAGTCGCTGTATGCCATTTGTCAAATCCTTCACCCTATCTTATTTGACAATTCTACCATTATTGAAGTTTCGCGATCGCCCCCCGATTTACCAAAGTTTCACCAGTCACCAAATCCCGCACCGTTGCCAACAAAACCCGCCTTTCATCCACTTCAAAACTCACCGAAACCCTGTCAATTCCCAACACTCCCGGCGGATTCAAATGCGCCACGCAAACTTGTTGGTGGTGACTTTCCAAAGAACGAAAATCGCTGTGTTTGTTCAGCAAAGTGCTAGTCATTTGCCCTTGTTCGTTAAAAATTACCTCCGCTTGCGATACCTGGGCAACTTCCCCAATATCTAATCGAATTTCCCTTTGTCCTTCAATTGCCACTTGCAGCGTCAACTCATCGGAACTTTGACAGGGATACTTCGTTTCCTGTTTAAATATCGGCGAATAAGAATAAGCTTTTGCATAAGGTTCCCAGAGGCGAATTGCATAGCTGTGGCGTAAATAATCATCAACACCAACTAATTCTGTTAGTGCTAAAGCACCGTGCGCCACTGCTTCAAAAGGCTTATCTGTTTTGACTTTTTGCCGCCCGAAATACGAAATCACTAAATTAGATACAGCCGGAATTAACGAAGTTCCTCCTACCAGCAAAACCTGTTCGATATCTGATTTGGCAATACCTTTACCCTGGGCAATTGCCAGCACTTCATCTAAAGCTTCCCGCAACTGTTCCAACAACTGCCGGGATTCTAGAATTTCCTCAAGTTTATCTCGATCGAGCTGCAAATCGTAAGACATAAAATTTTCATCGTCAAACCAACTTTCCTTGGCTTCATTAACTTGGGAAAGTTGAATTTTTAATTTTTCTGCTATTTCTAATAAATTTTGCCAGCCCACGCCGCCAACTTCCGCCCGCGACGAACCGATTTGCCGCAAATAATCTTCGACAATCCAGATATCAATATCTTCGCCGCCGACGCTAGCATCGGATTTTGCCAGCACTTCAGCACGCATCAAATTTTGAGTTGCAGATTGGCTGTTTTTGAATGCGGAAAGCGGCGCAGTGCGGACTAAACTTAAATCTAAAGTCCCGCCGCCAAAATCGACTACTAAAACTAAAGAACCGGGGCGTTTTACAGCATATCCCAGGGCGGCTGCTGTGGATTCATCTAATAGCTGAACTTCTGCAATGCCCAAATTTTCTGCCAAGTCGCGAAACCAATCCAGATAGCGCTCAAATGCGCCAACCGGTACAGTGAAGATGACCTTTTCGGGCTGGATTTTTTGAGAGTTTAGTTGTTGAAAAATAGTTTTTACAAACTGTTCTGCCACTGATTCGGGGGAGTAAGTTGTGCCGTCGAGATTGCGGGGCGGCGGTTGGAAATCGGCTGCTAAGTCGCGTTTAAAAGCTTTAAAAAAACGATCGGGCTGTGATTGTCCCAAACGCTGCGATCGCACTTTTTCTCCCAATACTAAATCACCGCCATCTTTCACAAATACCAAAGTCGGCACTACAGGTATTTCTCGCAGATTTTCATTCGATTGCTTTGTTTTAAAAATCCGGGAAATTTCGCCCAATCTTAAAGTTTCTGGCGTTTGCGTATCCGGGTTGAGAATGCAGACAACCGTGTTGCTGGTGCCGAAGTCAATTGCCACTGTAACCATGTTGGTGATTGTAAGGAGTTTTGAGTTTTGAATTTTGAGTTTTGAGTTAAAGACAGTCGTAAGGAGTTTTGAGTTTTAAATTTTGAGTTTTGAGTTAAAGACAGTCGTAAGGAGTTTTGAGTTTTAAATTTTGAGTTTTGAGTTAAAGACAGTTCTTAATTCAAAACTCAAAACTCAAAACTTAGAACTCCCAAAAACTGTCAACTATTTAAGATTTTATACCGCCGGGAAGGGTGCGACTAACTTTAGCAGGAACCAGAATTCGCTCTCCATCTCGATAGCCGACAAACCGAACGTAAACTAACTCTCCTTCAGTTATATCCCCAACATCTGGCTGGTGCAACTGCGGGTTGTAAGTCACTTGTTCCCAAGCCGAACCGATTGTTTCAAAACCCCAACCCGACAAGAGATTTTCTAAGGGAGTAAACAACGCCGCAAGATTTTTTGCGGGCATATCCGGCTTGGCCTCTGCCATTTTGCGGGCGGCGGGATAATTGGTTAACAAAGTTTGCAACTGTTCAAAAGTAGCGCGGCGAAAATCATCGGTTAACTGGGTTTTTTGCTGCTGCAATTCTTCTCGCAGCCGGAAACACTGCTGCTTCAATTCTTCAATTTCTTTCGCATAATTTGCTGGTGTTGGTGTTGGCAATGTGCCTAAAGTTCGATCGAACTCTTGCAAATTCCAATTGAGGGCTGTTGCCAGCCGCTTCATTTGTTCTACCGTAAGCTGTTTGACATTTCCGCGCCGCACCAAACGCACTCCGAAACGACTCAAACCTGCTTTTTTGCCCAAATCTTGCCAATCGACAATCCCCAGCAGATCCATGCGTTCCCGCAGAATTTCATCGTATTTAAATTCGATCGCATCTCCCGCCTCCGATGCAGCGTAAACGTACAATAAAATTAGAAAAATGCCCCCAACAGCTAACGCGATGCTGAAGGCAGGCATTGTTATTGAATGAGCTGTTGAATTAGCTATTAAATTAGCTGTCGCGACGCAGAAATCAAACATCTTTAACCATTCTCAAACTTGGCGATCGAACTTGGCGATCGAACTTTGCTAAAATTTGCTAAACTTGTTTCAAAGTCTGGGTTTGTTCGGCAGTCAAATTTTCTTCGCCTTGATAGTATTCGGGCAGTAATTCTTGAGATTCAACTTTTCCTAGAGCTTTTTCAACTGGGGCGGTAGTTTCAGTACAACTCGAACCAGTGGCATTGAGGACTGTTTCGGTGATTTTGCCGTCTTTGCCGATGCGATATTCTACTTTGCGGTACTCTGCCATAACGCTTTCTCTTGGTTTAACGCTTGAGTGTTAGGTTATATTATAACTGTATTTGCCAATTATTCAATAACATTATTCAAATGAACTTTTGTAGCGACAATGCCACCGGAGTTTCGCCGGAAATTATGACCGCGATCGCAGCAGCTAATAGTGGGGCTGCGATGCCTTACGGAGATGATGAATGCACCCGACGTTTGCAAGTGAAATTTTCGGATTTGTTCGAGACACCTGTCACTGTTTTTCCGGTAGCAACCGGTTCAGCTGCTAATGCCCTCGCCCTAGCAACTGTAACTCCTCCTTACGGGGCAATTTACTGTCACGCTGCGTCACATATTAATGTCGATGAATGCGGCGCGCCGGAGTTTTTTACTGGCGGTGCCAAGTTGGTGACAGTAACAGGAAATCATGCTAAGATAGCAGCAGAAAGTTTAAAAACAACGCTCGATCTAGCAGGACAAGGAATAGTTCATCGCGTCCAACCTGCTGCGATCGGCATCACTCAAGCAACGGAAGCCGGAACAGTCTACAATCCAGCAGAAATTTCGCAGATTTCGGAAGTCGCGCGATCGCACAATTTGTATCTGCACGTGGACGGCGCTCGCTTTGCCAATGCAGTTGTCAGTTTGGGATGTTCTCCTGCAGATATTACCTGGCGTGCGGGCGTTGATATCCTCTCCTTTGGCGCGACCAAAAACGGCGCGATGGCTGCGGAAGCTGTCGTATTTTTCGATCGCGAATTAGCAGCAACTTTTCCCTTTCGACGCAAGCGAGGCGGTCATCTATTCTCGAAGATGCGGTTTTTGTCGGCGCAGTTGGAAGCATACATTACCGACGATTTGTGGTTGAGAAATGCCAGTCATGCAAATCAGATGGCAGCTAAGATAGCGCAAGGTTTGGCAAGCATTCCAGAAGTTAATTTTTGCTATCCAGTCGAAGCTAACGAGATTTTTGTGCAGCTTCCAGAATCGATAATTGCAAGGCTTTTGAATCGGGGATTTCAGTTTTATCGATGGGAGAGCGAGGGTGGATGTACAGTTAGATTAGTAACTGCTTTTAATACAAAAGAAGCAGATGTTAATGATTTTATTGAATGTTGTCAGGGCGAGTTTTCACAATAATATATAAATTTATCTGGATCTTCGGTACAATCGCTTGCCGAAATACAGTAAATGAATTTTCAACCACTCAATTGACATAAGAAAAACGGTTTGTAGTGCGGACTTCAGTCCGTAAAATGCTGCGGACTGAAGTCCGCACTACGAACTTTCCCATTCTTTTAGCGGCTCAATTTAGGATGGTTCCGCATGGATTTAATGCTAAACTTGACACAGAAACAATTGGGAGGCGTTATGATAGCAACACGAGATAGCGATCTGTACTTTACGCCTGAAGAGTATTTTGCTTGGGAAGAGCAACAATTAGAAAAACACGAGCTAATTGATGGTTATGTTTGTGCGATGACTGGTGGGACTAGAAATCATAGCGATATCGCAGGCAACTTTTTATCGATCGTCAAACCCCATCTTCGGGGCAGCGGTTGTAAAACTTACAATTCTGACTGCCGAGTAAACATTCTCGATACTTCTAACTATATATATCCCGATCTGAGCGTTACCTGCGATTCGAGAGATACCTTTAGTACCCAATATATTACTTACCCCTGCTTAATTGTAGAGGTTTTATCAAATAGTACGGAAGCTTGCGACCGCGGTAAGAAGTTTGAGAAGTATCGCCGCAATCCGAATCTTGTTGATTATGTTTTAGTGAGTTCGGATGAAATGGCGATTGATATATATCATAAAAATGCCACCAGTGAATGGGTAATTTTGAGCTATCGGGAGGGCGATCGAGTCGAGTTAAAAAGTATCAATCTAAGTTTGCCGATCGAGCAAGTTTATGAAGAAATTGTTTTCGATACACAACCTTAAATTTCTGCTCGAAATGGGCGATCGGGAGGGGCGATCGCAAATCGAACGATTGATTTGCGATCGCGCCCGTTCTTTTAGCCCTTCAATTTAGGATGGTTTCGCAGGGATTTATGGATTTTTTTCCAGCGTTCCTTCTCCACTAAATTGGCACGTTGGTCTTGCTTGCGAATCGCATACTGAAGTTCTCGCTGCAACTTCTGATAGTTCAGCAATCGGTTTGAATCCAGCCGTCCCGTGGCAATTGCCTCTTGTACCGCACAGCCAGGTTCGCGATCGTGCTGGCAATCCCGAAAGCGACAGGATTGTGCTAGAAATTCAAGATCCGCAAACGTTTCTGGCAATGCTTCCGTTCCCGACCAAAGCTGAAGTTCTCGCATTCCTGGCGTATCGATAATTAATGCACCAGAAGGTAGCGAAATCAATTGTCGGTGCGTCGTGGTATGTTTGCCGCGATCGTCGTTTTGTCGGACAGATTGCACGCTTTGGATCTCCTCACCTTTGAGTTGATTGGTAATAGTAGATTTACCGACACCCGACGAACCGAGTAATGCGATCGTAGTTCCAGGTTGGAGATAAGGCTGGAGTACCTCAACCCCTTGATTTGCACTTAAAGCAACGACAGGCACGCCAACCGCAATTGCCTCGACTTCAGCGATGCAAAATTCGAGATCGAAACAGAGATCTGCCTTGTTCAAAACAATAACCGGAACCGCACCACTGTCCCAAACCAAAACTAGATAGCGTTCGATTCGTCTGAGATTGAAATCTCCATCTAATCCAGATACGAGAAATACGGTATCGACATTTGCCGCAAGAATTTGCTCCTCTGTTTTGCTGCCTGCTACTTTACGAGAAAACTTGCTCGATCGAGGCAAGATAGCATGGATGGTGGCTTGTTGTTCTGTTTGTTGGATGGCGACCCAATCACCAACGGCTGGAAAATCTTGAAGTCCAGTTGCCTGATGGCGGAGTTTGCCTGCGATTTCTGCAAATTGTTCGCCGCGTTCGGTGTAAAGTAGGTAGCGATCGCGATATTCCACCGCAACGCGACCCACCACAAAGCCTTGTTTGCGATAGGAAATGAAACTGGATGCGATCGTATCGGTCCAGCCAAATTGTTCTAAATTCATTAGTGTTTCTTGCTGTGATTGCGACTTGTTGGAGGCAAGGTTCACAGCAGGGATTTAGTCCTGAATTGTGCAGGATAAAACGCGACCCTCTGTGCCTTGCGTTGGAAATATTGAAGTGATTTCGGCAAAGAATACAGGCATCGTCCACCTCCTTGCAGGATTGCGATGTAGAGTGATAACACTTTAATGCTAACTAATTTCTGGAGCTTTGCCAACTGGTGGAGCATTTGGTATCCGAAATGTAGGATTGTTGAAATCAGCAATCGCTCAATCCCGAAAGACCTTGGTGGAGAAGATCTTTATCCAAACTTGCTTGAGAAAGCCGCAGCATTAGGATTTTCGATCGTCAGGTGGCGATCGGTCTATACTAGCCATGTAGAGCTCCGCGATTGTATACATGAACCTCTCTCCCGCCTTGCAACGAGCGATCGAACAAATCGCCTCCAGTCAGGGCATCTCAGCAGAACAATTCATCATTCGGACATTGATAGAGAAAATCAGTAGCCTCCAAAAAGCTGAGCCAACAGTCTCAACTTCTCAAACTGGACTGAGAGAAGAGGATGGCATTCTCGTTTTTAATACTGAGTCTGTTGATGGTATTGACTTCAATGCGCTCATCGCTCAAAGCCGTGAAGAACGCACATTGGAGCAGATGGGGCTGTGAAAGTTTTATTTGATACATCCGTTATCATCGCCGCCTTGCTTCCAAAGCACCCAAGCCATGCCCCCTGCTTTGCCGAACTTAAGGCAGCACAATCGCGTAAAATTCAAGGCTATCTTTCTACCCATAGCTTGGCAGAAGTCTACTCTGTAATGACTCGAATGCCCAGCCAGCCGCGACTGTCTCCTGGGGATGCTCAAATTTTGCTTGAGAGATGTTTGCAATATCTGGAAGCGGTTCCATTGGAAACAGCAGACTATCAAGCTGCGATCGCTCAAATGACAGCCCTCAATCTTCCGGGGGGCGGGATTTTTGATGCCTTAATCGCTCGAGCTGCCCTGAAAGTTGCCGCAGACCGTCTTTTGACCCTCAATCCCAACCACTTCACCCGCTTGGATGCCACGATCGCGCAGATAACGGAGGTTCCTAGTTAGTGCGATCGATTAAGGTTACTAACAATTACCAACTAGCAATTTGAATCACTACAAATCTGCAAACTTATCCGTCGCGTCAATTAAACAGGTACGAATTCCCGGTTCGCTCATCGAATGTCCCGCATCGGGAACTACAATAAATTCAGCTTCAGGCCAAGCGCGATGCAGTTCCCAAGCCGACACCATCGGACAAACAACATCATATCTTCCTTGAACGATAACTGCCGGAACATGGCGAATGCGATCGACATTTAACAGCAATCGATCTTCTGGTTCCAGAAATCCATGATTCATAAAGTAATGGCACTCTATTCTGGCAAAAGCTTCGGCAAATACATCAGTCCCAAATCTTTGCTGTAAGTCTAAATCTGGAAATAACCTGCTCGTACTAGCTTCCCAAATTGACCAAGCACGAGCTGCTTCTAATCTAATTTCAGCATCTGGATCTGTCAATCTTTTATAATACGCATTCAGCAGGTCGTCCCGTTCGTCAATCGCGATCGGTTTAAGATATTCCTCCCAAGCATCCGGAAAAATATAACTCGCTCCTTCTTGATAAAACCATTTTATTTCTTTTGGTCTCAACATAAAGATGCCGCGCAAAATTAAACCTTTGCAACGGTCTGGATGGGTTTGACTGTATGCTAAGGATAGAGTGCTTCCCCAACTGCCACCAAAAACAACCCATTGCTGAATATTTAACTGTTCTCTAAGTTTTTCAATATCATTAACTAAATCCCAAGTTGTATTTTCTCGCAATTCTGCATGGGGTTGACTTTGACCGCACCCGCGTTGGTCAAACATTACCAACCGCCATTTTTGGGGGTCAAAATATTGACGGTAAAACGGCGGGCATCCACCTCCCGGCCCGCCGTGCAACAATACAATAGGTTTGCCATCTGGGTTGCCAGATTCTTCAAAATAAATCCTATGGATATCAGAAACTTGTAAATATCCTGACTTGTAAGGTTCTCTAGGTGGGTAAAGTTCTCGCATTTTTCAAAGATTTAGAGGGCGATCGCGTATTGTACCTCAATGACCGAAGAAAGGTAGATTGTAATTCTTTTTCCACACTAACTTAATTCTTCACCTCCAAATTCTCAATATCCTTAGGCGACACTCCCAAACCCCGCAACACAGTAAAAGCAATAATTCGATTGCCCGCCGGATTCGGATGTACGCCATCCGCCGCTAACAAATTCAAAGTTTTTCCCGCGTGCTTTTGGAACGAACCGATTACTTCCCGAAAAGGTGCGTTGAGATCGATAAACGGACACCTATTTTGCCTTGCTATCTCTCGCATCGCCGCAATATAATCCTGCAAGCGCTTGTTTTCCGGCCCGTCCAAAACCTCCCGAATCGGAGTAGGAGAAAGCAGCGCTACTTGAATTCCCGCTGCTTGCGCCGCCTGCACCATTTGAGTTAATTTCTCCCGGTATTCTGCCAGCGATGCGCCTGCAGGCAAATTTCCCTGCGGGTGAAACTGGCTTTTTTGAAAGTCAAAGAAAGCGTGCCAAACATCGTTGACTCCGACATTAATCGTAATTAAATCCGGCTGTTTGTCGATCGCATCTTTTTGAAACCTGGCTTGCATGTCCTTAGCCTTATTGCCAGAAATCCCCGCATTGATAATTTCAATTTTGCGATCGGGATACAGCATATTAAAATAGCGTTGCAGCAGCCAAACATAACCTCCCGGATATTTGCCCGCCTCCGTGATGCTGTCGCCAACCGTAACAATTCTCCGCTTGCCTGCGAGGATGCTTTGGACGATCGGCGGCGGTGTTGCTTGAGATACAGAACTTTGGAACATTGGCACGATCGACAGAGGGATGTTAATAACTACAAAAGCGGCAATTACTGCCAGTGCAAGCCTGATTAACACTTGCTTGAAAGGTGGTTGGGGGCGGGGCGATTGCGCTTTTCCAAACATCATGCAGTTTCCTACTAAAATTTCTTGAAACAGTTGACTGTTAAGCAAAGTTTTGAGTTTTAAATGCGTGAGTTTTGAGTAAAGACATTTCTTAATTCACAACTCAACACTCAACACTCCCGATAGTTGACAGTTGGCAATCTAAAATCGTTGCTCGATGCCCGATGCTCGATGCCCGATACCCGATGCCCGAGAGTATTGCATGTTAATTAGAAATGCTATCATCTATTTCTTCTGCTAATTTGTCAGTCGATTTTTACTAATTATTTCGAGTGCAGGGGTCTCTTTGTAATTTCCATCACTCAAAAGTTAGCAAAATATCACACAAAATTTCCTGCTTTCGACACCGATCGATAGAAAAATTTCAGTTTACACTATAAGATACCATCAAAACAGCTCTTCAGGGGAGGTTAAAGCAATGTCCGGCAATTCAAAAAATTTTTTATACCCTCAAGGTCGCTACTACGGCGAAGTCAAGCCCGAAAATTTGGTATTTAATGCTAATTTACAAGAATTTACTCAGCGCGTCGGTTACATCAGCGCTTTAGCCTCCAACGGTAAAATTTCTGTAGAGCAAGCATTTACGCAGATCGAAACGCTGTGGCAGCAGGTGGAGAAGTCGAAAAAACAGTTGGGAGTGGGCGATAGTCCCTTTTCTGCTTGATAGAACTTCTCATACCAAAGAAACCGGGTTTTATTGAGATCTCAGGCTTAACACCGGAGCTCTGAAAAGAACCCGGTTTCTGCCTTCAGGAAAGTTATAGCTGTCGATCGAGCGGTCTAAAGCTTTAAGATGAAGAAGTAGCTAGTCGCGATCGCCCTTTGTTCCCATGAGTTCCGACATAGTACCGCTGACTCCCAAAGCCGACATCACCCAGCGCGCCGCCGCCTTCTGCATCGACGCGATCGCTGTTTGGCTGCCCAGTTTGCTGATTGGCACCAATCCGATCGTCCACACGATATTTTTCGTCCTGCTGTGGATGGTAATGCGCGTACCAGTCACCCGGAAAAACCGCGGTCAAAGCCTCGGGCGCTGGGCCGTAAACATCAAAGTTGCAGACGCCCGACTCGAACGGACTCCGGGCGTCCAAGAACTCTGCAAGCGCGAAGCCGTACTGGGCACCTGCGCGGCCTTAGCCTTCGCGGGCATCGGCGGAATCACCTCTACCAACGCCGCCGTTTTGCTGCTGCTGTTGCCGCTAGCGATCGACTGCATTCCCGCTTTCACCGACACCGAAAGATTTCCCCAAGCCTTCCACGATCGACTCGGCGGCACGATCGTTACCGGCACCAAGCGCGGTTACTTCCTCGACATAAAAGTTAAAAGATTGCTTGACCAAGTGCAGAGCAATGTGAGAAGATAATAAATTGTGTTTAAATTAGTCAAATTGTTCAAGGAAAGCGATAAACTCCGCCCCGCTTTCCTCTCGCGTCAAATCAAAGATGATAGCGCGAGTCCCCAGCGGTAAAAAATCTAAAAAATGGCTAAAGGCGTCCGTATCATAATTACTCTAGAGTGTACAGAGTGCCGAACCAACCCCAGCAAACGCTCGAAAGGCGTCTCTAGATACACCACCACCAAAAACCGCCGCAACACAACGGCGCGGCTGGAACTCAAAAAGTTCTGCACCCACTGTAACAAGCACACCACTCACAAAGAAATCAAATAGTTATTAGTCATTAGTCATCAGTCATTAGTAATCGGCGATCGGTAAGCGGTAATTGCTAATCGGTTATTCTAAAAAAAACTGACAACAGACAACTAACAACTGACAACAAACAAGTGGCAACTGGCAATCGATCGCGAGTTCTTAAGCTCGCACTACAACTAGCAACTGACAATTACCAAACACTATGACATACTTCAGACGGCGCGTTTCGCCAATCAAACCGGGAGAACCGATCGACTACAAAGATGTCGATTTGCTAAAAAAATACGTCACCGAACGGGGAAAAATCCTGCCCCGTCGGATTACAGGCTTGACAGCAAAACAGCAGCGGGACTTGACGAGAAGCATCAAAAGAGCTAGAATACTTGCCTTGCTGCCCTTCGTCAACCAAGAAGGCTAGAGGATTTTGGATTTTAGATTTTAGATTTTGGAAGAGAAAAGTACAAGTCACAAGTTAAAAACCCAGAAAAAAATCGCAATTTTTGGGAGTTTAAATTGGATAATTGACAGGTAAAATTACCAAACTCCAAAATCTAAAATCCCAAGCGAGAAACCCAGCAACTAACAACCTTAAACAGTTGACAGTTGACATTTAACCTGGGAAAGTTGAGGGCGAGGTCTTAAAGAGGGGGATGGAACCTCCCCTAACAACAATCCGCCTCAAAAGGCGGGGGCTTGAGACCATCGATATTTGGTAAAAATCTAAAATCTAAAATACAAAATAAATCGGCAAGTGGAGAAGGGAACCTTAGTAGAATTTAGACTGCACGGCGATCGCCGTCTGGCCGTAGCCGATCGCCCCGACGGCAAAAAGAACTGGGTTGTAGTAGACGAAAACAGCCAGCCCCACAGCATACCGCCGAAACAAATCAGCTACGAAATCGCCGGCGAAACATACAAACCATCCGATATTCCGAAGTTTCTCAAAGAAGTAGAAATTTACTCAGATCCTTCCAGCTTAGAAATAGCTTGGGAACTGTTAGTAGGTGACGGAGAAACAGCAGATCCCCAATCCTTAGCCATGCTGCTATTTTCCGAAAGCACTCCCGCCCAGTGCTACGCAGCTTACTGTTTGCTATCAACAGACAAACTGTACTTCAAACAAAAGGGCGATCGCTACGAACCGCGTTCCGCAGTCCAAGTAGCCGAAATCAAACACCAGCAAGAAGTAGAACAACAGCGCCACCAAGAATCCCAAGGATTTTGGCAGCGAGTCAAACAGCGGCTGGCAGGAGAAACAAATGTAGAATGGCAGCAGAGCGATCGCACCCGCCTCGATGCCCTAGAACGCTTTGCCACCCTCGGAGAAGAAGCCACCCACCGCACCCCCGCCCTCGAAACTCTCGCCAGTTTGCAACGCCCCGAAACCCCCGAAGCAGCATTTCAACTCCTAATCGAACTCGGACTCTGGAGCACCCACGAAAACCTGTTTTTGCGGCGCAGTCAAATTCCCCAACAATTCTCCGCCAAGGTATTAGAAGTGGCCCAACGCTGCCAGGAAAATCCCCCAGCCGATGAGGACGCAAATCGCCTCGATTTAACTCACCTCAAGGTTTACACGATCGACGACGAAACCACCACCGAAATCGACGACGGACTCAGTTTAGAATTTCTCGAAAACGGCCAGCAGCGGATTTGGATACACATCGCAGATCCCACCCGCTTGCTTTCTCCCAACGACGAACTCGACCTCGAAGCCAGAAAGCGCACTACTACCGTTTACCTGCCCACCGGGATGATCCCGATGTTTCCCCCGGCTTTGGCAACCGGGCCGATGAGCTTAAATCAAGGTCAAGAATGCAGCGCCCTCAGCTTCAGCGTCACCCTAGACGACACCGGCGCGCCCCTGGACTACAGCATTTGCACCAGCACCATCAAACCCACTTACCGCTTGACCTACGATGACGTAGACGAAATGCTAGAGTTGGGAATTACGGCAGAACCCGAGATCGGTGCGATCGCCTCTTGGGCCAAACTCCGCCAACAATGGCGGCAAACCCAAGGTGCCATCAGCATTTTCATGCCCGAATCCGTCATCAAAGTCAAGGGCGACGAGATCGACATTCACGTCATCAACGAGTCCCCAGCCCGAGACTTAGTAGCCGAAATGATGATTCTCGCGGGGGAACTTGCGGCCCGCTACGGTCAAGCCCACAGTATCCCCATACCGTACCGCTATCAGCCCCAGCCCGAACTGCCTCCGGAGGAAGAACTGCTTGCCGTTCCCGCCGGACCCGCCAGGGCCTGCGCCGTGCGCCGCTGCATGCCCCGCAGCGAAATGGGCTTGAGTCCTGCAAGGCACTCGGGCTTGGGTTTAGAATCATACACTCAAGTTACCTCCCCAATCCGCCGCTACACGGACTTGCTAACCCACTTTCAAATTAAAGCCCACCTGCGGGGCGAACCCCTGCCGTTTGCGGCCGAACAGGTGCAGGAAATCGTGATGAGTCTCGGCACCGCAGTCAAAGAAGCCTCTACCGTCGAACGCCAAACCAACCGCTACTGGGGATTGGAATATTTGCGGCGAAATCCTGATGAAGTGTGGGAAGCGATAATGTTGCGCTGGCTGCGGGAAGACAGCAATGTCGGCTTGATTTTGTTGGAAGAACTGGGTTTAGAATTAGCCATGCGGTTCGGTCGATCGGTCGAAATCGGCGAGCGCTTTGAAGTAAAAGTAACTAATTGCGACCCTCGATCGGAAACGATCTCTTTCCAAGAAATGATTTTTCAAGCTGCACAATAAGAAGAAGGAAGAAGGAAGAAGGAAGAAGGAAGAAGGAAGAAGGAAGAAGGAAGAAGGAAGAAGAAAGAAGGAAGAAAAAAGAAGGAAGAAGGAAGAAGGAAGAAAAAAGAAGGAAGAAGGAAGAAAAAAGAAGGAAGAAGAATAACTGGTTCCCAGGCTGTGCCTGGGAACCCATGTCCAGAGGCTCTGCCTCGCGAAGCCCAGTCGAGGCAGAGCCTCTAGATCTGCATTACCAGGCAGAGCCTGGTAACGAGTAAAACGAGTAAAAACGAGTAAAATCTAAAACCTAAAACCTAAAATCTAAAATCTAAAATCTAAAATCCCCAAATGTCTAACTCAATCAGCCAAGTTCAGCCGCCGCTAGAATTCATACCGCCAGCCTACAACCCCCTAATAGTGCAGGGATGCCGGCAAATTCTCCCCTGGTGGCTGAAATTTCGCACCAATATCAGCCACATTGAAGCCGCAAACGTCGAAACCCTCGCCCAACTCTTTCACGAATTTCAAGAAGGCAAAGTTCGTTTTTTGCTAGCATTCCGCCATCCCAACACAGAAGATCCCTACTGTTTGGGACAACTGGTGTGGAAACTCGTTCCTCAAGTTGCCAAAGCTAAAAATATTCCCCTGCAATCTCCCGTACACTCTCACTTTATCTACGATCGCGGGATTCCCCTGTGGGCGGGTGCGGAAGTCGGCTGGCTGTATTCGCAACTCGGCGGTACTCCGATAATTCGCGGTAAGATCGATCGAGCTGGATTGCGATCGGCCCGCGATTTATTTGCTAACAGCAACTTCCCGATCGCAGCCGCTCCCGAAGGCGCTACCAACGGTCACAATGAAATAGTTAGTCCCCTAGAACCGGGCATCGCTCAAATGAGCTTTTGGTGCATTGAAGACCTGCACAAAGCCGGACGCAACGAACAAGTTGTAATTGTGCCGTTGGGCATTCAATACCGCTATGTCGCGCCGCCTTGGCAAGCCCTAGAAAAACTTTTAACTCAAATCGAAACTGATTGCGGTTTGCCACCTTTAGATAGCAGTAGTACGAGTAATTTAGATGCTATCAAACCCGAATCACAACACCAAGAACGCCACTTTCATAACTTCCAATATCGGCGGTTAATTCGATTGGGCGAGCATTTGCTGTCAGTAATGGAAGAATTTTATACCCGTTTTTACCATCAAAATTTACCGTCACTAACTGAGATTATTTCGCAGCAAATACCGGGAGAAAAAGAAGATCTAAAAACAGAGCGATCGGACGGCGAACGAGTTTTTACAGCGAGATTGAAAGCACTGTTAGACGTGGCTTTGCAAGTAGCAGAACAGTATTTTCATTTGAAACCAAAAGGCAGTTTGATCGATCGCTGCCGCCGTTTGGAACAAGCAGGCTGGGACTATATTTATCGAGAAGATATCAAAGATATTGCCGTACTTTGTGCCTTAGATCGCGGATTGGCCGATCGCATCGCGGAAGAAGCAAGTCTCCGGATGTGGCACATGAGACTGGTAGAAAGTTTCGTGTCCGTCACCGGCAGGTACGTGCAAGAAAAACTCACCGCCGAACGGCTGGCAGAAACAACTTTACTGCTGTGGGACGTACTGACTCGCATTAAAGGCGGGAATCCTTTCGGTCGGCCAAAATTAGGCAAACAGCAGGTGCAAATGACCGTCGGCGAACCGATATCAGTGAGCTCGCGCTGGGAGGCATATCAAGGCAGTCGCAGGCTAGCGGTTGCCGAACTCACTCAAGACTTGCAAGCAGCCTTAGAAAAAATGATTCAATTGTGAAAGTTGACAGTTGACAGCTTGCGCTGAGCTTGTCGAAGTGTTGACAGTTGACAGTTGGCAAGCATTGCTTTGTAAGACAAGGATTTAAGTTTGGTAAAGGCGGAAAACTGGCGGAGATAAGTCGATCGTTCCCTAGTTCTAAGCTCTCTTCTAATTGTTTCTATCAATCTTCTGCTTTCTGTTATAGACTTTTGAAAGAGGTTTTATGAATCTCGCAGAAGAAACGATCGATAACTAACAAAAATAACCGATGACTAACAAACCTATTGATTTGTCTACTAACTCAATTAAGGTAAAACTGCTGAATTATTTAGCGCAGGAGTTGCTCACTCCGCTCACTTCAATCCTCGGCATGGCAAGCGTTTTGAGTCAAGAAATTTACGGTCCCTTGACAAGCAAGCAAAAAGAATATATTGACGTAATCCAAGATAGCAGTCGGTCTTTGCGATCGCTAGTTGAAGAACTTTTAGGACTGGCAGAACTCGAAGATGCGGGTTTAGGCGTCAAGCGTAGTGCAATTGATATAGAAACTTTGTCCCAGCAGGTGGTGACGAACCTCTCGCAGGTAGCTAGCCGGCGAGAACAAGAAATTAATCTGTCGGCGGGCCCCGGACCGCGCATTTGGCTGCTGGATAAGGATAAAGTGCAGCAAATGCTGCACCATTTAATTTTTAGCGTGATTCAATCTGCGGGCGCAGGCAGCGTGATTCGAGTGCATATCGCTCGCAAAGAAGACGGTATCAACATGGGAGTTTGGGTCTTTCACCCTTGGTTGGGAGAAAGCTTGCCCCATGCTAAACTCTACTCCGATTATTTTTTGAAAGGTTCAGGGGACAACGGTTTGCCATCAAACTCCGAGGACTGGGAAACTGGACTCGAACCGCCAACACCATCACAAAGTTCGCAGCGATTGACGCTGGCGTTTTCTGAGTTGGCGACTTTGGTGGTCGAGAATGCGGCGGATACTGCGCCTGTTTTAGCTGGCTACGGTGCGAGGGAACGCTTGGGGCTGTTGCTGTGCTGTCAGTTGGCGGAAATTCAAGGCGGTCAACTTTCGATTCAAGGGACGCCGGAATCAGGGTATCGCTACTCAATCTCGCTACCTTGCACAAATGCTACGGAGTTGTTGGAAGGGTAGAAGAAGAAGAGGGGGAGAGGGGGAGAGGGGGAGAGTGGGAGAGTGGGAGAGTGGGAGAGGGGGAGAGTGGGAGAGTGGGAGAGGGAGAGAGTGGGAGAGGGGGAGAGTGGGAGAAATGGAGAATGCCCAATGCCCAATGCCCAATGCCCAATGCCCAATGCCCAATGCCCAATGCCCAATTCCCAATGCCCAATTCCCAATTCCTAATTCCCAATGCCCAATTCCCAATGCCCAATTCCCAATGCCCAATTCCCAATGCCCAATTCCCAATTCCTGAGTACCAATTACTATTAGAAAATGAATTCTGTTTGGCAACAATTAACTTTGGTAGATTTGCCGCTTTTGCAGTGGCAAAATGGCAGTTATTTATTAAATTGGTCGATCGGTTCTTTGCGCAGTTGGCGGCAAAGTAGCTGGTTGATGCAGTGGGCGGAACCCCTCGGTTTTGTGTTGCTGGCCCTGACTTTTGGCATGGGGCCTTTTGTCAACAACGCTTTGGTGGGAGTTTTGATGGCGGCTGGCGCTGCATTTTGGGTATTGCTGACTGTTTCGGACGATCGCTCGATCGCCCTGACACCAATACATTTGCTGGTACTGTTGTACTGGGGTATTTCCACCGCAGCCGCCGCCCTGTCACCGGTCAAAGCAGCCGCTTTTACAGGTTGGACGAAGCTGACGCTGTATTTGTTATTTTTTGCCTTGATGGCGAGGATACTGCGAAATTCTCGGTGGCGATCGTACTTAATTGCTGTATATTTGAATGTCTCTCTCATCGTCAGTTTCTACGGCGTGCGCCAGTGGATTGACAAAGTGCCGCCCTTAGCTACTTGGAACGATCCGACTTCTACTGGCGCCAATCTCACTCGGGCCTACAGCTTTTTAGGCAATCCTAACTTGCTCGGTTCCTATTTGCTGCCGGCCATTGCTTTAAGTGCGGCTGCACTTTTTGTATGGCAGGGATGGGGAACAAGACTATTAGCACTGACGATGTTGTTGGTAAATTGCGCGTGTTTGCGCTTTACCGACAGTCGCGGTGCTTGGATCGGTTTTGTGGCTTTAGCAGTTGTGTTTTTGGTGCTGCTGTGGTATTGGTACAGTCCTTTGATGCCTCGTTTTTGGCGGGTTTGGGCGCTGCCGCTGGGGTTGGGAAGTTTGGCGGGAGCGATCGTTTTGGGGATAGTTTTAGTCGAACCACTGCGCGATCGAGTTGCTAGTATGTTTCTCGGTCGCGGCGACAGCAGCAACAATTTTCGGATTAATGTTTGGACGGCTGTAATTGACATGATTCGCGATCGACCGATTATCGGTATCGGCCCCGGCAACAATGCATTTAATAAAGTTTATCCGCTGTACATGAAGCCTAGATTTACAGCTTTAAGCGCTTATTCGGTGCTCCTAGAAATTGCTGTGGAAACGGGAATTATTGGTTTGACTTGTTTCATCTGGCTGCTGGCAACAACAGTCAATCAAGGCGTGTTGCAAATTAAGAAATTGCGCGACGCGCAATTTAATGCTGCTAATTTAGAAGCAGATGCTGCCAATCCAAAATCTCAAATCCCAAATCTCAAATCAAATGGAGGTTTTTGGCTAATTGCAGCGATCGCAACTTTAGCGGGCATGATGGCTCACGGTTTGGTCGATACAGTTTGGTATCGACCCGAAGTTAATATGTTGTGGTGGTTGATGGTGGCAATTATTGCCAGTTTTTACCGGAATCCCCCGCAGCAGGAAACAGGTGCGATCGCTGGTGAGTAGATGTGCGGGCGGGGTTTAATCCCCGTCAGTTCGATCGGAGTTAAGGTGCGCGTTGCGCAACCCAAACAGCTAGAGAAATATCAAATCAGTTAAATATCCCCTCGATCGCGATCGAGGGCAATCGCACTAGATACCCACTGACAAGTGATACAGCAGTTTTCAGGTATGTGAGGTACAGAGAAACCCGGTTTCTTTAAGAAACCGGGTTTCTGGGGTGTACTTCATAAACTTGCAATCTGCTGTATCATTCCGAAAACTGTTTGTAGTGCGGACTTCAGTCCGCAAAAAAGAGCGGACTGAAGTCCGCACTACAAGCCTTACAGATCGACGTGACAACTGTTTGGTATCAACTGTCAATCGATCGACTATCAACGTCTACACGCAGCTAAGTTTGCAATTGCACAACAGCACAACTGCAAACCTAAAAAAACATCCAAAAATTGCCCGAACAAGTATTAAATCGAGTAGTTTATTGTGAATATGGGAGTTTTTTTAGCATTTAATTGGCTAAAACATTTGCCTGCTAAGATTTAGGAGCAGTTGTCGCACTGTCAGCATCTGGACTGCTTTGAGGGAGGACGAATCTCGGACACGCATACCGTCCGCCGTTGGTATCCCGGCACTGCCGCATCCCAAAATTCGGTGCAAACGGTTCTTCAAGTCGATCGTTAACTGTTGGTTTAATACCCGCGGGAGTAGCCAGCGACTTGGAGGCTTGACTCAGCCCCAGTACCGTTAATGTCGCTAGTATGGTTGATGAGATCGCAACTGTACGTTTCATTTTTTAGTTTTCTCCTGTTTGATGCGTTGCCGTGCCATTCCTATCCATATATCCTCATCGAAATCTTGAGAATCCGCATACTTTAGACAAATTTTCCACTGCGATTGGGCTTCCTTTGCCTTTTTCATCCCCTCCAAAACTTGCGCTTTTAAACAGTAACCTGCTACTCTTTCGCTATCGAGTTTAATCGCTGCATCGAGATTTTGCAGTGCTTCGGAATACCGCCCCTGTTCGAGGCGCGCCCAACCCAAATTCTTGAGTAAAGAATATTTTACCCGATCGTCCTTAGCTAATTTCAACCCTTGCTGCAGCAAGTGCGTAGCGGCCGAATAGTTTTTGTTCTCAATGATATACAATCTAGCCAGGTTGCTGTAAGCAGCAGGCATACCGAGTTTGGCAGCTTGCAGGTATTTGCCTCGGGCGCATTGCACATCTTGCACTTCTTCGCACAGCCATGCCAAATTGTAAAGGGCTGTGCGGTTCTCCGGGTCTAGGGCAAGCGCTAACTGGTACGATTTATGAGTCTCGGCCAATCGATTGGCTTTGTGGTTCTCAAAGCCCCGATTGTTAAAAAATGATGCGAGTTGTGGCAATCCCAGTTGCCAGCCGCCAAACCCTACTGCTACCATCAGGAGCAATGCAGGCCACTTCGAGCTGAGTTCCTTTTTAGGTGGTTGAGATGGCGGTTGTGTTGCATCTTGAGTTGGCTGTTTTATGGTATCTTGAGTTGGCTGTTTTATAGCATTGAAAAAATTAGCTAAGGGTGTCATTTTTAGCATAGTTTAACTTGAGAGTCTGGCGGTATTTTATTTGCCAGATGCAATCGCGATCGCCATTACATCTGAAGTTTTGCGAGATGACTCTAAATTGAGCCAATTATTCATAAAGATTTTGCAGATTCACCACAGCCGAACGTTTCCGCAGTGCTGGCGCTCGACGGATTGCATTCAAGCATAGATCGATACTTCACGAAACTCCTCGATCGATCCGGACAAATAGGAATTTTAGAGTTGAGATTTAGGATGCGAGATTTTTTTTGATGGGAGATTGGAGGGGGAAACTTTTCTAGCAAAACTTTTACAGTCCCAGACGCAGGTACTCTACACTCCGGGCGCGCATCGCGCAGCTTACTGCGATCCGCCCTCTGTTGCTACAAAGTAACCCTCCTACGCCTCCCTAACGGGTAGGCGTAGGCTTCTCAGACACCTCGAAGGGTGTGGAGAACTTCCTTTGAGATAGCATTAGTAATACAGGCGATCTTTCCTTAATTTGCAGGAAGCGCGCTAGGTTGCGACCTTGTGAGATACTGCTTCAATACAGGTGAAATAGTATAAAATTTTCCTTGTTGTTCAATTAAGCAGCGCCGCGATAAAGATTGTACTGCATTTAGCAAATCCGACAGCAGAAGTTTGGTATTTTCTAGGAGTTTGGTTAGGTCGATCGCACTTGTTTCTTTAGCCAATAATAATATAACTTGTTTTTCGATTTCGGACAGTCGATCGAACTGCTGCTGCAAACTATCTTGCAAATCGTCGGGCAACAATACGGTATCATTTAATAATAAGTCAGTCGCATCAATTCCCAACTCAAGAATCAGAGTCGCCACGCTTTTTAACCAGAGGGGATTGCCTTGGTAGCGGTGAATTAGTGCTTCGGGGCGATCGATTTCTGCTAATCCTTTATCTCTGAGGATTTCCCGTGCGGCTGCGGTGTCTAAGCCACTCAGTTGTAAAGTACGAATCAGAGTATTTTCGCTGGTGAGTTGAGGAACTTCTTTCGGTGGTTCCCAGCCGACTAGCAGCAAGCAACTTTGATGGGATAATTTTTCTATTTGTTTGAATAAAGAGCGATATGCTTCAGATTCTGGTTTGTATTTTCCTGCCAATTCGCCGCTACCGAACAGGTTATGAACGTCATCTAAGACTACTAAACAGCGATGGTTTTGTAAATATTTAATTAACGGTAATTGTTTCTGGTTTGTTGGGGATGAATCGGGGTTTTCTGAGTTGGAAAAAAGCTGTATTAGGTTAGATTGAAATTTATCGAAGTTGGGAAATTCGTCTAGGGTGTACCAAACTGCGCATTCAAATTCGTCTTTGATTTGTTTGACGAGTTGTACTGCTAGGGATGTTTTGCCGATACCGCTGATGCCGGTGATGGTGATGAGGCGGCTGTGTTGTTGTAGAATCCAGTTGGTGATGGTGTCGAGTTCGGGGGTGCGATCGAAGAAAGCACCTAATTCTGGCATCTCGCTTAAATCTTGATGCGAAGTTTTTTGATTGGGTGGGTGTGAGTTTGGTATGTTTGGCGGGTGTTTAGCTTCTCCACAGGTGTTAAAATTACCGATGGCTACAACCTCGCCTTGTGCAAAATTTGAGGAATTAGAGACTTGGAATCTTTTCATTGCCGATCGAAAATTTATTTTACTAACTTCTTCCCCTAATTCTTCTGAAAGGAGTTGCCATAACTTTGAGCCAACATCCCTAACATAACTCTCGTTACAGTGAATCTCTTCGGCAATTTTGGTGTATTTTTTACCTTGTATGGTTCCACGGACGATCGCCTCTTGCAAATCATCAAGGTGTTGACCCGTCTTGGCAAACACGATCTCATCAGCCATTTTTAACACTTCCTTAAGATTCATGCAATCTCGTAGATGTTGTGATTTTCCGTATTATACCTAACATTTGCCAACATTTTATGACATTTGCCAACATTTTTCGATCTGTAGTTTGGAATTGCCAACAAAACTGCCAACAAAGTCAAACAATTTTAACTAGACAAAGATTTAGCTGGTAATAAATAATAAATTAATTTAATAGGTATTTATGACTTAACTTAGGTGTTAATCATGAGTGATATAAATTTATCTTCAACAAATAGAAACATTCATGTTCTCAATAACAAAACGGTTTTTCTTACCAAAAACACAGTTCGTTTTTCAGAAAATGTTTATTTCGTTCATAATATTGAAAGTTTTAGTGCAGTAAATGGAATTGACTATCGAACAGAAATATCTTACACTATTATAATATTTTTATTTATACTAGGTTTATTTGTCAGTAGTATCAATAGCCCTACATTAGGTTTACTAATGTATACTTTGGCTCTTGGAGGTACAGTATTCAACCTCTGCAAAAAAAAGATCAAGGGCTTATTAATGACTTTTAATTCTGGAAATAAAATTTTGTTTGTTACGAATGATAACATTGGAACAAAAAATGCCATTTCAGTAATATATGATTTTTATGAAAATGAAAAACAAGATTTAACTATTAAGATGAATATTTCCGAGAGTGTTATTGAGATAAAATTAGTTGATAAGAATAGAGATTACTATGAACAAAACATTTTCTATCTTCCCAGAGAATAGGCAGTACAAATAAATGACAAATAGTTCCAATAATAACCATGTCAATCTTAACAATTCTAACAGTGGACTCTCTCACATTCAAGAAGATGAAAAAATATTTCAAGTTCTCAATCCTTATAATGAGAATAGTTCAAAGAACGATAAGATAGTAGGGATGCTTGCGTATGCTCAATATTCTATTTACAAACAGGAATTTGTGAGAAATTATCGACAAGAAAATGGGAAAGAACCAACAGAAGAAGAATTAAAGTCTATAAGTATGTCCTTTCAAAATGAAAATAGTAATATTATACGTTTATTAAAACAAAACTCAAAAATATTACTAAGTGACTATGCTCAAGAATACATGGAAAATAAAATACGTGAAGAAATTTTAGAACCAATAGAAAAAACTATTGAGAGACGTACAAGGTTTTGGCCTTCTATAGGAGCTAATGTATTTGCATCATTTATATATTCATTTGCAGTGGCATTGATTTTGTTTACAGCTACAGTTGCTTTCCCAGATGCACCAATTTCTAGAGCCTATAGAATATTGACAGGAGAAAATCCTAACCATACTAACCCAGCAAATACCAAAGAACAAAAATAATGCGAGTTCCCCGATCGTGCTCGCCATTCTAATTTTGTCAAACAAGAGCGATCGCCCTGATGATTTTTTTCAAATAAGAGCGATCGCCCTGCTAATTTTTTATTGCCAAGAGCGATCGCCCTGATGATTTTTTTCAAATAAGAGCGATCGCCCTGCTAATTTTTTATTGCCAAGAGCGATCGCCCTTATTATTTTCCAACAACAGCGATCGCCCTGATAATCTTTTCCCACAAGAGCGATCGCCCTTATTGTTCTTTTCTCGCCAAGGTAGATTATCATCTTAGGGCAAGCTTGCAGGCTAAACTAGATGTGTCTAATCTTAAACAAACGATATGCCTCTAAGCGAACTTTTACCCACCGTCAGTCAACTATCTCATCAAGATAAACTGCGACTCATTCACTTTCTTCTACTTGCAGTTGCCAAAGAAGAAGGATGCAGTCTAGAACCTACAGAAGATAGCGATCCAAACAATTTACTTCTGAGTCAACTAGCATCAACCACTGCCACTGTCTGGTCCCCACAGGCTGATAGTGAAGGAATGAAAGCATTATCAGAACTTCTAGTTGCGGCCCAGGAGTCAGCCAATGCTTGAGGGTCAAAGATTTGCATTTACAGAACGAACCGATGAATATTAAAAAAATTCCCCAAACAGACTCAATTCAAGAATTAGCGGGGTTCTGGGATACCCATGACTTAACCGATTTTGAACCCGAGTTAGAAGAAATCACCGAACCGATTTTCGATAGAGAAGCTTTGGTACAAATACGCTTGCGATCGCCCGAAGTAGAAGCAATTAAAAAAGTTGCCCGTTCCAGAGGTATCAATTACACCGATTTAATTCGGGAATGGATTCTCGAAAAAGTTCGTACTGCGTGAGTGCGATCGCCCTGATAATTTTTTCCCACAAGAGCGATCGCCCTTCTGATTTTTTGCCTGTCGATCGCCCTTCATAATTCTTTTCCAACAAGAGCGATCGCCCTGATAATTTTTTCCCACAAGAGCGATCGCACTTTCTCTCAACTAATGATGTGCTTGTAACTTCTCCCCTATATCTAATTCGCCTTCGCGTAAAGTGTCAGTAGAAGAATGCCGATTTATAAACTCATCTAACAGTTCAAAAAAGCGATCGAGTGCTTGAGTTTCATCCTCACAATAAAAGAGAATAATATTAGCCCAAGATTGGCTAGTCTGTACGTTGAATTTTTTGCGTATCCACTCGGGAAATTCCATAAAATCGCGGTCTTGTTTCGTTGGCACATCTCCCAACTCATGTTTGGCAACGCTGTAACCCGATAAAAAAGCTTGAAGGCAAATTTTTCAAACAGTCCTCAAGATGCCAGAATCTCTCAAACAAGAACTCTTGCATTATGCAAAATATTTACTTGAGAAATACGCAAAAACTGAATCATCTCCAGAACAACTCGAACAACCTCATGGTTATGGTAGCTGGGCCGGTTAGATCGTTATGTCTGATGATTTCGATGAACCGCTGGAAGATTTAAAGGAATATATGTAACATGGAATTCCTTAATAAGGCTGAGATCGCCATTCTTATTTTTTCCCACAAGTGCGATCGCCCTGATAATTTTTTCCCACAAGTGCGATCGCCCTGATAATTTTTTCCCACAAGTGCGAGCTCCTTTTTGATTTTTTTACCAAGAGCGAGAGACTTACTACGATTATGGGCGATCGTACTTCTCTAGTAATTATTCACAGGATTACAGCTTGCTAAACATTTAACCACCCAACGAGCATCCGGGGTGCTGGCAATATAATTGCTAGCAACAGCCCGATCGCAATTAACCCCAAAATATCCCGCCAATTATTTAACTCGGTAACATCATTCAAAGCTGGTTCGTCGTTGAGCGGCATCAAAAATAAAATCATCGCCCACAGCAACAAACCGGGTTCCAAGAAAGAAAGCAGCAGCATGCAAAGTCTAGCAACTTGCCCGATCGCCATGCTTGTCCGCTGCCCGAACATAGCGTGCGCGATGTGTCCGCCATCCAGTTGTCCCACCGGCATTAAGTTAAACGCCGTCACTATCAAACCTAAATAACCAGCCACCGCCACCGGATGCAAATCTATCGCTGTTTCTGCATTTAAAGCACTGCCTAATGTTAGCTTGCTCAACAAAGTCATCAACAGCGAAAAAGTCGGAATGAAAGAATCAAAATTTAACATTCCTGACTTTTCAGATAGCGGGACGATCGGAGAATGGTACAAGCCCCAAATTAAAAACGGTACTGTCACAACCAAACCCGCTAACGGGCCGGCAATGCTGACATCAAATAAAGCTCTGCGGTTGGGAATCGGACTCTTAATTTGAATAAAAGCTCCAAAAGTTCCCAAGAAAAACGGAACGGGAATAAAATAAGGCAGTGTCGTTTTAATTTTGTGAAATTTGGCAGCTAAATAATGTCCCGATTCGTGAATTCCTAAGATTGCCAAGAGAGAAATTGCGTAAGGCAAACCTTTAGTCAACATCGAGGGATTCGACTGCAAAACTTTTTCGGTGACACCGCTAATTTGCGAACCCACAACCGTTGTCGTAAATAGCGTTACCAGCAGCAGCGCTAAAGCCAAAAAAGGTCGGTTCAAAGATTCGGTTTTGAGAGGAGTTTCAGCAGTTTTGTGGCTGGGATTGGCGACGATCGCAAAAAAAGGCTGACCGCTGAAACTGGTTTGAAATACCACCAAAAAGCGATCGCCGAAATGCTGTTCCACATTCTTCCGAATTGCTTCGTAGGCGGCTTCGGGATTCGTCCGCAACTGCCCGCGACAAATTACAGCCTGGGGTCGAAATTCCAAATCCCGCAAGCAGTAAATCGACCACGGAAAACAATCGCGCAAACTCGCTTCTTCTTCTCGATCGATCGGGCGTAGAGGTGTTTTTGACGGCGGAGAGTCTGCTGCATTAGCTGAATTAGCCTCAGCAGTTTCCGACGCAATTTCTTTGCGCCCCCACTGTACCAACAGCCAGTACAAAAAAGGACACACCACAAACGGTACAATCATCAGTTCCGGCGGGGCTGCTTTGTGGCTGCCGTTAACTAAAATCCAAGAACCCCAAATCAGCGCCGGTGCCATAATTACCAGCCACAGCAGCCATACCGGAGTGCGCGTGATGCGACTGATGGTGCGCTGCAGCAAGAAGTACAAGATAGCTCCCAATACGAACAACCATAATAAAAAGAACATAATATTTAAGCCATTCCTTTTGAATACTTCCTTGACACAACAGAGTTCGGTCTCCAAACAGCCCAGGCCCGTGCTGGAAAATATCTTTGCTTTCCCACCTAACCGGGACACTCTAGGTGCGACAGCTTATCTTATTGTAGAAAACCAAGCTAACATCCTGGTGGATTGTCCGGCCTGGGATGAGACAAATCAAGTTTTTTTGCAGGATCGCGGCGGCGTGCGGCTGCTGTTGCTCACCCACCGGGGCGCTATTGGCAAGGTGCGCGAGATTCAGGAGGCGACGGGGTGCGATATCTCGATTCAGGAACAGGAGGCTTATTTGCTGCCGGGATTGAGGGTGACAGCTTTTGAACGAGAGTTGGCTGCGGGTGAGGGTACTTTCGCTTTTTGGACTCCGGGTCACTCTCCGGGCTCGTCTTGTCTTTATTATCCGGGTAGCGGTGGAGTGCTATTTTCCGGCCGCCACTTAATCCCCGATCGATCGGGGGCTCCGGTGCCGCTGCGGACGGCGAAAACTTTTCACTGGCCGCGGCAAATTAACAGCGTTCAGTCGATAATCGATCGCTTTTCACCGGACAATTTACAGTATATTTGTCCGGCGGCGAATACGGGTTTTTTGCGCAAAAAAGGCGCGATCGATCGAGCTTTTGAACAGTTGGCAAATCTGGATTTAACCGCTTGTTTGTCAGCGCAACCTTTACTTTAAATATCAAACCCTTTTGACATTTTTGATACCTCGATCGACTCAACAATCGTTCTCTGGCTGCATTCAATCTCAAATCCAGGTTAAAAGCCTCCTTGTTAGTTATCTATCCCTTTGATGGGGGAGCGATCTCATTTCTCAGCCTCCCTCTTCTCCCCCTTCAGCAATCAAGGGGTTTGTGACCCGGATTTAGCATGGCACCGCCCCGGCACTTTTGTTGGTCTTGATGCTCTAACACTGCTTCGTAAAACTTATCTAAACTTATCTAAAGCCATCTTTAGATACAATTACGAGTTTACTTCTGACGGCAAACATAATTAAACTTATTTGAAGTTTTTTACTCGATCGAGTATAGCGGAATCCGTACAAGGAGCTACACCCTCTACAATATTCTTAACTTTTGCTTGGTATTTTCGCCGGGAGTAAAGTCGAGAAGAAAAACAGTGAATTATCGAGAGTAAATCTTGAGTCAATTCTTCATTTCGCTTGGTTGGGCGTCTTCATGTAGAATCTGAGACTCACACTAATGCGTACTTGCTGCTGCTACTTTCCACAGAAAACTTCTTCTCGGTGGTGAATTGTGGATAAGTTTAGCAAACTATTTGGCACTTAGGTTTTGCTCTTATTTTAGGACGATTGAACCCCAAGATAACAAAAAGTTAAGCAAGTTAAGCAAGTTAGGCGTTACGATCTGGAAAATTTTATCGAGTCCGACGCCTTAGCCCGTGAAGAGTTTGGCGATCGTGACTGGTTTTTCTTAACTTGAGATCTTAAATAGCTAAACTTGAGTGGTGCGATCGGGTGGTGCAGTGCAAACTAAATATTGTGTTTCTAAAAATCAATTAATTTTAGGTGTTAGACTTGAGGTTTGAAGTTTGAAGTTGAGTACCTGGCGCTTGCTGCCTACTACCTACCACCTAACACCTAATTCTTCCTTCTTGCTTCTCTGATAATTAAATTGTGACAGTTTTCCTGCGTACAGTTGACTCTGAATATGTCAGAAAAAACCGAGAAACAAAAAATGCTCGACGGCGAACTGTATTTAGCTGCCGATGCGGAATTAAAGCGCGATCGCCAGCGAGCTCGCCGCCTCACTAGAATCTATAATTCTACCCGCGAAGACGAACAGTCCGATCGGCTAAAAATTCTCGCCGAATTGTTCGGGGCGATTGACAAAACCATCGAAATTGAGCCGCCTTTCTACTGCGATTACGGTAGCAATATTTATGTCGGCAACGGTTTCTATGCAAATTTTGGCTGCACGATTCTCGACTGCCATCGAGTTAACATCGGCGAAAATGTATTGTGCGGTCCAAACCTGCAAATTTATACTGCTTTTCACCCTACAGATCCGCAAATCAGACTGGAAGGTCGCGAACTCGCGGCACCGATTAATATCGGTAATAATGTTTGGATCGGCGGCGGTGTGATTATTTGCCCCGGAGTTACTGTTGGCGATAACAGTACGATCGGTGCCGGCAGTGTTGTGGTGAAAGATATTCCCGCAAATGTTGTGGCGGCGGGGAATCCTTGCCGCGTTATCCGGCATTTAGACTCGGGTTTTTAAAGTTTAGGTAAAGTTTTTAAAGTTTAAGTAAAGCGATCGATACTTTGGAACCGTTACCTGTATAATAAGTACCGATCGGACAGCATTTCCTCCTCGGGCTAGCTGTCTGCTAAGCTCTGTTGAGAATTCTTGATGGCAAAATTTTTATGGCAACAGCAACAGTTTATCCAAACGCTCCAGATTTGTGCGCCGGCGACTACGTAGCAATCGGTTTGGCTACTTGCTTTATTAAAGAAGAAGGCGAGGTTCACGAAGTAAAAGTTATCGAAGCTATCCCATCAGCAGCTTTGGAAGCAATTGTCAAGGGAATTCCCACCTCCTATGAAATCGCATGGGGAACAACTTTGGGAACCATACTCGACGGCGCAGAGCCAAAAATGATGCCGGAATTCCCCGCATCAGCTCAATTTAGCGACGAATTCTGTTTTCGGGCGATCGCGGCCGCCCGCACTTACAAAAGTCGCCCGCAAGCTCAATCTCACATTCAATTGGGAACAGCACGCAGCGACTTTAACTATTCTTTGGAACGCAAAAGAGTGCTTAATTCCCCCCGCATCATCCGCACTGAAGATAATGTGAAACAGCATGAATACACCCACAAAGTTCTTTAAGATTTGAGAGTCGATCGTTGAGAATTGACAGCAAACAGTTGACCAAGAACGCGCTCGCGCAGTCGTTGCGCTAACAGTTGACAGTCGATCGATTGGTAGGGACACTGCCTGTGAGAGCGTTGCTCGCCCGTTGATAGTGAGATTTTTAAATAATTGACTTGGGACGGTTGACTAATGTTGTTCCAGGTTTTAAGACTCTAGAAAAAACTGTCAACTGTCAACTGTTAAGACCAGGCTTGAGAACCTAGATATTTGGTAAAATTTGTGAGTTGTGAGTTAGATTTAGTTTAATAATTTGTAACTCAAAAATTGCAATTTTGTATGTATGGGAACTCTTGCATGATTTATAAGCCTGGTTTCTTAAAGAAACTGGGTTTATATATTTTTGAAAGTTGGTAATTTTGCCAAAACATGGTAAAATTACCTTCCAGTATAACAGGGAGAGCTTGTCAGGGGTAACAGTCAAAAACCCCCCGCAATTATTGAATATTATGAGTTCCCTACTATTGGCAAGCTCGGGGTGCATTGCAGGCGATTTAGGGTTCCCATCTCACACATTGGTCAAATTATGCGAAGCTTTGCGAAAGTGCAGTGGTCGATATTAATTAGACTATTGCCAGCGCGATTTACTTGCAGAAGCCGTCTTCGCTATATTGCAGCGCTGCTAGTTTTAGGCTGTATAATTGCAGCAGCCAGCGCCACTGCTTATATCAGCTATCAAATTGTCCGCCGCTTGATTCTCACTAATTTAGAGCAAAAAGTATTGTTGGAAGTCAAGCAACGGAGTGACTATATCGATCGATGGATAGCGATGAGAAAGGCTGAGATTGAAATGCTTGCCAATACTCCGATAATTAGCTCGATGAATTGGCAGTTAGCCGAACCTTATTTGCAATCAGAAATACGTCGTCTCAAAGAATTTTACCATTTTGCTTCGATCGATCCAGACGGTTATTATTACACTACAAAAGTAGGCAAAGCTAAGGCGAATGTCAAAGACCGCCAACACTTTCAAAAAGCAATGGCAGGAGAAGTATATGTTTCCGATCCGACAATTTCTCGATCTCTCCAAAACAAAATTATCATTCCGATTTCCGCCCCGATATACTCGCTAACAAAAGCTCCCAAGCCGAAAACAATCGATCGACCCATCGGAGTAATGAACGGCGTCATTCTCCTCGAGCGGTTGGTAGAAATCGTAGGGAAGATGGAATACGGATCTGGAAGTTACACCTTTATCCTCAATTCTCAAGGAGTACCCATCGTCCATCCCGATCCAAACGTCACCGGAAATATCGATCGACCGGCGGCAAGTTTTTTAGAATCCCCAGATGCTAACTTAGCAAATATAGCTCGCGAGATGGTTTACCAAAAAACTGGTATTTCGCAGACTCAATTAAACAATACGCGGGTATATATCGCCTATCTTCCCCTGCAACAAGCTGAATGGTCGATCGCCCTAGTAATTCCTCGCTACAACATCGAAAAAGAACTGCACTCATTATATATACTCGCAGAAATTACCGCTGGCTTTTTATTATGGGCCATTCTCTCAGCAATTGCAGCACTGAATCTGTTTGCCAAAAATCAGGTTCGCGGTCGCACGGAAGCCATGCTGCACCGATTGACCGGTAGAGTTCGCGCTTCCTTAAACCTCGATCGAATTTTGGAAACTACAGTTGAAGAACTCGGTACTTTACTGCATTTGGAACGGGCAATTTTTGGCTGGTACGACCCCCGACACGACGCTTTAGAATTCTGCTGGGAATACTGTCGGGAAGGTTTGCCACCAAGATTGGGAACCTTCGGCGATCGGTCAGGTCCGTCGGGAGATTTAGTAGCGCGACTCCACCGCAGCGAATCGGTGGTACTGACAGAAACTCCTAACACCGCTATCGAACAGTCTGGCGAAACGGCGCACTTAGAACTGGTACACCAACGCTACGCTGCAGTACCGGTGCTGACTCAGACTAATCGGCTGGGCTATCTGTTTGCTTGTGCTGACCGGCAATTCGCAGCAGCAGAAGAGGTGGAAGTTCTAGAAGCGGTGGCGGATTCGCTGGCCATTGCCATTTCTCAATCCTACCTCCACGAACAAATTCAGGAGCAACTCAAACTTTTGGAGGAAATATTGGCAAAACTCAGAAGAACTGAGGAACATTTAATGCAGAGCGAAAAAATGTCTGTTTTGGGAGAACTTGCTGCCGGCCTCGCTCGGGAAATTAACAACCCAATTAACTTTATTTACGGGAACCTGATTCACGTCAACGATTCGATCGAAGATTTACTCGCTCTCATTCATCTCTGGACTGAATACTATCCAATTCCAGAGCCAGAAATTGCAGCCGAAATAGAAGCGCTCGACTTGGATTTTGTCAGCGAAGATTTGCCGCAAATTCTGAATTCTCTGAAAATGGGATCCGATCGCATCCGCCAGCTTGTTAGATCTTTACAGAATTTTTCCATTCCTGACGATGCTGACAGAGAACGCGCCGACATTCATGAAGGCATTGACAGCGTTTTGCTCCTGCTCGCCCACAAGTTGGAAAACAAGATATCTGTAGTTAAGGAGTACAGCAATTTGCCGCTGTTGCTGTGCTATCCCAGCCAACTGAATCAGGCGTTTGCGAGCATTCTGAGAAATGCGATCGATGCTGTTAACAGCACGGAAATTGCTGATAAAATTATTGTTATCAAAACAGAAGTTGTCCCTCGTCCTGAAGGCAGGTTTATTGCAGTATCGATCGCCAACAACGGCACCAGCATTCCCCTGGAAATTCAACACCGAATCTTCGATCCGTTTTTCACTACTAAATCTTTCAACAAATTTACCGGATTGGGATTGTCTATTTGCTATAAAATAATTGTCCAAACCCACGGTGGCCGGATTACCGTTAAATCTCCAACGATTCAGCCTAAAAGTGGATATGAAAGTGCGATCGGTGCTGAGTTTGTAGTAGAATTGCCGGTGATTTAAGATAAGTTTGTAGTGCGGACTTAAGTCCGCTTCTTCAGAAGACGAAAGTCCTCACTACAAACCGGGATATCTGCATGAGAGTTCGCTCTCCAACTGTAGGAGCTGAAAGTCAATACGAAAGTGCGATCGGTGCTGAGTTTGCAGTAGAATTGCCCCTGGTTTAAAATTAGTTTGTAGTGAGGACTTCAGTCCGCTTTTTCAGAGGACTTAAGTCCTCACTACAAACGGGGATATCTGCGCCAGCTACGGAAACAATAAAGGTGCAAGTAAGGCAAATATCCAACCTCCCATCACCAAAATTTCCGCAACTATCAAAACTGCATTTCTGTTCAATTTTAAATTACCAAAAAATAAAGTTTCAAATCGCCAGCCTCGCTTGTTATGCCAAATTCGGTTTACTCATCCCTAGAGTGATACACCAGGATTTAGTATTAACTATTAACTGTCCCAAGTCAATCGATTTTAGATTTTAGATTTGAGATTTTAGATTTTAGGTAACCGTTCAGGGGGTGCGCCTGCGGCGCACCCCCTGAACGGTTACTATCACAACTACCTTTTTTAGTCAAGCTCTCAAACGCACAAAAATCGTCTGCTAATTGAGGATTTCTCGCAATTATTTTGGGCTCGCAGTCAATTTCAGCCCAAAATAATAATTTTTGCGAACAAACGTAAAGAATTATAACGCGATTGAAGTTGATTTGAAAGAGAAACCCCGACAGGGCTGATAGCCTTTGAGGTGGTAGGTGAGGTACAAAAAAACGCTCCAAAACACTGAAGTTCAAATAGGTGCACCTCATCATGAGTGAGAACCGCTATAACTGATGACTGCTGACTAATTTCAAATCAACGGCAGCAAAATTTCAAATTCTGTACCAGTACCGGGCGTCGAATGCAAATTCAACTTGCCTTGATGCTTCTGGGTAACAATTTGATGGGTAATTGCCAATCCCAAACCCGTACCTTTTCCCGCAGGTTTAGTGGTGAAAAATGTCTCGAAAATTCGCCGCTGGATTTCTGGCGGTATGCCGCTTCCGTTATCCGCAATTCTAATTGCTACCCAAGCAGAAGATTGATTTTTTAATGCTATTTCATGACTGAGTTCGCCGTTAATAACGCCGTTTTTCTCTGCGAACGATCGCCCTCGATCGTTTTCTCGATTGCCCGCATAATTTTGCATTAATTCTGCACTCGTGCAGTCGAGTTCCGAACTTGCTATTACCTCTGTTTCAATCGCGATCGTGGCTGCAAAACCTGTTTGTCCTTTCAACTCTTCCAAAGCATCGATCGCGTTGCTGATGATATTCATAAATACTTGGCTCAACTGACCGGAATAACACTTGACAAAAGGCAAGTCTCCGTACTTTTTGACTACTTTAATCCCGTGCTTGAGGCGATTTTTTAGAATCAAAAGCGTACTGTCTATACATTCGTGAATGTTGGCGTCTTTCAGTTGAGTTCCGTCCATGTGAGAGAAGGTGTGCAAGCTGGTGACGAGTTCCGTCAGTCTCTCGGCTGAAACTTTCATACTTCTAAGAATTTCGACCCAATCTTCCTGCAAGAAATCAAATTCTATTTTTTCTTTGAGTTCGTTAATTATTTCGCTATCGCCCGCAATTTCTTCGTAAGCCGACACCAACTCCATCACATCTTGAGAGTAGTTGGACAAAAAACCGAGATTGCCGCTGATGCAGGTGACGGGATTTCTAATTTCGTGGGCGACACCAGCTACCATTTGCCCCAAACTGGCCAATTTTTCAGTTTGAATCAGTTGGGATTGAGTTTGCTGGCGCAGCAATTTTGTTGCTAGTTCGTGAATGTTGGATTGCGCTACTAGAAGTTCGTGGGCGTCTAGCAAGCGATAATTTAGATCGGGTAATTGAACTACGATCGGTTCGTAAAGCAGTGCTTTCGATCGCAGCAGCGATTGCCTGGCCGCATCCACAATTAAAGTATCGCTGGGAAAAATTAAACTTTTGGTTTTTGCAAACCCGTACAAAGCCCTCACCGGACGTTTTAAAAACAATTCTCGCCCGAAGGGACGGCTGATATATTCTAAAAATTTCCACCGGGAAATCATGCCGACAAATTCAGATCGATCGGTCAAAATTACTCCTGGTAACAGCGGATCTGCTTCCAGCATCTGGGAAATGTTACTTCCCAAATCTGTCGCTTTTACCTCGCAATCATACAGAGGCAATTCTTCGAGAGTTGAGTCCAAACGGAACTCTGGTATAGAAACCTCTGACATAACCGGGACTGGTTTGTTGGTTTTGTTGGCGCGGGATGTTTCTAACATAAATTCATCAGCACGGGGGTGGGGGTGATATTTGCAATGACACTTGGTCTGCCACACAGGAGTCGATAGCAGAGTGCTGTGGCGATTTTAATCCCGATCGGACACGCATCTGTACTCAAAAAACCGGATTTTTTATGTTACTTTTACTGTGGGTTTCAGCGCAGGATTTTCGCAAACAAACCCGTGTCTGCTGCGTAAGTTTTTCCTGACTGAAAGAAGGCAGCTATACTGAAGGCATTCGGTAGGTATTTTAGCGGAAGGATTTCATGCTTCTTGCTGCGGATAGCGAGGGGCTTTTTAATTACCAAAAAAGCTATCTTCAGTAAATTAGATTTTGCCGATCTCTCTATAAGTGATATAGTATAGACACGATAGATGCGCCTTGGCAATTTTGCACTAAATTTATTTTATATCGATCTGAATGCTGTTCGGGGTTTCTGGAAAAATTTAGCTTTTAGTTAACCAGAATTTAAAGTTTTAGCCTCCTGCAAAAAAACAGACAAAAAACGCCAAAGATTTTTAATCGAATCTTAACTTAGCGCGCTGCTTTGGTATAATCGACAGGGGTTCTGCCAAAAACAGCAATTTAGAAAGTAGGTGATGGATGCAACCCGCCCTGACAAATCAATTAAACAACGCTTTCACCCTGTTTCTCAGTTTGTTAGTAGAGGCAATACCTTTTCTGCTGCTGGGAGTCTTATTCTCGGGCTTGCTGCTGTGGTTTGTAGATGAAAACAAACTCGTATCCCACCTCCCGCGGCACCCGTTGCTGGGGGCTTTTGCGGGTAGTTTGGTAGGGTTTCTGTTTCCCGTGTGCGAGTGTGGCAACGTACCGGTAGCCCGCAGGTTGCTGATGCAGGGAGTACCCGCACCGGTGGCGATCGGCTTTTTGCTAGCAGCCCCCACGATCAATCCCGTGGTAATTTGGTCAACTTGGACGGCCTTTCGCGATCGACCGGAAATCGTAGTTTTGCGGGTAGTATTTTCCCTAGTCACTGCAACTATTATCGGCTGGGTGTTCAGCGTCCAAAAAGACTTGAGACCCTTGCTGCAACCCGCGATCGCCCGCGCGATCCCCATACCCAAACCCGAACTCTCCGAAAAAGAACTGGCTGCTGCTAAAACTTCGCCACTGTTGCAATCGGGGACATTTATTCTTAGCGGACCGGGAGGGGCAGTGCCGCTCGAATCTCTATTGCAAGAGGACAGGAAGCCTTTAAAAACTGACAAAATAGAAAAATCTTCAAAACCTTCACCTTTGTTTCACCGCGTTTCTCAAGAGCGTCTGGGCTTGCTTTTAGATACCATAATTCAAGAGTTGCGGGAATTGGGAGGGGTATTAGTAATTGGCAGCGCGATCGCGGCGATTATTCAAGTTGCCGCCCCCCGCGAACTAATTCTCAACCTCGGACAAGGCCCGGTTTCTTCGATTCTCGCCATGCTTTTATTAGCAGCAGTCGTGTCGATTTGTTCTACGGTAGATGCGTTTTTTGCCCTGTCTTTTGCGGCTACATTTACCAGCGGTTCGCTGTTAGCATTTCTCGTATTCGGCCCGATGATCGATTTGAAAGGAATCGGTTTGATGCTATCAATTTTTCGAGGCAGGGCCATAATTTATTTGATGGTACTGGCAGCTCAATTAACCTTTTTAATGACACTTGTCGTAAATTTATATCTAGGCTAGCTGGAGAGGGGGAGAGGGAAAGTTTTGAGTTTTAAGTTTTGAGTTTTGAATTAAGAACTGTCTTTAACTCAAAACTCAAAATTCAAAACTCAAAACTCCCGAACAACTCAAAACTCAAAACTCCTTACCAACTCAAAACTCAAAATTCAAAACTCAAAACTCCCGAACAACTCAAAACTCAAAACTCCTTACCAACTCAAAACTATTAACTAACTAATGAATCTAAAAAAACTCAGACCTTGGTTGGACGCCATATCTATCTTCGCTTGGGGAATACTGCTACTCAAATATTGGATAACTGGCAAATTAAACATTCTAATTCACCCCAACTACTTCGCCTTGACTGTAACCGGAGGAATCTGCTTAATCGCGATCGGCGGGTTGAAAATCTGGCAAATCTTAAAAGTCGATCGCACTAAAAACAGATCGCGCACCACACCATCGATCGACTCTCCCAGAATAGCAGCAGTCCAACACGTTACATTATTTCCCCCGAGTTTTGGCAGCACCTTAATGTTGAGCGTGGCATTAATCGGTTTAATAACCACTCCCCGCACCTTTACCAGCCAAACAGCATTAGAACGAGGCCTTACCGAATCCCTACCCATCACTAGATTGCAACCTCAAGAATTTCGCAACGCTACAAAACCCGAAAACCGATCTCTTGTAGAATGGGTAAGACTGCTGAATTTCAATCCCGAACCCGATACATACAGGGGGCAAAAAGTCAAGGTTCAAGGATTTGTAATTCACCCGCCAAACATCTCAGAACAATATCTGTGGATCGGCCGTTTTATCATTACCTGCTGTGCTGCAGACGCCTATCCCATAGGACTGCCAGTTAAACTGCCACCCGGTCAAAGTCGCGTTTCATTTCCCCCAGATACTTGGTGGGAAATACAAGGAGAAGCGAGCTCAGAAGAACTCGAAGGCAAGCGAAAATTGATAATTCAGGCATCTTCTCTCGATCGAATTCCCGAACCGAAAAATCCCTACGATTATTAACAGCATAGGCGTACAGCCTCTGAGGTTGACGGTGCGATCGGATCGGATTGCGACGATAGTCCTGTATCGTATCGTATCCGCTCAATTAATCATAATTCCTGTATGAGTGGATGTACGCAGGGTTTTAAATACCAGTCGAGTAAACCCGCCCCGGCTGGGGTATTGCGGGATCGATCGCGCATCATATCGCCTGCCCGTCAAACCGGATCAGTACCTAAGTCCCGATTAACCTCAGGTAAAATTAGCTACCTTCTCGGCAGCAACACCCACCAAAGAGTTGCCAACTGCAGATCCAGCAACTAAACTCGTAATTAGAAAATAAATTCTAAGTCTATGTCGTCAGAAAAATCAGCAGAAAAAAAATTAGCTATCAAAGGTGCTGCGTGGACGATAGTCAGCTACGGCAGCAGTCAAATTATCCGATTCGCCAGCAACTTGATTTTGACTCGTTTGCTGTTCCCAGAACTATTTGGTTTGGTAGGTTTAGCACATGTTTTCATCGTTTGCATTCATTTATTCTCCGATATAGGTTTGGGACCAAACATCATCCAAAACAAGCGCGGAGAAGAACGAGAATTTCTCAATACAGCTTGGACGCTGCAAGTTCTTCGCAGCTTTGTGGTTTGGCTGTGCCTGCTGGCGATCACTTGGCCTGTTTCTCATTTCTATAACGAACCCCGCCTCATGTGGTTGATTCCAGTTATAGGTATTAACTCTATAATTGGAGGGTTCAACTCAACTGCTATATCTGTGCTAAATCGCAGAATGGCAGTCAAGAAAGTAGTAATCTTTGAGTTGATAGTTCAGGCTTTTGGGACGTTGGTGATGGTGATTTTTGCCTTCTTCGATCGCAGTATTTGGGCGATCGTTATTGGCGGTTATGCGGGCTCGATGCTTGAGTTGATCTGGAGCCATTTTTTGATTCCCGGCAAGTCAAACCGGTTTGAGTGGGATAAAGAAGCAGCTAAGGAAATATTTTCGTATGGGAAATGGATATTTTTGTCTACAGCTTTATTTTTCTTGTGTTCCCAAGCCGATCGACTTATTTTAGGCAAAATATTTACTTTGGCAACCTTGGGGATTTACGGCGTCGCTTTTACCCTCGGCGATATGCCGCGCCAAATCATAATTTCCCTCGGCGGACGAGTGATTTTTCCCTCGATTTCGATGCTCGCCGATTTGCCACGCGAGGAATTGCGCGCCAAGATTCTGAACAACCGCAGGCTAATTCTCATCCCGCTAGCAGCAGGTTTAGCATTTTTTGTAAGTTCGGGCGACTGGATAATTTTAATGCTGTACGATAACAGGTATGTTGCAGCATCTTGGATGATGCCAATCATGGCAATGGGAATTTGGCACACGACCCTCCACAGTTTGATGAGTTCTTGTCTGCTAGCCGTAGGAAAATCTCAGTACGGAGCTCAGGGCAACTTGCTAACATTTGTGAGTTTGTGTATCGGTATACCTCTGGGATACCATCTCAAAGGCAATTTAGGTGCAGTGATTGCTGTAGCCCTCGGCGACTTGCCTACCTATGCAGTTATTAGCTACGGTTTGTATCGAGAAAAACTAACTTGCTTTCGGCAAGATTTGCTGTTAACAGCAATGTATTTAGGCATATTGGCAATTCTACTTTTAGGTAGAGTTGCGTTTGGTTTGGGTCTGCCGATCGATAAATTATCCCCGGCAGATATGATACCGGTAAATTCATTATTTTAGGAAGCAAAAAGAAAGTCGAGCGCCAATGCGGTCTGCAAAATTTAGCACCAAACTCTGGCACTCGATTTTTTTACAAATTGGGATAGTGCGAGATATTTCTCGCGCTGCCACCAGGCATTACCGTACAAAATACTCTAAATTATACGCTGTCAGCAGTTAATGAAAAATAAGAGAGCAAAATTTGTGACCGTTTGGCATAAAAAAATTCAGCCTTTATTCACGGCTATTTTACCGTTCAAACAGCCGATCGACCGGGCGGCGATCGCGCTGATGTTAGTATTGGGTTTAATGATGGGAATGCTGCTGCTGACGGGCGATCGCACGGCACCGCGAGTGCGGGAATTCTCCTGGCAAAACCGACAAATCGGCGCAGAAGATACCGGCTTTATCCTCACCTTCTTTCGCCCGATGAACCACTCCACAGTCGAGGCTAATTTAAAGCTAGACCCTCCCCTTCCCGGCAAATTTAGCTGGGCAGGCAACCGCATGGCTTATACTCTCAAAGACCCCGCACCCTACGGCGTTACCTACAGCTTAAAACTCGAAGGCGCAACCGATAAATATTTCGGAGAAAACAACCAAAATCGAGGGCGACCGATGCAACCATTTAACGGTACATTTCGCAGCCGCGATCGCGCTTTTGCTTACATCGGCGTTCGAGGCGAAGCAGAAGGCAGGTTGATGTTAGTTAACCTCACCAGCAGCGAACCAAAACCCATCGCCCTGACAGCCAAAGATTTAGTTGTTAGTGATTTTAAACCTTATCCCGACGGCTCTCGCATCTTATTTACCGCCACAGATCGATCGATCGCCCGCAGCAACGGCACCTTAAGTCAAGAACTATTTACCGTTACCACAGGCATCACCAATCAATCTCCCACAGAAGATACTAAACCCCCGCAGCCAGCAGGCAGGATCGACAAACTTTTAGACTCCAAAGATTACCAAAACCTCAAATTTGACCTCTCAGCCGATGGCAAAATTATCGTCATTCAGCGAGTAAACCGCCGCAATCCCGGAGATTTTAGCCCTTGGATTTTAGAAGAAAAACAGCCGCCGCGGAAATTGGAAAACCAGCAAGGGGGAGATTTTAAGATTCGCCCCGACAGCCGATCGATGGTAATATCTCAAAAACAAGGATTGGCGATCGTCCCGCTGAAACCGGAAGCAGATCCGGTAGAATTTTTGCCAAAATACGAACAAGTATTGGGCCTGGCCCGCGACAACTCTACCGCTGCCTACGTTAAATACAACACTGACTTCACTCGATCGCTCTTTATTGCAGACAACCAGGGCGTCGAACAAGAAATATTCCGCATTCCCGGCAGCATTATTTCAGTTTATTTCGACCCCCGCAAAAACCAAGATAACCAATTTCAGCGCCTCTACTGTTTGTTAGCCCAGCGCCTCAAAACCGAAGACTACAAAGAACAGCCTTTCATCGCCGCTATCGACCTTAAAAAAGACGGTACTCGTTTAACCGGAACGATCGAACCGCTATTAGTTTTGCCCGAACAATTAGATACTCAAATCAGTTTATCTCCCGACGGACTAGCATTAATTTTCGACCAATCAGTTACAGCCGCACAACCCTCAGCAGGAGACATTCCCCGCAACGATAGCGGACAGGCGATCGCCACCAGTCGCCTTTGGCTGTTACCCTTAGTAGAATTGCCAGCAGATCGTCCTCAAACAAAATTGCAGCCGGAAGAACTGCCCTTTGCGGGCTATCACCCTCGCTGGCTTCCATGAATAGTTGATAGTTAAGAAAAGTTTTGAGTTTTAAATTTTGAGTTTTGAGTTAAAGACATTTCTTAATTCAAAACTCAAAACTCAAAACTCAAAACTCCCGATCTCCCAATCTAAAATCTAAAATCTAAAATCTAAAATCCCCATGATTCCTGAAGAAATTACCAACAGCCTCAAAGACTTATTTGGCGAAAGCGTTGAGCAACAGGATTCTACTTCTTGGCAAGTAGAAACGCCTCAATTTCGGCTGTTAGTCCTGCTTTCAGAAGATGGAAGTTGGCTGCGAATTTTGCTGCCGATCGCGAGTGCAGCAGAAGCTGAGCCATTTTTCGATAAACTGCTAGAAGCTAATTTTGACACTACTCTAGAAACACGCTACGCCTTGCGTCAAAACATTGTGTGGGGAGTATTTCAACACAGTAGCGCCACGCTTACCATTGCAGATTTTGCGGCCGCTGTCAACAGACTGCTTGGCTTGCACCAGCGGGGACTATCCGAATTTTTCACCGATTCGATCGAACATCGCATCCGCCAAATTATCACAGCAGCAAAGATGCACGGACAGTCTCTAGAAACCACTCTTCAGACCTTAGAACGTTTTTACGCTGAAGGTATGATGGGCGAAATGGAAGGTGGGCGAGAGTACCGCGAACAGACTCTTGCAGCTTGGCGATACCAGCTAGAACGGCTGTGGCCGGAAGTGGAACCGTCATGAACCCCATGCCTAAAGGCAGGGGCTTGTAGACTGTCCGACTCTTCGAGCGGGATACAAGCCACAACATGACCAGCCTAAGACTTTTGAGGTC